>JAZQUV010000034.1:0-48252 GCA_045631465.1 Candidatus Aphodosoma sp. | reverse complement strand
GTCGAAGCATCGTCGCATATTGTTTCAAAAGTCCATTCATATCGTCCACGCTCCACCCTCTTCATCTTCATATAAAGGACACCGTGACCGAGCTTATGCGCGACTCCTGCTCCACCAAGCATTCCGAGAGTGTGCTGATTGAGGAACTGGCCTACCTCATAATTCAACGAAGCATAAGGGAACTGGTCAGCGATGTACACATATATTTTCTTCTCATTCCTGTTCTTTATGGCATATCTGAGGATCTGCATTGATTCTACAGTACATTCCACACCCATTCTCTCAAGAGCAGAGACCCTGTTCAATCTGAAGAACTCGTCTGAAAACTTGCTGTGAAGTTCCTTGTAAACCACCCTGATATGTTCTTCATCAAAGGCCAATTTCTCGCCCGTAGCCGTCCTGTAGCCGAGGACACCTCCCAGAAGTTCCCAGTTTCCGCAATGCGAGAACAGCACTGTGGTATTTGGTGCATTTTCAAACACACGATTAACCACCTCAGGATTGGTAATGGTGACTATTCCGCTTTTATACAAGCGCTTGTAGTCTGAAGCACCAAACCAGATAGCCTCGACAAAAAGTTCTCCAAGATGTTTGTAGAACTCATCAGCTATCGGCGTCAGTTCCCAATATTTCTTTTCCGGGAAAGATCTCGCAAGGTTGATCATGACCACATCATATCGATATTTCACGACATCACGCAACACCCAGGTTATGAATCCGGCGAACCAATAATGGACCTTCAGGGGCAACCTGCCCACAACCTTCACAAGCCCACGCAGTATTTTAACTCCAAATTTTCTCATTTTCAGTAAATTGAACATGCCTATCCGATAAGCACATCCACAAATATAAGAATTTTTCTTATCTTTGCCAGCCGCAAATACTTGATTAAGTATAAATAACTATATAAATCTAAAGAAATTATGTTTAAAGGACAACCAAAAGGACTTTATGCTTTGGCGTTGGCTAACACAGGCGAACGCTTTGGTTATTACACCATGCTTGCCGTTTTTGCTCTCTTCCTTAGAGAAAATTTCGGTTTGGCTGCTGGAACAGCCGGAATGATTTATTCAACATTCCTTGGTTTAGTTTATTTTATGCCTCTTGTAGGTGGTATGATGGCCGATAAATTTGGCTTTGGCAAAATGGTTACTATCGGTATCTCAGTTATGTTTGCTGGTTATTTGTTGTTGGCTTTCCCTTTGGGTGGCGACACAGTGGCAATGATTGCGATGATGGCAGCATTGCTTTTTATCAGTCTTGGTACTGGTCTTTTCAAAGGTAATCTTCAAGTTATGGTAGGTGACTTGTATAACGATCCTAAATATGCAGACAAACGTGACTCAGGTTTCTCTTTGTTCTATATGGCTATCAATGTTGGTTCTTTGTTCGCTCCAACAACAGCTGTTGGTATCAAAGCTTGGGCTCAAAATAGTTTGGGTTATTCGTCAAATGATGCTTACCACTTTGCTTTTGCCGTGGCTTGTGTCGCTTTGATTCTTTCAATTGCTATTTATTATGCTTTCCGTTTCACTTTCCGTCACGTTGAAGGTGGTAAGAAAAAAGGCGAAGCTGCTGTTATTGAAGATAATTTGACTCCTGCAGAAACAAAATCTCGTATTGTCGCTCTTTGCTTGGTATTTGCGGTTGTTATCTTCTTCTGGATGGCGTTCCACCAAAATGGTTTGACTCTTACTTATTTTGCTGATGAGTTTACAAATACCTCTTCATTTGGTTTTGAAACTCTTTTCTTCAATGTTTGGAACCTTGTTTTGGTTATTGTTGCTGTTTATGCATCATTCTCTATTTTCCAAAGCGAAAGTGCTAAAGCTAAAATGATTTCTGGTGTTATTGCTTCGGCTGCGTTGGCATACCTTGTTTATAAATCATTTAATGTAGGTGGTGCTGCTATTTCTGTTTCGGCTCCTATCTTCCAACAATTCAATCCATTCTACGTAGTTGCACTTACTCCTGTGTCTATGGCTATTTTTGGCGCATTGGCTAAGAGTGGTAAAGAGCCTTCGGCTCCACGTAAAATTGCTTATGGTATGTTGGTTGCTTCTATCGGTTTTGTTGTTATGGCTGTTGCTTCAACTGATTTGAATTCACCAAATGACCAAATTAAGACTATTACTGTGAATAAAGCTGAATCTCTTGCTTATAATATTTCTAATGCTAAAGATGCAGATTCTCTTGCTAAATTCCAAAAAGAGAAAGACGATTATATGAGTAAAGTGACAGAAGAGAATAAAGAGTTGTTTGAACAAGTTTATACAGCAACTGAATTAGCTGTTGCTGACGGTACTTATGAAGAAAATACTATTGTTACTCAACTTGGTATTGATGTAAAACCCGAAAAACGAGTATCTCCTTATTGGTTGATTTTTACTTATCTTATCCTTACATTTGCCGAGTTGTTGCTCTCTCCAATGGGTATCTCTTTTGTTTCTAAAGTTGCCCCTCCTAAATATAAAGGTTTGATGATGGGAGGTTGGTTTGTTGCAACTGCTATTGGTAATATTTTGGTTTCAGTAGGAGGTTTCCTCTGGGCAGGTCTTCCATTGTGGTCAGTATGGGTTGTATTTGTCACATTGTGTCTCCTTTCTGCTCTCTTTATGTTCGTGATGATGAAACGTCTCGAAAACGCAACAAAATAATAATAGTTTTTATACCTATTTCTTTAAGTGGTAAACCTCTTGGTTTGCCACTTTTTTTGTGATTTTATAAAAAAAATTAATATTTTTTACAAAATGATGAAAAAAAGTTGCACCTTCAAAAAAAAAGTGTTATCTTTGCCCCGATTATCCCAATGTGTAATTTGTTGTTTTTTATTTGATTATACATTTTGGGTTCTGCCTTATTTAATTTGATAAAAATAACACAATAATTGTTTAATTTAAATCTAAAAAACTATGAAAAGAAAATTACAAAAAATGATTGCTTTATTGGCAATCTTATTTGTGCCTTTTCTGCTTTCCGCTCAAGAGTATGCAAGTATTCTTAACGAAAGTTTTGAAAATGGTATTCCTGATGGTTGGACTCAGGAGTGTGTTTCTGGTAAAGTTCAATGGGTGAAAGAAACAGGTGGTTCTTACCCAATGGGAGCTTTTGATGGATCTGCTCGTTTGAGATTCTCTGCCGACACAAACATTACTACAAATTCGGTAGCACGTTTGGTTACTCCGAACTTGTGTAAAGTTGAAGAAGGTAAAGTTAGCTTCGCTAGATTGGCTGACCCTATCCTTGTTTTTGCACATGCTCAAGATAGATGGACTAATGACTTTGATGTTTTGAGAGTGTTGTATAGAACTAAAGCCGATGGTGCTTGGAGTAAACTTAAAGAGTATGATAAATACATATCTAAATGGTCTCAAGATACTTTGTCTTTGGCTTTTATTGGTGGTGCCGAATATTTCCAATTGGCATTTGAAGCTGTAGATAATCTTGGTAGAGGTGTCGTTTTGGATAAAGTAGAACTTCGTTCTGCTCCTAACTGTTTCGCTCCAGAAGAGGTTACTATTGGTGATCAAACAAGTGACTCTGTACGTATTTCTTGGGTAGGTTCTTGGGACGTTAAAGGTTTCAATCTTAAAGTTTCAACTACTGCTCTTACTCCAGAACAACTTGAAGATGCTTCTCTTAAAGCAGATGTTTGTGATGTTTTCTTAATGCAAACAAATACATTTGTAGTAAATGGTCTTCAACCTAATGTGAAGTACTATTACTATATGCGTTCAGACTGTTATGGAGAATATAGTGAATGGATTGAGGGTTCGTTTACTACTGTTAATTATATGGACTTCACTTATGAAAATCCTTATGTAGTAGATTTTGAAATGCCTGCAACTCAAGCACACCCTACACGCATGACTACTTGGACTTATGCTGCTGCTGAGGATGCTTATGCTCCTTTTATTAACACAAACCGTACATCTAGTTTGTCTTCTTATTCAACTACAAACGACTATGCTTTGTGTTTTTATGGCGATAATTATTATTCAACTACTAGTAATATACCTTATATTCCTGAAAACTCTTATGCTTATGCAGTAATGCCTAAACTTAGAGATACAGTTAAGGTTGAAGACTTGTATTTGTCTTTGTTTACTTACAATTACAATGCTGAAAAATTTGATATTATTGTAGGTCTTGTTGAAGATCCTGCTGATATCAATACTTTCGAACCTGTCGATACAATTGTTACTAAGTACTTCCAAAACAAAGAAGAACGCTTTGTTTCTTTTGAAAACTATACGGGTTCTGGTAGATATATTGCTTTCTTGTCAAAATTCTCATATCGTAACTGTTTTGTATTCGATAATTTGACTGTTGGTTATCGCCCAACATTTATGAAAGTAAATGAATATTCAATGCTTCTCCCTACTGCAACTTCTGTTCAGTTCAATTTTGATGCGCCTTACGCAAATTATGAAGTAGTGTTTTCTAAAACTGCATTGGCTGATTCTCTTCTTGCTACTGCGTCTAATGTTGTTCGCCAACAAATAGCTAATCATGCTATTGTTGAGGGATTGGAAGTTTCTACTGAATATTACGTATATGTACGTGCATGTGGCAACAATACTGTAGGTGAATGGAGTGATGTGAAATATATTCGTACACTCGACAAAGTTACAACATTGCCTTATACTTTGGCTGATGGACATGATGCGGCGTCTTCTATAGGTAACTCTAAATATGCATATCAAGTAAAACATGGTAATAAAACTATTGGTTCTTACATACCAAAAGGTGCTATTGCTTTATTTAATCATTTGTATGCTACATCTTCTTCTCCTATTCAAGCATCTAGTAGTTATTCTGCAACTGCTCCTTCTAAATATGTTTATCAATTGAGAGTTGGTAATCAAACTTTTGCAGGTGCTTATGCTGCATTAGTTTTCCCAGAACTTCAACTTGATTTTGATACTACACGTATCTCTTTCTATATTGCTAATCCTGAGGATTCTTATAAATTAGCAAAAGCTGTTGTTGGTTTCATGTCGGTTGCAAACGACATTACTACTTTCGAAGCTATTGATACAATTTCTTTGAATGAAGGTGTTGGTAAATTCGTATTTTATGACTTAGATCAATATACAGATGTAAAAGGTAAATTCTTTGCTGTTTTGGGCTTGGGCGATCTTGTTGCAGGTAAATCTGCATACAATCTTTTTTATGTTGACGATGTGAAATATACAGCAATTCCTGAATGTGCAACTCCTACAAATATTAAGATTGTTGCTACTCCAGAAGATCCTTCTGAAGTTAAATTTAGCTGGGATGCAAATGGTGCTGATTCTTGGGTATTCCGTTTGTTTAGCGAAAAACATACAAAAGATGAAATGGAAGGTGATGCTGCAAATCAAATCACTTACATTCACAATGATACACTCACTATCCCTTCTATTACGGTTAAAGGTTTGGAATATCCAAATGTGAAATACTATTATTCTATCCGTAGTATTTGTGGTTCTAAAGGTGGTGAATGGACTTTTGTTGATGAATATATGACTGAATGTAAAGGTTATGAAAAATTGCCTTATACTGAAGATTTTGAAAGATATACAGATATAGCTTCAACTGATGGACGTATAAAAGGTTTCCCTGAATGTTTGTATACTCAACAATATGCTTATCTTAACCCTAACTATAGACCTAATCAGCCTACAAGTGTAGAGTATTGGCATTATCCATATATCGAACAACCATCAAGTGCAAAAGATGGCAACAAAACTAAAATGTTGTATCTCACTAATAACACCAATCGTTCTGGATACCAAGATATCTATGTGGCTTTGCCAAAAATGGAGAAATCTGTTAAGGAACTTCAAGTTACATTCGACTTCTATTCTGGTCGTACAGATTATTCTATCTTAGTGGGTGCGATGACTGACCCTAATGACTCAACTACATTTGAGGTAATTAAGTCAATCCCTATGAATAATGAACTTGCTAGCAAATGGAGTAACCATATTGTGCTCTTAGATGAATATAAAGGCGCTGGCGACCATATTGCTTTCAAATTATCTACTAAATATACATCTTGGGCATCATATTATATTGATAATATCTTGGTCGAAGAAATTCAAACTTGTGCTCGTCCTGAAAATGTTAAAATCGAAGAGATTTCATTTGACTATGCTAAATTGTCTTGGGAGTCACCAGCAGTAAATGATAAATGGGCTGTCCTTTTAGCAAAACAAAAATTGACTAAAGAACAACTTGCAGAATCTAAACTTGATCCTAATTTGATTTTTAGAGTTGATACTGTGACTTCAAACCCTTGCACTATTCAAAATCTTGAATCAAATTCTGGTTATTTTGTTTATGTAAGAGCTATTTGTGGTGACGAAGTTGGTGTTTGGTCTCGCGTTATTCCTTTGCGTACAAACTGTCAACCTCAAGTTCCAAATGATATGAAAGTTGAAGGTTTTGAATTCTTCAGTGAAGGCGTTGCTCCTGACTGCTATTTGGTAGGTAATAATACTTCAATGAATAATTCTTCTTACATCCCTTATTGTACTCGTGAATATGCTAATAAAGGTGGTATGAACTCATTGAAGATTAGAACAGAGGTTAGCTCTTCTGCAGTTTTCAATGGTGCTTATGTTGTTAGCCCTCGTTTGGAAATTGAAGATATTAAGGATGTTCGTTTGAGATTCTGGGGTGCTGCTCCAAGCAAAACGTATGCTTCTGATAAATATGCTCACTCTATTATTGTTGGTGTTGTTACAAATCCATCTAACCTTGCAACATTCGAAGCTATTGATACTTTGAACTTTGGTTTGGAATGGCGTCCTTATGAAGTAACATTTGAGAAATATGATGGTGACTACCTCGGAAATCAAGGTAAATATATCATCTTCGTTTCTGATTTTAGCAAAAGCAATGTTGTTTATATTGACGATATTTCTTATGGCTTTAAACCTGAATGTTATACTGGTGTTAAAGTTGCTAATATTGCAGATAAATCTTTTGATTTGAATCTTACTGGTACTGCCCCTTATCAAGTTGTATGTTCTAGTAAATTCTTGTTGGAAGAAGACCTTGCTAATCAAACTGCAATTGATGTAACTGCAAATACTACTACTCTTAACAACCTTAAACCTAATACAGAGTATTATGTTTATGCTCGTTCTACTTGTAAAGACAATAGCTGGAGCGAATGGTCAACTGTTAAGATAGTTAGCACTATTTGTTCAAATAAGATTACTTTGCCTTTCACTGATGGTTTTGAAAGAAATTATGCAACTTCATCAACCGATGTTGGTCTTATGCCAAAATGTTGGAATGGTTATTATAAACCAGGTAGCACCGACTATCCATCTGTTGTAACTTATGCGAACACTGGTTCAAGTAGTGTTGCTTTGGATGCTAAATCTAAAGAAGAAGTAGCATATCTTGTTACTGAAGAAATTGATATAGATAGTTTGAATTCTTGTATGGTTACTCTTTTTGCTAGAGCATATACAAGTTCTTCTACATACAATCAACAACCATATTTGATTATGGGTGTCGTTGAAGATATAACAGATATTGTTAATTCTTTCGTTCCTGTTGATACTGTTCAAATTTATGGTGGTACTTTCACTAAAAAAGAATTGTATTTTACAAATTATACTGGCTCAGGTAAACATGTTGCTTTCAGATCTGATTTTGATTTGAATGTTAAAATGGCTCGCGTTTATCTCGATGATATTGTTATTGAAGAGATACCTGATTGTCCAAGACCTTATAATTTCCAATTTGTTTCTCATTCAGATACATCTTTGACATATACCTTCTCTCACGATGGTGGTGTTAAATATGAATTTAAATGTGGTGCAGTTGGTTTTGACCCAGTTTATGATAATGGTGTTGTTACTGAATTTAGTGGTAGAACAGGTGAAGCTAAAGGTCTTCTCCCTGCTACAACATATGATATTTATATGCGTGCTTTCTGTAATGATACTGCTGTTTCTCCTTGGTCTTATGTAGATACTAGAACTACACTTAAAGGTTTCATCAAAGAAATGCCTTATTATTGCAATTTTGAAGGTGCTGATGTGAATTCAAAATGGGCATTTGCTCAAGATGATCAAACTGATAAATGGTATATTGGTGTAGATGATGCACTTGAGGTTTCTGAAACTAAATCAAGCACTGATAGCGCATTGTATATCTCTTATGATAATGGCTCATCAATGCAATATTTCAATAATGGTAAGGATAAAACAATGATGCCTGAGTCTTATTCTTGGGCTTATATTACTCTTTATCTTGAAAAAGGTGTTTATAATATCAGTTATACTTGGACTTGTACAGGTATGCCTCATCCAAAAGCTCCTGAAGAAATGGCATTTGACTTCATGAAAGCTATGTTGATTCCTTCAACTTCAACTTTCAAAGGTGGAAATAGCTCAATTCAAGCGTTGAATGGTACAAGCTCAGATATGAGAGATGCAATGAATATCACAGGAAGTGGTAGATTCGATCTTACTCCTGGTAAAAAGGTTGCCTTCATGGCTAACAATAATGGTTGGACAACTACTCAAATGGAAGTTACTGTTACAGACGAAGATGCAGGTATCTATAACTTAGTATTCTATTGGAATAACACACAACCTGATGGTGATGCAATAATTCGTTCTGGCGCAATTGATGATATCAAAATCGAACGTCAAAACTGTATGGCTCCATTGAACTTTGTTATGACAGGATTTGATAATGAATCTGTTGACTTAGCTTGGGAATCAATGGAATCTAATGCTGAATTCATTGTTAAGGTTACTGACCAAATGGATGGTGATATCGCAACATTGCCAGCAGAAGATTGTGTATTTATTGATACAGTTAAAGCTACTTCTATTAAAGCTACTGGTTTGAGCGAAATGACATCATACCGTGCTTATGTAACTACAGTTTGTGGAGAAGGTGCAACAAGTAAATGGGTTGGTCCTGTTGAATTGACAACCCCATGTAATCCAATTGCTACTGATGTCGTTTATACTTATGACGATGAGGAAGCATTCTCTAATTGTTATGTTGTTTCGCATATTCAACCAACGTCTGATCCTTATAGATATGTAAGACCACAATTGGTTACAAATGATAAAACTGTTTATGACCGTACAGGTGGAGCTTCATCAAAAGCTATTAAGTTTAATCAAAAAGGAACTGATGATCCTAATGACCCAAC
The DNA here is from genome assembly GCA_045631465.1 of Candidatus Aphodosoma sp. Taxonomy (GTDB): domain Bacteria; phylum Bacteroidota; class Bacteroidia; order Bacteroidales; family Paludibacteraceae; genus Aphodosoma. The sequence continues at coordinate 39,074 of JAZQUV010000034.1, read as the reverse complement.
AGATTCATTTGCTCCAGTTTCTTATAACTCTTGGGCTGGTGGTTATTTAGCTCTTCCATTGTTTGATGGTGATATGGATTCTCTTTATCTTACATTCTGGATGAGATGTGTTACTCACGATGCTAGCACAGGACGTGTTAATAACACAACTCTTGATCCTGAGGTAAATGCAGGTTATACAAGTGGTGATAGAGGTTATGCTCGTAGAATAACTGTAGGTACAATGTCAGATCCAAAAGTTCCTTCTACATTTAAATCACTCAAAGTATTTGAATATCCATATACAACTAAGGAGATTACTTCTACAACAAAAATTTCAGATGACTTAACTGGATGCAACTTCTGGGTTAAATGTTCAGTACCTTTGAAAGATGCTCAAGGTGCATTTATCGCATTCAAAAACGATAAATATGGATTCTATGATAATGTTGTTTATATCGATGATATTGAAGTAACTTCAGAAACATGTACTGCTCCTATCAATATTAAAGTGGATAATATCAGAGTTGATGCAGCGGAATTAACTGTTGTTGATTATGCTAATGAATATATTATTCAAATTGCTGACAATAGTGACTTTACGAATGCTCTAACTGATACAGTTGCTCGCTTCCCTTATAAGTTTGAAAATCTTAAAGAACTTACAAACTATTATGTAAGAGTGAAATCAGTTTGTGGTCCTTTCGATCAATCTGAATGGTCTTTGACTACTGTATTCAAAACATTGCGTGGTGTTCTTTATCGTGATGAGTTTGAACAATTAGGTTTGACTCCTGAAGATTGGACTCGTGCTACATCGCCATCTATATCAGATGTGATTACTTATGGTGCTGCTAGATTTATTTATAGTCAACCAAATAGTTCTACTGGTTGGACAACTAAGGTTGCATTAGCAGAGTCTGGTTTATTCTCTACTAATAATATGACAGCTACATTTGGTGGTAGTTATAATTATACAACTAATACTTATTCTAATACATATTGGTTGTTCTCTCCTGCTATTGACTTGGCTGATGCTAATGCTAAGTATCACATGTCATTCGATCTTGCATTGACTGACTACCAAAATGCAGATACTGTTTCTGTTCAATCTATGGATGATGTTAATAACAAGTTTGCTATTGTTATCTCTGATGATGCTGGTAAAACTTGGAAACGTGATAATGCAACTGTATGGAATTGGAATTCTGGTGAATTTAATTGTTTGGATATACCTCATACTGGTGAACGATATTCTATTGATTTGACTAAGTATGCTGGTAAAGCAATTATGGTTGCATTCTGTGTTGAAGCTAATGGTGCTCTTGGTAGAGCTGATATGCACTTGGATAATGTTCATATTAATGCTTATGCTGAAGATAACGAAGTAGCTACTATTTGTGAAACTTCTGACTATGACAATGAATACTTCTCTCTCCTAGCTGAAGACTTGGAAGTGGGTAAAAATGATTTCACTAAATGGAATTTGACACAAAAAGATGATGAGTTGGATACTTGTTATTCTCTTACTGTAAATGTTACTCCAATGCAAATCACTGAATTGACACCTGCTTATATGTGTGAAAATGGTGTTTATAGTGATAATGTGAATAATTTCATTGATTTGTCTAAAGCCGGAACTTACAAACGTAAATTGACTGCACATAATGGTTGTGACTCTATTGTAGTTCTTAATTTGAATGCTTATCCAGTTGTTGAAGTACAAGTATTTGATACAATTTGTCAAGGTATGTCATTGAACTGGAATGGTAAAGAATATAATTTGACAGGTACATATACAGAAACTTTGCCATCTCAAGTTACAGGTTGTGACTCTATTGTTACTCTTATTCTTAAAGTTAATGATGCAATTCGTCATACTGAATATGTAAATATTTGTTATGGTGAAACATATGACTTCTATGGTGAAACAATTGACAAATCAGGTTCTTACGAAAAATTGATTAAAACTCCTGGTGGTTGCGATTCTTTGGTAACTTTAGTTGCTAATGTATTGGAAGATTACAGAAATATTGTAATTAATGCAGTTATTGCAGAAGGTGAAGTTTATAATGGAAACGGTTTTGTTGGTTTGACTCAACCAGGTTCATATAGATTGCCTTTGAAATCTAAAGTAGGTGATTGTGACTCTATTGTTACATTGAATCTTGTAGTAGGAAATGCAACAGATTATGAAGAAGTAAATATCTGTTTCGGAGAATCTTATGTATTCGGTAAACAAACTATTACAGAATCTGGTCAATATATCGAAACATTTGCAGAAGATTCTATTGTTCTTCTCAATGCTACAGTATTGCCTGATTTGAGACAAACTGTAAATGCATTCATTTGTAAAGGTGAGTCATATAATGAGTATGGATTCGAAAACTTAACTACAACAGGTGTTTATACAAAAGAACTTCTTTCTGTTGATGGTTGTGACTCAACAATCACTTTGAATCTTACTGTTACAAGTGGTGAAACTACTTATGTGAAAGATACAATTACTACAGATGAGTTGCCATACGAATATATGGACTTGTATTATGATATAGCTACAGCTCCTGGTGTATATAAAGAAACTATTGAGATTGGAGCTGAAAATTGTAAAGATATCATAGTTCATACATTAGTTGTTCTATTGGCAGATGATGTAGAAAATGTAGAAGCTTTGGATTTGGTATTGGTTCCTAACCCAGTTAAAGCAAATAATACATTGTACGTAGATGCAGAATTTACTGTAAACGAACGTAAAGGTATGTTAGTTGAAGTATTTAATGCTGTTGGACAACTTGTAGTTGAGGATACACCAGAGGTTTATCCAGTTGCAATTAAAGGTTTGTCTGAACGTGGTGTGTACATTGTACGTATTATTACTGGCGAAGGTAATGTATATCAAGGAAAAGTTATAGTACAATAATCTATTAAAATAAACATCGATCAAGAGCTTCGGCTCTTGACGATGTTTTTTATCTATTATGAAAACATTAGCAAAATTTTTATTATTTGTTGTTTCTTTATTGTTTGTTGGCGAGATGTCTGCACAAACACTTGTTACTTCAAAATCTTATCAAACTGATTTTGAAGATTTGAGAGAATATAAAGAGTGGAAATTAAACACAGGTAAAAAAGGCCCGTCTTGTTTTAACAGATGGTTCTTTGGTGTTGCTGGTGCTAATACTGGTAATGCTGGGTTGTTTGTTTCAGGTGATGAAGGTGTGACAAATAGTTATGTACAAAAGCCGACTTCTGTTGTTGCTTATCGTCCTCTTGTTTTAGATTCAGGTTATTATGAGTTTTCTTTTGAATGGCAAGCAGGCGGTATGCATAATGTAGATGGTTTGTATGTATGTTGGGTGCCAGAAAATGAGGTTGATACTTCATTATTGGCTTCTATTGATAAATCTCCTTTCTTGCAAACAGATTTTGTTAATGAAAAATATGGATTGTTTTTTGGCGCAGATTCTCTAGGTCTTGGTCAAAGAACATGGAATTCTATTACTGATACTATTTATTCAGATGGTACAAAATATAATTTGGTTTTTGTATGGCGCAATGGTGTAGTAGGTGTTACCCCTCCTGCTGTAGCGATTGATAATATTTTGATTAAAGAGGTAGGTTTATGTAATAAACCAACAGATTTGAGTGTTGCTCAAAAAGGTGATGACGTTATCTTTCAGTGGAAAGGTGATGCTGATGCTTATGATGTCCGTTATACTTTAGGTGCTGGTAGTGCTCCTATCTATCTTGATAGTATAACTACTAAATATTGTGAAGTTAAAGATTTGTTTGCAGGTATTGCAACTTTTTATGTGCGTTCGAGATGTGGTGATGAATATAGTGCTTGGTCATCTTTTGAAAAATTTATTTATTCAACAGGTGGTACATGTTTGAATTTTTTGAATTTGGAAAATAGATGTTTTTATGGAACAACTAGTAATCCTAAGGCAACTCCAGGACTTGTGGATTATGGTTATTTGGCTATGGAGAGTCGTCATACTATTCATTATAAGAAAGATGAATATGATGCTCGTACTATGGATGGTGGAATTGGTTTGAAGACTGTTCCTGATGGAGAGATTGCTTCAGTTCGATTGGGTAACTGGGGTGTAAAATATGAAGCTGAATGTATAGAATATGATTATATAGTTGACTCTACTAAATCGGCAATTTTATTGTTGAACTATGCTGTTATTTTGCAAGATCCTAATCATGAGAGTCAAGATCAGCCAAGGTTTACTTTGCAAATCTTGAAAAGCAATAATCAACCTTTGGATGAATTTGGTTGTGGTGAAGCTTTCTTTACTGCTGGTGAGAATACATCTGGCGAAGGTTGGCATTTGGTTGCTGATGCTTCTGGTGTTGATATTTGGTGGAAAGATTGGACTACAATTGCTATCAATTTGAGAGAGTATCATGGTCAATCTTTAAAAATAAGATTGCAAACTTATGACTGTAATCAAGGTGCCCACTTTGGATATGCTTATTTTACATTGGGATGTTCTGATGGTAAAATTAAAGGTTTGAGTTGTGGTAATATGGAAGAGGGTGAGAAGAATATGTTTGAAGGTCCAGAAGGTTTCTTGTATAGATGGTATTTGCCTTCTGATCCTGATAATACGTTGTCGGAAGAGAGGGTATTTTCAGTAGAGGCAAATGATACTTTAACTTATTATCTTGATGTTATCCAACCTACTAATAAACAATGTTATTATACTTTACATGCTTCTGCTGTAGCTCGTTTCCCTTTGGCTGGTGCTGAACATAAAGTGGAAGTGGGAAATTGTCAGAATGCTGTGAGATTCACTAATAATAGTTCTATCGTGAGGGTTAACCAAGTTTCAGGAGAGGTTACTCAAACGAGTGAACCTTGTGATACTTATTTATGGGATTTTGGAGATGGATCAATTTCTGTTGATGAGAACCCTAAACATGTTTTCCCTGATGAGGGTGGTAGTTATACTGTGTCTCTTAAATCTTTTATCGCAGGTGGAAAATGTTTCGACGATACAACTTTTGTTGTGACATTGCCAAAAATTGGTGCGATTCAAGATACAACATATGCAACAGTTTGTTTTGGAGAACCATATATGTTAAATGGTAGTCCTATTTTTGTTGCTGGTACTTATTCTGATACTTTGTTGAATGAGTATGGTTGTGAGGTAATCAGTACATTAAATTTGAATGTTTTGCCAAAACCAGAAACTCATTATAAATATGATACTATTTGTAGTCATGAGGAATATATTTTTGGTGATAGAGTAATTAAAGAAACAGGTGTTTATAGAGATACAATTAAAACAGTAAATGGTTGTGATAGTATTTCTATTTTGGATCTTTTGGTTAATGAGTCTTTGTTTATTGATTTCGATTCTACCGTGTGGGTTTGTGAGGATGATGATAATTTGATAATTCCATATAGCGTTCTTTCTGGTAATTTCTTGTCATGTGATGTGGATATGAAGATGGTTACAAATAATGTTTCTTATATATCTGCTTCGGAAGTTATTCCTCAACCAGATGCTCTTGTTGTACCAATTCCTGATAGTATTGTTCCAGGTGTATATAATTTGAATCTTAAATTTGGTAAAACTTCTTGTGGTTTGGAGGCTGTAGATTTGCCTATAGAGGTTCATTATTCAAAACAAGTGTTGGCTCAACGTTGGAATGATGTACTTGCAGTGAAGAATGAGAAATATAACCATGTGTGGAATGATAATGATACATCAGGTTATCAGTTTGTGGCATTCCAATGGTATAAAAATGGACAACCAATTGAGGGAGCAACTTCATCTATCCTTTATGAACCAGATGGTTTGGATTTGGATGCGGAATATAGTGTTTTATTAACACGTTTGCCTGATAATGTTTCTATTATGTCTTGTGTAGCAGATCTAAAAGATTTGGCTGCAGATGCGCATGATAAAGTTGTGGTATTTGAGAAAGATAAAGTGATGTCGGTTTTAGCTCCTAAAGCTGCAAATGTTAGAGTTTGGACATCTACAGGAATCTTAGTAAAATCGGTTGATGTGCAAGAAGGAGAAAATTTAATATCTACTTTGGGTATGTCTGGAGTATATATATTGGATTTCTTGTTTGAAGATGGTACTCGTGAGATTGAACAAGTTGTATTTGAGTAAGATATAATTTAATGTAGTTATGATAAAGCATATTCTGAAAATTCTTTTTGTTTTATTGATTTGTTCTGTACGTTTATATTCTCAATCTTCCCCATATGAGATATCTTTGCCATATTCTTGTGGTTTTGAAGATTCTCTTGAGAATCAAAATTGGGTTATAAATGCAGGTTCAGAAGGTCCATTGTGTGCGGACCAATGGATGATTGGTAATTTGGATTATGTGGAGGGTTATAATTCTCTCTATATATCATGTGATACGGGTAAAACTATGACATATGGTGCTAAACCTAATTGTGTTATGGCTTATAGACCTATATATATTCCTAAACCAGATTCAATAACGACAGATCGTTGTAAGGTTAACGTTTCTTTTGAATGGAAAGGAGGTTCTGCTAGAGATGTTTCTGTCTTGAACTATTATTTGGTTCCTGATTATGTAATAAAGGATTATTTAAATTCTAATTCTTCTAAGGCTGTTTTGCCTACAGCTCTTAAAAAACCACAGAAGAAATTGTATGGTAGTGAGTCTTGGCAAGAACATTCTGCTCTTGAAGGTATAACGTATAATAGTACTTTCTATCTTGTTTTTATTTGGCAAAATAATAATAAGAATGATTCTTTATCGGAATTGTCAATGTGTATTGATAATATTCAGATTACTACAGGAAATTGTCCTAAACCTACTTATCTTTCGGTTACAGCTGTTGCAGATACTTTGATTATTAATTGGGATGGTTCGCATCAAAGATATGATTTGGAATATCGTCTTCCAGGTATGCGCACTTGGCGACAACGACATAATTTGGTTTTTGATGATTATACTGTTAAGAAAGAGGTGATTATTCCTGATTTGCCAGAAGGAGTATATGATGTTAGGGTTAGAGGACGTTGTGGAGAGAATGAGAAAAGTGCGTGGGTAACGCAAACGGATATAATTATTTTTTCGCCAGATGCCCATTGTATAAATTATGTTAAGTTAGCTAATAATCCAGATGTTACTTGTTTAATGGGAAGGTGTGGTTTGGATTTACCTACTCCGTGGGATCCAAATACGCAACTTTTTGTGACGGGCTTGGGTGTGTCTAATGGTTTTACTGCTAATGCTATTGATTATGGACCGAAGGATATACGTAGTCGTCATACCGTGAATTGGAAGCAGGATGAGTTTGACCCTCGTACGGGTAACAAACTACGAACTATTCCAGAAGGTTCTTTGGCTTCGGTACGTTTGGGTAACTGGGAGATTGGAGCAGAAGCAGAGGCTATTAGATATAAATATTTAGTAGATACGATGCAAGCTAAAATTATCTTGATGAAGTATGCTGTAGTATTGGAGGCTCCTGGGCATGGACTTGAGAATGACCCATATTTCAGATTGCGTTTGAAAGATGAGAATGGTAAAACGATTAGTACGACGTGTGGTGATTTTGAATTTTCACCTATGGCTAGTGATATTGCTTGGAATGTGTATGATGCGTATGTTTGGAAGGATTGGACTACTATTGGTATGAATATATCGAAGTATCATGGTCAGATGATAGAGATAGAATTAATTGCGCGAGATTGTCGTCAAACAGGTCATGCTGGTTATGCATACTTTACTCTTGATTGTGCGGATGCCGTTATTAAAAATAGTAGTTGTGGTGATGCAGATTCTATTACGATAGAAGCTCCAGAAGGTTTTGAATATGCATGGACTAAACAAACAGATCGTAATACTGTAATCTCTACAGAGCGAACACTTACTGTGCCAGGTAATGATACAACGACCTATTATTGTAAAGTGGATTATATTGGTATGAAAGGTTGTGGTTTTGAACTTTCTACTTTGGTTCAACCTCGTATTCCTCATGCTGATTTTGACATAAAATGGGAACCTCATGGTTGTCAAAATAGAGTTGTTTTAACCAATAAAAGTTGTGTATATACCAAGGTTGACGGAAAAGAAGTAGCGACTGATGAGCCTTGTGAGAATTATTATTGGAATATAGATAATGGCAAATACGAAAGTCAGGATGAAAATCTTGTGTATGTAGTACCGAATGAAGGCGGAATAATTAATATTCATTTGAAAGCAGGTATTGCTAATGATGCTTGTTTGGATGATAAAGTAGTTACATATGTTGTTTCTCCTATTTCGGATAAAGTTGATTCTCTTTATAAGGAGAAATGTGAGGCAGATGTAGAGTTTTTTGCAAATCAATATATTTTGAAGGATGGCATTTATACTCAAGAAGATACCACTTGGTGTGGTTGTGATAGTTTGACTGTTATGGATCTTAAGTTTATGCCTACGCCAGAACCGACATATATTAGTGATACTATTTGTGGTGACCAAGATGTTATATATAATGGACGTATATATGATAAAACGGGAGAGTATGAGGTTTGGTTGAAAACTGTCAAATTAGGTTGTGATAGTCTTATTCTCTTGAATGTGACTAAAACAACTCCAATTGGAGTTCGTGTTGATAATAGATATGAATCTATTTGTGCAGATGAAGGTGTCTTTTATATAAATTATGAGACTGAACCAGATAGACGTAGACCTTTCGCTTATTCTGTTTTATATAATAATTTTGCGAAAAGTTATGGTTTTGAAGATGTAGAGTGGCTTCCTGTAGATAGTGTAGCGAAACGATTTGCTATTGAGATACCAGACTCTTGTTGTCCTAATAGATATGCAGCAACGATTGTTGTTAGAGACTCTTTGGATTTTTGTGATGAAATTTCTATACCAATTAACTTTGATGTATATTATAGTTCAACTTTATTGCAGCCTAAGTTTAATAACCTTATAACTATTTTGGACTCAGAAAATAATGGTGGTTATGAATTTTTGGATTATCAATGGTATAAAAATGGTGAACCTTTGGAAGGAGAGATTAACTCTTATTATTATGTTGGGGATAATCAATATTTTGAAGATGGAGATTGCTATTATCTTGAAGTTACAAGGGCATCTGATTTAGTTAAGACTCGATCTTGTCCTGTATGTCCTACTACTCAGACAGATTTGGATGATATTTTATCTTCGGATATAACTATATCTGCAACGTTGTTGAATTCAAATCAAACTATATTGATAAATGGTTTGAATGGAGGATATGTGAAGCTGTATACTCTTACGGGTCTGCTAGTGAATTCTTATGATGTTGAAGGTGATATGATTGTTATTCCGGCACCAATTAAGTCAGGTTTCTATATCTTGCAAATTCAATCGGAATCTGATTTGGTTAGTTATAAGATTAGAGTGAAATAGTAAGTTTGTTATAAAGAGAGATACTTGTTTGGTATCTCTCTTTTTTATAAATATTTATCCATTTTTGTGGAGTTTGGTAGTTTGGATATTTTTTTGTAACTTTGCATCGCTTTTTATGGCGCATTATAAGAATTGAAGATCAATTAATTCTAATATCAATAACTAATTAAAACTTAATTTTTTATGTTTAAAGGTCATCCAAAAGGATTATTGGCTGCGGCTCTCTCTAACATGGGTGAGCGTTTCGGCTACTACATCATGAACGCTGTATTGGCGTTGTTCCTTTGCTCAAAATTCGGTCTTGCCGAAGGTACAGCGGGACTTATTTATTCTATTTTCTATGCAGGTATCTATGTGCTTGCTTTGGTAGGTGGTATCATTGCTGACCGCACTCAAAATTACAAAGGCACTATTAAAACAGGTCTTGTTATTATGGCTGTAGGTTATGTGATTCTTTCAATTCCTATTCTTGCAACTCCACAAAATAGCATGTGGCTTCTTGCTCTTACTTGTTTTGCTCTTTTCCTTATTGCTTTTGGTAATGGTTTGTTTAAAGGTAACTTGCAAGCTATCGTAGGTCAAATGTATGACAATTTTGAAGCTGAAGAGGCTAAAAAAGGAGAAGAGGCTCTTCGTATTGCAAAAGACAAACGTGACTCAGGTTTCCAAATTTTCTACGTATTTATTAATGTTGGTGGTGTAGTTGCTCCATTCGTAGCTCCACTTCTTCGTGAATGGTGGTTGGAAACTAATGGTATGTTCTACAATGCTCAACTTCCAGCTCTTTGTCATGAGTATATTGCAAGTGCAGCAGCTATGGCTCCTGAGGCATTGGCTAACTTCCAAGCTCTTGTAGAGAAAGTTACTATTAGCGGTGAAATGCCAACTGATTTGACTGTTTTTGCTCAAAATTATTTGAATGTATTTAATACTGGTGTTCACTATTCATTCTTTGCTTCTGTAGCAGCGATGATTATCTCTTTGACTATCTTCTTTGCAAATCAAAGAATATTCCCTACTCCTGCTAAAAAAGAGGCTGTTGAAGGTGTTGAATATACTGCTGAAGAAAAAGCTGCTATGGCTGCTGAAATCAAACAACGTCTTTATGCTTTGTTTGCTGTGCTTGGTATCGTTATTTTCTTCTGGTTCTCATTCCACCAAAATGGTATGTCACTTTCATTCTTTGCACGTGACTTTGTGGATACTTCTCTTGTTGCTCCTGAGATTTTCCAAGCTCTTAATCCATTCTTTGTAATTGCTCTTACTCCTGTTATTGTTTGGTTCTTTGGTTTGCTTGCTAAACGTGGTGTTGAAATTTCTACTCCTCGTAAGATTGCTATCGGTATGGGTATTGCAGGTTTGGCATTCTTATTCTTGGCTATTTATTCTTATATAATGAATTATCCTTCAGCTACAGAGTTCCGTGCTAATCCAGGTGAAATTTCTGGTGTTTGGGTATTGATTGTTGTTTATTTCTTCTTGACAGTTGCTGAGTTGTTTATCTCTCCACTTGGCTTGTCATTTGTATCAAAAGTTGCTCCAAAACACCTTCTTGGCCTTTGCCAAGGTTTGTGGTTGTCGGCTACAGCAATTGGTAACCTTTTCTTGTTCCTTGGTCCTATTATGTATAACGCATGGCCAATCTGGCAATGCTGGACTGTATTCTTGGGTGTTTGCTTCCTCTCTATGGGTGTAATGCTCGGTATGGTTAAATGGCTCGAACGCGTTACTAAATAATATATTTATCGTTAAGGTATATCTCAAAAAGAGGCTGATTATTCCATTTAATCAGTCTCTTTTTCGCTTTAATAAGAAAATTTGGTGCTAAATATTGTTTATTCTAAAAAAAATATCTATCTTTGTGGTTCGAAAGTAAAAATATTAATCTTTAAATATCTATTCAAATGAAAAAAATCTATTCTTTTTTTGTGGTACTTGTTGCTTGTGCTATGTTGTTTGTTGCTTGTGACCCATCTGGTGTTTCGGGTAAAGACAAAAAAAATGCAACTCAAATGACTACTCTTCATGATGCTTTTTATAGTCATCAATATGTCGATGGTGTAAGTAATGACTTTTGGATGTCGTTTACTACAGAAGACCTTGAAATGACAGCAGATGGTACTGCTGCGTATGGCACAGGTGATTTTGTATATCTTGAAGTTTTTCCAAAAACAGTAGAGAATAATTTCCCTGCTGGTAAATTCCCATTGGCTGAAGACCCTCAAGATGGTTATGCTTGGGCTGGCTGGGAATGGGATTTCGGCGCAGACATGGGCTATGAAGAAGGCTACTATGTAATTCCTCAAGGTTGCTTTGCTTATGTATTCGAAGATGATGAGATGATTGCTACAAAGTATATGGTTTCGGGTTATGTTGAAGTGTTTGGTACTCCTGCTGAAGCTGAAGTTTATGCTGATGTTACTTTTGATGATGGTTCGAAAGCAACCTATTATTATAGCGGTAAGTTGAAATTTGCGAACAATGATGAAGAAGAAAATCCAGATAATGGCACAGGTAGTTTGAATTGGGATTATGAACCAACAACAGCGGGTGAGTATTCTGCAACGTTTGAGTATTGTGATATGAATAACTGGGGAGATTATTATGGTGATGGTACTGAATATGTTGATATGACTTTGACAGGTACAGAGTGGTATGCTATCTTTGGTCTTTGTGCTCCTCTTGGTTCGGGTGTTGATGCTTATGGAACTTATACAGTGAAGGATGGTTATACAGATTGGACTGCAGTGCCAAGTCCAGGTGGAGATAATGATTATGATTATGCTTCGTTTGTGGCAACAGATATGGATGCAAGTGGCAAATATTCTGTAGCTTATTATGTTGCATCGGGTACTGTGGTTGTGGCAGAAGATGGTGTTAAGTTTGATGTTGTTTCGCATTATGGATCAAAAATCCAAGGAGAATATAAGGGTACTGTGACAATTGCAGATAAATCAACTCCTCAATATGCACCTGCTATGACTGACAAGGGTAGAGTTAAATCTATTAAGCTTGAAAGAGCATCGGTGGCAGATATGGTTTATTTTGGTGAATTGAAAAATCGTGTACGTAAATAATATTTTTTAACCTAAAAAAAATCTAATTATCTATGAAAAAGAGATTGTTTTATCTTTTTACTATTTTTGCTTGCCTTGTTATGGGCTTGGCTTCTTGTGAACAAAAACCTATTGACGATGATGATGAGAAAGAACCAATATTGCCTGAGGGTACTGTGCGCTTACAAGCGTTGACATCGCAGTATGCTACTGGTGCGGATATGGGTTATTCGAATGCATCGCATAGTTTTTTGTTGATGTTTGCTACTGAGGAGTGTGAAGTTATTACGGGTGAACCTTTTGGTAATGGTGATGTTTTGGTGTTTGAATTAGTTTCTGAGTCGGCGGATAATTTTTTGCCTGCAGAGGGTATATACCCAATAAAGGATATGGAACCTATTGAAGATGGTATGATTATTGGTGGTTTTGACATTGCAATAGGAACTCCTATTGGATCGTATATTCAACATATGGAAAATGATGAGTTTGTTAGTTGGGATTTGATTACAGGTGGAGCTATGGAGATCAAGAAAACTAAGAAGGAAAACGAGTTGGAGTTTTATATCTACACTGTTGCTGAAGATGGCACAGAGGGTTATTATTATTATAAGGGTGAATTGTTGATTACAAATTTGTCTGCACAAGAGTAATATTTTAGTGTATGAAATAAAAGAGGACGACTATTTTTTTAGTCGTCCTCTTTTTTTTAAAAAATTATTATTGTTGTTGTAATGTTACATTGTAATGCGGCGGGTGTTTTCGTCGATGACGGTGATTGTGATTTTGATGGTGTCGTCGGGGAGTAGGGGTTCGATGCATTCGGGCCACTCCATTAGGCATGGGTTGCCTGAGTCGAAATAGTCGTAGAGTCCGAAGTCGAGGGCTTCTTCGGGACGATTGATGCGATAGAAGTCGAAGTGGTATATTGCGCCTTTGTGGCCTTCGTATTCGTTTACGATGGCGAATGTTGGGCTATTGACCTCTTCGGTGACGCCGAGTTCTTGACAGATGGCTTTGATGAGGGTGGTTTTGCCTGCGCCCATTTGTCCGTAGAAAGCGAATAGTTGATGACCTTGCATTGCTTGGACTACGGCTTTTGCGGTCTCTTGGATTTGGTTGATTGTATAGGTTAGTTCCACGATGTAAATTAAGAATGAAGAATGAATAATTTTTATTGAAACTTGGTTTTGCAAAGTTACGAATTTTTTGTGGAATATGGGTGTTGTGGCGGTGATTTATTTTTGGAGGTGTTGTGGTTTTGTGAAAAAGGGTGGTTTGCGAGGGGGGCTTATTGTATTTTAGAGGGTGTTTTGAAGGTAGGGTAAAGGTTGCTTGCAGGTTGCTGTATAGTATATTTAAATGAGGGTGGGGGTTATTGTATTTTTAGGGGTATAAAAAAAGAGAAAAAATAGTGGTAAAAAAATTGGCAGAGTGAAATAAAAATCATAACTTTGCAAGTTGATGTAACAAAAAAATATATATAAAATTATGTTGTTTTCAGATATTATTATTGGCCCTATAAAGAGTCGTCGTTTGGGACGCTCGTTGGGTGTTAATCTTTTGCATCAGACGGCTAAGATTTGTTCGTTTGATTGTATTTATTGTGAGTGTGGATTGAATTTTCGCGCTGATAGTCATCAGCCTTCGCGCGATGAGGTGCAAAAGGCTGTTGAGCAGAAAATGATTGAACTTACCGAAAAGGGTGAGGGTATTGATGTGATTACGTTTGCTGGCAATGGCGAGCCTACGACGCATAGGGATTTTCCGGCAATTATTGATGATATTGTCGCGTTGAGGGATAAGTATTTTCCTGAGGCGAAGATTTCGGTGTTGAGTAATGCTACGATGATTTGGAAGGATGAGGTGCGCGCTGCGTTGGCTAAGGTGGATAATAATATTCAGAAGCTCGACTCGGCGAAGGATGAGACTGTGAAGATTATTAATCAACCTCAAGGTCGCTATTCGGTGGCGAAGGTGATTGAGGATATGCGTGCGTTTGAGGGTGAGGTGATTGTGCAGACGTTGTTTTTGCGTGGTGAGGTGAATGGTGTGAAGGTGGATAATACTACGGAAGAAGAGGTGGCGGCATGGATTGAGGCGTTGAAGGTGATACAGCCGAAAGAGGTGATGCTATATTCGTTGGATAGAAAGACGCCGTATGATACGTTGTATAAGGTGGAAGGCGATGAGTTGCAAGTGATTGCGGATAGAGTGGAGGCGTTGGGGATTAAGACACAGGTTACTAAATAATGCATAATTTGCTAAAGACAGGAAGACAGGAATACAAGAAAAGACAGAATAACAAAAGAACAAAAATTATGTTATTATGTTTTTATGTCTTCTAAAAAAATCATGTTATCATGTCTTCATGTATAAAAATAAAATCTTCTCGTGTTTTGGTTGCGCCACTGAATTGGGGTTTGGGGCATGCGACGAGGTGTGTGCCTATAATCAGGGGGTTGTTGGCAGAGGGATATGAGGTGGTGATTGCGGCGGATGGGTATCCTTTGAAGTTTTTGCGACGTGAGTTTCCGCACTTAGAGAGGGTGGAGTTTGAGGGACTGAAGGTGAGGTATGCAGATGGGGAGTCGCAAGTGGGTGCGATGTTGCGTCAGTTGCCGAGTTTTTTGCGAGGTATATGGCGCGAGCATAAGGAGTTGAAGAGGATTGTGGAGACGTATGATATAGATGTGGTGGTGTCGGACAATAGGTTTGGGTTGTGGTGTCGGGATGTGCACTCGGTGTATGTGACGCATCAGTTGATGGTGAAGATGCCACGTGGGTTGAAATGGATGGAGTGGGCAGTGTGGCGACTACATCGTTGGTTTATTGGGCATTATGACGAATGCTGGGTACCAGATGTAGAGGAAGAGGATAATTTGTCGGGCGATTTGTCGCATAAATATCCACTGCTGAAGAATACGAAATTTATTGGTCCGCTGTCGAGATTCTCTACCGAAAAGGTGGAGTGGGAGCAGGTGCGAGTAGAGGCAGAGGCGTTGGGGTTGAAGGAGAGATATGATGTGGTGGCGGTGCTTTCGGGGCCAGAGCCGCATAGGACAAATTTAGAGAGGGAGATTACAGATTACAGATTACAGATAATAGATGGTTCCTCATTTCTTATTATTCAGGGTTTGCCGGCGGATGATTTGCGATTGGCAGAGCATAAGAATGGGGTGGATTATATACCACATTTGCCTACGGAGTTGTTGCAATGGTATATGCAAGAGGCTAAGGAGATTGTGTGTCGGTCGGGTTATTCGTCGATAATGGATTTGTATACTATTGGGCGTAAGGCGCATTTGATACCAACGCCGGGGCAGACAGAGCAAATTTATCTTGCTGAGATACATGGGTAGATATAATTTTTATTGCACACGGAATTCACAGAGTTCACGGAATTTGTTAGTCATTATTTAGGAACTCGCTCTCTTGCTTCGCAAGAATCGCGAGATTGAATCCACGGATACATATCCGTATTTTTTGTAAATAAATAATTTTTTGCTCTCATTTATAGCAAAAAATTCATAATTATTTTGTAACTTTGTAGATTGATTGGAATAATAATAAAACATATCAAAATATGAAATTGAACGTTTATAATACTTTGTCGCGCAAGAAAGAGGTGTTTGAGCCTCTACATGCGCCTAATGTTGGTCTATATGTTTGCGGTCCAACAGTTTATGGTGACGGCCACTTGGGTCACGCTCGTCCAGCTATCACATTCGATATCTTGTTTCGTTATTTGACACACCTTGGTTATAAGGTGCGTTATGTGCGTAATATTACCGACGTAGGTCACCTCGAGCACGACGCAGATGATGGCGAAGATAAGATTGCTAAAAAGGCTCGTCTTGACCAATTGGAGCCAATGGAAGTGGTGCAACACTATCTTTTGCGTTACCATAAAGCAATGGAGAAACTCAATGTGTTGCCTCCATCTATTGAGCCACACGCATCGGGACATATTATCGAGCAAATCGAGTTTGTGAAAAAAATTCTCGAAGCAGGTTATGCATACGAATCAGAAGGTTCGGTGTATTTCGATGTAGAGAAATATAATAAAGACTATAACTACGGAAAATTGTCAGGTAGAAATATCGACGAATTGCTCGAAACTACTCGCGAATTAGACGGACAAAGCGAAAAACGCCGTTCGGCAGACTTTGCGTTGTGGAAAAAAGCAGCACCAGAGCATATTATGCACTGGCCATCGCCATGGAGCGAAGGTTTTCCTGGTTGGCACTTGGAGTGCTCGGCTATGGGTACAAAATATCTTGGCGATACATTCGACATCCACGGTGGCGGTATGGACTTGATGTTCCCTCACCACGAGGCAGAGATTGCACAATCGTGCGCAGCATTGGGTCACGAGTCGGTGAAATATTGGATGCACAACAATATGATTACCATCAACGGACAAAAAATGGGTAAATCGTTGGGCAACTTTATCACTCTCGATCAATTCTTCGAAGGTAATCACCCATTGTTGACTCAACCATTTGCGCCGATGACTATCCGTTTCTTCATCCTTCAAGCGCACTATCGTTCGACAGTCGATTTCTCGTCGGAGGCATTGGTTGCATCGGAAAAAGGTTTGGCACGTTTGATGGAGGCATACGAACGCCTACAAAAACTCCAAGTAGGCAAAGAGACAACAGTTGAAGTGGCAGGCTTGCGCGAACGTTGCGAGGAGGCTATGTGCGACGACTTGAATACACCTATCGTTATCTCACACTTGTTTGAAGCAGCAAAAGCAATCAACACAGTATCAGATGGTAAAGGCACTATCAGCGAAGCAGATTTGGCAGAGTTGAAAGAGGTGTTTAAATTATTTATTGAAGATATTCTTGGACTTCAAACAGAGTCGGGTTCAGGTAGCAACGAAGCATACAAAAAAGCAATCGACCTATTGCTCGAAATGCGTCTTGAGGCAAAACGCAACAAAGATTGGGCTACAAGCGATAAGATTCGTAACGAACTCACAGCTCTTGGTTTTGCTATTAAAGACACAAAAGATGGCTTTGAGTGGAGTCTTTGATTAATTCATAATTTTTTCGCTACGCTCAAAGACCGTTGGTTCATAATTCGAAATTCACAATGAGTAATTACTTGCCGAAAAGTTTGTTTTTCGGTTGGCGATTAACTATAATTGCTATACTGCTTTCTCTTTTTCTCAGTTCGTGTGAAAAGGAGAAAGTTGTTGTGCAAGGAGGTAGCTTCAGATTTCAGGAGTCGGGGTATGCGATAAAGCGAGTGAAAGTGGAGCATGTAGATTATGCGGGAGATAATTATTTGTTGCGATTCTTGGCATATCCAGCAACTTATACTGTGAGTGAGACTTCTACTTCGGGCTATGGTGCAGTGATAGATGCAAGATTTTTGTCTAAGACTAAAGATTTTGAGGTGGGCGAAACATATGAACTTTATTCAGATTCATCTCGTTTGATAATTTATCCTGAAATACCTAAAGGAGATACAACGTATCATGACACGATTTACTATCACATTGCAAGTGGTGAGTTGAGAGTTGATACAGCTGAAGGTTATCGTACATTCAGATTTGGTCTTTTGACCTCAGATGGTGATTCTATTACGGGATCGTATTTGGGCGAATATACTTATAATTATACACTAGACCAGCGTGGGTATGGCGAGTTGGCTTTCGATACTATATCGTGTCAGTTGGCAATGCCAGTGATGATGAATTGGGGGCATTTGTTTAGCGAGAACCACAACTATTTTGAATTTACATTTTATTCGGTAGATTCGCGATTCGTGGATGCAGGTAAGATAAAATCGGGAGTGCAATTCGTTGTAGGAGTGCATGATATGCAAGACGAACACCCAATTGCAGGCGACTATTTAGTGTCGGTTAGAGCAGATGATGCTATGTCGGTTTATTATGGACATAAATTAAAAAACACAGCATGGGGCACCTATTGGCAAGTGTTTTATAACAGTTCGGCAATAGGTAAAGCCAATGTAGTTGAGGGTAGTGCCGAGATAATTTCGATTGATGACAAGTCGCTCAATATGACCTTTACGTTCGTCGACCAACTTGGATATGAGGTGGTGGGTTATTACAAAGGGCCTTATTTTAATGAGGAATGAGGAACTAATAGAATAATAAAAATATGAGTAATTTAAAAGAACTTCCGAAGTTAATGGTTGATGACTCAGAAAAAGATGGACCTGCCGAGGCTGTGATGGATTATGTGCTTTCTTGGTGTTTGAGACGGGCAGATGTGAATTGTATTAAGTTAGAACCAGAGAAACCTAAGTTATATAATTATTGTCGTCTGATATTAGCCAAGTTTCTTGAAATAGACCTTGATGATTCTGTAGTATTTGAGAATGTTAAGGTATGGAAACAAGAGTGTTATATTGATCTTTGGGTTGAAGTACAAGTAAATGGGAAAAATCATGCAATTTTGATTGAAGATAAATATTATTCGCCTTTGAGAGCAGGTCAACTTGAGGGGTATAAAAAGGATTTCGATGAATATTATAACTCACAATCAGAAGACTATTCTAAACATTATGTGTTATTTACTTGTATAGATAGAGAAGATCCAAAGTTTGCGATTTATAATGAGGCTAAGAAGTTAAGATTTAATATTTTTTCATTTTATGAGTTGTTAGGTAAAGAGTGTGATTATGAATATAGTGAGAGTGAGATTTTTAATGAATTTTGGTTTAGGTGGGGTAATATAAATAATAAAAATGAAATCAGATAGAAAGAAACAGTTGGAGGCATTCGAGCGAGTGTTGGACGTGATGGAGACATTGCGCGAGAAGTGTCCGTGGGATCGTAAGCAGACGTTTGACTCATTGCGTTGCAATACGATTGAGGAGACATACGAACTTGTGGATGCCATACAGCAACTCGATATGCCTAATATCAAAAAAGAGTTGGGCGATGTGTTCTTGCACATAGTGTTTTATGCACTTATGGCGCAAGAGAAAGATGAATTTGATATAGCAGATGTGTGCAATGCATTGTGCGACAAGTTGATATTCCGTCATCCACACGTGTATGGTGAGGTGAATGCCGACACGCCAGATGCAGTAATCCAAAATTGGGAGCAGATAAAATTGAAAGAAAAAGAGGGCAATAAGTCGGTGTTGAGTGGAGTGCCAGATGCTTTGCCAGCATTGATTAAGGCGCATAGAATACAAGATAAAGCGCGTAACGTAGGTTTCGATTGGGAAGAGCGCGAGCAGGTGTGGGATAAGGTGCAAGAAGAGATAATAGAGTTTAAAGCCGAGGTAGCAGTAAGCGATGGCGACAAGATGGAGGCAGAGTTTGGCGACCTTATGTTCTCGATTATAAACGCCGCTCGTTTGTATAAAATCAATCCAGAAAACGCATTAGAGCGCACAAACAAGAAGTTCATCCGTCGTTTCAACTATCTCGAAGCGAAGACAATAAAGCAAGGACGCAACCTCAAAGATATGACCCTTGCCGAGATGGATGAGATATGGAACGAGGCGAAAAAACAAGGACTATAAAATCTTAATATTAATTAATAAAAAACCTAAATTTTATGAAAACAGAAATCGATTGGCAACAACTATTAGATCAAGTTGTTTCAGGAGCATTGTCGTTGGGTAAAAGTATTTTGATTGCCCTTGTGGTTTATTTTGTAGGTCGTTATTTGATTAAAGTTGTTAATAAATTTATTCAAAAAGCGATGGAAAAACGTAAAGTAGATGGAGCTGTTCGTTCGTTTGTGGGTAGTTTGGTTAATATACTTCTCCTCATACTTTTGTTTTTGTCAATAGTAGGTGCCCTTGGTATTGAAATGACATCATTTGCTGCGCTTCTTGCTTCTGCCGGTGTTGCAGTCGGTATGGCATTGAGTGGTAACTTGCAAAACTTTGCCGGAGGTCTTGTGCTTCTTGTGTTGCGTCCTTACAAAGTAGGTGATTTTATTGAAATAGCAGGAGTTTCGGGCGTAGTGAAATCTGTTGAAATATTCAATACAGTTCTCACAACAGGCGATAATAAAGTGATTTTCATCCCAAATAATGCTATTGCAACAGGCACATTGGTTAACTATAGCCATCAAGAAACACGTCGTGTTGACTTTAAATTTGGTGTAGATTACGGCACAGACTATAAAAAAGTGAAAGATGTTATTGAGCGTCTTATCGCTGAAGATAGCCGTATTCTTAAAGATCCAGCTCATTTTATTGGTCTTGGCGAATTGGCTGATAGCAGTGTTAATATTACAGTTCGTGTATGGGTGAAATCGGCAGATTATTGGGATGTATTCTTCAATTTTACAGAAAAAGTTTATGCAACCTTCCCTAACGAAGGCATAGAATTCCCATTCCCACAAATGACTATTCATCAAGCAAAATAAATTATATTAATATATGGCAGATTATAAATGGACATACGCCTCTATAGGCGGTTCGACTCGAGTGAAAATTCAGTCGGGTGAAGATATTCGTCATTTGGGCGAATTGGACGAAAAAATGTGGACTGTATTGTCGTGTCCAACAGTAGGTTTGGAGATTGACGAAACAAGTCTTAAACTTATTGATACAGACAACGATGGTAAACTCCACGTTCAAGAAGTGATAAAAACAGCCAATTGGTTGTGTGCAACATTGACTAATCCTGATATCTTGCTCAAGGGCGAAGCACAATTGAATGTTGCTGATATTGTAGATGAGTCTATCCGTGTGGTAGCAGAAAAAATAGCTACAGATGGCGTGATTACTCTTGATGCAGTGCGTGCAGCTATCGGAGCGGTAACAGTAGAGGCTCAAGCAGTGCCAGAGGCACCATATTCGGGCGAAGTGACAGCAGCATACAAAGCGTGTAAAGATGCTTATGCACAATATTTTGCAACAGCGCGTATGCAAGTGCTTGGTTTGGCAACATTGCCTGCAGATGCAGCAGTGCCAGGTATGACCGAAGAGGCATTTGGCGAAATGGGTAAAAAAATAGCCGATTACGAAGCAGAAAAAGCAGCTATCGAAGGCGCAAATGCAAAACTACTAGCCGATGCACAATCGCAATATCGTCCGCTCGAAAAATTGCTTTTGCTCACACGTGATTTCTATGCTTTGTTGCGTAACTATGTGTCGTTCCAGGACTTTTATGCAAAACGTGGTAAAGCCCTTCTTGGTCGTGCAGCAAAAGGCGAGACACCTTGGGCTATATTCCAAGCTGGTACATTGGTTATCGACCAACGCGCATGTAACCTTTGTTTGCGAGTGAACGATGCGGTAAAACACAATGCTCAAGCGCCAGCCAGCGGTATGTTCCTTGTATATTGCAACTGTACATACAAACCAACAGGACAGACAATGCAAATTGTGGCGGCAGTGACAGTAGGTGATATTAAGAACCTCAAAGTAGGTAAAAATGCGTTGTTTTATGACCGTCAAGGTCGCGACTGGGATGCCGAAGTGACTAAGATTATTGATAATCCAATCTCAATTGGACAAGCATTTTGGAGCCCTTACCGCAAATTGGGCGATTGGATTGTTAATCTTATCAATAAATCGGCAGCTGAGAAAGAGGCAAAATCATTCAACAATATGACAGCCAATATTCAAAAAGATATGGCAGCTAAACCAGCCGAAGGACAAACACCAGACAAAGTACAACCTTTTGATATTGCCAAATTTGCCGGTATCTTTGCTGCCATTGGTATGGCATTAGGCTTTATTGGTAACTTTTTGACTTCGGTAGCTAAAGGAGCTGCGGCTCTCTCATGGTGGCAATTGATTTTGTCGATAATTGCAATTTTGTTGGTAGTTTCAGGTCCATCGATGGTGTTGGCATGGCTTAAATTGCGCCAACGTAACCTTGCTCCACTTCTCAATGCTAATGGTTGGGCTATAAATGCCGATGCAATAGTGAATGCAATGTTTGGTTCATCCCTCACAGAGCAAGCACAATTCCCAATGATGAAACTTGTTGACCCATATGCGCCAGTTAAGAAAATCTCGGCAGGTGGCAAATGGGCTATTGCAATTTCGGTTATCGTGGCAGTTGTTGCTATTGCTTTGTTTGTATTGTGGATGCTTGATATCAGACTTATTGCAACATTGTTCTAATGTAGTTTGTGAGATAAAATAAAAGCGGACATTCCAATTAAGGAGTGTTCGCTTTTTTTTGCGATGTTTTTTTGATAATTTAAAAAAAAGTTGTAATTTTGTGTTGTTATTGTACGACTCTTAAATAACTTTATTGATATGGCAAATATGATAGAAATTTTTTATCACGGCACTTGTTATCTTTTTGATAAGTTCTCGCTCTCATTTTTAGGTAAGGGTGAGGGTAAATCTAAGTTTGGACAAGGGATTTATATCTCATCAAGCTATAAGAGTGCAGCGCTATATGCATCGAAGGCAGCTAAAGCTAATGGCAAAAGTAGTTGTTATGTTTACACTGTGGAGGTTCCGTTGCTTACTGATGACAATCATATATTTTCAAATAAACCAGTGAATAAAGAGATTGTTGCTTGTGCAGAAAAAGTTGTGGGTGAGGCAATACCTAATGAAGCTGTTGCAGAAGGGAAGTATTTTCGTAAGTATATTGGCAATTTACTCACAGGGCAACGTTCTACCCTAAAGAAGATGATTGGCAAGGCAGATGCCGTAGCCGAGAATGCAGCATCGGAGTTTTTGAATAAGATAGGAGTTGTATGTCTCGTGTGGCCACACTCGCAGTCAAAGCCAGATGGTGATACTAATCGAGCTATTTTGAATGAAAATGACATCAACATTGTAAAGATTGAGCAAGTTGAATGTGATGAGAAAAATAAACTTATTGAAGGTTCTGAAAAAGTAATTAAATAAGAAGTAATTAAATTGTAATAAACTGTGTATTATCCTGAGTACAATATTGTAGAAAGATATCCAGCTGAGCAGACTATAGGTTTTACGTCGACAGCAGCCGAGTGGGGCATATTCTCTAATTTTGCAAAAACGCCAATGGTGGTGAATGGTGTTGAGTTTGCTTGTGTAGAACAATTGTATCATTATATCCGTCTGAACGATGAGGCAGAGCGAGCAGCGTATCTTAAGTTGATACCAAATATGGGGTTGAAGATGAAGGCAAAGAGTTTTGCAAAACGAGGCGTTGAGCGTGCTGATTGGCGAGATATTGCAGTTGATGTGATGCGATTCTGCTTGAATCATAAGTATCAGACCTCTGCCGAATTTCGCAAGGCATTGGCAGATAGTGGCGATAAATATATAGTCGAAAATGAGTCTTCGCGCAGAAAAAAACCAGATTCGTGGGGAACTGTGCTTGACACTGAGGCTAATGTGTATTTCGGTAAAAACATTATGGGCCGATTGCTAATGGAGCTGCGCGAGAAGGGCGAATTGTCGTATGATCAATTCAGTTTTTAGGGATGACGAAAATAGAGTACATAAAAAGTTCACTTGAGGATGCAAAATTGCGTAAAGCATTATCTGACGTGGTTGATAATGTCGATGCACTTATACCTCAAAGCGAGTCAGAGTTTATGGAGTTGAAAAAATTCGGACTCTATCCAGCAGAACAATGCGTGCCATTTGTTACCAAGCAAGGGACACCATTCTATCAGTTGGATAATATGGCTATGGTGCCAAAGGGAGAGACCTCGTGCTATTTGCATTATGGTGATTTTGAGTTCCGTCAGCTTGAAGTGCTATATAATATGGCACGTATGGATAGTGAGGATGCACACAATTGGCTTAAAGATAATCTTTTTCAGGGTAGCCGTGTTGATGCTCGCAAAAAGCAGGAGTATAAAGCTAAATTCAGAGGTTTTCATCGTAATGATTGGAGGCAGATTCAGTCGGAATGGATGAAATATTGTTTGATGCTTAAATATCGTGACAATGCGTTGTTTCGTAAAGATTTGTTCGCTTGCGAAGGTAAGTTGCCCGTTGAGGATGCTACGGGCACAAACTACTCTTCAAATCTCTTTTGGGGTGCACGTTTGATCGAACTTGATGGCAAGCAGTTTTACTTTGGTTGCAATGTTTTGGGGAAATTACTTGCTCAATTACGCGCTAATGGAGGTAAACTCGATTATAAACTGCCAGAGGATATGCACTTATTCGGTAAACCAATAATAAACATATAAATTAAGAAGTTATCGTGTTAGCGATGGGAGATAGGTGTTGCGCATGTAGGTGTAGTTGGGTTCGAGTTGGAGGAAGGTGGTGCAGATGTCGATTGCTTTTTGCTTGTTGCCTGTTTTTTCGTAGGCTTGGGCAAGGCAGAGGGTTATGGCGCAGCGGTTCCAACGGAATGTTTTGTCGGTGGTATTGGAGATGCCGGCGAGGGCTTTTTCGAACCATTTGATGGATTCGGCTTTGTCGCCTCCTACGAATGATGGCATGTAGAACAACATATTGCCTTTTAGTCCGTTAGCGAGTGGATTGTTAGGGTCGGCGACTAGAGCGCGTTTTAGTTCGGTGAGGCTTCGTGGTCCCCACACCATCATACCTCCGGCTTTCACTTTGCTCTTATAGGCATTGATTGAAGAGCGATAGACATAGACGTAGGCGTTTTTGCCTGTGGCTTGCTCTATATCGTTGAGGTATTGTTCCCATAAGTCAATCCAATCGTTTATCTCTTGTTTGTTTTTGTCGGCATCGATGAGTAGGGTGGCAACGTAGCCATATAGATAGTTGCTTATCTCGAGTTTGTCGGTAGTGGTGAGGTTGGGTGATGTGGTGTATTTTTGTAGTTCAGTTTTCCATACGCTCATGTTGTTGTTGAGGTAGGCTTGATACATAAGGTCGTGGTCCACTATGCCACAAAAGGCTTTGAACGATGCGATGAGTAGGAGTGTGGCGAGGATTGTTTTTTTCATTTTTATTTTTTTAGACAGAATGACATGAGGACAAATTGCGGATGCTCGAGCCGAGCGTCCCTACTTTTTAGATACGCCTCGCTATGCCTGGCATATCTTGGCGAAAGAATGATATATTTAGTGTTTTAAATAACGAAAAAGAGACGCAAAATATTGCGTCTCTTTTATTATTTGAGTTGGTTGACGTACAAGAAACGTTTGATGCTCTTTTTAGGAGTTTTTTCGAATTCGCTAGGATAAATTTGTATTTTAGTAATGCTTTCGTATGCAGCAGTAGTAGCATTGAGAGCTTTACGGTTTTCGTCCATTACCATTTCGAGGTCTTTAGTAGTGAGTTTAGCCTCATCCATAGCGTCGTAGTCAGGCACTACGAGGGCAACGAGTTTGTTTTCGGCGTTTTGGAGCACGAGGCTTTCCATTACGAAAGGCATGTTGTTGAGTTTGTTTTCGATCTCTTCAGGGTAGATATTTTGACCGCTAGGGCCGAGCAACATATTTTTGTTACGACCTTTGATGTAGATAGTGCCATCGAGGTCCATAGTACCCATATCGCCAGTGTGTAGCCAACCATCTTCGTCGATAGCGAGGCGAGTAGCCTCTTCGTTTTTGTAGTAACCGAGCATAACGTTTTCGCCACGAACGATGATTTCGCCCACTTCGTTTTGAGGATCATTAGAGAGGATTTTAGCCTCCATAGTTGGCAATATTTTACCCACAGAGTGGAGTTTGAATTCGTGCCAGAACGAGTGGCTAATGAGAGGAGCACATTCGGTCATACCGTAACCAACAGTGAAGCGGAAACCGATTTTTTTGAAGAATTCTTCAGCTTCAGGGTTCAATGCAGCACCACCGATGATGACTTCGCTAAATTCGCCACCGAAAGTTTCGGTGAGTTTTTTGTTGATAGTGGCGAGAATAGTTGAGTCGAGAAGAGGCACATTCAACATGAATTGCATTGATTTTTTCTCCAACATAGGTTGGATTTGTTTGCGATATATCTTTTCGATGATAAGAGGTACAGTGAAGATGATAGTAGGTTTCACTTCACTGAGAGCTTTTATCAAGATTTTAGGAGAAGGAATTTTGCCGAGGTAAGTAGTATGTGAACCGCAGCAGAATGCAGTGAGGAAGTCGAAAGCACATCCGTATGCGTGAGCCAAAGGCAAGAAAGCTAAGCAGCGTGATTCAGGGCCGAGCAATTTAGATGAAATACCATAAGTGATGTTGCCAGCGAAAGCATTACCCGAGAGCATAACACCTTTAGAGAAACCAGTAGAGCCAGAAGTGTAGCTGATACATACCATTTCAGAGTTAGGTATTGTAGGGTAGAGCACATCGGCAGCAGAGAAGCCGTTAGGGAATGTTTCTTGGAAGTTTTCGTCCCAAGCTTTGTAGGCTTTTTGGATTGAGTATCCATCTTTTTGGTGGATGCAACGGTAGTCATTTAACGAGAATACACCATTTATGTAGAGAAGGTCTTCTTCGAAGAGGTTGTCCCACAAGTTGTCGCTAATGAAAAGGAATTTAGCGTCGGAGTGGTTGACGATGTGTTGAATATCGTTAGGGTTGAAGTCTTGGAGAATAGGCACGATAACACCACCATAAGTCACTGTAGCGATGTAGACGGTACACCATTTAGGACCATTTTTGCCCACGAGAGCCAATTTATCGCCTTTTTCGAAACCGATGCTTTTGAATAACACGTGAAGGCGAGCAACTTCTTTAGCGATATCGCCGTAGGTGTAAGTTTTTTTCTCCATGTAGTCTGTCATAGCAGGACGTTCCCAGTTGTTCTTCATGCTATTTTCGAACAGACGAATCAAATTTTCTTTAATCATATTTTAGACTTTTTTTCAATGCACAATGCATAATGCACAATGCACGATTATTTTAGTTTTCTTTTTGTGCTTTGTTGAGGTGAAGCCTATCATGGCACAAACTCGGTGCAAAGTTACACATTTTTCTTTAAAGTGAGCATATGAAAATATAAAAAAGTGCACATTTTTTTTGAGAATGCGCACTTTGTGGCTCAAAATGTCTGTTTTGAGCAATTATTTTAAAAGACAAAATAACATAAAAACATAAATTTTGTTTATTTTGTTCTTATGTCTTTTTATTATTGAATTAATGAAAATATCTCTTCGCAGGTGTCAACTACGGCGAGGGGTGAGAAGCTTTCGAGTTCTTGGCGAGAGCGGCATCCCCATGACACACCTACGGCGTCGAGGCCGGCATTGATGGCAGTTTGCATGTCCACGCCTGAGTCGCCTACGTATAGCACTTCACTGCGGTCGGTGATGCCAGCAGTGGCGAGGATTTCGTTGACGATTGTGGGGTCGGGTTTAGTAGGCACCCCTTCGCGCTGACCAAGCACGGCGCACCATTCGATTTCGGGGAAATAGGTGTCGATGAGGGCTTTAGTGGCTTGTTCGTATTTGTTTGATGCTACAGCCAACTTCATGCCGAGGCGTTGCAAGGTGTAGAGTAGTTCGACAATGCCTTCGAAAGGCATAGTGAAGTCGGCACCGTGCTCGTTGTAGTAAGGGATGAACGCGGCACGGATTTTCAGTATGTTTTCTTCTGTTTTGTGGCCTTCGGGTAGGGCGCGTTCGAATAGTTTGTTGATGCCATTGCCCACGAAACTTTTGATTACGGGTGTTGAGTGGGTTGGGTAGCCATGCATCGCAAGGGCGTGGTTGGTAGCCGCAGCAATGTCTTCGTATGTGTTTAGTAGCGTACCATCAAGGTCGAATATAACTAATTTTTTCATAATACATATTTTTTAGACATGAAGACAAGAGGACATGATTTTTTGTTTTTAGAAGACAGAATAACATAAAATATTGTATAATAAATTTTGTTATTATGTTCTTATGTCTTTTTTATATTTCCTGTCTTTTTGTCTTTAGATTTTTAGTGTTTTAAAGAATTCCCAGATAACGATGCCGGCAGTGACGCTGACGTTGAGCGAGTGTTTGGTGCCGAATTGAGGCAATTCGATGCAGCCTTCGCATTGGTCGATGACGGATTGTTGTACACCCTTGACCTCGTTGCCTAATACAACGGCGTATTTAGTTGAAAGTTGAAAGTTGAGAGTTGAGAGTTGAGAATCCCCTCCGTCTTTGACTACCTCATTAGAAACAGATGGAGAATGTGGGCGGCGGTTGAAGAAGTCTTGTAGCATGACTGAGTTTTCGGCTAGTTCGATGGCCCAGACCTCGTAGCCTTGAGTTTTGAGTGCAGCTACGGCTTCGTTGGTGTCGGCATAATATTCCCAATCGACACTAAATTCGGCACCGAGGGCAGATTTGTGGATGTCGGGATGTGGTGGTTGAGCTGTGATGCCACAGAGTACCACTTTTTCGACCACATAGGCATCGCTAGTGCGAAACACCGAACCGATGTTGTGCATACTACGCACATTGTCGAGCACTATGACAAGCGGGATTTTTTTTGTTTGTTTGAACTCGTCGGTTGAGATGCGTATGATTTCTTCAGTATCTAACTTGCGTGACATATATGAAAAAAGTTGAAATTTATTTCAACTGCAAAGATACAAATAAATTTCAACTTATGTGATTTTATGTAGATACTTTTTTATATGTTGTTGGGAGTGTGTAGACTTTGGCACCTATGCGAGTATTTGAAGTATTGCAATTTTGGGGATTTATCTTTGATGAGACATTTTTTTGTTAGTTGAAAGTTTGGGTTTGGATAAATAGTAGATATGGTTATAGTATGTTTATAGTATATTTATCCTATGTTTATCCTATGTTTATCCTATATTTATCATATATTTATCATATATTTAAGATTGCTTGTGGTATGGGTGCTTCGTTAATTTAGTTGAAAAGGGGGATGTTGAAAGGGGTGTTTTATGCGGATATTCTGGAAATACCTGATATTCCGGATTTTTGGTGAGTATGGTTTTTCTAGATGATCTAGGCAATCTAGACGCTTCGCTATCTAGGTTTTTAGCTTAGCTGCTGATAGGATGCACGCACTGTGAGTACTTATAGAGAAAGATAAAGGGGATAAAGGTTGAAAAGTTGTTGTTTATTATTTTGGAACCCCTCCGTCCTTTGGACACCTCCCCTATAAACAGGGGAGGAGTTATCCCCCCCCTCCCGCTTCGCGGATTGCCTTTGGCGACCTATGAACAGGGGGAGAATATGATGCATTGATTATGTTTTAGTGTGTTTTTTTAGGCTAAATAAGATATTGAATTAGAGGTTTTTCAACTAAATTGCAGAAGAACCGTAGTATGGGTTCTTTTTTTGGGGGGTATGTTTTTTTTGTGTTTGTGTTTGGTTTGAGGGTTTCAGATTTTTTTTGTAACTTTGCATTCAGAATAGACTCTTATATGGGTATTATCAACGCAAATTTTTTTAATGTTGGAGCGGTGTTTCTCCGATATATTTTAGGTGACAATAGTAATGGCAGATAACTATTTGGAAAAACATTATGCCGACTACGAGGCGCGTAAGCAGGCATATCGTCAGGGTGGAGCAGTGAGGGCGTCGCGCACGGCAATGTGGCAGGTGGCAGAATTGGTTGTGCCATCGGTGGATGATGCGCGCATGTGTGAGTTTTATGCTGAATTGTTTTGTGGCACGATAGTTGCAACTGATATGGTGGAGTTCGACAATGGTATGCGCGTGCGATTTCAGCCAGCGGTTGGATGCACCATTACTTTTGGCATCCGTATGGCATCGCGCTATCAGAGTGAGCAATTGCTTAAACGTCTTGAGGACAAAGGTATAGCGGTGGAGGACGGTGTTGTTGTTGACCCCTCGGGGAATAGATTACAGATAAATATTTAACTTATTAAGACAGGAAGACAGGAGAACATGATTTTTCTTTTTTCAAACGCAAATTATCGTAAATTAATCATAAATAAAATATTAATGGATAACCATCGGTCTTTGAGCCTTTGGCAATAAAATTAGCGTTAAGTTAAAAATCATGTTCTTATGTCTCAAAAAAATAAATTCTTAATTTTTAATTCTTAATTGAATATGTTACATCCAAGAGTAGAAGCAGCGTTAAACGCTCAGATTAATGCCGAAATGTGGTCGGCGTATTTGTATTTGTCGATGGCAGCATATTGCCACGATGCAGGTTTTACAGGTATGGCAAATTGGTTTCAAGTGCAATTCAAAGAGGAGCAAGACCATGCTCAAATTCTTTTTAACCATGTTATAGCACGTGGTGGACGCGTGAAATTGGCTCCGATTGAAGCTGTAGAAACAGAGTGGGCATCGGTGCTTGCGGTGTTTGAAAATACATTGCAACATGAGAAAAAAGTGACTATGCTTATTAACGACCTTTATACCATTGCCATAGAAGAGAAAGACTATGCATCGCAAAGCATGCTCAAATGGTTTATTGATGAGCAAGTTGAGGAGGAAGAAGGCGTGCAAGATATTCTTAATCATCTTCGTATGATTAAAGATAATGGTTATGGTCTTTATATGATTGACAAGGAATTAGGTGCTCGTACTTATACACAAGCATCGCCATTGGCTACGGCAGAATAAGTTTTTTGCTATTGGTGGAATTGTATGAATTGGTGTGTCGTCGTTGGTGGCGGCACACTATATTTTTTTTCTGAGTGAAAAGGGCATGAGTAAGGGTGGGTGAGGGATGCGCAATAGGCATTTGCATAATTCAAAAAAAAATCGTAACTTTGCTTGTTAAATTATAATCACCGGATGGTGAGTCTTGCTATTTGCTACTCACTGCTAAATATTTTAAAAATATGAAGATATATAAATTTGGAGGTGCATCGGTAAAAGATGCTAATGGAGTACGCAATCTTTGCGAAATAGTGAAACAATCGGACGAGCAACTCGTAGTGGTAATCTCGGCAATGGGTAAGATGACCAATGCATTTGAGTTGGTGGTTAATAGTTTTTTTAATCATAAGGCAGATATAGAGCAACATATACGAGCTATTGTGGATTATCATGAGGGTATCATTGCAGATCTTTTTGGCGATGAACGAGATACAATTGATACTCTTATGGCAGACCTTTATGCGCAACTTGATGAGATAGTGTCGCAACGACCTTCGCTTAGTTATGATTTTGAATATGACAGAGTTGTGTCGTTTGGTGAACTTATATCTACAACAATTGTAGCTACATATCTATGCCATGTAGGATTGCCAGCAGAGTGGGTTGATGTGCGCAAATGTATTATTACAGATGCTAATCACCGCGATGCTAATGTCGACATGGAGGTGAGTCTTGGTCTTTGTCGTGAAACATTTCTTGACAAACAACTTACTGTTACACAAGGTTTCTTAGCAGGAACAAAGACAAGTCAGACAACAACACTTGGTAGAGAGGGTTCGGATTATACAGCAGCTATTTTGGCAAACTTGCTTGATGCAGGTAGTGTGACAATTTGGAAAGATGTGCCAGGAGTGATGAATGCAGACCCAAAACTCTATGAAAATGTAGAAATCATCCCAGTGCTTTCGTACAAAGAGGCCATCGAACTCAGTTATTGTGGGGCATCGGTTATTCACCCAAAGACAGTGAAACCGCTTCAGAATAAGCGTATTCCACTTCATGTGAAGTCGTTTGTTCACCCAGCAGAACCAGGTTCGGTAATTACTAATTATACAGAACGTTTGGACTTGCCACCTATTTATATCAATAAACGCAATCAAGTGTTGCTTTCGCTTACACCTCGAGATTTTTCGTTTATTGCAGAAGAACGACTCAGCAAAATATTTGGCGTGCTTGCATCATATCGTCTTAAATCAAGCCTTGTGCAAACTGCGGCAATTAGTTTCTCACTCTGTGTTGACTATAATGAAATCAATTTCCAACGCATGATAGACGAACTCAAAGATGAATATGAGGTGCTTTATAATACTGATGTAGAACTTATCACTATTCGTCATTATACCAAGGAGATAGTGGATAAACTTATCGGCGAACGTTTGGTATTTGTAGAACAACGTAACCGTGTGACTGCTCGTTTTGTGGTGCCAGCTAATCAATAATAGAATGAGGAATTAGGAATGGGAAATGAGGGATTGAAGACAGTATTGCCTTTTTTGACAGACTTGGCACAAAATAATAATCGCTCGTGGTTTCAAGAAAATCGCGAGCGATATGATATTGCACGACAAGCAGTGCTTGATCTTACAGCAGTACTTATTGATGAAATTGGTAAATTTGATTCACAGGTGCGTTATCTTCAACCAAAGGATTGTCTTTTTCGCATTTATCGTGATACTCGTTTCTCTCTTGATAAATCGCCTTATAAGCGTCATTTTGGTACTTATATAGCAATGAATGGGGGGCATCGCAGTTTGTTTTCGGGTTATTATATTCATTTGCAGCCAGGTAGTTGTATGTTGTCGGGAGGTGTTTGGTGCGCGGATAATCAAGGAGTTAAACGATTTCGTTCGTATATTGATACTGAGTATGATGAATTGTTTGATATAATGAGGCAACCTGATTTTAAGCAGTATTTTGGAGACCATCTTACTTGCTTTGAGTCGCTTAAACGTCCTCCTATGGGTTATGCATCCGACCATCCAGCGATTGAATTGCTTAAAATGAAACAGTGGTTGACAGAACATCATTTTGACGATGCATTGCTTGATACGCCAGATAAACTTATAGATCATCTTGTAAATGCCGCACATGCCATGATGCCATTTTCGCATTGGTGTAATCGTGGACTTTTAGATGTTTAGATATACATGATGGCAAAATTTGAACTATTTATAGCAAATCGCTTTAATCGGGAAGAACGTGGCAATCGGGAAATGTCGCGTCCTGCGGTGCGTATAGCTATGATAGGTATAGCTTTGGGGTTGGCTGTGATGTTGATATCTATTGCGGTGATAGTTGGTTTCAAGCGCGAAGTTCGCAATCAGATTATAGGTTTTGGTAGTCATATACAGGTGACATCGCTTAAGGACTATTCATCGTTTGAGATGCAACCTATTACGCTAACGGAGCAATTGGATAGTTTGCTATCTACCGTAGACAATGTGAGTGACATACAACATGTTGCCTCACAGCCAGGTATTATTCATACGAGCGAAGCTTTTCAGGGAGTTTTGTTGAAGGGGGTTGATAGCACGTATAATTGGGATTTTTTTTTGCGTAATTTGGTTGAAGGAGAGATAAGTAGAGGTGGTCAGTCGGCATTGATAAGCACAGCAATAGCGCGTGCTATGGGGTTGAAGATAGGCGATTCGTTTACGGTGTATATTGTGACAGATCAGTTGCGAGCGCGTAAATTTACTGTGTCGGGAATTTATCAGACTACGTTTTCGGATTATGATAAACTTTATATTATTACAGATATAAGGCATATACAGCGACTTAATCATTGGGAAGATAATCAATATACCTCGCTTGAGATATTGGTGGATGATTATTCGCAACTTAAGCAAACTAGTTCGGCGTTGTTTGATAAGGTGATAGAATATGCTACTGTGACGGATGAATTGTGTAGGGTAGAGACGATAGAGACTCTGACGCCACAGATATTCGATTGGTTGGCAATGCTAGATATGAATGCTGTAGTCATTGTCATCTTGATGTTGGCCGTGTCGGGATTTTGTGTAATTTCAGGGTTGTTGATATTGATATTGGAGCGTTCGGCTACGATAGGTTTGCTCAAGACGTTGGGAGCGAATAATTGGATGATACGTAGAATATTTCTTGTACAATCGTGGTATATGATATCGCGAGGAATGTTGTGGGGAAATATGATAGCATTGTTGGTGGTTGGTGTTCAATATTTTACTCATATAATACCCTTGGATCCAACGTCTTATTACGTTGATCATGTGCCAGTGTATCTTACATTTTCGGCATGGTTATTTATAAATATTGGACTTGGTATTTCGGCTATACTGATGTTGGTGGGTCCATCGCATTTTATTACGCAGATCTCGCCATCGGAGGCTATGCGGAAAGATTAGTAGTATGATGTAAAAAGGGAAAAAGCAGACTTTTGAGGTCTGCTTTTTTTAGTTGATATGGATGATTTTGTATTATTTAGGAAAATAATTTTTTATTGCTTAAAAATATATTACATAGGTTTTATTATCTATTCTATAGATGCTCTGCTCGTTTTATAAAAATATCAAAAAACCAACCAATAAATTATCGCAATAAACAAAATATACATAATGCTATTTATAATGATTATCACCCATAGAGGCAGTTCATTATCTTTAGAACCCTTTTTTTTAGGATTTCCATCTTCATCTGGAAAAAACATCTGTCCCATATTTCTTTAACAAAATACAAAATAAATAATAAATAATCTCAAATGACACAAGTTACAATCTTAATATTCAGGGGAATAAAGACAAAAATCATCATCAAACAATGTTTTACTAATGTTAGGAGTTTCTAAAATAAGCCCATTATTCATTTTTTTTGAATAGTCTACTACAAATCTTGTAATATTATCAAACATCTTTAGCACAGGAAGGTTTTTTTTCTGAACATACTCAACAAAAGCTAATGCAAACATTCCTAATTGATTATTCCTTCCTGCAAATGATGGATTACCATTAAGTGATGAAAATGCATACAATATATTCCTATCATGCATATAATTACTTATAAACATATTCTTATCGTTATGTAACATATCAATATCCTCTTGGGAAATTGGTGTTATTTTATTACAAGCATCATGCACAATAATAATATTTTTAAAATTAGTTTCAGATAATGCTGATAAAACTGCTACCTCCAATGCCATTGGTATAAAATTAATATCTTGCAATAAATGATACCCCCCGTATATTGTTCCATGTCCAGAAAAATAAAATAAGGCATGATCGTACATAGGAGATTTTTTAGCTAAACCTATTAAACCGCTTTTTATCTCCTCTACTGATGCATTCTTCAATACTGTAACATCAATTCCTATTTGAGAAAGTTTCTTTCCTACTTCTGTTACTTCATTCACACAACATAATAATGGCGAATTACTATTTTCATAGTTACATCCAACTAATAATGCTGCTATTTTATTTTTATTTGGTGGTAATTTTACTTCTGGCTTATTAGCTTCTTCTGTTCCAAATATATGTAATAACTCACCTTCCCACCAAAAACCACGATACTTTACTCGACCACCTTCATAAAAAGTTCCAACACCATGCATTTTCCCGTTTACCCACGATCCTAAATAAGCTGTACCATTTGACCATGTTGCTGTAGCTCGTTCCGAATTAGGATATCCATTTGCATCAAGTTCTCCTAAATATAGGCCTCCATCGGGAAGTATATATGTTTTCATATTCATAAAAATTAAATGTGATTTAATATATATTTAAACCAATACATTGCATTATTAATAACACCAATATTGCCAATTGCCAAAGCTGACGCAATTTCTGTTTTATTCATAAATTCTTTTTGATGTTTTTGACTATCACAAGTGATTCGCATTCTAGAAATATGTGCTGTTTTAGCACATTTTTCACAATGTACAATAGCATTCTCATCAATAAATAAACGCCCTTTACAACTTCCTCCATGTGTCCATTGCTCCAAACGAACATTAGCATGTTTAGTTATGCATTTGGGGCAAGGCATATATAAATTAAATCTTCTTGTACTCATTTTAATAATTTGATTTTAATGTTCGTTGTTCTGTACTTTTTATTATTTTTCGAGCAGTTTCAAAATCAGCAATTGATATCAATATTTTTTCTGCATCTTGTGTCATAAATGCCTTTCCAGACTCATCCATCTGCAAATTTCTCCGAATTGCAGACATTGCCGTTTCGGCATATAAAGCCGATATATCTGCACCCGAAAATCCATCTAGTTCTGCTGCAAGACCTTTTAGATAAACATCATTTACGTTTTCCTCAAAAATAGTCTTATCTTGCCACTTAACATACTTACACAAAATATCAAATCTTGATTCACTATCTGGTTGTGGCACTTCTATATCTTTATCAAAACGACCTGGCCTACGTAGTGCTGGATCAATAGCAGATAACCTATTTGTTGCACCAATTACAAAAACCCTATGGCTTGATTTAATGCCATCCATCAAAGATAATAATTTGCCCACTAACGAAATTTCATGTTGCTCACTATCCACAGCTCTTATAGATGCAATAGAGTCTATTTCATCTATAAAAATAACCGCATTTCTTTTTCGTTCTGCTTCTTCAAATTTTTTTCCAAGGTTATATTCACCCACTCCCTTATATTTTTGCAAAGCATCAGATAAATCAATCTCAATAAAAGCAGCTCCAAATGACTGCGCCACAGCTCTAGCTATCATCGTTTTACCATTTCCAGGAGGCCCATACAAAAGAACTCCCTTAGGAGGTTTGATTCCAAATTTAGAAAAATATTCAGGATAATTCATTGGTAACTGAATAAGTTGTCTTAACTCCTCAATAACCTTACGTTGCCCTCCAATTTTAGAAAAATCTATGATTTGTTGAGGATTTAACGGTTTCCCTATAATATCAATATTTGTGTCCGAAGTTATTCTAAAAGGAGTTTCATCAGAAGTTGGTTTCGGCACAATTTCTATAAATTTTCCTATCACCGAATCGTTAACTGATCTACTAAAAAAAAATTTTTGTTGTGAACAGCAAAGATTAATTTGCCGTCTAATGTCAGCTTCTGCTGCTGTAAAATCATTTTCCGACCAAGTCTCTACATCCTCCTCTGGCACTTGTATAATAATAGATTTGGCTATAGGATAATCCAATATATTAACTATTGAGACCTCTATCTCTGAGCGTTTATTCGTAGTACAATCTGTCTGTGGCATTATTTCCTTCGGTAGCCAAATATACCCAGCACCTTCTGCAGTATACCTTCCTCCTCTTGGTAGTTTTGCCAACTTTGAAAAAAGCACACACGTACTTAATTCTTGTTGGTTACAAGATTCTATCTTGACAAAAAATTCTGCTATCCCATTTCTATATGTTGGATAATTTTCGAGAAATTTATTCCAATCGTCCTCTAATAACCAAGCAGTCATCCCATGCGGAGACAAATCATAATGATTATCATATGCCTTATATTTCAATATTGAAAATCTCATACCCAATTATTTTTTTTCTATTATTATACAATACATCAAATTATAAAAATACAATTCACATTTAATTTATAATTTCAACTCCCGCTTTTTTACAATCATTGAAATCATAAATTAAATTTGCTACAATCTTACTTTTGTAAAAAAGTTGACTGGTGTATTGATATTGCATATAGATATTGGTTCAAGAAAATCTAAATTATCTTGAACCTTAGATTATTATTCACATTGTAAAGAAAGAGCAGTTGCAACTCTTGCCAACCATCTTAATCCCGCTTCAGTAGAAGCAACCATACCTGATATTGACAAAGCTTCACCAACATGCTTTAAGTTATCAAGTTTAACAGCCTTTTCATGTCCAGCTTTTTTACAAACATAACATTCATAAGCCCAATTTATGACTGGTGCGGTATATCCACAATCTTTACAATAATAGTAACCATTGTCACCAATATACATATCAGCACCATCTTTTGAATGATGCCAATATTCAGGAACATTTGGTCGTCCCTCCATCAAACAAACAGGACAACCTATATATAATTGATAATACTCTACACCATCTCGTAGAAAAGAATTAACCGTTGGCATAATTTTATATTTTTAAAATTGTTTATTTTATTATTTCTTAATTGATATATTAAGTGCTATATTAATTTCTGAAAAATCTACATTGTGTTTTTCTAACACATTTTTTACTGCGTTTTCCAACAAAGGATAAATATCGGCGTTAACACAAGTAATATCTACATTTTTAGTCTCATTTGAAAAACCTTGATATTTTCTTTGATATAATTTTTCTATTTCAACCTCATTAATATTTGGATATTGTTGAGAAATTTTTGGTAAATATTGACTAATTATTTGATAAAAAATCTTTGCAGGAAGACTGTCATCAAACATAATAGTCATTGCAGAAATAATTCGCTTATACCCATCAAGTACATCCCCACGTTTATGCGAAATTATATAACCTTCAGGTAATTCCATTGGTTTACTTGCATAATGTTGTCCAAGTATCCATGCTTCCACTCCATCTTTAGTCTGATTATAACCATCTTCGCTTGACTTTTTCTCAAGAGCAATTTGGTCAACATATTTTTGAAATACCTCCAATATACTTTCACATCCAAGAGATTTAATCAGATTAGAAGACCTTGTAAGTGCAACAACAATAGGCACTACGCAAGCATCTACTTCATCATAGTATTCTAACAATTCTCGTCCTGCATACCATTCCAGTAAATCTTTCAAAAAAGCTTCTGCAGCAATATCAAAAACTTCAGGATTGTCATATTGCGCAGTCATATACAAATTAGCGCATTGGAAAGCAGGCTCTAAAAAATAACTTTCACGATTACGATTATTTTGAGAATCATTATGCATATCTCTATCACTACCTAGAGCTGTCTGCATAAGTGATTGTGTCTTACGCTCATCATTTAATAATTTTTCCAAACGCTCCAATGCAATAATGGTAATATCAAATACCCTATTTTCCGATTGAAGTTGCGTTTGAATTGGTCCAATTTGTCTTTGTTTACTCATAACCTAAAATTTAATTATTATATTTTCAAAATGGTTCAAGACAACTTTAGCGGAAAAATTCGCTTGTAACTAATTGTCTTATAGTTTATTATTAAGTTTTTTTTGTGCTGCAGATTTTCACAAGACAACTTTACGTAAAAAATAGACTTGTAACAATCTGAATTTTAGTTAT
>JAZQUV010000033.1:0-118617 GCA_045631465.1 Candidatus Aphodosoma sp. | reverse complement strand
CGCATCGAAAATATAAAAAAGAAACAATTAAATGAATGGTCAAAAAATAATTTACCTCAAAATCTAGTTTGCAAACGAATTAAAGCATTATCTACTGGCTCTTTTTTTTGACCTATATTTTGAGCACCCTACCCAACGGGGACGCACAAAAGAATAGATACATATTAAATAGTAAAAAAGACAAACTTTCAAAGTTTGTCTTTTTTATATCATCCATTTAGCCATTCATTAATTCTTTCATCAATTATTTTCATCGGAAGGCGTTTATTCGTCTTTTTCAGTCCCTCCAATTTTGTTGCAGCTTCACCTTTTGTTAAAATACCATATTCAATTAATTTATCAAAGATAAAAATTATTCCTGACACCTCAACATTATTTTTCGAAGCCAGATCCCTTAATAGTTTATCGCCAGTCAACAATCTATATCCAGTTTTTTCAGCATATATCCACACCGAACAATCTATGATTGATAATTTTTTGTGTTCATTTTGTCGCATTGTTATTTGCAACAACTCATTCCCATCAAATTGTTTTACAAACAATTTATTGTTAGTTATATAAGGTTCAACTTTATCCATTTGTTCATTTTTGTTGATTTCGTTGATAACGAAGTCAACAGTATGAAATTTAAAAGGCAGTTGAAAGAAATGATCTATTAGGCTAACATTGCATAGGTCAATAAAAATATTAGTGTCGTTGATGATTACCGTCATGAGATTAAATAAAATTAAGTTGACTACTAATGTTTGCTTGAGGAATGTTTAAGAAATATTCAGCCTTCGATATCGAAATCATCTCTTTTGCGAGAGCTTTGTATACTAAAAATTCAAATCTATTCGATTTTTCATTGCCGTAAATAGATTTTTCCACATCATCTTTAAATTCCGATGACATATTCTTTTTAATCCAATAATTTTTATATCTATTATCGCTAATAATATTTAACTCTTTCGCTTTATACATCAAAGCATCAATCGAAATGCCATACTGAGCTTGAATTGATTGTAACTCATAAACAGTTATACCTTTTCTGTTGGCATCAATTTTTTGAATAAAAATCTCCTTCGAGATAAGCATCTCATTTGCAAAAGTATTACACAAAGCCTCTTTTTCTTTAGCTGATATACTTTCGTCAAAATTCATTACTATATGACCCAACTCATGTAGTGCCGA
This sequence comes from Candidatus Aphodosoma sp., assembly GCA_045631465.1. Classification (GTDB taxonomy): domain Bacteria; phylum Bacteroidota; class Bacteroidia; order Bacteroidales; family Paludibacteraceae; genus Aphodosoma. Next base: position 117,444 of record JAZQUV010000033.1, on the reverse strand, counting down.
AAATCTTTTTCGTTCGGGAGTGATATTTATGTTTATAGCAATAATAGGGTTATTGAAATTATCGCGACCACTCACGCCATCCAATTTTTCTAGACCATCCACCTCAATAACCTTTATTTGATGTTCTTCCAAAATTTCTATCACATTTGATATACCATCCTCGCCCAATTGCCATTCCTTCTTTAGTTCTTCAGCCACACGATACACATCATCTTTCGACGATACAACAATATGCGACATATTAGTATTGAAAGTAGTATTTTCATCACAAATATTTTCAATTTCAACATATCGTTCAAGCTTGTCAAGAATTACATGCTTTATGGTCTCGATATTTTTTTTCGGAGTATTAGCTTTTTTTCTAAATTCAATCTTGTTTATTGATACAATAAGAGGGCGAAAAAAGTAGTCTATGCTAGTATCAAAAATGTTTGACAGAGCAATAAGCACAGAGCTATTAGGCATCATCAATCCCTTTTCATATTTGCTAATAGCCTGTTTAGTTAAGCCAATTTTACTAGCCATTTCATCTTGCGACCAACCCTTTATGATTCTCGCATTTTTCAGTCTTTGAGCAAAAATATTTTTCATAACGTAGTATTTATTTTTTTGGTTGACAAAGTTACTAATTTATTTTGATTTGTCAACCATAAAATTAGAACAAATTTCTATTTTTTATTGCAATAATAGTGCAATATACCAAATAAACCATTTTTATAATAGCTATTTATTGTTTTTTTTTGTCAAATTTAGCATATTAACTAATCAGTTTAGTAATAAAATAGTTTATAATTTTGTATTTTCTAAAAAAATCACTATATTTGCAAATTAATATGTTAAATGGGGATATGGTGTGTTTCCATAGTCACTCGAAGGGCGTTATGCAAACCTTGTAGAAGTGTCAGTTTACAGACAACTATCTAATCGTTTGCAAAAAATAGTATGTACGCTTAGCTAATGTAGGGACGTTCGGCTCAAGCGTCCGCAAAAAAAAGAACAATTAAAGTAGCCCCACGGCATGCCGTGTCCGCACCCCACAAAACCAATTACTAACAACTAATAGACGCTGAAAGCGTCCAACTATGCTTAACCGCTGGTGATTTTTTGCGATAAGCGAGAGCAATAGAGTTTACTCTAATTGCAGAGCAAAGCAAAAAACTTGAGCATAGCGAAAAATGAAGGGAACCTGCGGACCATGAGGAATCCCACCTCCCCCTCGCACTAACAGGGGCGCACGAACAAAATAAGTAATAAATCATGCAAGAGTCACGAGTAAAGAAAACCATGTTAAATGCGAGAGTGAATACGATATGCTATTTTCTCTCGTTGTTTGTTGCGTTTTTCACTCGTAGGGTTTTCATAGAGCATCTTGGCACCGAGTTTTTGGGTCTCTCTGGCACACTCTCTTCACTTCTAGGTTTTCTCAATCTTGCCGAGTTAGGCGTCGGTGGTGCTATCGGCTATTTTCTCTATAAGCCATTGGTCGATCGCAACTACGACAAGATGCGCGAACTCATCTCTCTTTTAGGCTACATCTATCGCATCATAGGCTTGTTCATCTTGGTTGCAGGCATCATCCTATCACTATTTCTGCCCGTCATCTATCCCGACCTACAGTTTTCGCTTTCAGTGGTCTATGTTGGCTATTTTGCCATCCTAGCGTCATCCATGATAGGCTATTTTTGCAACTATCAAGCCGTGATTTTGTGGTCCGATCAGAAAGGCTATGTCGTCACAGGCTATTTCCAGCTCACCACCACCATCAAGGTCATTTTGCAGATGGTCCTAGCCATCTATTTCACCGATTACATACTCTATTTCATCATCGAGTTCCTTTTTGGCATCGTCAATGCCATCATACTTCACCATAAAGTTCGAGTCACCTACCCATGGTTGAGCACCGAGCTTTCGCGTGGTCGCGAGCTCTTCCGTGCCTATCCCGAAGTTTGGCGCAAGGTGCGCGACCTCTTCTTTCATAGGATAGGCAGTTTTGTTCAATCTCAGATTGCCCCATTCTTTATCTATGGCTATGTTTCGTTGACGATGGTTGCATTGTACAACAATTACACTATCGTAACCCAAAAGATGCAGAGTCTAGTTGGTGGAGTGTTGGGTAGTTCGGGTGCTGGCGTAGGTGCTTTGATAGCCGAGGGCGATATCACTAAGATTTACAAAACCCATCAAGAGCTATTTGCGCTACACTATTTGGCATCATTCATTATAGCAACGTCTATCTATTATCTGATACCCGATTTCATAGTTCTCTGGTTAGGCTCTTCCGAGTATGTGCTAGCCTCATCCGTGTCATTTCTCATTTGTCTCAATCTCTTTTTTGGTATGGCGCGAGGTGCAGTCGACCAATTCATAGGCGGATATGGTCTTTTCCATGACATTTGGGCTCCACTAGTCGAATCGCTTATTTTTGTTGCAGCCTCTGCCTTGTTTGGCTATTTCTATGGATTGGCAGGTGTGTTGTTGGGTCCAGTAGTTTCGTTGCTGATAGTTATCTATCTTTGGAAACCCTATTTTCTCTACTCTCAAGGGTTTCATATTCCATTCTATCGCTATCTTTTGTTAGTTGCTCAGCATCTATTGCCGCTAGTAGTGTCGTATTTCATAGCCGTAAAATTGCTTACCATCATTCCGCTTTCAATAGCATCGTCGTGGATAGCATGGATTATCCGAGCCGCATTGTTTGTCATCTTCGAGGGTATATTATCATTCGTTTTATTATATCTCATTTCACCAGGTTGGCGTTCGTTGCTCAACCGACTCATTTGGTCCGTCAAGAATATAAAATAGCGCGCTATATCTCATAATATACAACAAGAGAGAATATCCCTTTTTGGGGGATATTCTCTCTTTGTTTTTTTATTCGTTGTTAGTTTTTTTTTGGAGGGGGAGTGAGGAGTTAGGAGTTAGGAGTTACAGACCCCCTCGGTCTTCGACCACTCCCCCTAACTCAGGGGGAGAGTTTTACAGACCCCCTCCGCCCGTTGGGATTGCCTTCGGCGACCTCCTTGTCGCTTGGCATATCCCAAGCAAGCTTGGATCTGCACTCACTCTTACGTCGGTTCCCCTATAAACAGGGGGAGAGTTTTGCAGACCCCCTCCGCTTTGCTCGTCCCCCTAACTCAGGGGGACAGCTATTGGGGGCATTACGCGTTGCCAGCTTCGGCGTAATAAGCAGCGAAGGCAGCACCACGAGCGGTTTTATACTTGCCATTAGAAGCATCGGCGATAGCTTGCCATTCGGCTTTTTTATCGATATCGGCCATATCATCGGCAGCCTTAGAGGCAGCTTGGGCGAAACGCTCTTGCTGAGCCAACTGCGCCATGGTAGGGTCTTTCTTCGATGGTTCAACCTCCCACACGTGGGTATTGCCATAGCGTTTTGAGAACACGAAATTTTCATCTTTATCCAACTTACCGTGGATAGACTCAATCAATGAGATAGGAACAATTTTTGCCATAGTTTAAAAATAATTAGGAATGAGGAATGAGGAATGAGGAATGAGGAATTGCCATTCGGCGTTAATTTTTTTATACATGAGAACATGTTTTTTTTAGAAGACAGAATGACAGAAGAACATAATTATTCTTTTTTTACATATGCCTTGCTATGCCTGCGGCATATCTCGGCAAATGAATGACAGACCATCTGAATTATTCAGCTCGCTGGGGTTAATAAAAAGTTAGGAGTTAGGAGTGAACCCCCTCCCCTCTGCGAGGGATTGCCTTCGGCGACCTCCTCCTTGCAAGGCATAATGCAAGCAAGCTTACCTTCTGCTCTTGCTGCGTTCGTCGGTTCCCCCTATAAACAGGGGGAGAGTTTTGAGTGCAGTGAGGCTATTTAACTGCTCCCCTGAGTTAGGGGAGCTCCCCGCAGAGGGGAGGGGTCTGTTATCTGTACTCTGTACTCTGTAATCTACTTCCTGTCTTTTAAAAAAAATATAATAGTTGCAACAATTATAATCAGAATAAGTAGCGCATTTGCGGTTTGCGTTTTCTGCAATTTCGTTTTGCAGATGCGGTCGGGGACTACGATTGTGTCGGAGCGGATGTGGGTGGTGTAGGGTACAAACACTGTGTCAGGGCGGAGAGTGATGCGTAGCGTGCTGGTGGTGTCGGTTTCATGCTGAGAGATATTTACGCCTCGCGTGGAGCTTATTCTCACGGAGTTTTTGTTTCTCACGGAATTTTCTTTTTCTCTCACGGAGTTTTTGTTTCTCACGGAACCCACGGAATTTTTTCGCCAAAGGCTCAAAGACCGTTGGTTCACGGAAGACGCCGTGGCTTCGCCGGCTGAAAATACACTTTCTATTATGATAGTATCTGCGCCCACAGCCACAGGCATCACATGTTGCTCTATCCGTTCGGTGTGGGTGGTTGCTACTGGTTTAGTTACACCGCAAGCGGTGAGAATTAAGAATGAAAAATTAAAAATTAAGAATTTCAGTTTCATAGTTTTTGTTTTGGGGGTCTACAGTCAACGGTCAACATTACTCCCTTTGGTCGTGATTTTTGCTCCGCTCAGCATAGCACAAGCAAGCTTGACTCTGCTTTCGCTTATCGCAAAAAGTCTACAGTCGCCATCCGGATTTAAATTTTGTTTATAGTTAACGGTCTGACTTATCCGTTGACTGTTGTCTGTTGTCTGTTGACACAACCGAAGGGAGTAATTCTGCGATAGCCCAAGCGAGCTCAGCTGCCAATTTTTCACGATTTTTTCTGTACGCCTCCACATCCTCTGGCGAGGTGCAGAAGCACACCTCCAGGATGACGGATTGAGGCGTAAGGTGGAGCATCCCAAGCCTACGATGAGGCGTTTCCGACTCCGATTTGATGCACCGTAGGGGGATGTCGAGAGCATCAGATGTGGTATGCGCCAGGCGTGCGGCGAAGCGTAGTTCCAGCGTAGTAGCGTCGTCAGCAACGATAGCCTCCGTGCCACGCGCGTTAGGGTTAGTGTGGGCGTTGAAATGAATGTCAATCACGATGTCGTCGTTGCTCACGGAATTTTCTTTTTCTCTCACGGAACTCACGGAACTCACGGAAGTTACTCCTTCGGAGTGATTATCTCCCACAGATTTCACAGATGACACTGATTTTAATTCTTCTTTTTCTTCGATTCGCTCTCTTGCTACGCAAGATTTAACTTCGTTGAAATTGCTTCTGCTCGGCAACTGAAGAAAACTTCGTTGCCCTCGCTTATTCGCAATTTTCGCTCTATAGATTTGCACAGATTTTACTCCTTCGGAGTTTTTATTTCTCACGGAATTTTCTTTATCTCTCGCGGAACTCACGGATAACACGGAAGACGCCGTGGCTTCGCCGGCTATTTTATCTTCCACAGATAACACAGATGACACTGATAACAGACCCTCTCCCCCTTCGGGTACTCCCCCTAACTCAAGGGGAGAGCTTTTTTGTGCAACTGGACTTGTCAGAGGTGGGCTTGTTTGATTTAATTCTGAAACCAATAGCTTTAGTGATGCAGTATCTTGGTCGATGAGGACGACGAGACCGTATTTATTGGTGAGGATTTCGGCGATGCGGTTGCGGAGCCAGATGTTTTCGGCACCCTCATCGAAGTGCATTTCGGCGCATTGTGCGCCAGTATTCGGGCCAGTGTGCCCAGCAGTTAAGATTATCATATTAATTAGGAATTAGGAATTAGTGAACAGACCCCTCAGTCCTTCGGACAGCTCCCCTAACTCAGGGGAGCAGCTTTGGGTACGGTGCGTTTGTTATTTTTTCCTGACTCAGGGGGACAGTATTCGGGCCAGTGTGCCCAGCAGTTAAGATTATCATAATGAGGAGTGAGGAATGAGGAATTAGTGGGATTGGGGTTGTTTTTGAAATTTTTTGCAAAGTTACAACATTGGGAAAGTGCGTTGTCCATTTACTGTTGGTGTGGAAAAATATTGTTTTTGCAATTTATTTATTATCAAGTGGTTAAATAAAAGAGGAGAAAACGACCGTATTTAGTTGTTTTCTCCTTTTAAGTAGAATTAATTATGATAATTTGATGTTATTTTAAGTCGATGCAGTAGTATTGGCAGAGGAAACGTACTGCGAGGGGATGAAGTTTTTTTGCTTTTGGAGGTGTGAATAGTCTGTTTAAGACTTTTCTGTGTTGTTTACACCAGCGTTGTACGGTCTTTTCAGACACGCCAGCAGCGCGGGCAAGTTCGGTTTTAGATAGTTTTTTCATAATTTTATTTCATAAGCAATTCAAATTCATACATTAGGCATATTTGGTTGTTGAGTACTGCATTTTTGGGGAGGGTTTTGTAGGCAAGTGCCATCATGGCGCGGTGGGCAGTGGAGTAAAAGGTGATAGAGTCGGTGTTGAAATTTGGTATGTAGTAACTTTTGCGATGGCAAATATTGAGGCTATATACACCAATATCGCATGCATCGTCGACAGTGATTCGTGATGGGCGCACAGGTTTGATGTCGGTGATGCGAATATAATATGTGGTGTTGGTATCGTTGATGGCGAGCAACATATTTATATCACTCATAAATGCGAATCGTAAGGTTGGTGATGTGCGAGCTGTGCGATGTCGGAGGAAGAATGATGCCACCGTGCCATCGATTGGGATAGTTTCGCCAATAGAGTATTTGGTAGGATGTGAGAGAAGTTTGTCGTCAGAGGATTTGATGTTTAGTATGGTTTTATTAGTTTCTACATCGTGCGAGAGAAAATATTTTATGGGTTCGTTACTGTTTATTTGTTTGCAAAAATCGGCTATTTTTGTTTCATAAGAGAGAAATTTTGTGATATGGCCAGTGATTGAGCCGATTAGTTGACCATTGGAATAATTTAAGTGCATAAAAATTAAGGTTTAGAATTAATAGTTGACAGTCAACAGAGATTTATTTTTTCTATATATGACATATATTTTTGCCTTGCGGCATTTTTTTGAGACATGAAGACATGAGAATATGTTATTTGTACTCTATATATTTAATAGATAGAATAGTGTTCCGAGGCGAATGCGGTAAGTATTGTAGCGGAGACATCGGTCGTATTGTTGGTTGGTTTCGAGGGGAGTATAACGAGGGTAGAAACGTGAGATGCGGTGGTAGTAGTCGCGCCCAGCTTCGCCGTAGTGCGATGCGAGAGCCATGCCAATGCGATACCAGTCGTGGTAGTGGGTGGTTACGTCAATGTGGTGCAGTTCGATGCGGCGAAGTGCCATTTCAAGAGTTTTTTCTTCTACGGAGGTTTTGTCTCTCACGGAGATTTCTTTGTCTTTCACGGAAATTTTTTTGTCTCTCACGGAAATTTTTTTATCTCTCACGGAATTTTCTCGCCAAGGGCTCAAAGACCGTTGGTTCACTGACTTCACGGAAGTTACTCCTTCGGAGTGATTATCTCCCACAGATTTCACAGATGACACTGATAACAGACCCCCTCCCCCTTCGGGTACTCCCCCTAACACAGGGGGAGAGCTTTTATTCGCTCTTTCGCTGCGCGAAAAACGCTCTACGGATTCCACAGATTTTACTCCTTCGGAGTTTTTATTTCTCACGGAATTTTTTACTTCCCTTCGGGCGTGACCGTTGGTTCGCCTTTGGCTCAAAGACCGTTGGTTGACGCTTCGCGTGCCATCCGGATTTGAGTTATCTCCCACAGATAACACAGATTTTTTTAATTGTGAATTATAATAAGCTTTGGGGTCGTGGCAGAGGAAGCAGGCGCGAGCGATGTCGTTTGTCTTATCCACTTTCACATTATATTTTTGTTCAATGTAAGATGCAATATGAGCATATTGCGCATTATGCCATCTTATCAATTTATTAGCATTATCCGTGAGAGAGAAACATTCCACCACCACTTTCAACCCATCCCCCGAAGGCGAGCGGAAAGCCAGTTGGACGTTGAGTGTAGGGTCAGCAACGAGGAGTTGTTGAAGTTTACGGACGGCTATTTCATCCCCCACATGATCGAAATCGAAGCACATCAAGCCCGAATGTCTTACGATATGCTCGCTATGACGCGCTGAGAATATGCCTGAGAAGGTGACGAATGGCAGTTGCCGCCGTTTGAAATCAGCCTGCTCCCCTTTGCGAAGCGAGCGCAACGACCGAGTCGTTTGCGCCCACTTTTCAGAGATAATCATTTCATACACCTCTTCAAGAGTAACACTTAGAGCAGGACGAGTGTTGGTGATTGGAGGGAGAAAATAGCTAAACATAATGAGGATTTTTTTTTTAGACATAATGACATAAGAACATATTTTTCTTTCACATAATGGTCTTGCTTTTTACTTCGTAAAAATCTCGACACTAAAGACATATTCAATAAATCTAACTTCTAATTTGTCATTCATTTGCTAAGATAAAAAACTTGTTTTTTAGCGAGGCATATGTTGCAAAGAAAGAATTATGTCTTTATGTCATTCTGTCTTTAAAACTTTCAACTTTCAACTCAACATAAAACTGTTCTGCATTCACCACTTGCAATCCTATGCGTTCGATTATCTGTGCCACTTTGGGTTTGTCGCGGTCGGCGAGGAGTCGCGATTTGTCGATTTCATACTTGATGCGGATATAGGGTTTAGCGGCTTTGTCGTTTTGCATAGTTTCGAGCACCGTTGCCCAAGTTTGACCTTCGCGTAATGCCAGTGAGTTTCGACCTTGCTTGTAACCGACAGTACCATCGGCAAGTTCGAGGTGTTTGATGCCCTTTGGGAACATTGTGTCGCGATTGTCACGAGCATAATTGATGATTTCGGTTGATAGCATATCACACTCTTCGTCACATTCGTTGATGCGGTCGGTGTAGTTGTTCCGCACCATGAGCAATTGCTCCTCCATGGCGTTGTTGAGCGAAATACGGTTTGACTTTGATTTGGCATAAAGCGTTACTGCTTTTTCGAGCGATTTGCGGTCGCTAATTCTTACTCTTTTTTTCATAATAAATTAAAATTTTTTGTCGACTGTTGACTTTCTTATCACACCGCAAAGTTCGCAAATCATTCCAAGCACTACTAGTGGCAACCATAGAAACTACACAATAAAGCGCATCGACCAATAACATAAGCCGTTACAAGTCGATGCGCACGGGTCTCTACCGATAGTCACCCCCTAATCACCCTCTATTTTCTCTGCCCAAGTATCAGGTTTCAGTGAGATTTTTTTCTCAATTGTCGATTTTGAACGTGAAATTTTCATGCAAAGATAGTCAATCCACACGTTTCGTTCCACTTTGTACCTACAATAAAGCCTATAAATGCCATGCATCACAAACCCTACCGAAAATCCGCTTCGCAAAGCACCATTCGGTTGCAACATCAGTGGCACAATCACATCAGGCACATGCCCCGTGGTCAAAATCACCTTCACCTCCATCACCAGCGTAGCATACTCATCAGTCGCTATAACCCTACGACCATGGTGCTCACGCCCAAGATAGCCTAGCGTGCGTTCTACCATTGCTATGCGTATTGCCGACGAATCAACCTCATGCACCCCCTCCGACTCAAATACCGAAATATCCTCCACCCACTCGCGCAACTCCTTCAATAGCAAAAATGGCACAAGCGAGTAGTGTTCCTCGTATGCCATCTGCATACCAAAGTCAGCCAACGAAGCCAACATCTGCTCCAATATCACCTTCTCTGCCGAATAGCGATGGCGGCGCAGTTTATAGTGATTCGCAATCAGCGTCAAGTGTCTATGCAATTGCACCTCCACACACATGCGGTCAGCCATTCGTGCCACAATCTCATTTTCAGTCAAGTCAGCCAATCCATCGGCATAATCCCAAAATGGCGAATTCACCAATGCCACCGTTAACCGTCGTAATTCCTTGTCGTTTTCCGATGGCAATGCCCTAATTTCGCGCAACAACGCATTAAACCTTTCAAAATCCACATGATTAGCCAAACAGGTGCGATAATCCACCGCAAGCGTAACATTCTGGAACTCGCCTCGGCGCAGTATCCAGTTCACAATTTTTTTTTCATTTTTTTTGTTTTTAAAGTTAATATTAAAAAATTATCTCCCATGCACGCACACGCATATACGCGCACATATACGTGCGTAGGCGTCAAAGAAGAATATAATATTATTTAATCAATATTCAGAATAAAATAATATATATATTTATTTATTCAGAAAAAAAAAAAAAAGAAAAAAAGAAAAAATGTCCATTTTTGTGAGGAAGTGGACAAAATGATGTCCAGATGCTTGCTTGCAGGTTGCTTGAGGGGAGGGAGGAGTAGGGAGTGAGGAGTTGAAAAGTTGATTGTTCATTCAGAATATGTCAAATATCAAAAAAAATAACAATCTTTGCAGTTTGTTATAAGATCATAATTTGCTGGTGGCGTACTATCAAAATGATATTAATGATGCTAGTAATAGAGTTAATGATGCTAGTAAGTGTGCTAGTAATAGAGTTAATGATGCATGGTGTGATAGTTGGCAATTGACTATTGCTTGTTGACTGAGCGAAGTGAGTAATAATTTTTTTGCGATAAAAAAATACGTTCAAAGTTAGGGCAAATATCAAAAAAAATCACTATCTTTGCAAGGTATTGTATTTTATCGTAAAAAGTAGGGGACGCACGACCCATCATATTGTCCTCCTGAGTTAGGGGGACGAGAGCTTGCTCGGAGGGGGTCTGTCGTCTATAGACTTTTTGCAGCAAGCAAAAGCAGAGCAATAATCTTGTTAAAAAATCTGTGGGAGAAAAGAATCATGACAGAAGCGAATAATATTAAACACTAAAATTTTATGAAATGAAGGTTTCAGTAATTGTCCCAGTATATAAAGACGAGAAGTGGCTACATCGTTGTGTAGATAGATACTAATAGTGTTGTAAGTGGTAAAAAGAAATAAAAGTGGTAAATATATTAATCCAAAGAATATTATGCGTACATTAGAGGAGTAAATATTATTATTAGAACATTTATTAAATATAGCAAAGAAACGCCGAGAATCAGGAGAAACTGAGTGGTTAGAGTTTAAAACTAATATTAGTGAATCTCATAGTAGTGTTACATATGAAGGTGTTGGTCGGTATATTTCTGGCATATCTAATGTCGCTTGTCTTAAAGATAAGGCATATGGTTATTTGGTGTTAGGGATTGAAGATGGGACATGGGATATTGTTGGTACTAATCTTCGTATGTCAGAAACCAAGATGGGGAATCAAGATTATGAGTTGTGGCTAAGAAAGAATTTGTCACCTATTATTTCATTTGATATAGAAGAGTTTGATTATGATGGTAAACATATTGTTATATTTATAATTCCAGCAACAACAACTGAACCTATAAATTTTAAGGGAGAAGCCTTTATTAGAGTTGGCAGTAATTTGACAAAATTAAAAGATTTTCCTGATTATATACGTAAAATTTATAATACACAAATAGATTGGAGTGGTGAAATTATAGAGGACGCAACGATTGATGATCTTGATCCTGAGGCGATATTGAAGGCTCGAGAGTGGTATGCTAATAAGCATGAACATTTACGTGAAGAGATGAAAACTTGGGATGATATTGTTTTTCTCAATAAAGCAAGAATTACAAAGAAAGGGAAAATAACTAATACAGCTATCTTGTTATTAGGAAAATCTGAAAGTGAACATTTCATATCTCCATCTATAGCTCGCATACGATGGATTCTAAAGGACTCAAATGGGAATGAAAGAGATTATAGTATAGAAACATGTCCGTTTGTACTTGCAACAAGTCGTATCTTTGCTAAAATACGTAATTTGAAGTATAGGTATATGAATCCGACATTGTTGGAGTTGATTCCTGAAGAACTAGAAACTTATGATCCTTTTATTATTAGAGAGGCATTAAATAATGCCATTGCTCATCAAGATTATGCATACCATGGTATGATTAATGTAGTTGAACACGAGGATAGATTGATATTTACAAATTTGGGAAGTTTCATTCCAGATAATATACACAATGTATTGCAGAGTGATGCTCCAGAGGAGCGCTATCGAAATCCTTTTCTTGTTGGTGCAATGGTCGAGTTAAAGATGGTTGATACTATAGGTAGTGGTATTCGTAGAATGTTTCAATCTCAACGACAACGTTTTTTCCCTATGCCAGATTATGATTTTTCTGGTAATAAAGTGAAAGTGACGATAATAAGTCGAGTTCTTGATATGGATTATGCAACAATGTTGGCCAAAGATCATACTTTGAATCTTATTGATATGGAATTGTTGAGCAGATTGCAAATGCATAAAAGTTTGACTGAGTATGAAATAACATATCTTCGTAGTAAAAAACTTGTCGAAGGACGCAAAAATGCTCTTTATATAGCAAAATCTGTTGCAAGTAGTATAGGTAAAAAAGCGGAATATACAAAAAATAAAGGTTTAGATGATGCATATTATAGAGATTTATTATCTAAATTTATTAAGCAACATAAAAAAGTTAGTCGAAAAGAAGTTGATGAATTGTTGATGTCAAAATTGCCCGAGGCGTTAACTGATAAACAAAAACAAACAAAAATAGGGCATTTACTTGTAGCACTTAAGAGATTAGATATTATTAGATTAGGTGAGAAGAAAATGTGGACTTATGTAGGTAAAGATTAAACTTCTCGCACTTTTATTATAAATGCGAGAAGTTTGCGAGAAGTTTGCGAGAAGTATTGGTGTAATATCTTGATTTATAACACAATGTGTAGTTCTTGCATTTTGTTTGGGTTATGTGATAAATTTATAGTAGAGGTGTAGCTTTATCAAACCTCGTAGAGGTGTCATATCACAGACAGGTGCGTCAGCGCTTGGTAGTAGTAACACGACAGCAAAACTCCGTAGGAGTGAAAGATCGGAGAAGAAAACAAAAGGTAGGGAACGCACGACCCATCATATTGTCCCCCTGAGTTAGGGGGGCGAGAGCTTGTTCGGAGGGGGTCTGTCGTCTATAGACTTTTTGCAGCAAGCACAAGCAGAGTAATAATCTTGTTAAAAAAATCTGTGGGAGAAAAAAAGAAAAATTTGCATATAGTATATTTATGTAATAGTAAATAGGTGATAATTTAAATAATAGCATTGTTTTTTGATTATGGATAAGGATGAATTTAAGGATTTGTGTATGTGTGGGGAGACTACTCGAGTACAGTTTAAAAGAGAGTTTACTTCGCAAAAAGAGATAGCAAAAGAGATGATAGCTTTTGCTAACTCTCATGGAGGTATTATTTTGTTTGGAGTAGGGGATAAAACAGGAGAATTATTAGGTTTATCTTATGAACAAATTCAACAGATTTCTCGAGAACTCGCTAATACAGCTCAAGAACAAGTTAAACCTACTATTTATGTTGAGACAGAAGTTGTAAAAGTTGATGATAAACATTTTTTAGTTTGTACTGTAATTGAAGGGAAAAATAAACCATATAAAAATTTGCAAGGAGAAATTTGGGTTAAACAGGGGGCTGATAAGCGACGAATAACCGAAAATGTTGAAATATTATCATTGTTTCAAGCATCGTGTGCATATCGTCCAGAAGAAGAGGCAATAAAGGGTACTTCTATTTCAGATTTGGAAATAAATTATTTAAGAGATTATTTTAGAAAAGTTTATAAACGTGAAATAGAGGAGTTTGAACAACCCTTAGAAAGCATGTTGCGTTCTTTGCGAGTTTTGTCATCTAGTGGAGAAGTTACTCGAGCAGGGATGTTGTTTTTTGGTAAAAATCCTACTCAGTATGAGTTATCGTATGTAGTAAAAGCTGTTGCGTTTAATGGAAATTTTATAGGAGATAATTCGTATTTTGATAGTAGAGATATTAGTGGAACTATTCCATGGATGTTTCGAGAAACAATGAGCTTTTTGAAATCAGTTTTACGACATGAGCAAAATGGTCAAAATTTTAATAAAGTAGGGATTCTTGAAGTGCCAGAAGTGGTGCTTGAGGAGTTATTACAAAATGCATTTGTTCATATAGATCTTCTTCATGCAGCCGCAATTCGAGTGTTGGTTTTTAATGATAGGATTGAAATTATTAATCCAGGAAGTCTGTTTGGAGGTCTTCAGATAGCGGATATTAAACTTGGAGTTTCGCGTCAGCGTAATCCATTGATAGCATCATTTGCTAGTAAAACGATGATTTATCGTGGTTTAGGCTCTGGTATTATTCGTGTAATGAATGAAAATATAAAAGTAGATTTTATTAACGAGGAGTCAGCAAATCAATTTAAGACTATTATTTGGCGTATTAGCCCAAATAATGTTAATGATGCTAGTAAGGATGCATGCAACGAGTCTAATAATGCAAGCTATGGTGTTAATGATGCTAGTAAAGTGGTTAATGATGCTAGTATTGAGTATAATATTGTAAGCAAGGATGCTAGTGAAGTGGTTAGTGATGCTAGTACTGAGTATAATATTGCAAGTAAGGATGCTAGTAATATAGTGCGATTAAGTAAAGATGAATTGTATGATAAAATTATGGAAGTTTGCGTTGATTATACATCTTTGGAGGATATAGCGAAAGCTATCAATAAAACACTGCGATATTTGAAAAGTAAAATTATACCTAGGATGGTTGAACAGGGTTTGTTAGAGCGTAAATATCCAGATACGCCAAGACATCCTAAACAGCAATATCGTAAAAAGTAGCTTTATAAAACCTCGTAGAGGTGTCATATCACAGACAGGTGCGTCAGCGCTTGGTAGTAGTAACACGACAGCAAAACTCCGTAGGAGTGAAAGATCGGAGAAGAAAACAAAAGGTAGGGGGCGTACGACTCATCATATTGTCCCCCTGAGTTAGGGTGACGAGAGCTTGCTCGGAGGGGGTCTGTCGTCTATATACTTTTTGTGGCAAGCAAAAGCAGAGCAATAATCTTGTTAAAAAATCTGTGGAAGAAAAAAATCATGAGCGAAGCGAATAATATTAAACACTAAAATTTTATGCAAAGAGAATCAAATATAGAACTGTGTCGTATAGCATCGATTATCTGTGTGTTGTTGGTGCACTCAGGATTTCTCTATTTTGGATAGCCAAAGACATTGGCAGAAACATCGTGGGGATTGATATTGCTTGAGAGTTTTACGATTATAGGAGTTAATGTATTCGTGTTTATTAGTGGTTGGTTCTCTATTAAATTTAAACCAAAAACAATATTGAACATAGTATTCTTCTGTTTTTTCTATTTCATTGTATTGTCATTAATAAACTTTATTAGTGGAGAAGGATTTATTTTACGGTCGATATTTTTTGTTTCTAATTCCCATTGGTTTGTAATGGACTATTTAGGATTAGTGTTGGCATCTCCAATATTGAATAAATTCATAGAGAATATAGATAAACGTAGTTTTGGTTATTTGCTAATTTTGTTGTTTGCTTACTCATTTTGGAGTGGTTGGATGCCATTTTCATGTGCAGTTAATAGAGGAGAATTTTCAAGTGGTTATTCAATTTTATCCTTTTGTCAATTATATCTATTAGCCAGATATTTTGCTTTGCATGGAGCACCAAAATGGTTAAAGAATAATGGATTTTTGATTTATATATTTATTTCTCTGTTGTTGGCTGGACTTGAATATTTAGCACTAAGATTTTCAATAGAAAGGGTAATGGGAGTTTTGTATAATTATAATAATCCGTTGGTTATCTTATCGGCAGTAGCTTTTTTCTTTGGTTTTCAGAAGATGCAAATGCCAAATTCGAGAGCTGTTAATCATATAGCAAAATCTTGTTTAGGTGTGTTGCTGTTTCATAATTCTTGGTTTGCTTTAAGAAGTGTAGAACCATTTTTGAAAGGATATTATAATAGTGTTTATGCTGAATACTCAGGTTTTAGTGTTGTAGGATTGTGGGTTATTGGTATAGTTGGGACATTTGTCGTTGCAGTACTAGTGGATCAAATAAGATTATTTATGTTCAATAAAATAGTATTAGTTTTAGATAGAAAGAATAAATTTTAGAGATGAATTGGAAATATATGTTCTTAATTTTTAACTTTTAATTCTTAATTCTTAATTACTCATTGAAATGTTAGTTTCCGTAATAGTTCCAGTATATAAAGCCGAAAAGTGGCTACATTGTTGTGTAGATAGTATATTAGCGCAGACGATGGAGGATTTTGAGTTGTTGTTGATAGATGATGGTTCGCCTGATAGGAGTGGTGAGATATGTGATGAGTATGCAGCGAAAGATTCGCGTGTACGAGTATTCCATAAAGAGAATGGAGGGGTAAGTTCGGCAAGAGCAAAGGGTTTTACTGAATCTTTAGGAGAGTGGATTATGTTTGTTGATGCTGATGATGAGTTGTCAAAAGATGCATTAGAATATTTGTTGGCTTTTATATCTTCAGATGTTAATGTTGTTTGTGGAAATATTGTTTTTTTTGATAGTGAAATATCTTCATTGGTTATTTCAGAAAAGGATATTGTTGTTAATAAAATATCTTCGGAAGAATATAAGGAAAATATGTTTTCTGGAATTGGAAATGTTGGATTATGTTCAAAATTGTATAGGAAAGAGGTTTTGACAAAAGATGTTTTTAATTTATCAAGAGAAATTTGTATGGGTGAGGATGCTATTGGCAGTGTAAGAATAGCTTTTAATAATGATAAAGATGTTGTTTTTGTATCTAAAGATATTTATTTTTATAGACAGCATGCAAATAGTTGTATACATACATTTAAAACATCACCACAATATGAACAAATGTTCTATGATAATTTATGGGAATCTGTAGCAGATGATTGTAAAGAGAAATATATTCATTGTTTCTTAAGATTTAAAATAAGAACTTTTGATCAGCATTTTGGATATTCTATAGATAGACCAACTTGGATTGGTAGTGATTTTCATAGTAATCTTTTGAAAGAAATAAAACAGTATAATTATAAAGGGCAAATAATATCAAGATTATTATTGGTTGAAACAAATAAAAGTGTACGCTGGGTGTTAATTTTTATTAGAAAAGTATTAAATGTTTTGATTAGAATAAAAAATAAGATATTTAGTATATGTCTAGTCCTTTAGTTTCCGTAATAGTTCCAGTATATAAAGCAGAGAAGTGGCTACATCGTTGTATAGATAGCATATTAGCACAAACGATGGAGAATTTCGAGTTGTTGTTAATTGATGATGGTTCGCCAGATAGGTCGGGTGAGATATGTGATGAGTATGCAGCGAAAGATTCTCGTGTACGAGTATTTCATAAAGAGAATGGAGGGGTAAGTTCGGCGCGTGCATTAGGTGTAAAAGAAGCGAATGGAGAATATAGTATTCAAGTTGATTCAGATGATTATATTGCAGTTAATATGCTTGAAGATATGGTTGAGAAAGCGCAGGAGTTAGATTGTGATGTATTGATGTGTGATTATTACGAAAAAAGAGGGGATGTGATAATTTATAATAAACAACAACCAAAATCTTTGAACCCAAAAGAGATATTGAAAGAGATGTTAGTTTGTGATATTCATGGTTCTTTGTGTAATAAATTGGTGAAACATAGGTTATATATAGATTTTGATTTAAAATTTTACGAAAATATTAATGCTCGAGAAGATTTATTGATATGGGTGCAACTTTTTTCTAAAATTAAGAAAGTTGGTTATCTTGATAAAGCATATTATTATTACACTGTAGGGGATAATGAAAATAGTCTTACAATTAAGTACACAACTAAGCATTATGAGTGGTATAGTAATTTTATTTATCGGTTGAAAGAATTTTTATCTGCAGAGAAAATATATGATGTAGAAATAATACTTCAAGAAACGTATAACTATTTACACGCTTATGTTGGAGGTGTGATGGGGTTAAAAGAATTTAAGAACAAGATGACGATTAAACACATGTGGTGTTACTTGTTTAGAAATAAGCATCAATCTGTACGTATGAGAAATTAGTCATATTTATTAAGAGATATTTTTATAGTTAGTTTATTTTATAATTATACATGCTAATATTTATCGGGAAATTATTATGGGTTTATTTTTAAGATTTGTGTAGGCAAATAAAATCACATAAAATATGAATATACTTATAACAAATATAGATGGTAATCCACAGTTTATAGGAGGGGTAAAAAGAGTTTCTTCTATTTTAGGAAATGAGTGGAAGAATGAGGAGCATGTTGTGCAGTTTATAACTTATCTTTCGGGTAGTGATTTGCGATTTGATAATATAGAGGGGATTGCTCAAAGTTTTTTGCCGAATAATAAGGTTATAGATTGTACTGAAAACTTTGATTATTTTGTTCAATATGTAAGAGAGAATAAAATTGATATTATTCTTCATCAGTTTGCTGATTCGGAGGAGTTGACTCGTTTGTGTGCAAAAGTGAAAACAGAGACAGGGGTTAAGTTGATTTCTACTCTTCATTTTTCTATTACTCATTTGAATGATATTGCAAAAGAGATGTTTTTTGTGAAATATCGTTTGGGTAATAATCCTATTAATTATTTGCGAGATGTGTTGTTGTGGGGAAATTATTGGTTGAGGAATAGAAGAAAAATAGCTAAAGAGAATAGACAAAAATTGTTAGAGGCATATCAGTGGTCTGATAAGGTGATGCTTTTGTCGGAAAATTATATACCACTTTTTGAAAAAGCGGTTGGATTGAAAGATGAGGCGCATAAACTTGTTGCAATCAATAACCCATCAATTCAGCCAAATAGAATAGTTAGCGAGAAAGAGAAACGTGTGTTGTGGTGTGGACGTGTGGAGTTTGGCATGAAACGAGTTGATAGGATGATGAGAATATGGAAGCGTGTATCATTGAATTTTCCTGATTGGCAGTTGGATGTATTGGGTAGTGGAGATATTGATTATTTTAGAAATTTGGCAAAAAAATATGATATAACGAATATAAACTTTGTGGGTTTTTGTAATCCTCAGGAGTATTACGATAGAGGAGCTGTGTTGTGTATGACAAGTTCGACTGAGGGGTGGGGGATGGTGCTTGTTGAAGCACAGTCTAATGGGCTTGTGCCAATGGCGTATAATAGTTATGCAAGTGCGACGGATATTATCAATGATGGAGAGAATGGTTTTTTAGTGAAGGCATTTGACGAGGATGAATATGTTGAGAAATTGACGTTGTTGATGCGAGATGAAGATATTAGATTGAAGATGGCAGAGTCGGCAATGGAGTCAGTTCGTAGATATGATAGTAAAAAAATTGCACAGCAATGGATTGATTTGTTTGAAACATTATGAGTTCAATTATTACATTTGTATTTCCACATCCAGTAGATGGTCCGACTGGGGGGTATAAGGTGGTGTATGAGTATGCCAACCGACTTGTGGCGGATGGATATAAGGTGAATGTGGTGTATTCAGGTTCGCTTTTTTGGCAAAAGAAATCGCTTTATTTCAAACTGACTAACTGCGTGAGATACGTCGAGCGACTCATAAAGGGTTATTCGGCGCGGAGTTGGTTTGCTTTAGATAAACGAGTGAAGGAGCATTTTACGTTATCGCTTAATTATCGACATGTGCCTAAATCGGATATATACATTGCAACATCGCCTTATACAGCGATGTATGTAAAGGATTATCCAACGGATAGAAAATATTATTTTATTCAAGGGTATGAAAATTGGGGTGGTGTGACAGATGAGATGTTACGCTCAACATATCAATATCCTTTGAAAAAAATTGCTGTTGCCTATTGGTTGAATGAGATAATAGTAGGTGTTGGCGAAGATTGTGAGGTTGTGCCGAATGGATTTGATTTTAATTATTTTAGATATGCAAAACCAATAGATATGCGAGATAAATTCACTGTCGTGATGATGTATCACACAGCAGAATTGAAGGGATGTAAATATGGTTTTGAGGCTTTGGAGTTGGTGAAACAGAGGTATCCTCAATTGAAAGTTATATTGTTTGGTACACCCGAAAGACCTGCAGATTTACCTGAGAGGTATGAATATTACCAACGGCCAGATAGGGATACGCATAATAGGATTTATAACGAAGCATCAATCTTTTTGGGTACAAGTAACATTGAGGGGTGGGGATTGACTGTAGGTGAGGCTATGATATGTGGTGCAGCGGTGGCGTGTACTGATAATAAGGGGTACATGGAGATGGCAGTAAATGAGGAGAATGCGTTGGTGTCGCCAGTGCGAGATGCTCGGGGGTTGGCGGATAATATTATGCGATTGATAGAGGATGATGAGTTGCGATGTCGTCTTGCGACTAATGCGATGGAACATATTAAGCAGTTTACATGGGATAGAGCGTATGGGAAATTGTTAGAAGTGTTTTTTGATATAAAGAAATAATTTTTTGTCTCCCACAGATGGCACAGATTTTTTAGATATTTTTCTTCTTTTATTATTCGATTCGCTCGTTTTAGACTGCGTCTAAAACATTGCTCTACGGATAACACGGATTTTATTAATGAAATTAGCTTCTTTTGATATATTTGATACGGCGTTGATTCGTCGATGTGGCAAGCCAGAAAATATTTTTTATTTGATGGCTGAGAGGTTGTATCCTGGTGATAAAGTTGCTCAGGATGGATTTGTGGAGTGGCGGAAGAGAGAACCTATGGTTGTTTCTTCAATGAGGAATGATAAATTAGGAATGAGGAATGTGGGGTTGGTTTGGAGGAGATTTATGAGAGATTACAGATTACAGATTACAGATTACAGATTACAGATTATAACCCCCTCCGCCTTGCAGGCTCGTCCCCCTAAGACAGGGGGACAATATCTAAGTTCTGAACTTGTGGAGATGGAGAAGGGGATTGAGGCGGAGAATTTGATGGTGAATCCTGCGATGAAAAGAATAATTGAGCAGTATCGTGAAGAGGGATGGCAGATAGCATTTATTAGTGATATGTATCTTGATTCGCAGTTTTTGAGGGAGGTGTTGCGTAGAGAGGGGTGTTTTGGTGATGGGGATTTGATATATGTGTCGTGTGAGTGTGGGGCGCGTAAGGATTTGGGAACGATGTATGATTTTGTGCGCCAAGAGTTGAAACCCGAAGTGTGGAAACATTGGGGCGATAATCGTCGTAGCGATGTGGTGATGGCGAAAAAAAAGGGGGTGGATGCTACGTGGGTGGATACTACATATACGGATGCGGAGTGTGGTGATGTGTTGGGTGGTTATCAGCGCGCAGCGCGTATAGCGTTGGGGGATAATCCGTTTGTTAGGATGGCGGCGGATTTTGTTGCTCCAGCGTATGTGCCGTATATCTTTTGGATAGTCAACGGTCAACATTTTATCGCCAAAGGCTCAAAGACCGATGGTTCAACGGACAACGGACAACAGACAACAGATGTTTCACACAGAACGCACGGAATACACGGAAGTTTTAACACAGATGACACTGATACTTCTCATAATCGATTCGCTCGTTTTAGACTGCGTCTAAAACATTGCTCTACGGATGACACGGATTTTAACGCTTCGCGAGTTAATAGTCGGAAGCTTTATTTTCTTTCGAGGGATAGTTATGTGTTGATGAAGGGGGTGGAGCAGTTGCAAGAGTATTTTCATAATGTTGAGTTGCATTATTTGTTCTTGTCGCGTAGGTCGTTGTTTTTGCCATATCTGGCATGTGATGTGTCGGCAGAGCAGATGCTGTCGGTGATGGATAAAAAGACTATCTATGGCAAAAAGGTTGATGATTTGTTGGCGATGTTGGCAACTAATCGTGATGAATTGAAACAGTGGAATATAGAATTTGATTATCAGAAGATACGAAATCGTGCGGATGAAGCCGATTTTTTGGATAAGATATTTAATGGTGAATATCTTGCGGTGTTGCGAGAGAGAGCTGGTGAGGCAAAAGAGTTGTTGGTTAGATATTTTGAACAAGAGGGGTTGTTGAGTGGCGATAGTTGTGATATGGTAGATGTGGGATGGTTGGGAACTTCGCGTTTGATGGTGAACAAGGTATTAGATTCAGTAGGGGCTTCGCGTGTTAGATTTTTCTATTACGGTGTGCGAGGTGATGTGTTTGGAGAGGAGTGTGGCGAGTATGCTCTTTATTTTCAAACAGGCGAGTTGACAACGACAGCAACGGCGTTGATTGAGAATTATTTTTCGGCTTCGCCATATCCAACAACGGTGGGGTATGCCCTTCGACGTGGCTCAGGGGGCGATATGGAATCTGTGATCCCACTATTCCCTGATGGAGAGGAGTTTTGCGATACGGAGATAACGAAAGCTAATTGTGAGGTGGTGGCACTACTTACGAAATGGGTCTATGAGGCAGGATTGTCGGAGGAGAAGTTGCGAGCATGGGCTTGTGGGCAGATGCAAGATATTGTGGCATTGTCGAAAAAGATTGATCTATCGCCATTTGAGGTTACAAGTGATTTTGATGCGGATAGTTTTGTGCGTAGGATGACAATGAAGGAGTTGTTCCATTTTGTCTGCTTAGGAGCAAATATTACAGCTTTTGACAAAGCGAGTTTGTGTTTGAGTGTTGGATACAGATATATGAATGTTTTGTGGCGGTTGCATAGTTGGAGTGGGCGATTAAGACGGTTTTTGTATTTGAGATTTAAGCATAATAGATAAAAATTAGGAATGAGGAGTTAGGAGTGAGGAATGTTTGGTTATTGTAGCGAATAAAATGAAAATAGGTGTTGTAATATTAAATTATAATTCAGCTAAAGTACAAGTTTATTTTTGTGATTAGGTACAATAATAGGTGAAGATTTTGCGGAAACTGAGGTTTTGGGCTGAAAAAATTTTGCGGAAAAGGTTTTTTATTGTATCTTTGTCTTGAAAATCAGATATTTGCAGGGTTGTGCCTGATAAAAAAGAAATAGACTATTGTTTATGGTTAGCTGCCATAAAGTTAATAAGTGAGCAATTAAGAAGGGAATTACCTGGATTACGTGGTTTCTCGGAGGAAAGCATTAAGAAGATGCGTACATTTTCTGAGTTTTGGTGCCAATATTTAAATCAGTCGCCGATGGCGATCGAAATTAATAGAGATGAGTTTTGAAGATGAGCGTTGTAGCGAATAAAATGAAAATAGCAGCGATAATATTGAATTATAATTCGGCAAAGGATACGATGAAGTGCATTGAGTTTTTGCAAAAGCAAAAACTTAATGAGGAGTTGCATGTGATTGTGGTGGACAACAATTCGAATGAGGAATTAGGAATGAGGAATGAGGAATTATGGTCAACAGTCAACTTTTTATCGCCAAAGGCTCAAAGACCGATGGTTCAACAGTCAACTGAGGTTATTTATGCGGAGGAGAATAGGGGGTATTCGGCAGGGAATAATATTGGTCTGCGTCGTGCTACGGAGATTGGTGCGAAATATGCGCTAGTGATAAATCCGGATATGGAGCTGACGGATGTGAATTACATAGTTCGACTTGTGGAGGTGATGGAGCGTGATGAAGATGTCGTGGTGGCGGCAACGGATGTTGTTACTCCTGAGGGGATTCACCAAAATCCTATGCTACCCGATGGCGATTGGCATTCGACTTTTGGTTGGGTGAAGGAGATCTTTAACCATAAAAAACCTGTGGATACCTATTCGTTTATCGATAACTACAAAGAGAGCCATGTGTGCGCGAAGGTGAGTGGATGCTGTTTGATGCTTAGGATGTCGTTTGTTGAAGAGATTGGTTATTTTGATGAGTATCCGTTTCTCTATTGCGAGGAGGCGATATTGGCGCGACAAGTGGAGATGGCGGGCAAGAAGATGTATTATTTGGCGGATACGCAGGCGGTGCATCGACACGTGAAGAGCGAAAAGGGGGACCCTGTGAAGCGGTTCAAGCATTGGCAGAGGTCGAGGATATATTTTTACAGGAGGTATAGTAAGGATTCGTGGTGGGGTAGGTGGATATCGATTCTCTCGATGAGATTATACGTGCTTGTTTTCACTATTTATAAAAGGGTCAACGGTAAATAGTCGGCATTTTATGTGCTAGTTTATATGATAATATTTTTGTAGAAATGAAAATACCATTTAAGTTAAAAGATATAACGTCGAATAGGGGCATTGCCACCATATATTTGGTGACGATGTGTACGCAGTTTGTAGCTATAGAGGGCTATGGTGTGAGTCCGTTGAAAGTGGCATTGATGGGGTTAGCTCCGCTACTGTTTGTGTTCAAAACACCATATTTGACAAAAGCAACGGTGTGGTGCTCGGTATATATGGCGGTGGTGCTATTTTGTGCATATCAGCAGGACTATGTGCGATTTTCGACATTGGGATATTTGGGTATGTTTTTGATAACATACATTGTTTTTTACAACCTGCTCTATAAAAAGCAAGCCTTTTCGCTACTCTATTTCATTAGGCTATTGCGGTTTATGATATTGGCATATGTGGTCTGTTTGCTGGCGCAGCAGGTATCTATTTTGTTAGGTATTTATAATTTTCCTTTGATAAATCTGTATAATCAATATTATCTTGCGATAGACAAATTGCCGACTTGGAATCTTGAACCATCGCATACAGCGCGTGTGTTAGGTGTGTTGTATTATGCCTATCTAAAGTGTTGTGAGATAGTGGAGGAGGAGAAATTGTCATTGAAGCGAATATTTGAGCCATTCCATCGTTGGGTGACAATAGGGTATCTCTATACAATGACAACGATGGGTTCGGGTACAGCATTTATTGTGTTGATGATACAAGCGATGTATTTCGTGCAAGCAAAGCGATTGTGGTATGTAGTGCCAATGTTTATGGGATTGTATTTCACATTGCCATTGATGAATATAAAGCAGTTGGATAGAGCAGTTAATGTAATTAATGCGACCTTGACATTGGATGCTGAGATTGTTAGAGAAACTGATGGTAGTGCATCTTCGCGTATTGTACCAATATTGAATACTTTGAATATGGATTTGAATGATCCAGAAATATGGTTTGGGAAGGGGACAATTCGAATAGAGGATAGATATCATGGTATGTCGCAAAAGGCGAAAATTGGTAATATCGACCAATATGGATTAATTAGTTATATAGTGTCGTTGTTGTTAGTTTTTTTGTGTTGTTTTAATTTTAGATCTTTACCGACGATAATGTTTTTTACTGGAATTGGAGGTGGAGTTGGTAATATTGCATATGGATGGGGACTTTTGATGATTTTTACAGTGATTAGATATTTTCAGACAACATATAAAATTTAAATTATGAGTAAGTTTATTTTTAGAATAAAATGTTTGTTTTTTGCTCCTCTTTATCTATTCTTTAGTTTATATGAGGAGAGTGAAAAAGAGTTGAGAAGATGGGAGACTTTAGTTCGTGCAGTTCCATATAAAAGTTCTTTTTTATGTTTTATTAGGATGTGTGCAGGTTTTCCTGAATATCGTAGTTTATACCTATTTAGATTAGGTAAGATAGGAGAACTTTTGTCGTATTTTGTTCCTCATTCACGAAATACTTTTTTTATAACAAAGAGTAGTGATATTGCTAGTGGATTAGTATTGTGGCATGGATATTCTACAATTATTTTTGCAGAATCGGTAGGTGAGAATTGTGAAATATGGCATAATGTTACGATAGGTAGAGCTCATAATTTGGGGCGTCGTCCTCGGATTGGGAATAATGTTAAAGTTTGTACTGGGGCGATTGTTTTGGGTGATATAGAGATTGGAGATAATTGTGTTATAGGTGCAGGTAGTGTTGTAACTAAGAGCATTCCATCTAATAGTGTGGTGGTGGGTAATCCTGCTAAAATAATAAAAACGATATGAAAATCTTATGTGTTTTATCTTCAGTTTCACCTTTTGGTGGTAGCTCGAAATCTTTTTTACGATTAGCTAAAGAATTGATATCATCGCATGATATTGAGATGCTGGTTTGTGTGCCATCTATGGGGGGGGTATGTGAAGACTTAAAATTATTGGATAATGTCAAAATAGAAGTGTTAAATGTTCGTTTTAATGTTTATCCGCCTAGCAGAAGTATTAAAGATTTCTTATTGTTTTTGCCTAAATTGATATGGCATTTTTTGATTAACACATTGGCATATTTTAAATTAAAACGATTGGCAAGAGCATATAAACCTGATATAATTCATACGAATGTAGGAGTGGTTAATGTCGGCTATAAAGTAGCACGAGGTTTAAAAATTCCTCATATATATCATTTGAGGGAATATCAAGATTTGGATTTTGGGATGAGGATAATGCCATCTAAATTAAATTTTAGGGAAAAGTTAAATAGTGATAATAATTATAATATTTGTATTACAAATGGAATTAAGGAGCATTTTAGGCTGGAAGTAAAGAATTCTAAAGTCATTTATGACCCTTGTTTTAATAGAGATAATGTGTGGTTTGAAGAGAGTAAAGAAAAATATTTTTTGTTTGTAGGGCGATTAGATGAGAAGAAGGGGGTATATGATGTGTTAGAGGCTTTCTCAATATTTTTTGCTAAGAATAAAGATTATAGATTACTTTTAGCTGGAGTGCCTTCTGATGGTAATATGGATATTTTGCAAAATGAAGTTAAGAGATTGAGGATTGGAAATGCAGTTGATTTTTTAGGAATGCGAAATGATGTGTTTGATTTAATGCGGAAAGCAACTTTGACAATTATGGCTTCGGTCTCAGAGGGATTTGGATTAGTAACAACAGAAGCTATGATGAATGGATGTTTGGTTGTTGGAAAGGATGTAGCTGGCACAAAGGAACAATTTGATAATGGATTGAACTTTACAGGAAAGGAGATTGCTTTACGTTATCAAACAGTTGGTGAATTAAGTAATATTATGGCTGATGTGGTAGAGAAAGGGATATTGGTTTATTTTCCAATGATAGAAAAAGCACAAAAAACAGTTGTGAATTTTTATACAATAGAGGAATCGGCAAAACAAGTGTATAATTTTTATAGAGAAATATGCCAAAAATAGAGAATAAAACATCGATAGCCATATTGATGGCAACATATAATGGGGAGAAATATTTGCGAGAGCAGATAGATAGTATTTTGTGTCAAACGAATAAGGATTGGACTCTTTATATTCAGGATGATGGCTCGAAAGATGCGACTTTGGATATAATAAAATCGTATGATGATGAGCGCATTGTGTTGGTGGATGTGGGGTTGACTAGACAAGGGGCGTGTATGAATTTTATGTCACTACTCAATATGGTGGAGAGCGAATATTATATGTTTTGCGACCAAGATGATGTGTGGTTTGAAGATAAGGTAGAGAAGTCGTTGGAGCGGATGAAGGATGAGGAGGCAAGATGCGATAAACCGATATTGGTGTTTAGTGATACAGGAAGGATTAATGCTAATGGAGAGGTGATTTTAGAACAAGAATTTAATAGAAAAAAATGGACTAAAGAACAACAGTTGAGAATTATTGAGGAGAGATGTAATATTAATATGTTGCGTTTGTTGACAGTTTGTGCTGGATGTAAGATGTTTTTTAATCATAAAGTGAAAGAGGTTGCATTGCCTTATTGTAATTTAAGATATCAGGATTCGGTAATAGCAATGGCAGTGGCAGAAGCAGGAGGTGTTTTTTCTTGTATACTAGAACCATTGATGTACTATCGTTTACATGCGACTAACACTTGTGGTGTGCATGAAACGTCGATGTTTGATAAATTTAAGCATATTAGAGAGACTTTGAAAGGACAGTGGCGATTTTGGTATTTATGGAAGGTTTATGGAGGTGGAAATTTTGTTAAGTTTTTGTATTATAGATATAGATTGTTTGTAACAAGTTTTTAATTATGGATATACCATTTTTTTCAATTATTATACCTGTTTATAATGGGATGTTAACAGGGTTAGATGTATGTTTAAATTGTATATGGAATCAGTCATTGGATAAGGCTTTTTATGAGGTTATATGTGTTGATGATTGTAGTACGGATAATACTCGTAGTTGGTTGAAAGAGCAACAAAAAAAGCACAATAATTTAATCGTTGTTGAAAATGAAGAGAATCTTCGTCAAGGTGGTGCACGGAATAGAGGCGTAGAAATGGCAAGAGGTAAATATATCATGTTTATTGATCATGATGATTATTATCATCAAGATAGTATTGTTGAAGTATATAAGCATTTACAGAATGTGGATGTAGATATTTTGATTTGTGATTCAGCATATCAGTTTAGAGGTCATGAACATAACAATTTACAATTGAATTTGCCATTTAGGGATATAACAACCCCGATTGATTTTGTTAAAAAAAATGGTTGGGCTTGTGCCCCATGGAGAATGGTATTTAAGAAAGAGTTATGGATAAGAAATAATATTACTTTTGTTGAGAAAGTAAGAATGGAAGATACAGATTGGGCAATGCGAATGTATTATTATGCGGATACGATACAATATCAGCCGATATTATTGGTGCATTATATAAAAGGTGAGACTGGTACAACGGATAATATATATAGAGATATAGTTACTTTAGGAGAAAATATAAAATTGGGGAATAGAATAATAGAACTTGCAAATACGATTTATCTTAATTCAGAAATAAGAAGTAAGGTTGTAGATTTTGCTGCTTTATATTATAGTTGGGCATGTAAATATATGCTTGGTTTGTTTTGTCCTGTAAAAGATAAAGTTGGTATGATAGCTCTGATACCAAATGAATGTGCTACAACTTTATTTGTTAAGTTAGCAAAAAAAATGCCTATAATGTATGCGGAGATGTCTAATATAGCTGTGCCATTTTTTAGATTAGTTAGAAAGATACATCGTAAGCGATTTGCGAAAAAATTAGCAAAATAAAAGATTATTGTTATATAATTTTATAAAAAAAAGATGATGGGAAGTAATCGAATAGAATTTATTGATTTGGCAAAAGGTATTTGCATAATATTAGTGGTAGTTGGTCATGTTGGAGTAAATATTGCTATTCCAGGATTGGAGTGTGTTAGGATGCCTCTATATTTTATCTTGTCGGGTTTGTTTTTTAAATCATACGGTGGAGGAAAGAATTTTTTGATAAAGAAAATAAATAAAATATTAATTCCGTTTTTGTTTTTTTATTTACTAGGGTATTTTGTTTTTTATGTTGTTAATTGGATTGTGCCGGGATTGATAGTGTCGGATGCGAAGAGTGTGTTGGATGTGTTCACGCAACGACAATATTTTAATGGTCCGATTTGGTTTTTGTTGGCTTTGTTTTGGACGAACATGATGTTTTGTGTTATACATGAGATGTTGACGAAAGAGTGGTTGAGGGCTGTTGTGGTTTTGATGATTGGTGGTGTGGGGATGTATTTGGGTAGAAATGATATATATTTGCCATGCGTGGTGGATAGCGCAATGACGGCATTGCCATATTTTTATTTTGGGTATTGGTTGAAACAATCGGACTTGTTGAGTGAGAACAGATATGATAGATATAATTGGTTGTGGGTGTTGATGCTATATGGTGCGTCGGTAGGATTGAGTTGGTGGTCGGGTGGTGCGCATATAGGGTTTCATTATAACAATGTTTGGGGGAATGTGTTGGTGATTTACCTATTGGCTGTGTGTGGCGTGATGGCTGTGTTGTTGTTATGCAAGATTGTGAAGCGTGTGCCTTTTGTGTCGTATTGTGGACGATATTCTATAATTTTGTTGTGTACGCATCATTTGTTTTATCGTCCTATAAAGTTGGTGTTGATGAAATTGAGTTTTGTGCCAACGGAGTATGTGGTGTGGATAACTGCAGTTTTGACGCTTTTGTGTTGTTATATTTCTATTCCACTTTGTATAAAATATATTCCATATTTTACAGCTCAAAAAGATTTGATAAAAACAAAATAGTACTTTATGGTGGATTTGACATTAGCGATATGTGTGTATAATGCCGAGCATTATATTGAAGAGACTTTGAAGAGTGTGATGAATCAGACTTTTCAGGGTTTTGAGTTGTTGATTGTGGATGATTGTTCGACGGATGGGAGTGTGGAGTTGGTGGAGAGATTTTTTAAGGAAAATCCACGACAATATGAGTTGGTGAGGTTTGAGGAGAATCGTGGAATTGGGTATGCTAGGCATTTTGCTGAAAGGCATGCGAAGACGAAATATATGATGTTTCTTGATTCGGATGATGTGCTTTATCCGAAGGCTGTGGAAATGATGTATGATAAGATAATGTCGGATGAGGATTTGATGGCGGTGGGGTGTTACTTAGAGTATATTGATGGACGTGGAAAGAAATTGGGGGGTGGTTTGTTTTTGGGCGAGACGACTAAAGAGGGGTTCTATAAAAAAGCGGAAAAGGAGAAGTTGATTTTTATGCAGCCTACGGCTATATATAACAGAGAGGTGGCGTTGAGTGTGGGTGGATATGTGGTGGAGGGTTATCCTGAGGGGAAACCTCGTTATCAGGATTATTGTGAGGACTTGGATTTGTGGACGAGGATGAGTGACTTGTATGTAGAGGGAAAAGCTATAGTGGTGGTGCCTGAGGTGTTGTGTAAATATCGTAAAGGAGGGGGGTTGTCGTCAAGTACTTTCTATATGAGCATAAAGATGCGATATACTAAGACGAATGTGCGTCGTCGCAGAAGGGGTGAGGGGGATTTGACGTTTGTGGAGTTTTTGGAGGGGTTGTCGGTGGAGGAGTTGAAGGGGTTGAAGCGTGATGCTGCGGCGGCGGATGCGCTGAGAAATGCGGTGTTTTATTTGCATCGAGGGAATGTGGTGATGGGGGCGTGGCTGGCGTTGAAGTCGGTGTGGTATAGACCGGGGTATTGGTGGGAGAAGGTGAGACATAATCTTATGAAAAGTTGAAAGTTGAAAGTTGAAAGTTGAAAGTTTTTCGCTTTGCTCGTTGTTTTTTTTTAGACAGAAAGACATAAAACCATATTTTTCTTTTTTGACATAATGGTCTTATTTTGTTTCACAAAATGTCGACCTAAAAGACAGGTTTTAATGAAACGTAAATATTCTTTTTTTTGAACGTAAATGATCGTAAATTTAACCGTAAATTACGCGTAAATATTTTTTTAATTTTGTGGATAATAGTGAATAAAAATTATGACTATACAGGAAATAGTAACTCGTAAAGAAGATCAGACTTTTGATTGCAAAAGTATTCAAATTGATCCGAAAGCATTGGCAATTCCTATTGTGGCTTTTGCTAATGCAGATGGTGGAGTAATTGCCTTAGGTGTATCGGATAAGTCTTGAATGATTGAAGGTGTGAATCAGTACACTCAAAAGTTAAATGATTTACTGCGAGTGCCATTTGATTTTTGTAATCCTTCGGTTTCTGTTATATGTACATATGTGGCATGTACGGATAAAGATGGTAATGATAATCGTATTTTGTTGATGCATATTCCTGCAAGTTCGACCCTGCATACTAATCAGGCGGATGAGGCTTTTATGCGTGTGGGGGATAAGAGTCGTAGATTGACTTTTGATGAACGTGTACAATTGATGTATGACAAAGGTGAACGGTCGTTTGAAGATACTACTGTTTATGGAGCAACAGTTGATGATATTGATATGGATGCTGTGGCTAAATATGTGAATTTATTGGGGTATAGTAAATCTCCAATTGAGTATTTGAGAGAAAATAATCATTTTGTTACTAAAAATAAGGTTGGTGAAGATGTGGTAAGTGTGGCATGTATGTTATTGTTTGGAAAAAATCCCCAAAATTATTTACCTCGCGCACGTACGCGTTTTATCCGTTTTAATGGGGTTGATGAAAAAGTTGGTGCAGAGATGAATGTAATTAAGGATATTGTGTTTGAAGGTACAATTCTTGGACAGGTGGAGAAAACTGTGGAATACTTGGAAACTCAAGTTGCGGAACATACTTATTTAGAACAATCAGGCAAGTTTGTAACACGTAGAGATTATCCTAAATTTGTTGTTCAAGAGATGGTGGTAAATGCGTGTTGTCATAGGGCTTATAATATTAAAGGAACTGAAATTCAAATTAAAATGTTTGATGATCGTATTGTGTTTGAAAGTCCTGGTAAGTTGCCTGGTATGGTGAGACCTTCTAATATTCGTAATACTCATTTTTCGCGCAATCCAAAGATTGCGGCATTCTTGAAAACTTATCATTATGTGAAAGAATATGGTGAGGGTGTTGATCGTATGTGCCGTGAATTGGAAATGAATGGTGTAGCTCCTCTTTCTTTTTATAATGATGATTTTATTTTGAAAATTTCTGTGCCAAAGGCGATAGGGAAATTGGTGGGAAATACAGAAAATGATATGGAAAATGGAGAAAAGTTGGGAGAAAAGAGAGTGAAATTGACAAAAAATAGAATAGCCATATTGCGTTTGATTGCTGAAAATCCATATATTACGCAGTCTGATTTGGCTAAGGCTATTGGTGTGAGTTTAACTGCTATCGAAAATAATATTGAATTTATGCGTGGAAAGTATATTCGTCGTGTAGGTCCTGATAAAGGTGGTTTTTGGGAGATTATTGATTTTTAGTTACTAGTTAGTAGTTACTAGTTGGACTCGCGGTGCTCGTTGTTTTTTAGACAGAAAGACGATACAAGTTGAAAGTTGAGAGTTGAAAGTTGAAAGTTTTTCGCTTCGCTCAAGATTCTTGCTTTGCTCGGCAATTAGAGTGAACTCTATTGCTCTCGCTTATCGCAAGAATTGAAAGTTGAAAGTTGAGGGGTTAGAGTTGTATGTTCTTTATGCTCTAAATTTTTAAATCTAAACTTTGTTCGGCAAAGATAGTAAATTTTTTTTGAATAAACAAGAGGTGCAAAATGGAGATGGGAGATGGGTGTAAAAAGGGGGGGCTTATTGTATTTTAGGGGGTGTTTTTGGGGTGAGGTTTTATATAAAAAAATCCGTTTCTCGATGGTGGGAGAAACGGATTTTTGTATTGTTTTTGGTTGGACGGGGTCGGTGTTGTTGCCGGAAATTCCGGATTGACCAGACCGCGTTGCTATTCTGGGAGTCGTCGGACTTAGTCGGACGATTCGGAAATATGATTGATGTTAGAGTTCGAGGTCGCCGTCGATGACTTCGTGCCAAGGGAGACCGCTTTCGGCTACTTTTTTGAGGAATGGGTCTGGGTTGAATTCTTCAACGTTGAATACGCCAGCGCCAGTCCATTCGCCAGTGAGGAACATGTAGGCACCTGTCATGGCAGGAACACCTGTTGTGTAGCTAACGCCTTGAGTGCCAGTTTCGCGATAAGCCTCTTGGTGTGAGCAGTTGTTGTAGATATAGTAAGTGCGAGGTTTGCCGTCTTTGATACCACGGATGTGGCAACCGATAGATGTGTAGCCTGTGTAGTTTTCGCCAAGTTCTTCAGGTGCAGGGAGCACAGCTTTGAGGAATTGGAGAGGGACGATTTTTTGACCGTTGTAGTCGATTTCGTCGATACGAGCCATACCGATGTTTTGAATCACGCGAAGGTGAGTGAGGTATTCTTGACCGAAAGTCATCCAGAAACGAGCGCGTTTGATAGTTGGGAAGTTCTTAACAAGAGATTCCAACTCTTCGTGGTAGAGGAGGTATGATTCGCGAGGACCAATCTCAGGGTATGTGATAGGTTGGTGGAACTCGAGTGGACCAGTAGTAACCCATTGTCCGTCTTGCCAATAGCGTCCGTTTTGAGTGATTTCGCGGATGTTGATTTCAGGGTTGAAGTTGGTAGCGAAAGCTTTGTGGTGGTCGCCAGCGTTGCAGTCGACGATGTCGAGGTAGTGCATTTCGTCGAAGTGGTGTTTAGCAGCATAGGCAGTGTAGACAGCCGAGCAACCTGGGTCGAAACCGCAACCGAGGATAGCGCAGAGGCCAGCTTCTTTGAAACGGTCGTGGTAAGCCCATTGCCAAGAATATTCGAAGTGAGCTTCGTCTTTAGGCTCGTAGTTGGCAGTATCGAGATAGTTGCAACCAGCTTGGAGACAAGCCTCCATGATAGTCAAATCTTGATAAGGAAGGGCAACGTTGATAACGATTTTAGGGCCGAAGCTTTTGAAAAGAGCCACGAGGTCTTCTACGTTGTCGGCATCAACTTGAGCAGTTTGGATTTTAACGTTGTAGCGTTTGAGAATGTCGTCGGCGATGCGGTCGCATTTGCTTTTAGTGCGGCTAGCCAACATGATTTCAGTGAACACGTCAGTGTTTTGAGCGACTTTGTGAGCAACTACGGTGCCAACGCCACCTGCTCCGATAATCAATACTTTTGACATAGTTGTATAGAGTTTAGAGTTTAGTGTATAGAGTTTAGGGGTTAAAGGTTAGAGGTTAGAGGTTAGAGGTTAGAGGTTAGGGGTTAGGGGTTAGAGGATGCCTCTATTATTATTTAGAGTGCAAAGTTATAAAAAAAAAATTATATAACAATGTGTTGTAGAGTGAAAATATTTTTATAACTTTGCGTTGTTTTGGCTTTTTATATTATTTATTGTGTAAAGAGTTGATAATTAGTATAAATTTGAGTTTGCAATAGTTGTTATGCGACGATTGTTGATGATTTTGTGTCTTGTTGTGTCTGTGAAATTTGGTTTTGCAGCGATATTTTGCACTCAAATTTATGATGAAAATATTCGTACATTGCAGGTTTTGCCTAATGGAGAGGTGTTGCAAAAGCCGTGTATAGAACTTAATTCGGCGGATGAGATTGTGGTTTCGTTTGATGAATTGGGTTATGAGGCATCGAATTTCTATTATAAAATAGTGCATTGTGATGCTCGATGGAATGAGTCGGGATTGGCATCGATGGAGTATCTTGATGGGTTTGATGGCGGGATGATAGACACGTATGAATATTCGGTGAACACGACGGTGAATTATATACATTATAGCATATCCTTTCCGAATGAAGATGTGAGGTTGAGATTGTCGGGCAACTATGCGGTGGTGATAGCGCGAGATGGTGATTTTGAAGAAGGGGTAGTGGCTACGGCATGTTTTTCGTTGGTAGAACCTATGGTTGATATAAATGTAGAGGTGAATGGTCGCACGATGAAGGAATTGAACGGGCGATATCAGTCGGTGGTGTTGGATGTGATGGTGGATGGAGTGGGCGCGCGTGATGTGATGCAGGATTTTATTGTTGTGGTGCGTCAGAATAATAGAATGGATAATGAGGCATATCTTACACGTCCAACTTATGCGAATGGTGGTAGATTGC
Organism: Candidatus Aphodosoma sp.; assembly: GCA_045631465.1. Classification (GTDB taxonomy): domain Bacteria; phylum Bacteroidota; class Bacteroidia; order Bacteroidales; family Paludibacteraceae; genus Aphodosoma. The sequence goes on along the minus strand of JAZQUV010000033.1, from coordinate 82,451 downwards.
ATTATGAGAACATAGATGCGCTGACGTTTGAGGGAGGCAATCAGTATAGAAGTATAGATTTTTCGAGTAGATATACTTATGGTGCAGGGATTGATCATATAGAATTTGACAAAGAGATGTATCATGTAGTGTTAGAACCAGCATTGTCGAGAGAAGGCAGACCAGAAGCTTATGGAAAGGATGTGCATGGGGCTTATGTGATTAATTTGCAAAAGAGTGATTATTCGGATACCGAGGCAGACTATATGTGGGTGCATTTTTATTACCCAGCCGAAGTGCCATATTTTGAGGGGCGAATGTATGTTGTGGGAAATTTGACATACAATGTGGCCGATGAGCGTAGCGAGATGGTGTATGATATGTCGGAGAAGTGCTATGTGAGGTCGTTGTTGTTGAAACAAGGGGGATATAATTTTGTGTATGCATTGAAAGGAAAGGGTGGTGATGCCATGTCGGTGGAGAGAACAGAGGGGAGTTATTGGCAGAGTTCGAATAGATACGATGTGATGGTGTATTATCGTCCGTTTGGGGCGAGGTATGATAGACTTGTTGGAGTGAGGAATGAGGAGTGAGGAATGAGGAGTGAAAATTGAAATTAAAGTAATATAAAAATAATAAATTAAGGCGCAGCCGAGTGCACGCAAATAGTCTTGCTACTCGCTACTCGCTATTAAAAGTCTAAAAAAAGTATGTTTAGTTTTTTTAAATCTATTGATTTTATTACCGTAATTGATTTTATTGGTACGTTTGCGTTTGCAATTTCGGGTATTCGTTTGGCCAGTGCTAAGAAGTTTGACTGGTTTGGCGCAATTGTTGTAGGTATGGTTACAGCAGTAGGTGGTGGTACGTTGCGTGATGTGATGTTAGGCACCACACCATTTTGGATGGGAAATGGGTTCTATCTAATAGTGACGATATTCTCGTTGTTCTTTGTATTGATATTTAGTAAATATCTTGTGCACTTGAATAACACCATATTTATCTTCGACGCCATAGGACTTGGTTTGTTCACTGTGGTAGGGGTAGAAAAATCGTTGGCATTCGGTCAGCCAATGTGGGTGGCAATCATCATGGGTTCGCTCACAGGCGCAGCAGGTGGTATGTTGCGCGACACGTTGATTAATGAGGTGCCACTTGTGTTCCGTTCGGAATTGTATGCTATTGCCTGTGTGTTAGGTGGTTGTATATATTGGGTGTGTATGCAATTGGGATTGGCCCCAGTGACAACACAAATAATAACAGCTGTGTCGGTGATTGTAATCCGTGTTATTGCAGCACGTTATCATATCGCATTGCCTACATTGAAAGGTGATCATACAGATGGGGCAGATATGGATATGCATAATACGAAGGAATAGGGAATAAGGAATAGGGAATAGGGAATAAATAAATCTATAAAATATGAAAAGAATTGGTTTGTTTTTCTTATCAATGTTATTTGCATTCGGAGTTATGGCTCAGAATGTTATAGTTGGTAAGGTTAAGTTGAAAAATGATGAACAACCTATAGCAGGTGTATCGGTTGTATTAGGTTCGACTAATCAAGAAGTATTTACAACAGAAGATGGTTTATTCTCTTTGACTTCTTTGAACGAAGGGTCGGATGTATTGGTATTTTCGGGACAAGGCGTTATTAATTATCAACGTATAATCAATGTGCAAAAAGGTCGTACCGATGTGGGAGATATTTATCTCTCAATCAATGCACAAGCAGCTATAGAAGAAGATGTGATGTTCTCGATTTCGGAAGAAGAACTTGATGCCGAAGGATCGTCGCAAAACGTGAGTGGATTGTTGTCGTCGCAAGGCGATGTGTTCACTTCTAACGCAGGTTATCAGTTCTCATCAATGCGATTCCGTATGCGTGGTTTGGATGGAAAATATAATCAAACCTACCTCAATGGCGTGTTGATGAACGATGCCGAGCGTGGATGGTTTACGTATAGTCAAATAGGAGGTTTGAACGATATGGTGCGCACCAAAGAGACAGTGAATGCAACAGAGGCAAACTCGTTTTCGTTTAGTAATGTAGGTGGAGCAGTGAATATCAATGCACGAGCTTCGGCAGTGCGTAAAGGATTCAAAGTGAGTCAAGTGGCATCGAACCGCACATATACCACACGCACTATGGTGACATATGCAACAGGCATGATGAACAACGGATGGGCATTCGCAGTGTCGGGCTCATATCGTTGGGCAAAAGAGGGTTATGTGGCAGGTACGTTTTATGATGCATGGGCATTTTCGGCAGCGGCAGAAAAGCGTATTAATGACAAACACTCAGTGTCGTTGACAGTGATGGGAGCACCAACCAAGCGTGGTCAACAAGCCGGTTCGACCCAAGAGGCATACGATTTGACGCCGAGAGACAACTTCTTCTTTGTGCGTATACCAGGTAAAGGTTATGGCAACAACAACTATAACGCCAACTGGGGTTATCAAAACGGCGTGATGCGTAATGCAAAACAAGTTAAGTCGTTCACCCCAATAGCAGTATTTAGTCACGAGTGGAAAATTGATGAAGCATCGCGACTCACCACGTCGTTGGGTTATAAATACCAAATGGATGGACGCACATCAATGAACTGGTATAAAGCAGCCGACCCACGTCCTGACTACTATCGCAATTTGCCAGGTTATTATTTGTCTTATTACAACAAAGATGGATCTCTTTCTCAATCAAGCATAGATCAAGCCAATTTGCGTGAAGAGTTGTGGAGAACAGATGAGACATATCGTCAGATTAATTGGGACAAAATGTATCAGACCAACTATTTGGCAAACGCACAAGGCAAATCGGGACGTTATATGGTGGAAAATCGTCGTAACGACCAACAAGTTATTACAGCCAACTCGGTGTTGAACTATAAAATCAGTGAAGCATGGAAAGTGGATGGAGGGGTAGAGTTGCAGGCTACAATTGCTAACCACTTCAAATTGGTAGACGACCTTCTCGGTGCTGAATATTGGTTGGACATCGACCAATATGGCGAGCGCGACAATCCAGGCAATCCTAACTTCATGCAAAACGACTTGAACAATCCAAATCGTAAGGTGTATGTAGGTGATAAATTTGGATATAACTACGATATCTATGCGAACAACGCAAAACTTTGGGGACAAGCGACGTATTCGGCAAGTAACTTTGATGTATACTTTGGAGCACAAGCCCAATATTCAAACTTTTGGCGTGTAGGTAAGATGTTGAATGGACGTTCGTCGGAAGAGATTGAGATGTATTCTACGCTTAATGGTTTGGCATATAGTGAGTCGTGGAAGAAAACAGTGCAGGGTAGTTATGGCGTGAGTCCTACTCAAAACTTCATTACCTATGCAGCTAAAGCAGGTATCAACTATCGCATCACAGGTCGTCATATCTTGGCATTGAACGTAGCACATGGCACAAATCCATTGTTGGCAAATACAGCATATTTTGCACAACGTATCAAACCAAACTTGATTCCATTCTTGAAGCCAGAGATGTATGTAACAGCCGATTTGAGCTACTATGTGCGTACACCGATAGTGAATGGACGTGTGACAATCTATAATACAAATTTCTGGAACTCATCGGATTTGAGTTCATTCTATAACGATGAGTACAATACATATGTAAACTTTGCAATGTATGGTTTCAATAAACGCCATACAGGAGCAGAAATAGGTCTTGAGTTTAATGTAGGTGGTGGATTCACTATCGATGCGATTGCAGGTATAGGTCAAAACCTTTATACAACCGATGCACAAGCAACAATCAGTTACGAAAACGGATTAGAGGCAGACCAACAAGAGACAATCCTCTGCAAAGGCTTCCATTTGGATGGAACGCCAGAGGTGGCAACAAGCGTTGGACTTCATTATTTTCACCCAAAATATTGGTTTATAGACTTGAATGTTAACTACTTTACTAATACATATCTTGATTTCAACCCATTGCGTCGTACGGCTAAAGCAATAGAAGGACTTGATCCTGCCGATGTTGATGATGCAGCTCTTATTGCACGTATTCAAAATCAAGAGCGTTTGGATGGAGGTGTTACTGTCGATGCATCTATTGGTAAATCGATACGTATAGATTATAAATACTATTTGAATATCAACCTTAGTGCAACCAATATTTTGAACAATCGCAACCTTAGAACAGGAGGTTATGAGCAAAGTCGTTTCAGAGCAGATGACACATCTACGACTTTGGATGAACGTGCAGTTTACTTGCAACGTTTCCCTTCTAAATATTTCTATGCATTTGGTTCAACCATTTACTTGAATATAGGTTTCCGTTTCTAATAGACTAAAAGAATAGAGCATTATGAAAAAGATTTTATATAGTGCACTCGTAGCGATAGTTATGATTGCATGCCAAAAATATCCAGAGCCAGAACAAGTAGTTTCGTCGTATGCATTAGAAGATAGTCTTGCTGCAGGATGGGAGATAAAAACAATAGAAGAGTTTCAGATGATGAACAACTCTGAGGTGCCATATCAAGTGACAGAAAAATATTTGATGCGCGGGATTGTAACGGCAGATGATGAAAGTGGTAATATTTATAAGTCTATTTATATTCAAGACGAAACAGCAGGTATATGTTTGTCGTTGGACCAAGTAAATATTTATACCTATATGCCACGAGGACAAGAGGTAATTATAGAGATGCAAGGCATGTGGTTGGGCAAATATCTTGGAGCATATCAAGTGGGAGATAGTACAACACATTTTCAGTATGGCTATCAAATGGGGCGTTATGATTGGACCAAAGAGTTGGTGAAGAAGCACTTCTATACAAATGGTTATCCTGATTTGACAAAAGTGCCAGAGCCTAAAGAGATAGAATCGGCAGGTGAGATTTTGTCGACAGATTATGGAATGTTGGTGAAATTGAAAAATGTTACATTCCCAGATGCCGAAGGAGGTAAATTGAAATCGTGGAGTACTTCGGAACAAACCGAAAATAGAAAGGTAGTATTTGCCGATGGTTCGCAAATAATAGTTCGTACAAGTGGATATAGCAATTTTTATGCAGATTATATTCCAGAAGGCGTAGGAACAATAACAGGTATTGTTTCGGTGTATAATGGAACAGTTCAGTTGTATTTGCGTGATCGTAACGATGTTGGAAGATTTAGAATTAAAGAATAAGGTTAATATTAAAAAATAGGTATAGATATGAAAAAAATTAATTTATTAGCTATCTTATTTGCTATTATAGCAATGGTTGCCTGTAAACCGATTGAACAACAACCAGGAGGTGAGACTCCAAAGGGTGATGGAACACAAGCAAAACCATATTCTGTGGTAGAAGCAATTAAAGCAGCGACAGGAGAGGCTTGGGTTAAAGGAGTAATAGTTGGTTTTATGGAATCGACAGATGAAGCAGATTTTCCTGTGTTTACATTGTCAGAGTCAGATTCAATCAAAACAAATGTTGTTATTGCTGATACAATAACAGAAACAGAGGTGATTATGCCAATCAATTTGCCAGCAGGAGATGTTCGTCAGTTGGTGAATCTTGTTGACAATCAAAATAATTTAGGTAAAGAGATTCTTCTTTATGGAACAATTACTAGATATTTTGATATGATAGGTGTGCGTAACACAGTTTATGTTAAAGTAGGCGAAAATGAAGCTGGTGTTATTCCAGGTGCAGGTTTGTTCTCTTATACATTCTCATCGTCATTAGGAGAATTCACTGAGTATAGTGTAATTGGCGACCAAAAGTGGGCAGTAGATCAGAAATATGGATATGTTACAATTTCAGGTTATGTAAATGAACAAAATCTCGAAAACGAAGACTGGTTGATATCTCCAGTCGTATCATTGGAACAAGTAGAAGCTACAAAAATGACTATTGACCATGTGATTCGTTATTCAGGCAATGCAATGACAGATTGCACCGTGTGGGTTTCGGAAGATTATACCTCAGGCAATCCAAACAATGCAACATGGAATCAAATACCAACAAGCTTTAAAGATGGCGAGGATTGGACTATCAACAGATCGGCAGAAATGAACCTTACACCTTATTGTGGTAAATCTATCCGAGTTGCGTTCAAATATGTATCAAAACAAAAAGCAGGTACGTGGGAAATCAAGACAGTGTTGATTGAAGAAGGTCAAGCAGCAGAAGACCCTAATCAATTGAATCCTACTGGCGAAGGTACACAAGAAGCACCATATAATGTGGCTAGTGCAATAGTAAATCAAGGCGTTGGCCAAAAATGGGTAGAAGGTTACATCGTAGGTGTTTATAATTTTGATGCTTCGGATAAATTTGTATTTGGTTATGACACTATCAAGTCAAATATCCTTATGGCAGACATATCAGGTGCGGCTCAAAATTATATTGCAGTGCAATTGCCTGCTGGTGAAATCCGTACAGCATTGAATATTGTTGACAACGAGTCGAATCTTGGTAAGAAAGTGAAAGTGTATGGTTCACTTGAAAAATATTGTGGTATCTCAGGAGTTAAATCATTGATTAAAGCAGAAATTGATGGTAAATTGATTGACTGTGAAGTGGTGGCAGGAGAAGCAACACCAATAACAGTTGCCGAATTCAAAGAAAAACCAGTGGATAGCAAAGTTTGGTATGAATTGACAGGTGTAATTTCTGGTTCGATTAATACAACATACGGTAACTTTGATTTGGTTGACGAAACAGGTTCGGTGTATGTATATGGTTTGACTGCAACACCTCAATCAACAAATGATAAATCATATTCATCTCTTGGTCTTGCAGCAGGTGATAAGATTAAACTTCGTGGTACTCGTGGCGAATATAATGGTAAAATAGAGGTGATGAATGCATATTTTGTAGAGTTGGTGGAAAAAGGAGCAGGTGAACCAGAACAACCTGAAAATCCAAAACCAGATCAACCAGGCGAAGGCGAGGCGGGTTCGGAAGCAAAACCATATACAATCGAAGAAGCATTTGCACATCAAGGAGCAAAAGATAATGGTGTGCAAGTTTGGATTGAAGGTTATATTGTAGGTTTTGTTGATGGTATGAACTATCCAAACAATGCTGTCTTTGGCACAGAAGGCGAAACACAAACAAATATTATCATTGCAGCATCGGCAGATGAAAAAGATACATCAAAATGTTTGCCAGTTCAATTGCCAAAAGGCGCAATACGCGATGGTTTGAATGTTGTAGCAAATCCAACAAATTTGGGTAAAGCCGTGAAACTTCAAGGTACACTTGAACCATATTTTGGTAAACCAGGTATCAAGTTTGTTAAAAAAGCATACATTGATGGCGTAGAAGTTAAATAATTTTATATTTATAAAAATAGCCCGTTTGGTTTGCTCAGACGGGCTATTTTTTGTATCTTTGCAGAGAAAATTAAGGAGCATAGCACAAGCAAGCTTGGATTAACTTTGTTGAAATTGCTATCGTTCAGAAATCGAAGTAAACTTCATTTCTTTCACTTAAACGCAATTTTCTGCCTTCGCTAGTTCGCAAAAATTCTTAATTATTAATTTTTAATTCTTAATTGATATATGGCAGTGAATGTAAAGATTGGAGATAAGGTGCGTTATCTCAATGCGATTGGAGGGGGAGTAGTGACTCGCTTTCAGTCGAAAGATATAGTGTTGGTAGAGGAAGAAGATGGTTTTGAAACACCATGTCTTGTGTCGCAAGTAGTGGTAGTCAAAGAGACAAACCAATATAATTTTCCAGTAGAAGAACCAACAAAAGAGGTTAATGATAAAAAACGTGGTGCATCGGCAGTTGTAAATGTAGAGGTAGAAGAGGAGGAAGAAATTAAGATTCCAGAATATACATGGAACGAGCGTTATGAGACGCCCGATGGCGAGCAATTGACAGTATATTTGGCTTTTGTGCCGAAAGATATTAAGCAATTGCAAACTACTGATATGGAACTCTATATTGTGAATGATAGCAATTATTATTTGCAATTTGCGCTCTATTCAGGTGCAGACAAGATGCGTGTGCGTTGTCAGAATTTGGTAGAACCACAAACAAAATTGTATCTTGAGACAATAAATAAGATAGGGCTTAATGATTTGGAGCATCTACGATTCCAAGGGTTTGCATACAAGCAAATAGCATTTGATGCCAAACCAGTGATGGATATAGAACTTAAGGTGAATCCAACAAAATTTTATAAATTGCACTCGTTCCGCGAGAATGACTATTTCGACGAAGATGCAATGTTGGTGACAATTATCAAGAACGATGTGATGGACCTTGGTATGTTGATTGACCCACAGCAGTTGCAACGTGCTATTTCGGAGAAAAAAGTGCAAGAGCATAAACCAGTGTCAAAACCACAAAATCCTAAACCAGCCATCATCGAGGTTGATTTGCATATCGACCAATTGATTGATAATAAAAACGGACTTTCGCGTGCGGATATGCTTAATTATCAGTTGGCTAAGTTTAATGAAGTGATGATGGCTAATCTTAAGCGTAAAGGTCAGAAGATTGTCTTCATACATGGTAAAGGAGAGGGGGTTCTTCGTGCCGAAATAGAGAAATTGTTGAAGAAAAAGTACTATAAGTGCACTTATCAAGATGCATCGTTCCAACAATATGGGTTTGGAGCTACGCAGGTGACAATACATTAACGGTTAATAGATAATGGTAGAGACGCAATATATTGCGTCTCTACTTTTTTGGGGTGAGTTAAGATTTGTTATTTGTCGGCTGGTTGTTCTACCCAGAGGATTTTGCTAGTGTCGTAGCCACGATTGGCCGCAAGGCGGAGGATCTGTTCGATGGTGTTGGTGTCGAGCGATGAGGTGCGCGATAGAATCCAAAGATATTTGTCAGTTTTGCTACCTACGAGCGACCACGAGTAGTCGTCGGCGAGTTCCATCACATTGTATTGCGCATAAAAGTCGAGGAAGAAACTCACTTTTAGGGCACCATCAGTGGCATCTTTGTCGCGGCGTTTGGCTTTGCCCTCAATGATGTCGATTTTGCCATCGAGAGAGTCTTTGTAGCCGGTGTTGATTACTTGGATAGTGCCGTCATCGAGCAGTTTGTAGTTGGCTGTGACGCCGACCAAACCTTTTTCGAACGAGATGTCGTAGCGACCGATTTCGTACCAAGTGCCCATGTAGCGTTCCACGTCGAGGTTAGGGACTACCGAGGTGTTGATTTCGTTTTGTTTTTCGCATCCACAAAGTAGGCATGTGCCTACCACAGCTGTGGCAATGATTGATAATAGCTTTTTCATAGTAATAAATTTTTTAAGTGGTTTAACTTGCTATTATTAGTTCAAAATGTGTGCCATTATGTTACTTTTATGACTAAAAGTAACCAAAAGTCTTGTGCTGTGCATAGGTATACCAAATACGGTAGGTGGAATAAAAAAAAGAGATGTTTGGCATCTCTTTTTTTTGACTTTCGACTTTCGACCGTTGACCGTTGACACTCACGTAGTGAGTTAATTTTTGCGTTTGGTGCGAGTGTAGCCCATGTCGGTGAGTAGGGTGTGCACCTTTTCGCGGAAGTCGCCTTGTATGATTATTTCGCCATCTTTTGCCGAACCTCCCACGCCGCATTTGGTTTTCAGAGTTTTGCCGAGTTCTTTGAGGTCGTCGTCAGTGCCCACGAAGCCAGTGATGAGTGTAACGGCTTTGCCACCACGATTGCGGCGGTCGAGTTCGATGCGGAGGTTTTGTTTGGCAGGTTCGAGGGTGTCTACCTCTGGTTCGTCGTCGGTTTCGTATTGATAGTCAGGATTAGTCGAATAGACTACGTTTAAGCGAGATTTCCAATCGTTCATAATTTTATTTCAAGAATTTATGTGAGAAATTGTACACCAACATCACGTATGCGCGGTGGTTGCCAACGAGGTGGTCGCCTTTGACCGAGAAGTTGGCATTTGGTGTGCCATACATCACGCCAGTGTATTCGTATTCCACGCCGAGCACGAGACCTTTGTGGAGGTATTGGATTGAAGGGGCAATGCGGAACATTTGGTCAATATTGTTGTAGCCACGCACGTACACTTCTTTGAGGTCTTTGTTGGCACCAAAGTTTTTCATATAACCGCCGAGGAGAGTAGTGCGGATGTTGTGGTTTTCGCGCGCTGTGTGGTAGGCGGCAGTGAGCCATGTAGAAGATTGAGTGAGAGGGGCGTAGTAGCGCGAGCCATCTGGATTTTCGCCATAGCCATAGCCCGACATCATGAGTAGGTGACCAGTGTTTTGACCATAGATTGATTTGGTGGCGATGGTGAAATTTTTGTTGCTATATTGAGCAAAGAGTTGAGTAGCGAAAGAGTTGACTTTTTCGTTGACTTTGATAGTCATAGAGTCGACAAGGGCAGTAGAGCGAGGGCAGAGTGACATGAATTCGCCACCGATGCCTATTTTCAAGCCATTTGCGGCGTATGTAGCACCGAGATAGAATTCAGGTGTACCACCAAATACTTGGTATTTTGTCGAAGCTCCGTCGGGACCTGGAGATGAGTATTGCAATTGGTAGATAGCAGCTGCAGAGAGAGTTACCGCTCCGAGTTTGGCATTATAGCGGAGTTGAGGCGTACGCGAGAAGGCATTGAAAGGCGCACCCGTGTTGAGCGACACGATAGAAGGTAGGAGGTCGCCAGCCATAGGGTGCCAGTTTTGACCAGCAATGAGTTGGTGGTGTTTCCAATTGAGGCCCACCCAAGCGTGGCGGATGCGGAACATATTGTAGTTGGCACCAGCGCCACAGAAGTCAGTTTCGATTTTGGCATTGAAGTACATGCCATTGAATTCAGGCGACTTAACGTTGAATCCGAGGCGCGAAACTACGGCCAACAATCGCGTAGAAGGTATGGCATTGAGGTCGTCGCCTGCGGTGTTGAAATTGTTGTCCATTGGGATGAAATTGAACAATTCGCCTACCGAAGCGAGGGTTTTGCGTGAATCGAAAGTGAAGTCGTTGCGCACGAAGCCGTATATTTCGAGTTCGTAAGGGTTAGGTTTTTGAGTAGTTTTGGTTGTGTCGTTGGCAAAAGTGGCAATTGACACGAGGAGAGACACTAGTGTAAGTAGTGTGATTTTTAGTCTTTTAGTCATGATCGTGATAGTTTGTTTTTTGAATTGCAAAGTTATGAAAAAATATTAATATAGGCACAGATTATTTGGAGTTTTTTGTCAGTCTTCTTCGGCATAGGTTGCTTGAAGGTAGGGTTATCCTATTAAGAAGGTTGCGTCAAGCCGAACCAAAAGCTGCCAATATTTCCGACAAATAATGGTATACAAAAGCCGACATTGAATCGCAATATTGTAATTTCGATTCAGCATTCTTCATCATTATCAGAGCATTGAGATAGTCGCGCTTGAAAAACTTATCATATCCGATGATAGCTTCGCAGATGCAACTGCTACTCATATCTCCTTTTTCGATACACACAGCATTTATTATTGCAAGGCTATCAGTGTTTATTCCGCGCATGCTACGAGTACATCTTGCTTGATAGGCTTTTTGTATAGCATCACAAAATTGGAAGTTTTCTTTTTCTGCGCAACAAAGCAAAACTATTGCTACAATTAATAGTAGTGAATATTTAAGTATTTTCATAATGTAATTTTTTTTCACTGCAAAGATAATGTATTTTTTTTGTCTCTACAAAGACTATATAAATTTTTCTAATAAAAACACCATTGTTAGATTTTATTAGATTTTTGTATAAAGTTCTTATTTACAATGTTTTTTCTTCTTTGTTGTAATCCTTTGACTAAATGACGTTATCTAATAGTAGAAATTTGGGAGGTTCTTGTTTTTTTATTACCTTTGCACCACAAAACAATTCAATAACCCTCTTTATATTTGTGACATGCGTCGATTTTTATTTTTGTTTTTCTTTTTATCTTTAACTACATTATCGTATGGGTTTATTAACAAATATGATCCTATATTTTTTAGGAAGTTGACTATTATGGTAGTTGAACTTGAGGTTGTGCCTATACCGCGCGATACATTGCCAGATATAGAACCACCAACCACTGGTGTGGGTGATATAGAAGAATCTGTATATGATATCATTTGTTATAAAAATTATGAAGCAACAGAACTATATATTCTTCCTAATTTTTCGCAAGAAGATGTTGAGATTGTTGTTTTTGAACGTGTAAGGGGTGTTGTATTCACAGGAACCGTTGATTTGTTGTCAGGGCAACTAACATCTATCGACACACCATGGGGACAAGGTGTTTATACTATTATTTTCAAAGTGAGTGATAAACTTATTTTACGAGGCGATTTTGTTATACTTTAGTTTATTAACGCTAAATATTTGAATAATTATGAAAACACTGAATTTTTATGCAGTCATTTTTTCTGCAATTATGTTGTTAGCATCTTGTGAAGAACCGTCTCAGCCGGCACCACCTAAAAATAATGGCCCATCTTTAGAATCTCGACTGTGTGGCGTATGGAATATTGCATACTACATACCTACATCTTGCCCACCTGAAGATTCTTACCCAAGAGAGGAAAAAGGTATAAGTTTAGTTATTAATACTACTGATAACGAATTTTTTTATAAACAATATAATAGTTATACAAACGAATTACAACAAGACTCCAAAATGATTTTTGAGGATACTACGTATCACGAAAATTATAATGTTTATAACGGAACATTTTCTCTATGCAATGGTATGAAAATATGGTTTCTTCTTAAACAAGATACATTAGAACTACATCTCACATCTATTAATGGCGAGGATATAATAGGATCTGCCAGGGAGGGATTTATAAAACAATAGAAATCAGATTGTGTTTCGATGTGTAAAGGTAGATATAATTCAAAAATGTTATATTTTTTATTAATAATTTAAAATAGGAGGCTATTATGAAACGTTCGTTATTTACTCTCGGTTTAATTTTTATGGTTATCAATATGATGGCATACGAACCAATCGTAGTTGAGGGCTACAAATGGAATGTGGTTAATCGTAATGTTTCGTTAGATGCTAATAATACAATAGTTTATTCAACGCATGTTGAGATGTTTGAGGGCGACTCGGTTGTAGATGGTGTTGCCTACAAAAAACTTTGGAGCTACAAACCTGAAACTCCAGAATTTCGCACGCTCGAAGGCTTGATTCGTGAAGATGTGTCGGCTCAAAAGGTTTGGGCGTATGGCAATGGTATCGAGGCGTTGATGTATGACTTTGATGTAGAAGCTGGCGACACACTCTCTTTGTTGGGATGGTTGCACGAAATGAAAAACATCACAGCCGAAACGATGGAATATGATGAAACTATTGTTGATGTAGTAGTGGATAATGTAGAGATAGTGAATATAGGCGGTTTGGAGGTCAAAAAAATCACCCTCTTCGACCCTCAAAACAAAGAACGTAAATTTGATATTTACGAACGTTTTGGTTCGCTTCGAGGCTGGTTGCGCAGCGATTTTGGCATGGTTGATGGCGGTGGCGTCAACTTTATGGTGTGCGCATTTGATAACAATGATGAATTGCTATTCAAACCAACTCACAACAACGAATTGGACGAAATAGAAGATTGCTATATCAACGAAATTAAAACTAATATCGAAAACATCACAACACCAAATGCTTCACTCCAAAAGGTTATCCACAATGGTCAATTATTAATCATCAAGGATGGCAAAACTTATAATCTTATGGGAGTGGAAGTACAAAGTGTATTAGAAAAATAAGAATAATCTACACGCAAACAGCGATAATCCTCAAACGGATTATCGCTGTTGTATTAAATTACTGCAGTTTTGCAATTTTTTCGCTTTCTATCTAATAACCCAACCTATTAGCAAATATTAACGCAGAAACTGCAAAACGCAAATCCTTATTATTTATAATCAGCTTGATATAAAATCAGGTGGAAAAATCAACAAAAAAATACATACTCTCAGTGTGTGTTATTTTACCTAATAAAGTAAATTTTCACGGAATTTTGCTTTAGGGTTGCTAGCAGGTAGGTTTATCCTTCGTTTATCCTTCGTATATCCTTCGTAGCAGGTAGGGTTATCCTATGAAGAAGGTTGCTTAGAGTTAGGAATTAGGAATTGAAAGGGGCTAACTTTTGCAAGTCAGCCCCTTTGGATTTTATTTATAATTTGGTATTTGTGTTTTTTGCTTCACTCAAGATTTTTGTCTTGCTCAACAATTAGAGTAAGTTCTATTGTGTTTGCTTATGGCAAAAATTCTGTTAGAGTTGTGCGGTTTTTGCTTTGAGCCATTCTGCTTCTTCGGTTGTGAGATATGGCGCGAGAGCGTTGTAGACCATACGGTGGTAGGCGTTGATTTGAAGGAGTTCGTCGGGCGACAACATGCTGATTTCGATTGAACGACTATCGTATGGGAAGAGTGTCAATGCACGGAAGTGGAGGAAGCGACCGAATTCGTTGACGTTGTTGTCGTAATCGGCTACAGCAACAAGGTTTTCGATGCGGATGCCGTGTTTGCCTGCACGATAGAGTCCTGGTTCGTTAGAAAGGAGCATGCCTGGTTCGAGAATAGTTGGGTTTTCGTCCATACGAATTGATTGTGGTCCTTCGTGAACGTTGAGGCAGTGACCGATGCCATGACCTGTGCCGTGACCATATTGGAGTTCGGCATTCCAGAGGAAGCAACGAGCAAGCACGTCGAGCTGAGCACCGCGTGTGCCGTAAGGGAAGAGTTGGTGACCGAGAGCCAAGTGGCCTTTCAATACCAAAGTATAGTCGGCTTTCATTTCGGCAGTAGGGTTGCCAAGGGCAACGGTGCGAGTGATGTCGGTAGTGCCATCGTAGTATTGACCACCAGAGTCGAGGAGGAAGAAAGATTCGGCTTTGAGTTCGATGTTAGAATCTTCGTCGGCAGAATAGTGAACGATAGCACCATGAGGACCATAACCAGCGATAGTGCCAAAACTTTCGGTGATGAAGCCTTCTTGCTCGGCACGGCATTCGTGAAGACGGTCGATAGCTGAGAGTTCGGTAACGGTTTCGCCTTTTGCCATAGCCTCTTCGAGCCACTTCCAGAAGCGAACGAGAGCAACACCATCTTTGCGCATAGCACGTTCGACACCAGCGAGTTCGACTGAGTTTTTGATACATTTCATGCGGAATACAGGCGAAGGGAGTTCGATGATGGCTTCGACTGCAGGGATAGCTTTGTAGAGGGCATAGTTGCATTTGACAGGGTCGACAGCGATGCGAGTGGTTGCAGCAAGAGCAGAGAGAGCTGGTTTGATATTGGTGTAATCGTCGGTTTTTACGCCAGCTTTGTTGAGATGTGCGAGTGCTTCGGTAGTGAGTTTGTCGGGATTGATGAAAAGAGTTGCATCTTTGTCAGTCACAAGGCCGAAGGCGATGAGCACTGGATTGTAGTCGATATCGGCGCCACGGAGGTTGAAGAGCCAAGCGATGTCGTCGAGAGCAGTGAGCAACAAAGTGTTTGCGTTAGCGTCAGCCATACGAGCGCGTAGAGCAGTGAGTTTGTCGGCAGTAGATTGACCGCAATGGGTTTCGTCGAAGACTACGGCTTTGGATTGAGGCATAGCAGGACGGTCGGTCCAGATAGCGTTGATGAAATCGAATTCGGTGTAGATGTTTAGTCCAGCAGCACGGAGTTCGGCTTCGAGAGCTTTGTAGCCGTTGATAGATATCATATCAGGGTTGATAGCCACAGTTTTGCCTGCGCCGAGAGTTGTTTTGAGCCATTGGTTGATGGTAGGAGTGCCAATTTCGCCCTCTTTTTGGAGAGTGAGACCAGAGAGTTGGAGTTGTTCGCTTGCTTGGAGGAAATAGCGCGAGTCGGTCCAAAGGCATCCGCCATCGGCAGTGATTACGGCAGTACCTGCAGAGCCTGTGAATGCAGATACATAGTTGCGTTCTTGCCAGTGAGCAGCGATGTATTCGCTTGCGTGTGGGTCGGTGCCTGGAACGATGAGGGCATCAACTTTGTGCTCTGCCATGAGAGCGCGGAGGGATGTGAGTTGTTTCATTAGTTATTATTTTTATTGTTAAAAAATTTGTTTTATTGTTTTGTTACTTTTGTCATTGTCTTCTTTGTCCCTTTTGTGACCAAAAGGAACCAAAAGTCTCGTGCTGTGCTTAAAAACGCTTTATTTGTTCCTTTTGTCATTGCCCAAAAGGAACCAAAAGGCTAGAGCTGTGCCTAAAAAGCTAAAAAATTAATATAAATCCTACTCCGCTTTAAACTCGGGCAATCTGATTACTTCTTCAAATATTTGCATATGCCCGTGATTATTACACTTCGTTCTTGGACAAAGTAACCTCGCCAAAAATCGTCGTTAACGGATTTATCTCAATTTTTTTTGACGCTTTTTATGCAATGCTCGATTGCCGTTCGGCGTTCACGCATACTTTTTATGGTAATGCTCGTCGTTGTGGTTCGTTGTTTTATCACCTTCGGTGTAAGGACCGTTGGTTCATGTGCGTTTTTAAGACAAGGCACGAACCCACCATGCGGCGTTAACGTGCGTTTTTTAGGGTGAGGCATGAAAGCCATTCCGTGTGTGCGAGTATTGAGAAAAGTCTTTTGTTTCGAACTTACATCTTTTATTCTGCAAAGATAGGTATTTTTTTGTAATAGTGAAAATTTTTTTTGTTGTTTATTAAACTTTTTTGTTTGGAAGAGGTCAAAATGACAAACGATATCGAAAAAGCGCGCAAATAACGTAGTATTAATTATCTAAAATGGATGAGATTATGAGACGTATATTGTTTATATTGGCTGTAGTGTTGACTGCGATAGGATTGCAGGCGCAACAAAGAGTGACGGTAGAAGCACAAAGTTATCAGGTGAGTGATAATCTTGACCTTGAAGCTGTGGCTATTACGTTTGGAGAATCGAAAAATATTGAGGATTTTGAACGTAGGTTGAATGATCCGGATAATAGACTTTCGAATCTTGATTTGAATAACGATGGGTATGTTGACTTCCTTAGAGTGGTGGAAGTGGAAGAGAAAGGAACACATTTGGTGGTGATTCAAGCTGTGATTGGCGACAATCTATTTCAAGATGTGGCAACTGTGATAGTAGAGGGAGAGAATGAGACATCGGCAACGGTGACGATAGTGGGTAGTCGCGATATATATGGTGATAACTACGTGATTGTGCCAAAATATGTGGTGAGACCTGTGATTTTTGGTTGGTTTTGGACTCCGACTTATGTGGTATATCATTCGGCTTGGTATTGGGGTTTTTATCCAAGTTATTATCATAGTCACTTGTGCTGGGGTTATCATACATATCATAGACACATGCATAGATGGCATACACACTATCATGACCATTGCCACTTCCATCGTCCGAAAGAGTATCATCACAGCGTACATCATGTAGAGATGCATCGTGGAGTAGGTAGAAATGATTATGTAACACATAGACCTAATGCAGGTTATAGAAAAGAGCCAACTCCTAATCGTAATCTTGAGGCGCGTCCGGTGGGTGGTAGATCGAATGGAACAGCGATTCGTACAAATACGACTCAACAAGGTAGACCGGCAGGAAGTGTGAGTACAAGCGAAAGAAATACAGCAACGCGTAGAACTACATCAACTACTTTGCCTGCTCGTCCATCGACCTCGACTACACGCAGTACAACAACTACAACTGCTCGTCCATCGACCTCGACCACACGCAGTACATCAACAACTGCTCGTCCATCGACTTCGACTACACGCAGTACCTCAACAACAACTGCTCGTCCATCGACTTCGACTATACGCAGTACATCAACAACAACTGCTCGTCCATCGACATCGACTACACGCAGTACATCAACAACCGTGCGCCCATCGACCTCGACTACACGCAGTACATCAACAACCGTGCGCCCATCGACCTCGACTACACGCAGTACATCAACAACCGTGCGTCCATCGACATCGACCACACGTAGTACTTCGACAACCGTGCGCCCATCGACATCGACTACACGCAGTACTTCTACTACAACTGCTCGTCCATCGACATCGACCACACGCAGTACTTCAACAACGCGTCGCGTAGCACATTAAAAACCATATTAAGATAATTATAGATAAAATAAATTGTAAATGTAGATTATAGAAAAAGAGTCAATCTCACTTATTATGAAAGGGGGCAGTGGTTTGTGAAAATCGCTGTCTCTGTTTTTTGTTATTTAACATTTTGAAAGTGTAAAAGTATTGTATATTTTTTGTAACTTTGCAGCAGCAAAAAATAATTTTTAATTTTTTATGATAGTAGTTTTAACAGGAGCAGGGATTAGTGCTGATAGTGGCATTGCTACGTTTAGGGATTCGGATGGTTTGTGGGCTAATTATCGTATAGAAGAGGTGTGTACGCCAGAGGCTTTGGCACGAAATAGAGCTAAAGTGATAGAATTTTACAATATTCGCCGTAAGGAGTTGTTGGAAAAAGAACCTAATGCGGCGCATGTGGCATTGGCAGAGTTGGAGAAGAGGAGAGACGTGTGTGTGATTACGCAGAATATCGACGATTTGCATGAGCGCGCAGGTAGCAAGAATGTGGTGCATTTGCATGGCGAGTTGCGTAAGTTGCGTAGTTCGTGGAACGAGATGGCGACAGTGGATATAGAGGGATGGGAACAGAAAATGGATGAACGACATCCCGATGGGTCGTTGTTGCGACCGTTTGTGGTGTTTTTTGGTGAGTCGGTGCCTATGCTCGAAAAGGCTATTGAGATAACCGAAAAGGCTGATGTGTTGATTATAGTGGGTACGTCGCTCAATGTTTATCCTGCGGCTTCGTTGGTGAACTTTGTGCGTCGGGATGTGCCGATATATATTGTCGACCCAGCAGTGAACGACACAAATGCGGCATTTAATGCACCTAGAATTCCGAATAGGATTACTTATATAGCAGAACGAGCTGCTATAGGTGTGCCAAAACTTGTAGAAAATATTATAGATAATCATTGATTTTTGTAGTTATGGAATTGTCTTTCGAATTTTTCTTGTTGTTGGCAGGTATATTGCTTTTTGTGAGTATTATACTTGGTAAGGCAGGACATAGATTTGGTGTGCCCACCCTTTTGATGTTCTTGTTTTTGGGATGTTTGGTGGGAAATGAAGGCCTTGGATGGATTGATTTTCATTCACCTCAAGTGGCACAGAGTATAGGTGTGATAGCGTTGAATGTCATATTGTTTTCGGGCGGTATGGATACAAAAATAGACGATATTAAGCCAGTTTTGTTGCCAGGATTGACATTGGCAACGCTAGGGGTGTTGCTTACGGCATTGATGACCGGTGGGTTTATATATTGGATCACGAATGGTTGGTTTACGGCAGTATCGTTTTCGTTTGTTGAGTCGTTGTTGTTGGCAGCAACGATGTCGTCGACCGATTCGGCATCGGTATTCTCGATATTGAGGTCGAAGAACTTGGCGCTGAAAGAGAATTTGCGTCCTTTGTTGGAGTTGGAGTCGGGTAGTAACGACCCGATGGCGTATATGTTGACTATTGTGTTGTTGCAATTGTTGAATATGCCAGATGTGAGCGCCATAGAGGTGGTGTGGCTCTTTGTGGAGCAGTTTGCACTTGGCATGGTGTGTGGTTATTTGCTCGGACGATTGTCGAAACGCATTATCAATCGTATAGATTTGACCAACGATGCTTTATATTCGGTATTGCTTATATCGGTGATGTTGTTTATTTTCGGTTTCACGACATGGATTGGCGGTAATGGTTATTTGGCTGTATATATAGGTGGATTGTTTTTGGGCAACAGTAGATTTGTGCATAAGCGCAGTTCGATGAAGTTTTTTGACGGTCTTACGTGGTTGTTTCAGATAGTGATGTTCTTGTCGCTTGGTTTATTGGTGAATCCGTCGGAATTGTTGCCAGTGGCAGGGATAGGTATTTTGGTCGGTGTGTTTATGATATTTGTTTCGCGTCCGTTGTCGGTGATGTTGTCGATGTTGCCATTCCGTAAATTTACGTTCAACGGGCGAATCTTTACATCATTTGTGGGATTGCGAGGGGCAGTGCCTATTATTTTTGCTACATATCCGATGATTGCTGGGGTAGAGAATGCCAATACGATGTTTAATATTGTGTTCTTTATCACTATTTTGTCGTTGGTATTCCAAGGCACGATGATACCTCAGGTGGCGCGTTGGCTTAAACTTGATTTGCCAATGAAGAAGAAGGTGAAATTGAAAGAGTTTGATGTGGAATTTTCGGATGAGATTAAGTCGGCAATGAGTGAAATGACTGTGACAGCGAAGATGATAGCCGAGGGCGACCGCTTGATGGATATTACTATTCCGGATAACACGCTTGTGGCAATGGTGAAACGCAATCATAACTATTTCATTCCGCGAGGCAACACACACCTTATGGTTGGCGATAAAATATTGATTATCACCGACAACGAAGAGGCATTGAAGCAAGTGCGCATAGCGATGGAATAGGTGATTTTTTCTAGATTAACATATATATAAAGAAATCGCATCTCTACGTTGTAGAGATGCGATTTTTATTTTGGGAGAATAGATTTGATTAGTCTTCCAATTTGTGGATAACGAGACCTGAACGGAGTTTAGGTTCGAACCAAGTAGTTTTTGGAGGCATGATGTTGCCAGTATCAGCGATGTCGATGATTTGTTGCATAGTCACAGGATAGAGAGCAAGAGCAACTTTCATTTCGCCACTGTCAACGCGACGTTTCAATTCGCCAAGACCACGGATACCACCTACGAAGTCGATACGTTTGTCAGAACGAAGGTCTTTGAGACCAAGAACTTTGTCGAGGATGAGGTTAGAAGAGATAGTTACGTCGAGAACACCGATAGGGTCTTTGTCGTCGTAAGTACCTTCTTTAGCAGTAAGAGAATACCATTTGCCACCGAGGTAGAGGCTGAAGTTGTGAAGTTTAGCAGGAGTGTAGATTTCAGTACCTTTTTCTTCAACGATGAAGTTTTCGGCAACAGCAGCGAGGAATTGTTCTTCTGTGAGACCGTTCAAATCTTTCACTACGCGGTTGTAGTCGATGATGTTGAGTTGGTTGTCAGGGAAGCAAACAGCGAGGAAGTAGTTGTATTCTTCGTCGCCACGGTGGTTAGGGTTGTTACGACGTTTTTCGTCGCCAACGAGAGCAGCAGCAGCAGAGCGGTGGTGACCGTCAGCGATATAGAATGCTGGGAGTTCAGCGAAGAGTTCAGTGATGCGAGCGATAGTAGCGTCGTCATCGATTACCCAGAAGTGGTGACCGAAACCATCAGGAGCTACGAAATCGTATTCAGGAGCGTTAGCAACTGTTTTAGCAACGATAGCGTCGATTTCGTCGATGTGTGGATAAGCGAAGAATACAGGCTCAACGTTAGCATTGTTGATGCGGACGTGTTTCATACGGTCTTCTTCTTTGTCGCGACGAGTGAGCTCGTGTTTTTTGATTTTGCCAGTCATATAGTCGTCAACGTAAGCACCTACGCAAAGACCATATTGAGTTTTGCCGTTCATTGTTTGAGCGTAAACATAGTAGCACTCTTTTTTGTCTTGAACGAGCCAGCCACGATCTTGCCAGAGTTGGAAGTTTTCGGCAGCTTTGTCGTACACCATTGGTTCGTGTTCGTCAGTACCAACTGGGAAGTTGATTTCTGGTTTGATGATGTAGTAAAGAGATTTTTTGTTGCCTTCAGCTTCTTTGCGAGCTTCGTCAGAGTTAAGCACGTCGTAAGGACGAGATGCTACTTGTTCTACAAGATTTTTTGGAGGGCGTACGCCTTTGAAAGGTTTAATAATAGCCATTTTTTTTAGATTTTTAGTAGCAAGTAGCGAGTAGCAAGATATTGCTTCGCCACGAGCCATGTGTTAGTATTAGTTTTTAATTAGAAATATCAGAAAGGAATTTGATTCGAACGAGTCGAACTTCTTCTTCAGAGTAGTCGTCTTCGCCAAGTTCGCGTAGAGCAGTCTCAACATCGTCAGATTCCGATTCGTTTTTGAAATAGTCGAATATCTCGTCAATCACTTCGTGGTCCATTACCTCTTCTAGGAAGTAGTCGATATTGAGTTTTGTGCCTGAATATACGATAGCATCGATCTCGTTGAGGAGGTCGTGGAAGTCGATACCTTTAGATTCGGCAAGGTCGTCGAGAGCCACTTTGCGGTCGATAGCTTGTATGATTTCGATTTTGAGTTTCGACTTGTTGGCAATAGTACGCACACGAAGGTCCTCTGGGCGTTCGATGTCGTTGTCGCGCACGTGTTTGCGGATAAGGTCAACGAATTCTTGCGCATATTTTTTGTCTATTTTGCCCGAACCAACGCCAGGAATATTTTGTAATTCTTCGAGGTTGATCGGGTAGGTTGTAGCCATTGCCTCGAGCGAAGGGTCTTGGAAAATAACATAAGGAGGTAGGTTTTCTTCTTTAGCAATTTTTTTACGAAGATCTTTGAGCATGCCAAAGAGAGCAGGGTCCATGGCACACGAGTTGCCTGATATTTGAGGAGCTTCTTCTTGTTCTTCGTTGAAATCGCTATCTTTGCTGACTTTGAAAGATGTAGGTTTTTTGAGGAATTTTTTGCCAGCATCGGTTACTTTAAGTACGCCATAGTTTTCGATTTCTTTTTCTATGTATTTGTTTATCATTGCTTGGCGTATAACGGCAGGTAGTATTTCTTTTTCCTCGTCGGAAGTAGAGTCGAATAGTTCAAGTTCGGTGAGTTGGTATGCTTTGACATCGGCAGACTCTCTACCTGATAGAATATCGATGATTACGTCGGCTTTAAATTTTTCTTTAGTTGCGAGAATAGTTTCTATTACAGCGCACAATAAATCTTGAGTTTCCACTTGTTTTCTAGGATTTAAACAATTATCACAATTACCGCAATTTTCGTCTGCATATGTTTCGCCGAAGTAGTGAAGGAGGAAACGACGTCGGCACATAGTAGATTCGGCATAAGCGGCGGTTTCGGCAATGAGTTGTTTGCCAATTTCTTGTTCGCTTACAGGTTTATCTTGAGTGAACTTTTCTAGTTTTTGTAGGTCTTTTTGGTTGTAGAAAGCGATGCATTTGCCTTCACCGCCATCGCGTCCGGCACGTCCTGTTTCTTGATAGTATCCTTCGAGGGATTTAGGAATGTCGTAGTGAATGACATAGCGCACATCAGGTTTGTCAATCCCCATACCGAATGCGATAGTAGCGACAATTACGTTGACATCCTCCATAAGGAATTTGTCTTGATTTTCACTACGTATAGCTCCATCCAATCCTGCATGGTAAGGTAGGGCTGATATGTCGTTGAGGCGGAGAGTTTCGGCAAGATCTTCTACTTTTTTGCGACTGAGGCAGTAGATGATGCCAGATTTGCCTGGGTTTGCTTTAATAAACTTGATTATATCTTTCTCTATGTTGTCTGTTTTGGGACGCACTTCGTAGTAGAGATTCTGTCGGTTGAATGACGAACGATAGGTAGTGGCATCGGTCATGCCAAGAGTTTTTTGTATATCAAGTTGTACTTTAGGAGTAGCAGTAGCAGTGAGTGCAATGACAGGAGCTTTACCTATTTTTTCTGTGATAGGTTTTATGCGTCGATATTCAGGACGAAAGTCGTGTCCCCATTCCGATATACAATGAGCTTCGTCGATGGCATAAAATGATATTTTGTGATTGCGGAGGAATTCTACGTTTTCGTCTTTGTTTAGAGATTCGGGAGCAACGTAGAGTATCTTTGTTTTGCCATTGCGAATATCTTCTTTCACTTGGTCGATTGCAGCGCGATTGAGCGATGAATTAAGGAAATGGGCAATAGAATCGTCTTCTGCAAATCGGCGCAAGGCATCAACTTGATTTTTCATCAAGGCAATAAGCGGGGAGATGACGATAGCTGTGCCTTCCATTATAAGAGCAGGCAGTTGGTAGCAGAGCGATTTGCCACCGCCTGTTGGCATTAGTACGAAGGTATCGTTACCATCTAACACATTTTGGATTATAGCTTCCTGGTTGCCTTTGAATTTATCAAATCCAAAGTGTTTTTTTAGTGCTGTGGTTAATTCGTTTTTTTTCGCCATAGTTTTTTAAATGTACAATTTACTGCACAATTTTTTTCAATGCACAATGCAGAATTTATTCATTTTTATCGCCAAAGGCTCGAATTGCTTCGATTCCTAATTGGAATAGCAAATTTATAATGAATTGTTGGTATATGCAAATTTTTTTTGTACTTTTTTATTTATTTTTTTTATTTTATTGATAGTTAGATTGTTGGTCTGAAAATTTGCGTGGTTAAAATATTTTTTGTAACTTTGCAAAAAAGATAATATATAATGAATAGATATTTTTGTTTGGTAATAGGCTTATTGTTTTCGGTCTTGATTTATGGTCAATTCCGCGATTTGCCTATGCCTACAGCAAAGCAGGATACGGTTAGTCGTGAGATTAAGACGTGGGTGGTGGATGACATTTATGGTGTGGCTGATACTGTGGTGGTAGATACTTTGACAGTGAATTATCAAGACAATCAACCTATTAATAATTACAGTATTGCTAATTCGTGGAACGGCAACTTGGGTTCGCCTCTCGAATCGAAGGTCTATTTTGATAGAAAAGAGGGGTCGCGTGAGGATATGTTCGAGCGTGCTTATGCCCCATATTTGATAAAATCTACCGATGTGCGTTATTATGATGTGAAGCAGCCTTTTGCTCAGATGGTCTATCGTTCGGCGACGCCACGTATGCTAGAGGAAGATTATTTTAAGATAATGCTCACAATGAATGCCAATAAACGCGTGAATGTGGGCGGTTTGTGTAATTTGATATATGGGCGCGGGCAATATCAGAATCAGTCATCGAATATGTTGAATGGCGGTTTCTGGACTACTTATACAGGCGGACAATATGAAATCGTGTCGTCTGTAATGTTTAATTCATTCAAAAATCGCGAAAATGGTGGGGTGGCAGATATAAATTATGTGCTTAATCCCGCTTATGCGAACATAAAAGCTACGAATATTCCGGTGCGAATGACGGCAGCTCAGTCAGCATATCGTAATTTTAATTACTTCTTTAATCATAGATACAAGATAGGCAAGGAGATGCAACGTAAGCGTAAAGCAGCGGATGGTTCGGATTCGATATATACCGAGTATGTGCCAATTTTGGTGTTGACGCATACATTTGATGCCGAAGATGTAGGGAGAAAATATGTAGAAGAGAATGTGCCTACGGGATTTTATACGCATAACTATTTTTCGGATACATATACTAAGGATTCTACTGCTTATTTCCGCATAGGCAATACTTTTGCAGCTACGCTCGACGAGCAATTCAATCGTCTTTTTCGCTTTGGATTGTCGGCATATCTCAAATATGATTTGCGCCATTATGGTATGGGTATCAAGAATAAAATCGATACTTTGCGATTCGATAATTCGTATTCTCACAATTTGATTTTTGGCGCAAATATGTTTAAACGTGAAGGTCGTTGGGTGAGGTATGATATAGGCGGACGCATCTATCTTGCAGGGCCACATATAGGTGAATTTGACCTTGATGGTCGCTTCGATTTTGATTTTAATATCGCTGGCGAACCATTGTCATTGTTGGCAAGTGGTGGATTTCGAAATTTTTCGGAGTATCATCAATATCGCTATTATGAGAGTAACCATTTCAAGTGGAGTGATTTAGATTTTGATAATACATTGGCGTTTGACATTCAAGGTAGAGTTGGTTTGCCCAAACGCAAAATTTCGTTAGGTGTTAAATTTAGGAATGTCACCAATTATGTGTATCTCAATGAAATATGTAGTCCTACGCAGTTTAGTGGTAATGTGCAAGTGTTAGCTGTCGATTTGGCTGCATCTCTTAGAGCATGGCGATTTCATTTAGATGCCGATGTTGTGTATCAATTGTCTAGCAACAAAGATGTTTTACCTTTACCCGATTTGGCATTGTATGGCAATTTTTATTATAAGGACAAATTCTTCAAGGTGCTTACCGTACAATTAGGTGCCTCGGTGCGCTATCATACTCAGTATTATGGCAATGCTTATATGCCTGCTTTGGGTCAATTCTATTTGCAAAAAGATATGCAGATTGGAGGGTATCCAGAAGTTAGTGTTTATGGCAATTTTCATTTGAAGACGGTTCGTTTCTTTGTACAATATTATCATCTTAATAGAGGACTTTTTGGCGGTATGAATTCTATGTCTATGCCAAATTATCCAATCAATCCTGCTACATTGCAATTTGGCTTGAGTTGGAATTTTTGGGAATAGGATAATGACAATGAAAAAAAAGAGGTTGTATCAATGAGATACAACCTCTTTTTTTATTGTTTAGGGTAAATTATACTTTTGTGGTAAAGATAATTTTTTTATGATTAGCGAAGACGGTCAAGTGAACGAACTAGAGCTTCGTCTTTGGCAATGGCGCGGAGCGCGAGATATGTGAGAATTGCGCCAATGAGAGGCAAAATGATTGGCCAAGAGAAAGTTGTGCTTGTCATAACATTTTGTTGGAGAATGACATAGCGAGTGAAGAAGAAAATAGCATAGTAGCCAACGAGGAGCACCATGTTGAATGACGAAAGACGCATTTGGATAACGCGCCATTTGTAGGTAAATATGGTGATAAGAGATATGATGAGGATGATTATGTTGGTGAATAACAACCACATAGTTACGCCAGTGATGTTGAAACCACCTTGTTCGACTTGGTAGAGACCGCGGAGGTTAGAGAAAGCGAAGTCGATGCCTTCGGGCGAGATAGCTCGCATAGAAGGGAGAGATAGAGTGAGGCTCATAGCAACTAAGACGATGAGCAGATAGAGAGTTTGAATGCGTTGAATCATAGTTTTTAGTTTTTTATAGTTACTAGTTACAAGTTACTAGTTAGAAGTTATTAGTTTTTTATTTTTTGAAGAAAGAGAATAGACCTTTCTTTTTAGGTTCTTCGGGTTGATTGCCGAGGTAGCGAGCTGCATCGGCCGAGGATTCGTTGTATTTTACCATTCGGTAGATGATGCCCCAATCAGGTAGTCCACCAAGATTGCGGTCGTCAATCCACATATCGGCAGTAAGTTTGCGTGGAGTAGTGTCGTCCCATACTTCCTCTGGATAGTTTTTGTTGACGGCATAGAATTCGAGTCCGCGTTCGCGACAATAGTTCACTGCGTCGTCGAGGAGTTCGCCTTCGCGTACGGTCCACAAGATGAGTTGATGGTGGCATTCGTTTTGAAGGCGTTTGAGCACATCGATGGCGAATGGTATTGGTTTGCCGATGGCAGGGTAGGCGTGTTCTACGATAGTGCCATCAAAATCTACGGCGATAATCATATGTTTATATATTTAGTAGTGGGTAGCGAGTAGTGAGACTTTTTCGCTTCGCTCGTTTATTTTTTTAGATTTTAGTTTTCGTCGGTAGGGTCTTCGGTTGTTTCTTCGGTTGGGGTTAGAGGTGTGAGGTCGGTGTCGATGCGTTTTTCGGTTGGTTTTGAGAGTATTAGACCAATTATGCAGATACCAGCTAACCAAAATAGGTGTTTTACTTGGAATATATAGAAACCGAGAATAGAAGCAACCAAACCAAGAGTAATAACCATCATGCGAATGATAGCATATGTCTTGTAGTAATATTCGCGAGTGCCATCGTCGGGAAATTTCTTTAAACGTTTCACTCCAAGACTGAATAGTTTGAGCGAGAGTGGCAAAGTAATGATTACGTACCAAAGGACGATGGTGTAGTAGGTAGTTGCAATTGGACTATCGCCTTCGAAGAAGATGCCTTTGTTATATACAAAATGATAACCTACCATTGCTGCAACAATAGTGAGTAGTAGGCATACATAGTAGCATGGGGTGAGTAGGTGTTTTGGGTGAGTCATAAGTGTGTTTTTATATTAGTTTTTGTATTTAATTGGGGGGTACTTATTGTATTTTAGTGGGTGTTTTGAAGGTATGGTGAAGGTTGCTTGCAGGTTGCTGTATAGTATATTTAAACTAGGGAGGGGGTTATTGTATTTTTGGGTTATTTGTTATTGTAGGTTATGCGATTTAGGATTGAGCGTCCGAGGGTGATTTCGTCGGCGTATTCGAGGTCGTCGCCAACGGCTACGCCACGAGCGATTGTGGTTACGGCAACAGGTAGGTGGGCGAGTTTGCGATAGATGTAGAAGCAAGTGGTGTCGCCTTCCATATTGGGGCTGAGGGCGAGGATGACCTCTTTGATATCGCCTTGCTCGACACGCTCGACAAGCGAAGAAATCTCTAAATCGTTAGGAGATATGCCATTCATAGGAGAAATAACACCTCCGAGCACGTGGTAGACTCCGTGATATTGCGAAGTGTTTTCGATGAGCATGACCTCTTTGATAGATTCGACAACGCAAATGGTTGATTTGTCGCGACGAGGGTCGGAGCAGATTTCGCACACAGGTTGGTCGGATATGTTGTGGCACTCCTCGCAATACTGAATATTTTCGCTCATTTCGCTAATAGCATTGATGAATTTGCTAGCATTGGCTGGACCTTGACGGAGGATGTGAAGAGCCATGCGGAGCGCAGATTTGCGTCCGATGCCAGGTAGTGAAGCAAATGCATTTACTGCATTTTCAAGTAGTTGCGAAGGGTATTTTTGTTGCATAATTAAGATGCAAAGATAGTTATTTTAATTCATAATTCAAAATTTTTTGATTAAAATCTCAAAGAGTTTTAGTTTAGGTTTTGTAATGGGGGGATAGTGACTATAGAAACTATAGTGGTTATAGAGAGGAGATAGAAGTAATTTTTGGAAGGATATAGGATGTTTTTTTTTGGGGGGGGCTTATTGTATTTTAGTGAGGGGTGCAGAGATAGGGTGAAGGTTGCTTGAAGGTCGCTGTATAGTATATTTAGGGCAGGGAGGTGGTTATTGTATTTTAGAGGGTGTTTTTTTGATGGTGGATTTTTGTTGTTGGAGACGCAAAATTTTGCGTCTCTACTTTTGGAGAGTGGGGATGTTTATGTTAAGAAATTTTTTGTATATTTGCATGTTGAATAATTGGAAAAATAAAGGAGTATAAAGATGATGAAAAAGCAAATGAGTTATGCCGAATTTAAACGAAAAGCGCGAGAACATCAAATTAAATTTAGAGAGAATGAATTAGGTGTTGGTTGTCACAATTATCCGAATGTGTTGAAATATAGTGATGCTAAAAAAGGATTGATTTTTTATGAAAAATTTAGGGGGGAGATTTTAGAAGAGTTGAAAAAGCCTGTGTTGCCAACATCGTCGAAACCAAGTGGGCAAATGTTGCCAAATTTGTTGAGAAGCGAGCATATACCCTATAATATTTTCTTTCCGTTGAGAAAAGACAAAGAGGGTTGTGTGGGATTGTTTAATGCTATTTTGGGATGTGATGAGATAGTAAAGGTTTGTGATATTCGTATAGAACATCATCCAGAACCACGTGTGGAATATTTGGATGATTATACAGCTTTTGATGTTTATATTTCTTACATAGATACGAAAAATAGACCAGGAGGAATTGGGATAGAGGTGAAATATACGGAAAAGGAGTATTTGTTGAAGAAAAATACAAGAGAATATAAGCGTGTGAAAAATGAAACGACAGGCGAAACTTGTCTGTTTTCGAATTATTTGAAAGCGACGGTTGAAAGTGGTTATTATCGTGATGATACGACACATGATGTGTTGATTTCGAATAAGTTTAGACAGATATGGCGTAATCATATTTTGGGAGCATCAATGGTGTTGAATGGTGATATAAAGAAATTTACGAGTGTAACACTTTATCCACAAGCGAATGTTCATTTCAGCGAAGATGCTATGCCAAAATACAAAGAATTGCTTTCGGAAGTAGGGCAACGGTCTTTTGTGGCGTTGACATATGAAGAGTTGTTTGATTTGTTGGAAAAATATATTGATATTGAGGCTTGTGCAGATTGGGTTGAGTATCTTAGAAGGAGGTATTTGTTGGCAATACCTTAGGTTTAGAGTGTGATTTTTTCGGAATCTGTATATTAAAGAAAAAAACATTGAAAAATGTTTGCTCGTAAAAAAAAAAGTGTTATATTTGCGTCGTGATTTGATGGGTGATTGTTTTGTAGTTTTTGTTTTGTTTGTATTAATAAAATAAGGAGGTTGTTATGAAACGAATTTATTATTTGTTGGCTTCGTGTTTAATATTGTTTGTTGGATGTGAAGGGGGAATAGGACATAGAGAGGTTGATACTACTGAGCATTTGTATTTTTGCAATACATTAGATGAGAGTGTGACATTAGAATTGTTTAAGGATGGTGAAGTGTTTAAGTATGAGTTGAATACAAATGATACTATTTATTGGCATACTGTTTATTCTGGTTATTGCTCTACGCATACAAGAAGTATTCATTTTCCTCCAGAAACAGATTATTGGTCTTATATACATAGTTATGACAGTGCTTCAGTGTCGTATAATTCTCTTTTATATACTTTTGGCAATGTTGAGTATCGTTCGAGTGTACCTTATGATAGTCTTACTCAAGATAGTGTTAGAAATGCGATGGAGTATAGACGAAGTATTTATACGGAAGAGATGTTTCGAGAAAATAAACCAACTTTGTCTTTTGGATGGCATGTTCCTGAGAGACAATCGATAACTGTGAAAAAATCTAATAGCAAGTCTGTGAGAAATTCTTATCTTGTTTTTGATGAAAAATATTTTAAACGATTAGAAAACAAAATTCGAGAGTTGTTTATAATTGGAGAGATAGATTGTGAAGATTGAAAATAGATTTTGATAGTCGTACCTTAAAGTTTTAGGGTGCGATTTTTTTTGAGAAAATTATAATTTTGTGTGGTTTTTTGTGTGTAAAATTTGCGGTTGTGAGTATTTTTTTGTAACTTTGCAAATTGGAATTTTTGCGTTTAGTGAGTGCAGAACCAAGCTTGCTTGAGTTATGCTGAACGGAGCAAAAATCTTGAGTAAAGCGAAAATAATAATGTCTAAACGAAAAATATTATGAATTTTGTAGAAGAACTTACTTGGAGAGGTATGGTGCAGGATATGATGCCTGGCACTGAAGAACAATTGAATAAAGAGATGACAACTGCTTATTTGGGTATCGACCCTACGGCAGACTCGTTGCATATTGGACACTTGTGTGGTGTGATGATGTTGCGCCATTTTCAACGTTGTGGTCACAAACCAATTGCACTCGTGGGAGGTGCTACGGGTATGATTGGCGACCCATCGGGCAAATCGGCAGAGCGTAACTTGTTAGATGAGGCTACATTGCGTCATAATCAAGAGGCGATTAAAGCACAGTTGGAGAAATTCTTGGATTTCCATTCTGATGCACCTAATGCTGCTGAATTGGTGAACAACTACGATTGGATGAAAGATTTTACGTTCTTGGATTTTGCGCGTAACGTGGGTAAATTGATTACTGTGAACTATATGATGGCGAAAGACTCGGTGAAAAAACGTTTGAATGGTGAATTCAACGCAGGTATGTCGTTCACAGAGTTTACTTACCAATTGTTGCAAGGTTATGACTACGTTTATTTGAACAAAAATAAGAATTGTAAGTTGCAAATGGGTGGTTCGGACCAATGGGGTAACATTACTACAGGTACTGAATTGATTCGCCGTATGGGCGGAGGTGATGCGTTTGCACTCACTTGTCCGTTGATTACTAAGGCAGATGGCGGTAAATTCGGTAAAACTGAGAGTGGTAATATCTGGTTGGATAAACGCTATACATCGTCATATAAATTCTACCAATTCTGGTTGAATGTGGCAGATAATGACGCTGAAAAATATATCAAAATATTCACAAATATCACAAAAGAAGAGTGCGAAGCATTGATTGCAGAACACCGTGAGGCACCACATAAACGTGAGTTGCAAAAACGTTTGGCTAAGGATGTGACAATCATGGTGCACTCGGAAGAGGATTATAACGCAGCAGTAGAGGCATCGAATATCTTGTTTGGTAATGCCACTGCAGATGCTTTGCGTAAATTGGATGAAGATACATTGTTGGCTGTGTTTGAAGGAGTTCCACAATTTGAGGTAGAACGCTCGGTGATAGAAGCAGGTGTGCAACCATTGACATTGTTGGCAGAATTGACACAGGTGTTCCCATCAAAAGGCGAGGCGCGTAAAACAATCCAAGCAGGTGGTGTGAGCGTGAACAAAGAGAAATTGACAGCGCCAGACCAAGTGATTGGTGTAGATGCGTTGTTGAATGACAGATATTTGTTGGTTCAAAAAGGTAAGAAAAATTATTTCTTGATTCGCGTGAAATAAATAAAAGACAGGAAGACAAGAAAATATGAAATAATGTATAGAGATTATTTGTCGTGAAATTCTAATCTATAAATAAATCGACATGTTTTCGTGTCTTCATGTCTAAAAAAATAAAAGAAATATGCTTGTAATTGGTATTGCTGGTGGCACTGGGTCGGGAAAGACGACCGTGGTGCGCAAGATAGTAGAGAGTTTGCCTGCGGGCGAGGTGGTGGTATTGCCACAAGACTCTTATTATAAAGATAGTAGTCACGTGCCAGTGGAGGAGCGTCAGTTTATTAATTTCGACCATCCCGATGCGTTTGAGTGGTCATTGTTGTCACAACATTTGGCGATGCTCAAAGAGGGTAAAGCTATTGAGCAACCAACATATTCGTATATAACATGCACTCGTCAGCCAGAAACAATTCATATAGAGCCACGTAAGGTGGTGATAGTTGAGGGGATATTGGCATTGTGTGATGAGGAGTTGCGAGAGCAGATGGATTTGAAAATATTCGTTGATGCCGACTCGGACGAACGATTGATACGTGTGATTTCGCGCGACATAGTAGAGCGTGGACGTACGGCTGAGGCTGTGATGGAACGTTATACGCGAATATTGAAACCAATGCATCAGCAATTTATTGAACCAACTAAACGCTATGCCGACATTATTATTCCCGAAGGCGGAAATAATCGAGTGGCAATAGATATATTAAGAATGTATATTGAAAAAAATCTTGAAAAATAAATATATAGTCATACTAAGAAGTTGTCTGATTGCATTGTTGTTGCTAGTTGCTCCTATACGATTTGCAATACAAGATTCGCATAGTGTTTTGTATATAGTTCAATTAACAATGCAAGAGTTGGATTGTTCTATTTCTGAGTATGATGATATATTTCGCCGTGAGGTTCAACAATTAGGTTGGGATTGGCGTATGTTGGCTGCAATTGTGTGGAATGAGTCGCGTTTTAATAATGGTGCAGTATCTTCGCAAGGAGCAAGAGGGTTGATGCAATTCATGCCTCGCACGGCAGAGAGATTTGGGTTGGTGGGTGATGATGTGTTGGTCCCTCAAAAAAGTATCGGTGCAGGGGTAGAGTATTTGCTCTTTCTAGAACGTAGATTTAATGAAATAAAAGACAGAGACGAACGCATAAAATTCATTTTAGCCGGATATAATGCTGGTCCAGGTCATGTGCGCGATGCTATGGCATTAGCACAAAAATATGGCGACGATCCACATACGTGGGGCGGTAGTGTGGAGAAGTGGTTGTTGGCATTGCAAGAGTCGAAATACTACAATGATGAGGTATGTCGTCACGGATTCTTCCGAGGACGATATACTGTCAAATATGTGATTAATGTATTCACAAAATACAGAGAATATACAGAAAAAATAAATTATCGGAAGTTTGATTATGAAACTATTGATAACTGGCGCTAATGGTCAACTCGGCAACGAGATGCGCATAGTATTAGGTCAACGCCCTGAGATTGAAGCAGTCTACACCGATGTAGATACATTGGATATCACTGATTTAGCTCAGCTAGACGCATTTATGGGAGCCGAAGGGGTGTCGCATATAGTCAATTGTGCTGCTTATACGGCTGTTGATAAGGCAGAAGATGACGAAGCAAATGCCACTAAAGTGAACGTAGATGCCGTGCGCAATTTGGGCATTGTAGCAAAGAAATATGGTGCAAAAATAGTGCATGTGTCAACCGACTATGTATTTGATGGTTGTGGTCACAAACCATATACAGAGGATATGTCAGTGTGCCCTACAAACGTGTATGGTCGCACAAAATTGGCAGGCGAAGAGGCTTTGGTTGCCGAGTGTGATGATGCTATTATTATTCGCACATCGTGGTTGTATTCGTCATATGGCAACAATTTCGTAAAAACAATGCTTCGTTTGGGACGCGAGCGCGATGAATTAAACGTTATATTCGACCAAGTAGGCACACCAACCTATGCGGCAGATTTGGCGCAAACTATTTTGACTATAATTGCTGATAAAGAATGGGTTAGTGGTGTATATCATTTCTCTAACGAAGGCGTTTGCTCGTGGTATGATTTCACAATAATGATTCATAAATTAGCAGAAATCGAATGTAAGGTCAACCCGATAGAAAGTTCGGCATATCCTGTGCGCACCCCACGTCCACACTATAGTGTACTTAATAAAACAAAAATCAAAACAACATTTAGCATCGAAGTGCCTTATTGGGTCGACTCATTGCAAAAATGTTTGAATATATTAGAACGATAATGACATTTCAAGAATTAGGCTTACGCCAAGAGATTTTAGATGCTGTTGCAGAATTGGGTTTTGTGAATCCAATGCCTGTGCAAGAGCAAGTTATACCATATATGCTCACTCACGAGAACGACCTCGTGGCGTTGGCACAAACCGGCACGGGCAAAACTGCAGCCTTCGGTTTGCCTATATTAAATATGGTGAATGTAGAACAACGCAAAATTCAGTCGCTCGTGTTAGCACCTACACGCGAATTGTGTATTCAGATAGCCAACGATATAAAGAATTTTGCATCTAAAATGCGAGGCGTTAAGGTTGTGCCAGTATATGGTGGCGAAAGCATAGTGTCGCAATACAAGCAGTTAGACATTCAACCACAAGTGCTTGTGGCAACACCAGGCCGATTGATTGACCTCATCAATCGTGGCAAAGTCGACCTATCCGAAGTTCGTTTCCTAGTTCTTGATGAGGCTGACGAAATGCTCAATATGGGATTTCAAGAAGACATTGAAACCATATTGAAAGATGTGCCTGAAACACGCCGAACTCTCTTGTTCTCAGCCACAATGCCTAACGAAATTGCTAAAATATCGCGTCAATATATGCACGATGCAGCCGAAATAGCTGTAGGCACACGCAATGCGGGGTCCGACAATGTCGAACACATATATTATATGGTGCGTGCCGATCATCGCTATCTTGCGTTGAAACGCATCGTGGATATGAATCCAGACATATATGGTATCGTATTCTGTCGTACACGTCAAGAAACCAAGGATGTAGCCGAAAAATTGATGAAAGATGGCTACAACGCAGATGCTCTACACGGCGACCTTAGTCAAGCGCAACGCGACACGGTGATGAACAAATTCCGTATCAAAAATTTGCAAGTATTGGTGGCCACCGACGTAGCAGCTCGTGGATTGGATGTCAGCGACTTGACTCACGTTATCAACTACAATCTCCCTGACGATGTAGAGGTGTACACCCACCGTTCGGGTCGTACTGGCCGTGCTGGCAAGAAGGGCGTTTCGTGCGTAATTGTGCACACTCGCGAAGGTCGTCGTTTGCGCGAAATTGAGCGAATCATTAAGAAAGAATTCAAACATATGCCTGTGCCAACAGGTATGGAGGTGTGCAAACGCCAACTCTTCCACCTTATCGACAAAATGGAGCGTGTTGAGGTGAATAACGAAGAGATAGATGTATTTATGCCTCAAATTGCTGCGAAGTTGGCTTATCTCTCTAAAGAAGAGATAATTTCGCGTTTTGTTTCGCTCGAATTCAATCGTTTTGCCGAATATTACAAAGATGCCGAAGACATTAATGTTGATGTAAAAGAAGGCAAAAAAGGCAAAGATAAAGGCGATGGAAAATCAAAACGCGGACAAAAAGTGCGCTTCAAAATGCTCTATGGCACAAAACAAAACGCCACACCACGTTCGGTGCTCGGTGTGATAAATGACGTCACACAAGACAAATCAATCATAATTGGCGATATAGAAATCACCAATAAATTCACCTTCTTCGACGTATATGCAGACCAAGCCGATCGCGTGCGTCAAGCATTTGAAGATGCAGGCGAACCATTGGCTATAGCCGAACCACGCGAAGTGGTGAGCAAAGCGCCAAAAGCTCAAAGCGAAAAATCACAACGCAATCGCGAGCGCGAGCGCGAACGCCGTAGCCGTGACCGTCGCGATGACCGCAACGACCGTGATGAACGTCGAAATCGTCGCGACAGAGGCGACCGACAAGACAATCGTCGCAACAATGCAGTCGAAAATCCCGACAAACCTTGGCGTCGCAGAAGATAACACCACAATCAGAATACACAACGAGAGTGTGTATTCACAAGCCTAACCTTCAAGCAAGGTGCAAGCAACCTGTGCCGTAGAAAACAGTCATCTGTCTATACCCACTCACAGTGTGTATTTGAATTTAAAAAACGAACAATGAAAATAATTTGCGTAGGGTGGAACTACCCCAAACACAATCTTGAGATGAATCGCGACGAGCGACCTCAACAGCCAACCATATTTATGAAACCCGATTCGGCTCTATTGCGCGAGAATCGACCATTTTTCATCCCACGATTTTCAAATCAAATCGAGCATGAAGTCGAACTCGTTGTGCGCATCAATCGTCTCGGACGCAACATAGCCCCACGATTCGCACATCGCTACTATTCCGAAGTTGCACTCGGCGTAGATTTCACAGCGCGCGACTTGCAAAATCAATGCAAACAACTCGCTGCTCCATGGGAAATCTCAAAAGCCTTTGATAATTCGGCTGTTGTGAGCGACTTTATTTCGCTCGACGAACTATCTGATATACAAAACATACACTTTTCACTACAAAAAAATGGCGAAATTCAGCAACAAGGACACACTAAAGACATGCTTTTCTCCGTTGATGAATTAATCGCGTATATCAGTCAATTTTTCACATTAAAAATAGGCGACCTAATCTTCACAGGCACACCAGCTGGAGTCTCTCCCGTAGTCATCAACGACCGATTGACAGGGTATATCGAAGACAAAATGATGTTTGATTTTATGGTTAAATAATGAAATTGCACCAACTAGTTATATTATTGCTAGCATTGTGTTTCTCTATCTCTGCAGAAGCACAATCGGAGCGTTATGCCGACAATTCTGTTCTAAGTAGCGGCGATTGGTATAAAATAGAGGTAACTCAATCAGGTGTTCACAAAATCACGTACGAGCAATTGGTTGCAATGGGTTTAACTAATCCTGCCAATGTATCGGTCTTTGGATATGGCGGAGCACAATTAGCCGAAGATTTCTCAAAGCCATATATCGACGATTTGCCTCAACTGAGCATTCATATGGAGAAGGGGAGCGATGGCGTGTTTAATAAAGGTGATTATATCCTTTTTTATGCTCAAGGGCCAACTAAATGGACCTATAATACAACGCAAAAACTATTCGAACATGAGGTGAATACATATTCAAATCATGGATATTATTTTGTTACGTCCGATTATCCTACACCAAAATACATCAACATAAAAAATAAATTAACTGCCAGTGTTACAACTCCTATCACTTCGTTTGATGACTATTATTTGTACGAGAAGGATGAGTTTAGTTTAATAAATGTTGGTAGAGTCTATTTGGGTGATCAGTTCACAGCCTCTAACCTTAGCAAAACATACACTTTTAATATACCAAACCTATTACAAAGAACTGCAGTGGTGCACGTAGAGGGTGCCTATGTAGGACTTAATGACGCACGACTTGAAGTGGCAGCCGATGGAGTAGTGCTTGGTTTGTCTAATTTGGTAAAACGACCAGATACTGATGTTAATGCAACTAATGTAACTGACACATACGAATTTATACCTAAAAAATCAAGTGATGTAGCAGTACGCTTAAGACATAGCGACCAATTTACATCTTTTTATTTAGATTTTTTAGTGCTAAACGTTAAACGTAAATTGGCGAAAATACAAGGCGAATTTTTGCCTTTCAGAGTTGTTGAAAATCTTGGTAATTCCGATAATTATACATATCAGTTGTCTGATATAAATAGCAATATTCAAATATGGGATATAACAGATCATATAAATATCGAACAATTACCAACTGATATCAGTGGCACATCTTTAACTTTTGTCGACAATGCAACCACATTAAAAGAGTATGTAGCAGTTGATGTCAAGAATGACAATTTTTTGCAACCGCAAGTAGTTGGTAAGATTCCAAATCAAGATTTACATGCTCTTGGACAAGTAGATATGGTTATAATATCTCCGTCCGATTTTGTCTCTGCTGCAAATAGATTAGCTCAAACTCACTTAGAGTATGATGGTATTACCACCTATATAGTGGAACCAGATGTTATTTACAACGAATTTTCGTCTGGTACACCAGATGCTACAGCCTATCGTCGTTTTATGAAGATGTTCTACGATAGAGCCAAAACCTATGGTAATGCTCCTAAATATCTATTGCTCTTTGGCGATGGTTCATTCGATAATCGTCAGATATTGAAGGCAAATACAAAAGATAATATATATCGATTGCTCACATATCAAGCCAAAGAGTCATACAATGAGTTATATTCATATACGACCGACGACTATTTTGGATTTTTGGATGATACCGATGGTGCTCGCATATTGGTCAATAGTCTTGATATTGTTGTTGGACGTATTCCAGCTTATACCATCGAGCAAGCTGATGGTGTTGTTGATAAATTGATAGGTTATATTAAGAATGAAGATTATGGATATTGGAAGAATCGTGCAATATTCCTTGCCGATGATGGCAATAATAATATTCATATGGAAGAGTCGGATCAAGTTTGTTCTACATTCGAAAAATTGAATCCTAACATTCTTACTCGTAAATTATATCTCGATTCTTATACTCAGGAGGTCACTGCTGTTGGAGAATTCTATCCTGTACTCAAAAAAGAGTTTTTTGACTACATAAATGATGGTGTGCTCTATATCAACTACATGGGGCATAGTGGTTATAATAATTGGACTAATGAACAAATTCTAACAGTGGCTGATATCAATGCAATGTACAACAAAAGACTACCTTTGCTTATCACATCATCATGCAGCTTTTCTCGTTTCGATGATTTCAAACTTTCGGGAGCCGAAGCTATGATGTTAAATCCCAAAGGTGGTGCTTTGGCTCTTATTACAACTACGCGTACTGTATTTGCACAATATAATTTGTTGTTGAATATAGAGATAGTAAAAGAGTTGTTAAATCGAGATGCAACAGGTCGCGTAAATACGATAGGCGAGGCTTATCGATTAGCAAAAAATAAACTAGCGGCAAATAGTGATTCCAACCGATTGCGATTTGTTTTGATTGGTGACCCAGCTATTCGTTTGAACGTACCTAATACTCATACTGTTGTTATAGATTCTATTAATGGTAACTCTATGCATGCTGAGGTAGATACTGTAGGGGCATTAGACCACGTAATTTTGTCTGGTACTGTGCGCACTAATGGTAGCGATGTTGTAGATGAAACATTTAATGGTTATGTGCATATTACAATTTTTGATAAAGAAGAGACCATAACAACTCTTTGTAATGATGCTAAAGACGGAAAAGATAATGTACCATTTGTATATAAATATAGAACAAATCCGTTGTATGTAGGTCAGACGTTAGTAGTGAATGGTGCATTCAAAACCGAATTTATTGTTCCAAAAGATATTAGATATAACTATGGTTCAAGTAGAATTGTAATGTATGCTGTGGATGAGGAACAAGGTTTTGAAGCGAATGGCAATTCTTCAAAAATGATTATTGGCGGCGAATCGAAAGATGCTATTTTAGAAACCGATGGTCCTGAGTTGAAAATCTATTTGAATACTCCTTATTTTATTAATGGCGATAAAGTCAATTCCAATCCATTATTCGTAGCCGAATTGAAAGATATGAGTGGTATAAATACAATAGGGTTGGGTATTGGTCATGATATTGTGATTAGGTTAGATGATGACAAAAATCAAGAATATGTGTTAAATAATTATTATAAAGCTGATTTTGGTTCTTATAATTCGGGTATTGTAACCTATCAACTGACAAATTTAACTCCAGGAAAACATAAATTATTCTTCCGAACTTGGGATTTGCAAAACAATTCATCAACGGCAGAATTAGAGTTTGAAGTTGTCGAATCTTTACCTGGCGAGGTCAACAATATGTTTGTATATCCAAACCCAATTGTTCAACATGCTAATATAGTAGTAGAACACGACAGACCAATGTCGCCTGTTGATATTCATATATATATGTATGATACCTCTGGTCGTACGGTTTATCATAAAGAGATGAGTCTTGTGACTGATGCATCATCGAAAACTAATATTGAATTAGACCTAAATACAACGATTTCTGATGGTTTATACTTTATAAAAACCATATTATTCGATGAAAATGGAAAAAAATCATCAAAAACTACAAAAATATTTGTACAAAAGCAATAATATTTGTAACTTTGCGTTTTAATTAGAAAAACGAATAATTTTAATCACACTATAATTAAGCTATGAAAAAAATCCTATTATCAGTAATGGTGCTTTGCGCATCTGTTACTTCTCTTTTTGCTCAAGATGCTCCAATTAGTTACAACGAAGCAAAAACTGACTATGGTTACATGAATCCAATTGTTTCTGGTGTTCCTTCTATGTCTATCAGCCCTGATGCTGTTGCAGGTGGTATGGGTGATGTTGGTGTAGCAACTAATTCAGATATGAATGCTCAATATTGGAATTCATCTAAATATGCTCAAAATGAAAGCAATGCAGGTTTTGCGTTCTCTTATACTCCTTGGTTGCGTAAATTGGGTGTAAATGATATCAACTTGCTCTATCTTGCTGGTTATTACACACCAAGCAAAATGGCCGGTACTATCAGTGCATCTCTTCGCTTCTTCCAATTGGGTGAAGTTTTGTTGCGCGAATCAGCTGATGCTATTCCTCTTTCTGCTAACCCTTATGAAATGGCATTCGACCTTGGCTATTCTCGTATGCTTTCAGAGAATTTCTCTTTAGGTGTTGTTTTGCGTATGGTTGCTTCTGACCTTACTGCAAAAACAGATCCTAACTATTACACAGGTTATGCTTTTGGTGCTGACGTGAATGGTTTTTATAGCCTCCCTATCGAAATGAACTCTGGTACATCTCGTTTCAATTTCGGTTTCAACCTTTCAAATATCGGTACTCGTATCACTTACGACAAAGGTGATAACTACAACTTTATCCCTGCTAACCTTCGTCTTGGTGTTGGTTATCAAATCCCATTCGATAAATACAACCGTTTGCTCATCTCTCTCGAAGCTAACAAAATGATGGTTCCTTCTCGTTACTCAAAAGTAGCTAAATATAATCCTGATTTTGATGCTACTAACATGGATACTTGGGCAATGACAACAGAAGAGTATAACAAAATTTCTTCTATGGAAGGTATAATCCTTTCTTGGTATGATGCTCCAGGTGGTTTTGCTGAAGAAATGGCTGAAATCAATTGGGGTTTAGGTCTCGAATATGCTTACAACGAACAATTCTTCGGTCGTCTCGGTTATAACAACGAAGCAAAAGATAAAGGCAACCGTAAATACTTTACTGTTGGTGTTGGTTTCAAACTTTCAGCATTTAAACTTGATGTAGGTTATGTAATTGCAACTTCTGCATCTAACCCACTTGACCAAACTCTTCGTTTCTCTCTTGCATTTGATATTGATGGAATCAAAGCTTTGGCTGATAAATAATATCTAAAATAATAAAGAAGAAAGACAGAAAGACTATGGTTTTTCTGTCTTTTTTACACTAATCACTAACCACTAACTTTAATGTATTATGATACGAGTAGGCATGGGATATGATGTTCACCAATTAGTAGAAAATAGAGATTTATGGTTGGGCGGTATAAAGATTGATTACGAAAAAGGATTGCTTGGTCACTCTGATGCAGATGTACTTATACATGCTATCTGCGACGCTCTTCTTGGTGCTGCTAATATGCGTGATATAGGTTATCATTTTCCCGATACAGGTGCAGAATATGAAAATATTGATAGCAAGATACTTTTGCGAAAAACTGTTGCTCTATTGAAAGAAAAAGGGTATTCTATTGGCAATATTGATGCAACAGTATGCGCAGAACGACCAAAATTAAATCCGCATATACCCCAAATGCAACAAGTTCTAGCTAATTGTATGAATGTGGAGGTTGATTGTGTGAGTATCAAAGCAACAACAACGGAAAAACTTGGCTTTGTTGGTCGTAAAGAGGGTATTGCTGCTTATTGTGTTGCTTTAATTGAAAAATAGAGTATTTATTTGTTTTGTGGTTTATATATATTTAAACTTATTCATTAACTATCAATCTAATTTATAAATGGCAGAGAAAAAGAAAGAAAAGAAAGCAAAGCAACCAAGTCGAGTTGCGGTATTTTTGCGTGATGAGCGTTTTCATTTTGCGTTCGGTGCGATATTGTTTTTTGTGTCGTTATATGTTTTGTTAGCTTTAGTATCGTTTTTCTTTACTGGGGGAGCTGACCAAAGTATTGTCCTTGCTGATGGATTATCGCGAGCTGATATGAAACGTCAAATTGTGAATTGGACAGGTGTGGATGGTGCCATAATTGCCCATTATTTGATTACGGAATCGTTTGGTGTATCGGCTTTTGCTTTAGTGTTGATTGCTTTTGTTGTGGCTATAAAATTGCTCGGTTTCGATGTTAAATCATTATGGAAATGGATTCTATTTCCGATATTGTTTATTGTATGGGCTCCTTTGATGCTTGATTTCTTCTTAGGTGGATTGTTGGCGACGTCATTTGTAAATGTTGGTGGTGCTTATGGAGCATTTTTATCTGATTATTTGATGACTAATATAGGTATTCCAGGTACGTTCTTTGTTGTTTTGGGGGCTTTCTTAGTATTTGCTACGTTTGCTTTCTCGGCTACAATACCTGTTATACAGAATTTGTTTACACCAAAAACTAAGTTTAATAAAAAAGAGGAGGTTGAAACTGAATCAGAAGTGTTAAATGAGGTAAACGAATCTATTGAAGAGGTGCTTGATGGTGTAGAGATTGAAGAAACTGATAATAAAGAAGAGGAACTAATAGTTATTGAGACAGAGACGATGGATGTGATAGAAGAGGAACCAGAAAATATAACTGAAGTGTTAGAAGTGAAATCTGAGGAATTTGATGTGATAACAGAAGAAATCGTGACTGAAGAGGTGAAAGAGCAAGAT
Organism: Candidatus Aphodosoma sp.; assembly: GCA_045631465.1. GTDB lineage: Bacteria > Bacteroidota > Bacteroidia > Bacteroidales > Paludibacteraceae > Aphodosoma. The sequence goes on along the minus strand of JAZQUV010000033.1, from coordinate 39,227 downwards.
GGAGTAGTGATTGACTCGAAGGTAGCAGATGGTGGCGAGAGTGTGGATGAGGTCCTTGAACCTTACGACCCTACACTCGACCTTTCGTACTACAAATATCCTACACTCGACCTTTTGAAAGAATATCCTAATCAAGCGGTTACTTTGACCGAGGAAGAAAAAGAGGCTAATCGTGTGAAGATTATCTCTACACTCAGAAACTTTGGTATAGGAGTAAAAAAAATTGTGGAGACTATAGGTCCTACTATTACATTATACGAAATTGTACCTGAAGATGGAGTGCGTATCTCTAAAATTCAAAATCTAGAAAAAGATATTATGCTTTCATTGGCTGCAATGGGTATTCGTATTATTGCACCTATGCCTGGTAAAGGTACTATTGGTATAGAGGTGCCAAATGCTAATCCTAAAATTGTGTCAATGCATGCTACTATCGCATCTAAGAAATTCCAAGAGTCGAAGATGGAGTTGCCTGTGGCACTTGGTCGTACTATTACCAACGAGGTGTTTATGTTCGACTTAGCTAAAGCTCCTCACTTGCTTGTTGCAGGTGCGACAGGTCAAGGTAAATCGGTCGGACTTAATGCTATTATCACATCTTTACTCTACAAAAAGCACCCTTCGCAATTAAAATTTGTGTTGGTCGATCCTAAAATGGTGGAGTTTAGTATGTATCGTAAGATTGACAAACACTTCTTGGCACAGATACCTGATGCTGAAGCTCCAGTAATTACCGATACTTCTCTTGTGTTATCTACACTCAATTCGCTCGTGCAAGAGATGGAGGATCGCTACAAATTGCTTATGGATGCTAATGTTCGTAATATTAAAGAGTATAATGAGAAGTTTGTAAATCGTCGTCTTAATCCGTTAAAAGGTCACAAATATTTGCCTTATTTGGTTATTATAATAGACGAGTTTGGTGACTTTATCATGACTGCAGGCAAAGAGGTGGAAACTCCTATTGCACGTATAGCTCAGAAGGCACGTGCTGTGGGTATGCACTTGATCTTGGCTACGCAACGTCCATCTGTAAATATTATTACAGGTGTGATTAAAGCCAATTTCCCTGCTCGTATGGCATTCAAAGTGTCGAGTGGTATTGACTCTAAGACTATTCTTGATCAATCTGGTGCTCAACAATTGATAGGGCGTGGTGATTTGCTTTACCTACAAGGTGATTCGCCTGTGCGTGTGCAATGTGCTTTTGTTGATACACCTGAGGTAGAGAATGTAGTGGAGTATATTAGCAATCAACAAGGTTATCCTGCTCCATTCGAATTGCCAGAACCTCCAATGCCAGAGGGAGAAAGCAAAGATTTGTCGGGAGTAGATATGTCGAAACGTGATTCTTATTTTGAAGAAGTTGCAAGATATGTCGTAGCATCTCAAATGGGTTCTACCTCTAATATTCAGCGTAAGTATGAGATTGGTTTTAACCGAGCAGGTCGTATTATGGATCAATTGGAAGTGGCAGGTATTGTAGGACCTGCACGTGGCAGTAAACCACGTGAAGTGCTTATAGCAACAGAGATGGAACTTGAAAATTTGCTTGCTTCGTTGAGATAGAAAAATATTTTAATTATGAGAAAAATATTAGTTATTTTATTAGTTCTAGTGCCTATGGTTATATGGTCGCAAAATAACCAAGGTGCTGAACGTAGAGTGAGAGAGACAATAGCAGAATTGAAACGTTCGGCTTATGAGGGTTATTTTACGATATTGGCATATAATGTACAAAATGATGTAGAGGATAAACAGTCGGGTGATATTATGTTGAAAGGTGAGAAATTCTGTATGACTTTGGCTGGAAATGTGGTAAAGTATGATGGCAAGACACAATGGGTGTTTATATCGGAATACAATGAAGTGTCAATCACAGAGCCAACAGCAGAGGAGCTACGTGAGTTGAATCCATTAGCGATGATAGAGCATTATATGACTACTAATCGTATAGTTCAAGGTGAGAATGGCGAAATAAATTTTTATCCATACAATCCAAAAGAAAGCGAATATTTTAGAGTAGAATTGCATCTGAGTAAGTATAATTTACCTAAACGATTGATTGTATATCAAAATAATGGGAATAAGATTACAATTTATTTAGATGAACTCAAAAAGGTTTCGGTAGATAATTCTTATTTCGTATTTGATATAGTTAAATACCCTAATGTAGAGGTGAATGATTTGAGATAATAAAGAAAAGACTGAGTTAACAACTCAGTCTTTTTTGTTAATAATATATTTTATGCGTTCATATTATGCTCTTTAATCTGACAAAATATATCGTAGGCATCTTGCACTGATGTGATATTGCTAATTTGTACTATGTTTTTGCCTGCAGTTTCTATTAGGGCACAGCGTCGTGCATTATGTGAACAATAGGTGATGAGTGAATTGAACTCAGTAGAATCGTAGAATGCCGATTGGGGATTGGAGATGAGATAGGCTTTCATTCTATTGTTTTTTAGATATAGGCGTTCCACTCCATAGCGTTGTGCTAACCAGCGTAGTCGTACCATAGTCATTAGGTCGTTAACCTCATCAGGAATACGACCAAAGCGGTCAGTGAGGCGCTTTTTGTAATCTTCAAGAGCTTGTTCTGATTGTATGTTATCTAATTCGCGGTAAAGTGCTATTCGCTCAGTTTGTGATTCGACATACCAATTAGGTAACATAAGTTCCAAGTCTGATTCAATGAAACAATCGTTAACAAAAGTTGTATTTGAATTACGATTATCAGCAAATAATTGGCTGAACTCTTGGTCGCGGAGTTCAGTGAGAGCTTCGTTCAGAATTTTCTGGTATGTTTCGTAGCCAAGGTCAGTTATGAAACCACTTTGTTCTGCGCCAAGAATATTTCCTGCACCACGTATGTCAAGGTCTTGCATAGCAATATTGAATCCAGAACCTAGTTCGGCAAATGTCTCTATAGCTTGTAGACGACGTCGAGCATCGGATGTTAGCATACTGAGTGGAGGTGCAATGAGATAGCAGAAAGCTTTGCGATTGCTACGACCAACACGTCCACGCAGTTGATGCAAATCACTGAGGCCAAACATGTGTGCATTGTTTACAATTATAGTATTGACATTAGGAATATCGACGCCAGATTCGATAACCGAAGTGGCTATAAGCACATCGTATTCGTAGTCGATAAAGTCTATGATGGTTTGCTCCAATTGTTCGGTTGGCATTTGGCCATGGGCAATGGCTATACGAGCTTCAGGTACTAAAGTGCGTATTTTTTGTTCGATAAGATAAATATTTTGTACTCTGTTGTTGATAAAGAATACTTGTCCGTTGCGGTTGATTTCGTCTGTGATAGCCGTGCGAATAATATCATCGTCGTAAGTACATACCCCAGTCGCAACTGGGTAGCGATTAGGAGGTGGAGTTGTGAGTATACTCAAATCGCGAGCTCCCATGAGGGAGAATTGTAGTGTGCGAGGGATTGGTGTAGCTGTAAGAGTTAGAGTATCTACATTGACTTTTAGAGCTTTGAGTTTTTCTTTCACAGAGACTCCAAACTTTTGTTCTTCGTCGATAATGAGCAAACCAAGGTCTTTGAATTTTATATCCTTGCCTACAATTTTGTGTGTGCCAATGAGAATATCAATTTTGCCATCGGCTAGGTCTTGGCGAATTTGTTTTACTTCGCTTGTTTTTTTGGCACGGCTAATATATTCCACGCGACAAGGAAACTCTTTGAGTCGTTCGCTAAATGTTTTATAGTGTTGAAGTGCTAATACAGTTGTAGGTACAAGTACGGCTACTTGTTTGCTATCTGTTACAGCCTTAAATGCAGCTCGCACAGCAATTTCTGTTTTACCAAAACCAACGTCGCCACATACGAGACGGTCCATAGGTAGGGTAGATTCCATATCTCGTTTTACATCGGCAGTAGAACGAGCTTGATCAGGAGTATCTTCGTAGATAAACGAGGCTTCTAATTCGTGTTGAAGGTATGTATCGGGAGTGAATTGGAACCCTTTTTCGGCTTTACGAGCGGCATATAGCAAAATAAGGTCGCGAGCAATATCTTTTACCTTAGCTTTAGTGCGCTCTTTAAGACGTTCCCAAGCACCTGAGCCTAGTTTATTTATGCGTGGAGGCTCGCCATCTTTGCCTTTATATTTAGATATGCGATGTAGTCCGTGAATAGATACGAATACTATATCATCGTTTTGGTATAGTAGTTTAATAACTTCCTGTTTTTTACCATTATGGTCTATTGTCACTAATCCTGCAAATTTGCCGATTCCGTGATTGATATGTACCACATAATCACCAATTTGGAGTTGGTTTATCTCTTTGAGTGTCATCGATACTTTGCCTGCTTTAGCAATATCGGATTTAAGCGAGAATTTGTGGTAGCGGTCGAATATTTGGTGGTCAGTGAAGAAGCATACAGAGAGGTCGTGGTCTATAAAACCTTCGTGAATAGTGCCTTCGATAGGAGTAAAATGAATATTGTCGCCACGTTCATCAAAAATAGCAGCAATGCGATCGGTTTGCTTCTTCGAATCAGAGCAGATATGTATAGCATATCCTTCACTAATATATTTGCGAAATGAGTCTGCAACAATGTCAAAATTTTTGTGGTAGAGTGGTTGAGCCGATTGATTGAAATATAGTGAGGAATTATTTATATCTACTTCAGTCTTATGTATATCGGAGGAGTTATTTAATGATGAATTTTTAAGAATTATTTGCTTGAAGTTAGCTATTTGTTCTTTGGCTATATTGCCATTTAAGAGTAGATTGAGTAGGTCTGCAATGTTTTTTTCTGAGTGTTGTTTGACAAGAGTTTCGTTGTAGATTTCGTTAAGACGTTCTATTGTAAATGTTAAGTTAGCCCAACAAATAATAGTATCTTCGGGAATAAAGTTGAATATAGAAATAGATTCTTTATTGTTCTTAACGGAGATGTTAGGTAGAATGTCAATAGTGTCTATTTCGTTGATAGATAATTGTTTTTCTATGTCGAATATGCGTATAGATTCTACAGTGTCGCCCCAAAAGTCGATGCGATAAGGACGTTCGTTTGCAAATGAGAATATATCAATGATGCTACCACGCAGAGCATATTGACCAGGTTCATACACAAATTCTACAAGTTCGAATTGCCATTCGTTCAGAGTTTGTATGAGTTGTTCGTGGTCTATTTCTTCTGATTTCTTTATTGTTATACGATGAGAATGAAGAGTTTGTTGAGGTGCAACGCGTTCTATAAGTCCTTCTGGTGAGGTAATTATGAGCCACTCATTATCGGATTGAGAGTTTTTATTTTCACATCTTGAGTTTTGTGTTTTACTCATAATATTAAGCGCATCGGCACGCATGATTTCAGATGCAAGGTCGATAGCACCATGTTTAGGCGATTTTTTGTAAGAAGAAGGAAGTAAGCCACATTGACCGGCAGGGATTACACGATTGATATCGTTGTAGAAATAGGCGGCAGTCTCGGCATCTTCGGCAACGTAGAGTATTTTTGATTTAGTAGTTTGCCATATTGCAGTCATCATCATACTTTTACCTGAAGCCTGCAAACCATTGATTTGTAGTATTTGCGACTTTGATTTAATCCACTTTGTAATGTTTTTTGTAAGCGGATGTTTTTTTAGTATCTGTATGATTTGCGAGTAATCCATTTTTTTTGTTCTTTTGAATTAAGATATAATAACATAATATTTTGTTTTTATGTTATTTAGTCTTTTATTTAGGTGCTTTTAGATATAGTCCGATGCCGATGAAGAGGAAAAGTATGTTTGGTAACCATACGGCAAGAAGTACAGGCATATTGCCTTTGATGGCAAACATACTTGATATGGTGGTGAATAGAATATATAATGCGCTGAGCGCTATACCTATACCAAGTTGAAGACCCATGCCTCCTTTGATTTTTTTAGATGATAGAGACACTCCTATAAGCATTAGAATAATAGCAGCGAATGGGTTAGAGTATCTTTTATGTAATTCATCTTCAAACATTTGTGTGTTACCCATGCCACGAGCCTTTTGGCGGTTGATGTGCCTATTGAGTTCGATATTAGTCATTTGGGGTGCTAATGTGCCTGTAATGAAAAATTCTGATGGGTGTATGTTGAGCAAAGTGTCAATTTGTTCACCTTTTTCGATAGTTTCGTAGATGCCGTTGAAATCTCGTTTGAGATACTTTTTGATGTGCCAAACCGAGTCTTGTGGGGTCCATTCAATTATATTGCCTGTTGTGCGACTGATGAGGGTTTTGCCTTCGAATCTTTCTAGTGATACTTTATTGCCACGATTGCGATTTTCCTCATAGCGTTCGATGTAGAGTATTACGCCAGGTTCAATTTCCATTTGTATATTTCTAGCTACCTCTGATTTGTTAGCTTTTATGTATTTATCCTCGAAGGCTAGGCGCACCTCGTTGGCCGGAGGAATGATATATCCACTTAAAACGAAGGACATTATGCCAATTATGATGGATGATATAATGTATGGTCTTAGCATTCTATTGAAACTTACACCTCCTGCAAGAATGGCTGTAATTTCTGTGTTGTAAGCCATCTTAGAGGTGAAGAATATCACCGAAATAAATGCAAAAAGCGGAGTGAATAGATTGGCAAAGTATGGGATAAAATTGAGGTAATAGTCGACCACGATTTCGTTGAGAGGAGCTTTGTTGTCCATGAATTCGTCCAACTTTTCGGATATGTCGACTACTACTGATATTGTAATTATCAGCAGAATAGACAAAAAGAAAGTACCCAAATACTTTTTGATTATATATATATCAATTCGTTTTAGCATAAATTTCTCTATTACTTTTGTGACCAAAAGTAACCAAAAGTCTTGTGTTTCTAAGGCGATCACACCTATTTATCCGAATACAATTTTTTCACTCCCCATTCCCCATTCCTCATTATTATAAACGTCGTGTCACGTGTTCAAGCATCATAGGTTTCCAAGTGTGGAAATCGCCAGCAATAATATGTTTACGAGCCTCTTTCACGAGCCATAGATAGAATGCAAGGTTGTGAATTGAAGCAATTTGCATAGCCAAAAGTTCTTGACTCACGAATAGGTGGCGCAAGTATGCTTTTGAGTATTGTAGGTCTACAAAGCAGTCACTTTCTGGGTCGATAGGCGAGAAGTCGTCAGCCCATTTTTTGTTTTTCATATTCATGATGCCGTTGCGAGTGAATAGCATACCATTACGACCATTGCGTGTAGGCATTACGCAGTCGAACATATCCACTCCACGTTCGATGCCTTCGAGCAAATTGGCTGGTGTGCCAACGCCCATCAAATATCTTGGACGGTCTTTTGGCAATATATCATTCACCACCTCAATCATTTCGTACATTTTCTCAGTAGGTTCGCCTACAGCAAGTCCGCCAATAGCATTACCCTCGCGACCTTGGTCGGCAATGAATTTGGCAGATTCGCGACGAAGTTCGGGATAGACACAACCTTGCACGATAGGGAAGAACGTTTGTTTGTAGCCATATTTGTCAGGCGTAGCATCGAAGTGTTCGAGTCCACGTTTGAGCCAGCGGTGAGTACGCTCCATCGAGTTTTTGGCATAGCGATAGTCGGCAGTACCAGGCGTACATTCGTCGAAAGCCATCATGATGTCGGCACCAATAGTACGTTGAATATCAACCACATTTTCAGGCGTGAAAAAGTGTTTCGACCCATCGATGTGTGAGCGGAATATAGCACCTTCTTCGGTGAGTTTGCGATTGTCAGCAAGCGAAAATACCTGAAAGCCACCACTATCAGTGAGAATAGGACGATCCCAACCATTAAATTTATGCAATCCACCTGCTTTTTCGAGTATATCGAGACCAGGGCGAAGATATAGGTGATATGTGTTGCCAAGAATGATTTGTGCTTGGATGTCTTCTTTTACCTCTTTGATGTGTACGCCTTTGACCGAAGCCACAGTGCCAACAGGCATAAATATAGGAGTTTCGATTTGTCCGTGGTCGGTGGTAATAATACCAGCACGCGCAGAAGAGTAGGGGTCGGTATGTAATAGTTTGAAGTCCATAAATCGTTTTCAATTTGCAAAGTTATAGTGAAAATACTAAATTATAATTCATATTTCGAATAACTTGCAAAGATACGAAAAAAAAATGACATATGAAATAGCTACAAAAAAGGTAAACTTTAAGTCAGATTCTATGGTCATTTATCTATTTTACTCCTAAATTTTTAGGCGCACAATGCTACCTTGAATAGAGTAGTATATCAGTGAATCAAATATAGTAATACCAGCAGTTTCAATAGCTTGTTTGTAGGCATGCAATTGTGGTGCGTATTTGCCTGCATAATGTTTGTCTTCTGGATTAATGACGCGGAAAAATCTTTTTCGGGTGCAAATTTACAATATCAATTTGACAACTTTTGACAATAATCAAACTAATTTCAATTTTTTTTGAAAAATTTATTTTCAAGATACCTCCAAGATACCTCCAAGATACTTCCAAAATACCTTTAGAATGCATCATGAATACACACTCTCATTGTGTACTACCCAACAGCAACCTTCAAGCAACCTTCAAGCAAGAAAACAGTCACAATCAATACACAATGAGAGTGTGTATTTTTGTTTCCAATTTTTAATCATTAAGTATTTAATTGTATAAAAATATATAATTTGCAGTTTTGCGCTTTGCGCTTTTGCGTTTTTTTTTTTTTGTGTGTAAATTAGTGTAAATCAGTAGATTTGTTAAGATAGCGCAAGACGCAAGACGCAAAATACAACTGCGAAATGGGCTGGGTATCTATGTTCTATTGTTTAAATTTTGGGCTATTTCAGAATACAAAAGCCTATAAATTAGCGACTAATAAAAAAAATAACAAAAAAATGAAAATATTTTCAACTTTGACAGAAGTTGTCAATTTTGGGGTGTAACTTTGCACTTTGAAAAGAAAAATATCTATTTTTTTAGAAAAATATTCAATAAAAGGCAAAGACAGGGTAGACCACAAATAAACACTTCGCAACTTCGTAAATTCGCAAGTTTTATGTCATACTTTTGCATTATTTAAAACATGTTGCAAAACATAAAAAAATAGTCCGAATTTTGTTTGGCAAATCACGATAAAATAACTATATTCGCAAGAGTTTTAAACCACATAAATTAAACACCCCAAAACACTATGAAAATAACAGTCGACGAAAAAATTTTTATTTATTTGGACACACCAACCGATGTTTATGGAGAATTTGAAATGCCAAACGAATATGTAGAAACACTCGTAGCACTTATCCGTGAAAAGCAGACAACGGATATTGAGGAACTTGACGTTGAAACGTCACATCCTGATATTTATAAATTGCTTCGTGATGAGATTGTAGTAATGTTGCACAATGCTGTGTCTGGGTATGATATGCGTGAGTTTATATTCGCTGATGGATGGGATGTCGACACCGACGAATTGATTGACTATTGCAGACTGAATTGCGGTTTCAAAGATAGTTATTTTGACGAAAAAAATGAAGAGACTCAAAAAGTAAAAGAAGATGAGTTTTTAAGCAGATTTTGGAATTGGTATCGCCACTATGTCGACACCGCACCTTTTGAGGACATACATAATTTGTTCTACGAACTATACGACACAGAGTACGAATGCGACGAATTAGGTTTTGAATATTATCAAGACTACTATCCATTTATCTTTATCCCACAGCAAATTATCAACCTAGCAAATCTCAAAAAATAATAATAAATAACCATAAATAAATTAGTGAAAATATATCTGTTGTGAATTTTTATGGATTTGAAGAAGTTTTTGGATTTAAATCTAGAATGAGAGACGAATATTTTTTAGTAAAGTATATTCCTTACGGGAGAGAAAAGATATATCAAAAAATAGGAGAGTCACAGTATATTCGTAAAGAAGGTAATTATAAAGATTATTTGCAGATTTTAAGAAGTATAGATATGCATTTTAATCACAAATTGAAAATAGAGTTGTATTAGACTTTTTTACGATATAATAAAATTTAATCTATAGACCAAAAATAAATAATTTTGAAAAAAACATGTTTACTTTGTGGTAATTTTGTATGTGCGATAGTATCTTGTTCTAAATGATTTTATTCTATTTTGACATTGATAAAAAAAGGATAATGCCATGTGGTATTATCCTTTTTTGTAGAAGTTTGTGGTTTATGAGTGAATTTCAATATAACTACTACCTGAGTTTCCTTTTTTTCTGACGCAAATTTGTGTACTTATACGTTCACTCATTGTGTCGGTATGGCTAATTACGCCTACCTTTTTGCCTTGATGAGTTTGTAGCATTGCAAGTGAATCTATTACAGATGCTAAAGCATCAGGGTCAAGAGTACCAAATCCTTCATCAATAAATAAGTTGTCAAATGACACATTGCGAGAAGATAGAGCAGATAGACCAAGCGCAAGACCTAAACTTACAATAAATGTTTCTCCGCCGGAAAGAGTAGTTGTATCGCGAATATCATCGGCGCGGTCGTGGTCAATAACTTGAATGCCTAATGAGTTTTCTACATGAACAAGTTCATAACGACTGTTAAATTTACGAATTTCGGCGTTAGCAAATTCAACTAAAAATTTTAGTGTATAACATTGTGCAATATTGCGTAATGTTTTTCCTTCGCTACCAATGGCATCGTAAATTTTTGACCAATTATCGTTTGCGTCTTTTACGAGTTGTAGTTTTTGAGCTTCTGAACCAAGTTCTTTTTGTGCATTATCGTGATTTTTCTTTTTTGCCTTGGCATCAACCTCGAGTAATTTGTCTTTGTCGTATTGTTGTTTTAGTGTTTCTTGCTCTAGAAGTAGTTCGTCGTGAGTTTTTTGTGGTTTGCTTGCTTGATGTTCTTCATGTTCTTTTTGAGCATTGGCAAGTAGAGTAGCTGTAGATGTTTTGTTGTCTTGTAAAGTTTCCTTTTTCTCGCGAATACTATTCCAATCACAATTTGAGTGATATATCGCAGATATATCGTCGAGCGTTATAGTAGGATTGCTAAGATTATAGTGATTAATCCAATCGGTAAGTGAGGTGTTGGTTTGAGCAAGTTCGTTTTGTTTTAGAGTCAATTGGTCTTGGAGAGTTGAGAGTTCGCCCTCGAGTTTTTTGAGCGACTCAACTATACCTTGAATTTCTTTTTCTTTTGCTTCTACATTACCTTTTGCCTGTTCGGTTTTAGTTTTTAATTCTCGTTCAAAGGTATCAGGATCTTTGTCTTGAAGCATATCCTTTAATTGATTGTTGAGTGATTGAAGGCTCTCTTGTTGTTTATTTACTTCGTCGGTGATAGAGAGTAGGTCTTCAGTTTTCTTTTGCAATTGATCTTCGAGCATAGGAGTTGCTGTGGTAAGACGCACATTTTCCTCATTGAGTTGATCAATTTTAGTTTGAAGTTTTTTGAGTCGTTCTTCTGATTCGGTTTTGTAGTCAGCTAGTGTTTTATCTGCCTCATCTTTGAGTTTTTGAAGTCGTTCAATCTCTTTGTGTGTGTTGTTGTAATCAGATAGAGCAGTATCGGCAATCTCTAATTCATTTTGGAATTGAATCATTAGCGTCTCGATGGATGCTTTGTCGTGAATAGAGTAGGATTGAATTGCGGAGAATGTAGTGTGCAGTTGTTCCCATTTCTCTTTAGTCTCGGCAAGAGATTTGTGTAGTTTTGTCAACTGTGATTCAAGACCTAATAATATGCCATCATTATTGCTTTTTTGTTTTTGCCATTTAGTCTGATTGTCTTTCTGTTCGTTGAGTTTTTGTTCTATTGAGTCACATAAATCTTTGAGTTCGTGTGATATGTTTTCTACTTTAGCTATATCGTCGCAATAGGGGTGATGAATGGCTCCACATAGCGGACATGGTTCGTCAGACTTGAGTCGAGTGCGATGTTGTGCCCAGTTTTCGCTTGTAATCAGTGTGTAGGCATCGCGAACTGCGTTGTATTGTTGTTCTAAATCTCCGATAGCTAAGACGTTGAGTTGTTCGACTAGACGTTTGTTTTCATCTTCGAGTTGTTGTTTTTCTTGTTTTTTTTGGTTCGTTTCGGTATTGTTTGACTCGTATTGTTCTATGAACGCTTTAGCATCTTTTGTATAGTTGAGTTTTTGATTTGCTAAGTTTTTGTCTTGCAGTAGTTTGTCGGCATCTATACCTTCTATTTTAGCGCGTTCGTCTTTGAGATTTTTTTCGGCATTAGTTTGAGCTTTGGATAGTTCATCGAGTTGTTGTTGGATTTGCTCATTAGTCATATTGAATTGTTTAGTAGCTGAGTCAATAGCATTACTATTAAGTTCAATATTAGTCTTATTTTGAGATAATTTATCGTTGGCTTTAGTTTTTTCTTCTTGGACCTTTTGTTGTTGTTTTTGTATGTCTTTAAGGTGTTTTTCCGCTTCGGTAATCTGACCTTTTATGGTGCGAGCCTTGGCAATGATAGGAGCAAATTTTTCTTGTTTCTCTTCCGCAGTTTTTGCTATGTTTTTTAGATTGTTAAGTTCTGTGTTTTTTGTGTCTTTATCAGATTTTTTTTTCTTTTCATCTTCTCTTTTTTCGGCGATAGTTTGGTTGTTGGATTTAATATTATCTTCTAAATCATTGATATCGCGCAATAGGTCTAATGCAGGTTGGACACTGTCGAAGCGAGACAATAGTTTGATGTCCTCTTCAATTTCTTTGAGGGCAGCAGTAGCTTTTTCGTCGTTGTATAGACATTTGGCAACTTCGTCAGATTTATCTTTTTCATCGTCATACCATTTTAATTCATTTTCGATTTGTTTTAATCTTGAGTCTAAATTCTTTTGAGAACTCTCAAGACGATTAATTTCGTTGATTAGGTTTTCTAAGTCAACGTCAGGAAGTATGTTTTGTTCGATGCCTGCAACAGAGGCTGATATTGTGTCGAAGCGTTCTTTTACAGCATCTTTTCGTGCTTTGATTTCGTTAGAAATAGTAGAGTATAACTCTTCACTACCTACAAGTTTTTCCAATAGAGCACAACGTTCCTCTTTTTTAGCTGTCAAGAAGTTAGCGAATGAACCTTGTGCAAGCAGTACAGTGCGCAAGAATTGGTCGTAGTCGAGTCCGATAATCTGTTCAAGAGTATTCCAATCAACTACTTCTTCGCCAGAAGTGTTTATTTTATATAGTAGAGTTTCTGTGGGAGCATAATTTTTTATATTGAATTTTACATGCCATTCTGCTCGATATAGTAAGCCGTTATTAGCAAGAAATGTAAGTTTACTGTATCCTATTTTTTTTCCACGAGAGAGAATATTTCGGCAGTCATCTGTCGCAATTCTATTTTTTTTCACTTCTTCTGATTCGCCATATATTTCAATTTTTTTACCACTCTTTCCGCTTTCGCGTGGATATCTTGGTGCTCTATTGTAAAGGGCTAAGCATATAGCATCAAGGATGGTTGATTTGCCACTACCAGTTGGACCTACGATACTAAAAATAGTAGCATCTTTTAATGCGCCTTCTTCGAAGTTGATAATCTCACCATCTTGTTTGTCGAGTGATGCAAGATTTAGTATTTCAAGTTTTATTAGTTTCATATTATTTTTTATTTAGTGAGATTTATATTGTTTATTAATTCGTTGAGCATATCTATTTGTTGATCGTTCATTTCGATTTTATGTTTTATTATATAGGCTTCTTTTAGGGTTTCTATAGGGGCGCGATTGAGTATGTCTTCTATACTGGTCATTTGTTGGTTGCCTATTATTGTTCTAACATTTATTTGTGTATTTATTTTTTGGATTTTGCATAATACTGCATTCTTAGAATTTACTAAATTTTCTAATTCTTTGATTTCGTTGGTGTTGATTTTGTCTAATTTTATTTTTAGAGCTACATAATCGAATGTTTCGGGATTGAGGGCTTCGTTTGTACGATTAGTAAGTTCTTTGTCAATTAATTTTTTGAGTTTTGTAAATGTCAATTCTTCATCGTTTTCTGGTATGATGCGTAGTTTGTGTTGAGGTTGGTAGTTTAATTTTTCAACCTTAATGGTTTTGTCTTTATTTATAGTTATGCAATCAATGCCGTGGTCATAATCTTTTTCTACGAACGACATAGGCAGAATGCTACCAGTATATCGAGCCCAATTGGTATTCCAAATGTGTTGTCGTTTGTGTATATGTCCACAAGTTAGGTAATCAGGATGATTTTCCCAATTTTCCATATTCACTTCTTCCATGCCACCAATCATTATTTTTTCACTTGCATCTTTTGAGGCAATATCTGCTCCTTTAGCATACATGTGAGCCATCATTATTAAGGTTTTATTTGGATGTAGAATGTGTGCTTTGTCGGTAAGTTCTTTTAAGAATTTAGTTACACCATTTGAATAGTTTGTATTTTGAATTATGTCATTTCGTAAATATGGTACGGCTAAAATGATTACTTCTTCATTATTATTGTTTTTTATTGGAATAATTAGGTCATCATAATCTATTTCCCAATTGCCTTTGTTTTCATTGTCTGTTTTCCAATAGCGTTTTACACTGCCCCTAACTTCCATGTTCATAGAGGTGAGTATAGCACGTGGAGCCTCTAATCTATTAGCAGAATCGTGATTTCCTGCAGTGATGATAATATGTAGTTCTGGAGATATTTTATTGGCTTTTGCTAAGAAATTGTAATATGCAGATTGGGCAGCAGCTGAAGGGTTGTTATTGTCGAAAACATCTCCAGCTATCAATAGAGCATCGGGTTGTTGCTGAGATATAGTATCAAGTAACCAATTGAAAAAATGTTTATGTTCGTTTAATCGGTCGTTGCCATGGAACATATTGCCTAAATGCCAATCGCTAGTAGCTAGTATCTTCATGATTGTTGTATTTTAAAGGTTATTTTTTTATATTGCAAAGATAATAAATTTTTTAGTGAATAGCAAAAAAATCCTCAAAATTGAGGATTTTTTGTTATTTCTTCAAGAAGCAGGTTTTGAGGACGATGCTGCTGCCGTCGATTTTGCAGTCTACTTCTTCGGGGTTGTCGGTGAGGCGGATTGATTTCACTTTTGTGCCGCGTTTGATGACCATCGATGAGCCTCTGACTTTGAGGTCTTTGATTACTGTAACGGAATCGCCATCAAATAGTTCGGTGCCATTGCTATCTTTTGCAACTTCAGGACCTTCGTTAGCCGCAGCATGGTCGTCGGCACTGAATTCGTGCGCACATTCAGGACATACATATAGCGAACCATCGAAATATACATATTCGCTACCACATTTTGGACATTTAGAGATTTCTGACATATATTGGATTTTATTGTAGCGAGCAACGATTGACTCGAGGTATAGCAAAATTTGGACTCGCTAGGTTAATAGTTGATTTTTGATAGTTTTTTGTTTTTAAAGCGCAAAGATACAAAAAAAAATTGAGATAATAAAATGTGTCAGTCTTCTTCGACATAGGTTGCTTGAAGGTAGGGAAGAGGGTAAGGGTGTTTTAAGAAAGAGGCTGTATCAAAATTTGCATTTTGATACAGCCTCTTTGTTTTTTTGTATTGGGTTCTATTAGATCATGAAAGATGCTACGAGGGCAAGGATTGCGTAGAACTCAGGAAGAGCGGCGTAGATGAGTGTGTTAGTCAACACGTCGTTGCCTTGTGCGATTGATGCGATACCATCGGCACATACTTGACCTTGACGGATTGCTGAGAAAAGACAGATTGCACCTACTGCAAGACCTACGCAGAAAAGCATGATGCCGTCAGCAGCATAGTCTTTGCCCATCCATGCAAGGAATGCTACGAAACCGTAAAGACCTTGTGTTGATGGAAGCGCAGAAAGAATCATGTAAGATGATGATGCTCCTGGATTTTTTTTCAATGCACCTTCTGCAGCTTTACCTGCGATTGTTGTTCCAAGACAAGAACCGATGCCAGCAAGACCTAACATGAGGCCTAAACCGAGATAACCTAAAAGTAATTCCATAATGTTTTAAAAAAATTTAATTGTTAGTAATATTTTATTTATTTGAAATTTTAAATTTGAAATGTGAAAGTTTTTGAAATGTGGAAGTTTTTATTCCGAATGATGACTTTCAACTTTCAACTTTCAACTTTCAACTCTTTTTGAGAGTGGTGCATATTTTTCGCCTTTGCCTTCGTAGCCTACGTTTTTGAAGTATTCAACGAATGTGAGACGCAATGGGTGAACGAATGCGCCGAGGGCTGACATGGCAAGGTTGAGTACGTGGCCGATGACGAGGATGATGATGAAACCTGCCCATGTGCCGATGTTTGGATTTTCGCCCAATACCATTGTAGCAATGCTATTGAATGCACCACCGAGCATACCACCTGCCAAGCCGAGTGCGTAGAGACGGATGTAACTCAATACGTCGCCTAGAAGGCCTGTAATCATATTGTAGGTATCCCAAAGTCCTGCGCCGATGTTGATGAGTGGGTTGCGTTTGGGGTCGTTGAATAGGTAGATGCCAAGTGCTGAAATAGCTCCGATGGCGATGATAACCCATTGTGTAACCTCAGGCGAGAGTACTTTCATCATAGCCAAAATGGCTGTGGCGATGCCACCTAAGATGAGGAGTAACCATCCCCAATTGCTGAGATTAGCCATGAAACCATCGCGTTGAGTGAAGCAGATGGCTTTGACTATCATAGCGAGACAGATGTGGAACACACCGATGATGAGAGCCATGACCATTTGGATGTCGAAGCCCATGACGTTGCCTTTAATCATAACAGATTTGAGCGCTGCTGGGACAAACTCGGCATTGTAGAGGTCGACACCAAAGGCAGTGCCAAGGAATACGCCTACAACGGCTGTAACGACGCCAAGAGCGGTGATGATGCCACCCATACCGTCGAACATTGCGATTTTGAATTTCTCGAATTTGATAGCAAGTCCGATGAGTATCAAGAGGATGCCATAGCCTGCGTCGCCCATACATAATGCGAAGAAGAGCAAGAAGAATGGACCAAGGATTGGCGTTGGGTCGTATTCGTTGTAGTTAGGCATACCATACATACCAGTGAGTGGTTCGAAAAGACGAGTGAAGGCGTTGTTGCGGAGTTTGATAGGCACATTGTCTTCATTCGATGGTTCAGCCGACTCGTAGTATACACCCTCTTCTTTCAACATAGCCTCAAGCGCATCAGTGGTGTCAGTAGGACAGTAGCCTTCGAGAATCATCACTGTGTCGTCGGCAGCGCGGCGTGTGTTGATATGCACGCGGTCGATGTCGATTACTTCGCTCACTTGTGATGACAAGTGTTGGAGATTAGCAACATTAGCCACAGCAAATTTGAGGATTTCGGCTTGTTTTTCGTTGTATTTAGCTTGAACTGTAGCAAGAGCTTCGGCTAATTGTTGCGAACCTAGAGGACTGATTTCGAAGCGTTCGGCTTCGATGTCGGCAATAGGTTCTTTGGTTACAGTCACAAAATAAGTAGTATTTGTGCTGTTGTCGATGATGAAAGCATTGTGCGCCTCTTCCCATTCGGGATTGTAGATACGAGAAGCACAAGTGTAGAATCCAATCTGGAATCCAGCTTCGGCAAGGCGTGCGAACTGCTCGGCAGAGTAGTTGCCCCAAGGAGCCATGCGTTGTTGCTCGCGCTCGGCAGCAACTACCTCTTGACGAAGTAGTTCGGCTTCGGCTTGCAATTTCTCGAATTGATCGAGTAGTGCAAGACCTTCGTCGAGCGAGAGATTCAAAGCAGGAGCCGCTGTGAGAGGCGTAGCACCTTTGACCGAATTGTGAGCAGAGATGAGAGCTGAGACTGTATCTACCGATTTGTCGATAGAGGCACGCAAAGCAATCTTCTCGCGCACGAGTTCGAGATTGGCATCACCTTCTTCCAATGTAGCCACGTGCAATACGCCTACGTTTCTCAATTTCTCGAGAAAGTCGTTGTATTGTGCGTGAAACACAAGGAAGTCGTATTTAGTCATTTTTGTTATCATACAATAAAAGTTTAGAGTTGAGAGTTTAGAGTTGAGAGTCACCCTCGGCGCGAGTTGCTAATCATTTAACACTATACTCTACACACTATACATTTAACTATTTTACGCGCGCTTAGCTTTTACGATTTTTTGTGATGATTTAGAGAGGTTTTCTTCATCTTCCATGAATCGTTTGATTTTGCGAATCGCATCTTCGTAGCCTGGAATTTGTACCTTCTCAAATAGATTTACTTTTTGAGTAGTTTTTTTGCGGGCATATTCGAGGAGTTGCAATTTCTGAGCGCAGAATTCACGTTCGATACCAACTTGAGCCAAATTTTTGAGTTCAGAAAGTCCGTCGGCATACCATTTAGGTGCGCTGAAAACGCTGAAAGGCTTAGTTTGGTAAATCACTTCTTTGAGGATAGGGATGCGGACGCCTGCGATTTTTTTGATATCCATTTCCACGTTTTCTACGGTGAGCAATGAGGTATCAAATTCGCCCCAAAGAGCCAACATTTTGTCGTAAGAAGCAATGCGATTTTCGAGCTCTTCCTCAAGACGATTGATTTCGTCTTTTGCACGCTTCACTTCGAGACGCAACGCACTCTCTTTGTTTTTGATAGTAGGCAACGCACGCACACGCATTTTCAAGTTCTTCTCAAGTCCTTGAAGTGATGTTTTGTTATATTGAAATGAAATTGCCATATTATTTTGTCTACAGTCTACAGCCTACAGTCTACGGTCAACGGTTTTGTATCGACCTTTGGTCGAGCGGACGCTCGAGCCGAGCGTCCCTACGATTGACAGTTGACTGTTGTCTGTTGACGTTTTTTTATTTTTTCCAGTATTTTTCTACCAATTCTTGTTTGATGTTCACCTCTTCTGGTTTGAAGTGTGTGCCGAAGAGCGACCATGCAACGTCGAGCATTTGAGTTGTGTCGATGTTTACGTCGATAGCAAGCAATTGCTCAGAGTAGTCTTTAGCGAAGTCGAGTGCACGTTCGTCGTAGTTAGTAAGGTCGAAACCGTTTTCCAATTTAGTTTTAGCATTGGCAGCATCGGCATAGAGACGTACGGCAGCATTCATAACTTGAGCGTGGTCTTCACGAGTTTTCTTACCAGCAACCAATTGTTTCAAACGAGAGAGAGAACGGAATGGGTCGACGATAACTTTACCAACGTCAGAGTCGCGACGGAGGAACAACTGACCTTCGGTGATATAACCAGTGTTGTCAGGAATAGCGTGAGTGATGTCGCCACCAGAGAGGGTAGTAACGGCGATGATAGTGATAGAACCACCTGCAGGGAATTGTACCGCTTTTTCGTAGATTTTAGCCAAGTCGGAATAGAGCGAACCAGGCATAGAGTCTTTAGAAGGGATTTGGTCCATACGGTTAGACACGATAGCCAAAGCATCGGCATACGAAGTCATGTCAGTAAGGAGCACAAGCACCTTTTGGTTTTTCTCTACAGCGAAATATTCGGCAGCAGTAAGCGCCATATCAGGAATGAGAAGACGCTCTACAGGAGGATTTTCGGTAGTATTCACAAACGAAACGATGCGGTCGAGCACACCAGCGTTGTTGAACACATTTTTGAAATAGAGGTAGTCGTCGTTAGTAAGACCCATACCACCAAGGATAATTTTGTCGGCTTCGGCACGAAGAGCCACGTTAGCCATAACTTGGTTGTAAGGTTGGTCAGGGTCGGCAAAGAAAGGAATTTTTTGACCAGACACGAGAGTGTTGTTCAAGTCGATACCAGCGATACCAGTAGCGATGAGTTCAGATGGTTGTTTACGGCGCACAGGGTTCACCGAAGGACCACCGATTTCTACCTCTTCGCCTTCGATTTCTGGACCGCCATCGATAGGTTCGCCAAGAGCGTTGAAGAAACGGCCAGCGAGTTGGTCGCTAACTTTGAGAGAAGGGGCTTTGCCGAGGAAAATCACTTCAGCATCAGTAGGGATACCTTCAGTACCACCAAACACTTGGAGAGTGACGTCATCGCCCATAATGCGCACTACCTGAGCCAATTTGCCATTTACGGTAGCAAGCTCGTCATTACCAACACCCGATGCTTTGAGTGAGCAAGTAGCTTTAGTGATGTTAGTAATCTTTGTGTATATTTTTTGAAAAGCCTTTGTCATAGTAAAATTGAAAATTTTAGGTCTACAGTCTACAGTCTACAGTCGCCATCCGGATTTTAAGTCTATAGTCTACAATTGACGGTCGCCATTCGGCATTTATGACTGTTGTCTGTTGACTGTTGTCTGTTGACTTTTTTATTAAATTAAGCTTCGCGTTCAGCGAGCAATTCTTTGAGTTTACCAAGGTGTTCTTCGAATTTGTCGCTATGGAACTCGCAGTAGTTCATCTGTTTGCAGATGTTGATGATGCGTTTGAAGTAGTCCATAACATCGAGGAATGTTTCGAATTCGTAGTCGGCATTGCAGATGTCCATAACGAGTTTGAGCATAAACTCTTGGCGTTCGAGAGGACAAACAGCGTCGATTTTGTCGAAAGCATCTTGTTGAAGGATAACGAAGTCGATAACCTCTGATTTCCAGAATGTAACGTGATAGTCAACAGGTACACCATCGTCACCGAGGATGTTGATTTGCTCTTGTACCTCTTTACCACGAAGGAGGAGAGTCTTCATTTGGTTGACCATACCAATCCAATCGCCTTCGATTTTAGTTTTGATATACTCTTCGAATTCAGGGTATTCGATATATTTAGAGTAACTATCGATAGGGTTAACAGCAGGGTAGCGTTTGCGGTCGGCACGGTTTTGCTCAAGTGCGTAGAAGCAACGCGCAACTTTCTTAGTACCTTCAGTTACAGGCTCTTTCAAGTTACCACCCGCAGGTGATACAGTACCGATGAATGTAATAGAACCAGTAGCACCATTTTTGAGATATACATAACCAGCGCGGCTATAGAAAGCACCGATGATAGCAGAGAGGTCCATAGGGAACGCATCTTGACCTGGGAGCTCTTCCATACGGTTCGACATCTCACGAAGAGCTTGAGCCCAACGAGAAGTAGAGTCGGCCATAAGGAGCACTTTAAGACCCATAGCGCGATAGTATTCGGCGATAGTCATTGCAGTGTAGACCGAAGCTTCACGCGATGCAACAGGCATGTTAGATGTGTTTGCGATGATGATAGTACGCTCCATGAGTTTGCGACCAGTGTGTGGGTCTTCGAGTTCAGGGAACTCAACGAAGATTTCCACAACCTCGTTGGCACGTTCACCGCAGGCAGCCATAATTACGATGTTGGCATCGGCTTGTTTAGAGATAGCGTGTTGGAGCACAGTTTTACCAGTACCGAAAGGACCAGGGATGAAACCAGTACCACCTTCAACGATAGGGTTGGCAGTGTCGATAGTACGCACACCAGTTTCGAGCAAACGGAAAGGACGTGGTTTTTCTGTATGCACGTTGATAGCCTTTTTTACAGGCCATTTTTGAATCATGTTGATATTGTGGTCGTTGCCATCAGCGTCGGTAATCACGGCGATAGTGTCGTTGATTGTGTATTGACCAGCAGCAGCCACCGATTTAACAGTGTAAGTGCCTTCCATTACGAAAGGAACCATGATTTTGTGAGGTTGAGAGTTTTCGTCCACCTCGCCAAGCCAAGAAGCAGCCTCAACTTTGTCGCCAACTTGAGCGAGAGGTTTGAAGTCCCAAAGTTTTTCGTTGTCGAGAGGGAAGTTGTATTCACCGCGTTTGAGGAATACACCAGTGAGTTTGTCGAGGTCGTTTTGAAGACCATCGTAGTTGCGCGAAAGCATACCAGGACCGAGAGTTACCTCGAGCATGTGACCGGTAAATTCTACTTCGTTGCCAACTTTAAGGCCACGAGTGCTTTCGAATACTTGTACGAAGACATCATCGCCGTTCACTTTAAGTACCTCGGCCATGAGTCTTACATTGCCCAACGAGATATAGCAAATCTCATTTTGAGCCACAGGACCATCCACACCTACAGTCACGAGGTTGGAGATGATACCTTTTACTTTACCTTTTGTTGCCATTATTTATTGTTGTTTTATTATAAATCTAATTAGTCTAATTGGTCCAATTTGTCTTATTGGACTAATTGGTGTAATAATCAAAACTTAACGTCTTTTTTCAAGTCGTTAATCATTTGGCGGAATATCTCTGCGCCTTCTTCCATCGAGAGGTTGTCCCAACGGTGCATCAACTCGCAACGCAACCAGAACGACAACACTTTCTCAATAGAGAACGAGCTGAAGAATGTGTTCTCTTCGAGCCAATTCCATTTGAGTGCGTCGATGCGGTGCTCGCGGTCGAGTAGGTTAGCAGTCTCCGATATGCTCACAAGCGCATCAAAATAGTCGATTTCTGCCTTGAGATTAAAGTCTCGAGCCGACACAGAGTTGCGAATAGTCTCCGCAACAACATTATCGCCTACGATAGCCGATTTAATATCCCAACCATATTTACGACAAGTGAGCGCAGTGAGGATATTGTTGATGTTCAAATTGAATTCGAACCACTCGGCAACGAATTTGTTTTTGCACTGCATACCATATTTATAATATAGAGCAGCGAGGAAATCTTCGGCAAAGTCGATTTTCTCTTCTCTTTGTTCGTTGCGAATAGTAGTATAGAAATCCAACATATATTTCAACAATCGAGCATCGCGAACAGGATTGCGTTCGTCGCTATTGTCGATTAGTTCGATAAGTTCTGCCCAATCTTGCGATGTAAGATTGCCGAGAGGGTTGAGCTCAGCATCGCGATTGGCGAGAAATTTCAACAGATTGGCATTGTCGTATTTCAAGCGTAAGAGGTCGAGCAATGCCATATCGCCTTTCGACAATATTGGCTTCAACTCCTCGAGAATCTCCTCTTGCGCAGGAATCGATTTTGGATTATCAATCTGTATGTCGGGTAGCCCCGCTATATAGCAATAGTAATTCATTTTAATTTGAAATTTAAAATTTGAAATTTGAAAGTTATTTAATTTGAATTTTAAATTTGAAAGTCAATACCGAAGATAATTTTCAACTTTCAACTTTCAATTTTCAACTTTTAAAATAGCATTTCAACAAGTTTAGGACGGAGGAAGTCTTTGAAGTAAGCGATGAATTCGTTGTCGCCGAAAGTGATTTTGTAACCACCGTTAGCAGGAGCGATAGCAAAATCGGTTTTCATACCTTTCACGTCGTTGATTTTCACGCCTTTTTCAAGCACATCTTTAGCGTTGGCGATGAAATATTCTTCAAGAGCTTTAGCATCTTTAGCATCGATTTCTACAGCACCTTCTTTCACCCATACTTTAGTGATAGCCACGATGATAGCTTGCATGAATTTAGGGTCGGCAGTAGCAGCTTTCACTGAGTCAGACGCCACTTTGTCGCAGATGAGGTTAGTGATTTCGGTTTTCAATGCGTTGAGCGATTGCTCAGTGTAGAGTTTCAACTCCGATTGAGTGTTTTTAGTAGTCTCGGCAGCTTTAGCATTAGCTTGTTCAACTATTTTGCGAGCCTCAGCTTCGGCAGCCTCTTTAATGCGTTGAGCCTCAGCTTTTGCAGCAGCAACGATTTCAGCAGCCTCGTTTTTACCTTTCTCTACGCCTTCAGCATAGATTTTGTCGGTTAATTCTTGAAGTTTTGTGTTCATAGTTTTATATATTTTTTTGTTATTAATTATTTTGCTAAAAAAAGGTTGTTTGTTTATATAAATAATGTGTGCATAAACTTTGCAAAGTTACAACACTTTTTTTTAATAACAAAACAAAATGTGTATTTTTTTTTGTATTTGTGAGAAAAAATATTTAGAAATGAAAATATGTAAGATGAGGAGTTTTGAGATAGGGGGGCTTATTGTATTTTAGAGGGGGGTGCGAAGGTAGGGAGAAGGTTGCTTGAAGGTTGCTGTATAGTATATTTAGAGTAGGGAGGGGGTTATTGTATTTTTTGATGTATTTTTGATGTAGTTTTTTTGTGCTTTTTTGAGATAAAAATATTGGAAATTATTTGGTGAGATGCCATAGAGGGCCATTGCCTTTACCTATGTTTTTTGTGCTTCCGATGCGGATAGCAGAGGTGACATATTGTTTGGCTTGTTGGATGGCAGAGATGAGATTTTGGTTTGAGATAAGAGATTTGTTTGCAATAAGTTGAGCAGCATAGGTGGCAATGGCAGATGATAGGGTGCAACCCGTGCCGTGTAGGTTGCGAGTGGGGATGCGATGGTCGGTGAATTCGTGGATTTCGCCATCGACACAAGCAAGTATGTCGCACATGTAGTCGCTGTCGAGATGTCCGCCTTTGATTAAGACATTGGTTTGATAGCGATGGGCTAATTCTTGAGCAGCTATCTTCATTGCCGATATGCCATTTATTTTTCTTCGTAATAAAGTTTCCGCTTCGTGTAGATTGGGAGTGATGAGCGAAGAGAGAGGAATTAGTTCATTTTCAATGATTTCAATCGTATTGTTGTCGATGAGGCGATGTCCGCTTGTTGATATCATCACGGGGTCGTAGACTACAAATGAAGGTGCGTATTGCTTGATAGATGCAGCTATAGTGCGCACAATATCGGCATCTTTGACCATGCCAATCTTTATGGCATGAGGTTGGATATCGTCCATTACAACAGCAATTTGTTCGGCGACAACAGAAGGAGGAATAGGATAGACACTTTTTACGCCAAGAGTGTTTTGCACGGTGAGGGCAGTGATGGCAGATGCGGCGTATCCGCCTAAGGCAGTGATAGTTTTGATGTCGGCTTGCACGCCAGCGCCACCACTTGGGTCGGAACCCGCAATGGAGAGTACCTTGTAGGTTGGATAGAGGTCAAAAAACTTGTTAAGTTCCTCAATAGCAGCCTCGATATTAGGCTGATTCCATATAGCACCCAATACGGCAACACCACCAAAACCAAAGTTGGAAAGAGAGGTGAAATTGGAAGAAGAGATGCCACCAAGAGCAATCACTTTGTGGTCGATTATGCCTACTTTGGAGGCAGATGTCAACTCGTCGAAGGAGAAAGAAGCGTTGTAGCCTTGTTTGGATATACTATCGAATATAGGACTGAGAGTGACGTAGTTGCATTGAGATTTATGCGTTTCGACCTCTTGGATAGAGTGGCACGAGCGACTGATGTGGCAATGGTTGAAATAGTCGTTGAGAGTGACGATGTGAGAATTACGTTGGTTGAGATGAATGCCCATAAGTTGATATTTAGGTGCCAAAGAGAAGTGGTCGTGCAGTACGATTCGAGAGTAATGAGCAATGTTGATTTGTTGCAATAGAGCCTCTATATCAGCCTCAGAGGCAGAAGGTTTTCGGATGTGTAGAATAATTTTGTGTGAGCAATGACTCATTAGTTGGTTGATCCACTCAGCCTCGTTGGGAAAGAAATTTTCTTTAGTAATAACAATCAATTTCATAGTTCGATTAGTTGAAAATTCATATTTAGTAAATCAATAGTTAACAATTTGCCAGCTAGGTGATTGTCTATATGACATATGTTTTTTATTGCCTCGACGGCTTGTAGCGAGCCGATTACGCCAGCAGTGACGCCCATGGCAGGAATGTTAAGTTGCGTATCGATAGATTCTTCGGGCCAAAGGTCGCGAAATCGGACATAATGGGCATTGTCGTTGAACACAGAGATGTAGCCGCAGAAACCCTCCATTGCACCATAAACGAAAGGGATGGACAATTTGTCGGCTATGTCGCTTACCAAATAGCGTGTTGGCATATTGTCGCAAGCATCGACCACGATGTCGTAATTGCTTATAATCTCCAGCGCACGATTGTAGTTGTTGTGAGTTAGATGTTCGGCATATGTTACTATGTTGATGTTGCTATTCAGGGCTTTAAGACGTTGAGTGGCGATATCGACCTTCGGTTGACCGATATCATTTTCGGTATATAGAATTTGGCGATTGAGGTTGCTTTTGCTAATAGAGTCGTAGTCGATAATGCCCAAAGTGCCCACACCAGCGGCAGTTAGATATAGGGCAGCAGGTGAACCAAGTCCACCTGCGCCTATTATAAGTACCTTAGAGGCATTGAGTTTTTGTTGTCCCTCTAAGCCAATTTCGGGCATAGATAATTGTCGAGAATATCTGTTCATTGCTTTAAGTTAGTTAAATCAAACGACGAATCCCAATCCTTCCAGACAGGTTCGATGCCAAGTTCTCGCAAGCGTTGGCATACCTGTTGCGCAGTGCGATTGTCGCTCACAGAAAATTGCTCTAAAGCTTGAGGATAGGTGTAATATCCACCAGGTTCGGTTCGACTCTCGGCACTCATGGTAGTCACACCAAGAGGCGCCATATTGTCGCGAATGAAAGGAGTTTCGCGCGTAGAGTAGGAGATATCCACATCGTGGTCGAATATGCGCATAGCAAATGTGAGTTGAGCCAACTCCTTGTCGGACATAATCACATTAGGTTGGAATCCGCCATTCTCGGCAGGGCGCATGCGTGGAAAATTTACGCTATACTTTGTGCGCCAATATTTGCGTTGCAAATAGCGAAGATGACGAGCCAAAAATGTGACATCAGTACGCCAATCTTCAAGACCAATCAACACACCCATGCCAATAGAGTGCACGCCAGCTTCGCCCATGCGGTCGGGAGCATTGACACGCCAATCGAATTTAGACTTCATGCCACGAGGGTGATAGATATTATATCTCTCTTTGTTGTATGTCTCTTGAAAACAGATAACACCATTCAGACCATGCTCGGTCAGTTCTTTGTATTCTTCAGACTTCAAAGGCATAACCTCTATTTTGAGATTAGCAAAATATTGCTTTGCAATATCGAGAGCCTTGGCAAGATATGGCACACCAGCTTTGGCAGGATTTTCGCCCGTCACAAGCAGTAGGTTTTCGAAAGGACCCAATTGTTTGATAGCCTTATATTCGTTTTCCATCTCCTCAAACGTTAGTATAGTGCGAGGCATAGGGTTGCTGACATGAAATCCACAATAGATGCACGAATTGGCGCACGAATTGGTCAGATATAGAGGAATAAAGAGTGACATAGTGCGTCCAAAACGCTCCTGCGTATAGTGCTTGCTCAGTGCAGCCATATCTTCCAAATAGGGAATTGCAGCAGGCGAAATGAGAGCCATAAAATCCTCTACATCACAATGTTCTTTGCTCAATGCACGGCGCACATCTGCGTCAGTTTTAGCATAAATCATTCGTGTAGTATCATCCCACGAAAGTTTTTCTATTTCTTCGCTGAACATAACTATTTAATCTCTTTTAAATCTCTACTAAGTTTCATTGCACAGAAATGAGGTCCGCACATAGTGCAGTATTCCTGGTCGGTATGTCGTCCCTCGTTGAAATATTCCAAAGCGCGGTCGGGGTCGAGGCTGAGGTGGAATTGGTCGCGCCAACGGAACTCAAAACGCGCTTTGCTCAATGCATTATCGCGAATGAGAGCACCAGGGTGGCCTTTGGCAATATCAGCCGCATGAGCAGCAATTTTGTAGGTTATAACACCAGTGCGCACATCCTCCTTGTTAGGCAAGCCAAGGTGCTCTTTGGGAGTGACATAGCAGAGCATAGCAGTGCCCAACCAACCGATTTGAGTAGCCCCGATGGCAGATGTAATATGGTCGTAGCCAGGCGCAATGTCGGTGACAAGAGGTCCTAATGTGTAGAAAGGGGCATTGTGGCAACTATTTATTTGTCGGTCCATGTTCTCTTTGATTTTATGCAAAGGTACATGACCAGGACCCTCAACAAAGGCCTGAACATTTTTGTCCCAAGCACGTAGGACTAATTCGCCAAGAGTGTCTAATTCAGCAAATTGTGCTTCGTCGTTGGCATCATGGATAGAGCCAGGGCGCAATCCGTCGCCCAACGATACAGCAACATCATATTGAGCGAGAATATCGCATATTTCGTTGAAATGCTCATACAAGAAACTCTCGCGATTGTGAATAAGGCACCATTTGCTTATGATGCTACCACCACGACTCACAATGCCAGTAAGACGTTGGTTGGCAAGGTGCACATTGTGAAGACGAATGCCCGCATGAATAGTAAAATAGTCGACACCTTGCTCGCATTGTTCGATGAGCGTATCGCGATATATCTCCCATGTCAAATCTTCAACTTTGCCATTTACTTTTTCAAGTGCCTGATATATAGGCACTGTGCCTATAGGTACAGGACTATTTCGGAGTATCCATTCTCGTGTTTCGTGAATATTGTTGCCAGTAGATAGATCCATCAAAGTATCGCCACCGAATTTGCAACTCCATACAGCTTTTTCGACCTCCTCGTCGATGCTTGATGTAGTGGCAGAATTGCCAATGTTGGTGTTGATTTTTACTAGGAAATTTCTACCAATAATCATAGGTTCAGATTCGGGGTGGTTGATATTGGCAGGCAATACGGCACGACCTTCGGCAATCTCTTGACGCACGAATTCGGGAGTAATGTATGTATCGACGCCTAATTCGTGACAATTCATATTCTCGCGTATTGCAACATACTCCATTTCGGGCGTGATGATGCCAGCACGAGCACAAGCCATTTGTCCGATAGGTTGACCTTTTTCCTTGCGCATTTCAATCCATTCACGTCGTATTTTTTCTATACCTCGATTAGCGTCAGTTTGGATGTTCGGGTCGGAGTATGGTCCGCTAGTGTCGTATATATAGATTGGATTGTTAGGTGTAGTGACCTTTTTGCCATTAACAAATTCGACCGTAGGAGTAAGGTTGACCTTTTGCATGCCAACCTTGATGAATGGGAATAGAGAACCATTCATATATACCTTTTCGCGTTGAGCGTAATATTTTTTATCTTCCATAGTATTAATCATTTAAGAATTGAGTTAAAGGAGATGAAGCAGATGCATTAAAATTGTAACTGATATGGCCTAGTCCAGCTTCGTAGGCGCGACGACCGGCAATAACAGCCTCTTTGAAGGCAATAGCCATTTCTATTGGATTGCCAGCCACAGCGATGGCTGTATTGACCAAGCAAGCAGAGGCACCCATTTCCATAGCCTCGGCAGCATGACTAGGAGCACCAATGCCAGCGTCGACAATCACAGGAACATTGGCTTGCTCGATGATAATGCGCAAAAAGTCGCGAGTTTGTAGACCCTTATTTGTGCCAATAGGAGCTCCAAGAGGCATCACGGTAGCAGCACCAGCCTCTTCGAGATGTTTGCATAGCGTAGGGTCGGCTTGGCAATAAGGGAGCACGACAAAACCAAGTTTTACCAATTTTTCGGTGGCTTTTAGTGTTTCAATAGAGTCGGGTAGTAGGTATTTAGGGTCGGGATGAATCTCCAGTTTCAACCAATTAGTGCCGAAAGCCTCACGAGCCATTTGGGCTGCAAATATAGCCTCTTCGGCATTGCGAACACCCGATGTATTTGGAAGTAGCTGTACATTCGGACTTAAGATATGATTTAATAAATCATCCTCTTTGTCGTTTAAGTCGATGCGTTTCATAGCGGCAGTAACCATTTCGGTGCCCGAAGCAACGATTGCAGCCTTCATTTGTTCGTTAGAACGAAATTTGCCAGTTCCTAAGAATAGGCGAGAGTCGAATTCATGACCAGCAATTATTAATCTTTCCATAATTCAGTAAGTTTTATAATGTTATTCATTTCGTTTATTGGATTTTCGGCACGTAGTATACTACCGCTCAAAGCAATGCCATTGAGTCCGATTTGCATCAAGTGGGTAATGTCGTCCTCTGTGATTCCGCCGATGGCCACGATAGGAATATTGATTTGTGCCACCCTCATTTGTTCTATGATTTTTTGGTATCCATCATAGCCTAATATAGGCGAGAGGTTGCTTTTGGTGGTAGTATAGCGAAGTGGACCGCAACCGATGTAGTCGGCTCCAGCCTCATAGTGATTTTTAACGTCTTGGAAAGTGTTGGCAGTGCCGCCAATTAGGAATTTATCCCCCAATAATTGTCTTGCTTTGGCAATAGGCATATCCAATTTGCCAAGGTGTACGCCATCGGCTCCTACGCTTTTGGCAATATCAACATGGTCGTCGATGATGAAAGTAGCATTATATTCGCGACATAGAGCTTTGATTTGTAGAGCAGTGTTGTAGATTAGCTCTTTATCGGCATCTTTTATGCGCAATTGCACCCATTTGCAACCGCCTTTCAATGCCAAAGTAGCCGAGTCGATATAAGAATATCGGTCGGTGTGATGTGTGATAAATTGCACCATAGCATTATCCTCCACACACAGCTTTGATGATAATTAAATCATCATTTTTGTTTAGGATATAATGCTCCCATTGCGTACGAGGTATGATGCGATTATTTACAGCTACGGCTATACCAGTTTGGGGAAAATTTAATTCTTGGGAGAGAGCTTGCAGATTACGAGCTTGGGTCTCCACCTCTTTGTTGTTTACTCTGATTTTCATTTTGTTAAAGATTAAGTTAATGATGAGTAACAAAGAGGTGTTCTTCGTGTAGAACAAAAAAGCGTATGTCGAAGGTGGACATACGCTATATATTTTTTTCATATCCACAATTCCTACGGCAGTACTAACTGCATCAGGTTCGAGGGTATAATCTCAGCTTTTCGTGCATCCCGAAAAGCACCCCTTTGTTTCAAATTATCGATTACGATATCGAGTTTTAATTTCGGTGGCAAATTTACGCCAATTTTTTTATATCACCAAATATTTTTAGTTATAATTTTTTATAAAATCATCAATGAGTTGATTTACAAGTGTTGGGGCATCGGTATTGGAGTTGTGACCAGTATTTGGAATCCATACGAGCGGTATGCCAGTGTTTTTGTGCCAAGCTTTGTTGTGACGGATGGATGAGCCTGCGTGGTCTTTTTCGCCACAGATAAGTAGCGCAGGACAATTGATTTGGTATGGAAGGTTGGCATCTATAGCCTCGCCAAGTATCTTCATACCATGTCCAGAAAGGCGAGTGTAACGTTCTTTATCCGTGTTGTATGTTGTCATCATGTCGAGCATAAGCTGTCTGCCATATTCGGTTGTAGATACACCCTTTGAACCTGATGATAATAGCATTTTCCAAGGGCAGAGACGATAGATGGGTTCCATTCTTTTCAAAAGCCATATTTCAAATGCTGTAGTATATTCGCGTTGGAGAGGAGCCGAGTCGATAGAGATGAATCCATGTAGTTGGTTTGGGTAGAATTCGGAATAAACTTGACCGACATAGGCACCCATTGATTGTCCGATTATAATAGGTTTGTTGAAATCTTCTTTTTGTAATATTTCGTTAAGCCAATGAACTTTGTTTGTAAGATTGAAATTGAAGTCAAAAGGCCATGATGCTCCATGAGCTGGGGCATCCCATACAAATATAGGGTATTTGCTCTTGAAATATTCTATTTGTTTGTCGAAAAGTCGGTGGTCGGCTGTTAGTCCTGGCAGAAATACTAATTGTGGGGTAGAGTTATGCGCAGTTTTATTTATCCAATAATGAATTTTACCGCAAGGTGTGTTGTGTATTTTTTCTGTCATATTAGTAAGAGATGTTTATAAAAAAAGAGAGAAACTCTTTCGAATTTCTCTCCTTGTACCCAGAGCCGGGATCGAACCGGCATGGAAGTGAATCCACTGGTGTTTGAGACCAGCGCGTCTACCAATTCCGCCATCTGGGCTTGTTCATTTCACAACGTTTGTGTTGTGTTCTGAATTCGGATGCAAAGGTAGTGCTTTTTTTTGAAATAGCAAAATATTTTGATATAAAATTTATATTTTTTTTGTTGTTTATTTTATCATGTTGATTTATAAATGTTTATTTCGAGAGTGAAAGGAGTAAATTTAATTGTTAATTATTAATTTTTCATTGTTCATAGACCAAATGCCACATTTTGTGACCGAGAAAAGTGCGTTGTCCGACGCGACGGAAGCCAATTTGCGTGTAAAGTCGTTCGGCAGAGGGGTTGTCGAAATCGACAATTAGACCTAATTTTGTGTGCCCTTCGGCAAATGCTTGCTTGCGTATGGTAGTGATTAGTTTTGTGGCGATGCCCATTTTGCGATATTGGGGTAGTACGCATAGGGTGTCGATGTAGTATTCTCCAGTTTCGGTTTCGTCTTCCGAAAAAGTAAAGTTAGGTTTATACTTACGCACGATTCTTATAGTTTCGGAGCGGAGTTCTTCGAGTCGAGCACCATCGTAGGTCACAATAACGCCAGCAGGAGAGTCATCCACTTCGGCAATAAGAGCATTGCGATAGCTATATTGTGAGTTTTCGAGAGTAGCAACTTCTGCTATAGTATTCATCCAATTGTTGCCACAAAAGCTAGGCATAACATCTTCGCCAATGGCATTACCTACGGCATAAGCGATTAGTTTTACGTCGTTTATGGTAGCTTTTCGTATAGTTAAATTAGGGTTGTTCATAATACTTGCAAAATTACAATTTTTTTCGTAATTTTGCAAATTATATAATTTACTATTCAAAATTCTTGATTTAAGTCATGAAGCCAATATTTCTGATAGGATATATGGGTGCTGGTAAAACGGCAGTAGGGCGAGCTTTGGCGCGTAGGTATGGGTTGGAACATATTGATTTGGATTGGCGTATAGAGCAGAGATTTCGTGAGAAGATATCGGATATGTTTGTCACGATTGGTGAGGAGGGATTTCGTAGTAGAGAGCGAAATATGTTGCAAGAGGTGATGGCAATGGAGGACGTTGTGGTGTCGGTAGGAGGAGGAACACCTTGTTTTTTTGATAATATGGAGCAGATGAATGCTGCGGGGCAAACTATTTATTTGCAATGTTCGGTGGAGGTTTTGATTGAGCGAATAATGCGTTCGCAAAACAAAAGGCCTATAGTCGCAAATAAAACAGAGGAAGAGCTGAAAGCGTTTGTTGCAAAGCATCTGGCTGAGCGTGAGTCGTTTTATATGCAAGCGCATGAGGTGTGGAATGGAGAAGAGCTGGACTTAAATAGATTACAGATAACAGATTACAGACAACAGATTACAGGTTACAGATAACAGATTATAAGTTTATATTTTTGTTAAAATTACTTTTTATTCTTTGCTAATTATTAACTACTAATTAAATAAAAATGAATACTTACGAAAGTAAACAAAAGCAATTGTTTAAACCTCAAACTGAGGTGTACAAGATGATGAGTGACCTTACTCAACTCGAGAAATATGCTGCAGCATTGCCTGAAGAGCATAAAGAGAAGATTAAGGATATAGCGTTCACTGAAGATTCGGTGTCGTTTAAAGTAGATATGTTGGGCGAAGTAGTGGTGCGCATTGTTGACCGCGAGGAACCTAAGATGTTGAAATTTGGAGCTGATAATTTTCCTATTCAGTTTAACTTTTGGATTCAGTTTGTAGGGGTGGCAGAGTATGATACTCGTATGAAATTGACATTGAAGGCTGATATTCCGTTTATGCTCAAACCAATGATAGGCAATAAACTTGATGAGGGAATTGAGCGTATGGCAGATATGATTGCGATGATTGTGAATAGATAACGTATATTTTATTGATATGGGCTGATTCTTAGATTGAATCGGCCTATATTGTATTTTGTAGAGAGAAGAAAAAGTGTCAGTCTTCTTCGAGATAGGTTGCTTGAAGGTAGGGTGAGATAGGGGTGAAATAGGTGGGAATAAATTTTGAGAGTTTGGATATATTGTTTAACTTTGTGCTTAAATTAATTTTGAACTTGTTATGAGTAGAATATCTTGTTTTGATAACGGCAGAGAACGTTATCTTAGTGGTGATTATAGTGGTGCGGTGGAGTGGTTTTTGAAGGGATTGATGGAGGAGCATTGTTGCGACGAATGCAGGGCATGGTTGGGATATTGTTATGAATTAGGATTGGGGGTAGAGAAGGAGTTGGTAATGGCGAAGGATTTGTATGAAACGAGTCGTGCGCACTTGTTGACCTCAGAGAGAGAAGGGGCGTTTGGGAAGTGGATAAATGCGAGATTAGAGGGATTAGAGGGAGTGAAAGAAGATGAAGGGAGTGTGAGAAGGAAGATAGAGGGAGTGGGGAATGTAAGAGTGACGAAGTTGGTGAACATATATAGCACTCCGCAATGGAGATATAATAAAGATGAGGTGGTAGTAGTGGTGAGTAGTAGAGAGTCGTTGTTGGAGGGTTTTTGCTATGCAGAGCAATATTTGCCAGAGAAGAATAGGACGTGGAGTTGTGATGGAAAAAATCGGTTTTATGATGGCTATATAGTTGAGGCAGACTATTATAGACTAGAAGTGCGAAGGGGTAATGCGGAGCATTATAGTACTAGAATGGAAGGGAGAGAGTTGAGAGTGACGTTTCCGAATAGCGCTTGTTTAGAATATTTGTATGTGCAAGAGACGATATTTAGGAAAGTCAAGGAGTTGTTATGGAAAAGAGCACAGGAGGTGATTCCGCTAG
This sequence comes from Candidatus Aphodosoma sp., assembly GCA_045631465.1. Classification (GTDB taxonomy): domain Bacteria; phylum Bacteroidota; class Bacteroidia; order Bacteroidales; family Paludibacteraceae; genus Aphodosoma. Next base: position 4,877 of record JAZQUV010000033.1, on the reverse strand, counting down.
TGTTGGAGCGAGTAGCACAGAGAATTGGCGTAGAGTATGGCAAGTGTGAAGTGGTGAAGTCGCTTAGGAATTGTGCGGCATATAACTACGCATTTAACCATGATATTACGTTCAGCAGTGCGTGTGTGCAGTTGCCAAAAGAGAGTTTGGAGGCACTATGTGTGCACGAATTGACGCATAATTTCGTGTCGGGGCATGGGCGACAATTTGACGATAAGATGATAGAATTGGGAGGAGAGAAGATGCTAGAACTTTACAATAATTTGTGGAATGAGGGGAGATGGGCATATATGGAGTATTAGAGGGGCGTGCTAGGGATTTTTGATTTATGCGGTGCAAAAAATTTGTTGTCTATAGTCGTCTAACATCTTGTGTCTAATAAAATTGATATGTTTATGATTTTTTTGTATATTTGCAGAAAAAAATTATACGTGATGTTATGAAAGAAGAATGTTTGATATGTAGTGCTCCGTTGGTATATTTGGAAAAGGAGCAGTCGATGGAGTGTGCTATATGCCATAGGGTGGAGTATAGCAAGACTTGTTGCGAGCATGGTCATTATGTTTGTAATGAGTGTCATACGAGGGGTATTGATGCGATTTATAGGGTTTGTCTTGATGAGATGTCGAAAAATCCTATTGAGATTTTAGAGAAGATGATGGCGATGCCGTTTTGCCACATGCATGGTCCGGAGCATCATGTGATGGTGGGTGCGGCATTGTTGACGGCATATAGGAATGCAGGTGGCGATATCGAACTTTCGGATGCGTTGGTAGAGTTGATGCGACGAGGTAAGCAAGTGCCAGGCGGTGCATGTGGCTTTTGGGGTGCATGCGGAGCAGGATTGAGTTCGGGTATGTTTGTTTCGATAATAAGTCATTCAACGCCATTGACTGTGGAGCCATTTGCATTGTCGCATAGGATGACCTCTTCGTCGCTTGCACGTATTGCCGAAGTGGGTGGACCACGATGCTGTAAGCGAGGGTCGTATTTGTCGATTTTGGCTGCAATAGATTTTGTAGAGGAGCATTTTGGAGTTGCGATGGAGCGGTCGGATGTGGTGTGTAGGCATTGCGGAAATAATAATCAGTGCATAAGGATGCGTTGTCCGTTTTATTCGAAGTGATATTAATTTATAGTTTTTATGTTTAAGGATAAAGTAGTTATTGTTACGGGTGGGGCAAGTGGTATTGGCAGGTGTATTGCTGATGTGTTTCGCTCGGAGGGGGCACATGTTTATGTGATTGACAAGCAAGCTGAAGGGGAGCATTTTGTGGGCGATATTGCGCAGAAAGAGGTGCTTGAGGCGTTTGTGGAGTATGTCGTGGCGCGACACGATAGGGTGGATTGTGTGATTAACAATGCGTTGCCACTGATGAAGGGGATAGACGAGTGCTCGTATGAGGAGTTTCAGTATGCACTGAGTGTGGGGGTTACTGCGCCGTTTTATTTAGTTAAATTGTTGATGCCTTACTTTGCCGAAGAAGGTGTGTCGATAGTAAACATATCCTCTTCGCGCGACCGTATGAGTCAACCACAGACCGAGAGTTACACTGCAGCAAAGGGTGGAATAGCGGCATTGACGCATGCGTTGGCGGTGAGTCTTGCGGGCAGAGCAAGGGTGAATTCGATTTCGCCTGGGTGGATTGATACGAACTATACGGTGTATGAAGGGGCAGATGCCGTGCAGCAACCCGTAGGGCGTGTGGGTAATCCGATGGATATTGCCAATATGGTTTTGTTTCTTTGCTCCGATAAGGCAGGATTCATTACGGGTGAGAATATCTGCATCGATGGTGGCATGACCCGACAGATGATTTATCATGGCGATTGTGGGTGGAGGTTGGAAAAATAAAAAAATCAGACAATTATGTTAGCATATACATATATCGAAAAAGGTAGGTTTGCTTTGGTGGAGAAGCCGAAGCCTGTGTTGATTGAGGCGACGGATGCTATTGTGCGTGTAACGATGAGTAGCATTTGTTCGAGCGATTTGCATATCAAGCATGGCAGTGTGCCACGTGCAGTGCCTGGCATTACGGTGGGACACGAAATGGTGGGTGTGGTCGAAGAGGTGGGCTCGGAGGTTGTTGGTGTAAAGCCTGGCGACCGAGTGACCGTGAATGTAGAGACCTTTTGTGGTGAGTGTTTTTTCTGCAAGAATGGGTATGTGAACAATTGCACCGACCCAAATGGAGGTTGGGCATTGGGGTGTCGCATTGATGGCGGACAGGCAGAATATGTGCGTGTGCCATTGGCAAATCAGGGGTTAAATCGTATTCCTGATAGCGTGAACGACGAACAAGCATTGTTGGTGGGCGATGTGTTGGCAACAGGGTTTTGGGCTGCTCGCATTTCGGAGATTACGGAAGAGGATACAGTGCTGATTTTAGGGGCAGGACCGACAGGAATTTGCACTCTGTTGTGTGTGATGTTGAAGCACCCAAAACGCATCATAGTGTGCGAGAAATCGGAAGAGCGACGTAGGTTTGTGCAAACGCATTACGCAGACGTATTGCTCACTACACCAGAGGATTGTAAGGAGTTTGTTGCAACGCATAGCGACCATGGAGGAGCCGACCGAGTGATTGAAGTGGCAGGAGGAGATGCGACGTTTCGTTTGGCGTGGGAGTGTGCTCGTCCGAATGCCGTAGTAACGGTGGTTGCGCTGTATGATGAGCCACAAGTGTTGCCATTGCCAGAGATGTATGGCAAGAACCTCACGTTCAAGACAGGTGGTGTGGATGGATGCGATTGCGAAGAGGTGTTGCGCTTGATAGAGCAGGGTAGGATTGACATCACACCGCTCATCACGCATCGCTTTGCGTTGAGCGAAATAGAGGAAGCATATCGGATATTTGAGAATAAGTTAGATGGAGTGATAAAGGTGGCGATTGGAGGGTAGTTAATATCTATGTAAATTAGAGTTTTTATTTAATGTTATGGTATTTAAGATGATGATATAAATACCGAAGTAGTAGTTATATTCGGTGATTTTGTAAAAAAAATACAAATTTGCGGTTGATAATTTGTGTAATATTGATTTTATTTGTATGTTTGCAGTCGAAATGTAGAATTAAAATGCAATAACTATGATAGCTGAATTTTCAATTGAGAATTTTTTCTCCATCAAATCATCACAAAAGATTAGTTTTGAGCCAACTTCAGATACGTTTATGTCTGATGAGTATTCGTATGAAGTAAAAGAGGGGGTTAGATTGTTGAAGATTGGTATTATGTATGGAGCTAATGCTTCGGGCAAAACTAATATATTGAATGCGGTTGAGTTTTTCAGAATGTTGGTTTTGAGTATGCCTAAAGACCGTAATGAGAAGACAGGTGTTGTTCCTTTTCTTTTAGATGAAACTTCAAGAAATGAAAATACAAAGATGTCAATGACATTTTATATCAATAAATTGAAGTATATTCTTAGTTTCGAATTGGATTCAAAGCGAATTTATTCAGAATCTTTAGTGGTTTATGAATCAATACGTCCTACTAAATTATATAGTCGTAATTATGAAGAGAGTACAGACTCTTCAGTGATTGAATTTGGAGCGAATTTAAAACTCTCAAAAAAGGGGCAAGATGCTATATTAGGTAATACTATTAACAATAGTAGCGTGTTGGCTGCATTTGGTAAGAGTAATGTTGAAAAAACAAAGTTGAATGATGTTTACGATTATTTCTCAATGCAAGTAAAGAATGTATTGGCTCCAGGTATGTTATTGTCGGCATACGTTAAGAAACATCTTGATAAAGACAAGGACGGTGAGCTCAAGAAATTTATATTGAATTTTTTGAAAGCATCAGACTTTAATATTGAGGATGTGGCGCTGCATGAAGAAGAGGAATTGATAACTCCAGAATTAGAACAACTTATACAGAAGGCTCCATTTGATGATAATGCTAAGGCAGAAATGTTGAAGAAAGGAAAAATAACTAATACAGAATTAACATTTACACATAAAGCAGGAGAGAAGTTGTATGATTTGTCTGAGGAGTATGAATCAAATGGTACAATGCGATTTTTAGGAATGGCTGTAATTTTGAACTTCTTGTTGAAGAAAAATCAGTTTGTGCCTATTGATGAAGTAGAGACAAGTATTCATTATGAGTTGTTGTCATATTTTATTAAGGTGTTTTTAGCTAATAGTGATGGAACGTCTCAAATGTTGTTGACAACACATGATATAAATCTTCTAAATGAAGAGTTCATCCGTAGAGATACAATATGGTTTACAGATAAAGACGAACAAGGTGAAACAAATGTTTTCCGTCTTTCATCTCTTGGTTTACACAAGAACCTGTCACCATACAATGCTTACAAGCAAGGCAAGCTGGTTAAGTTGCCATTCTTGGGTAGTCAATACTTCAACTTAAATGAATAAGATATGACAAGCGTAGTAAGTAAGAGTATAGCCATCATTGATGAAGGAGAGACAGAATGGTTCTATTTTGATTCTCTACGTGTTGCTTGCCGTTTTCCATTCAAAGTGGCCCCGGACTTTCCGCAACATAGCGACATCCGACATGTCTTGAAGTTGGTAGAATCATATATAGCCAAACAGTATGACTATATCGTCTGCCTGTTTGATATGGATAGGTTGTATCAATATCCTTCGGAGATGCAACAATACCAAAGTGCAAAGAAGAAATATGGCACAAAGAAGTATTCTGGACGAGTATTGTTTATTGAGACAAATCCCTGCACAGAATTTTGGTTCTTGTTGCACTTCTTGCCAAATGTGGTATGCAAACACTACGAAAGTTATGAGCAACTGCTTCCGGAATTACAGAAGTATATGCCAGGTTACGAAAAGACAAAGCGTTATTTCATCCGCACTAATCTTTATAAGTATCTTACTGAGAATGGT
>JAZQUV010000032.1:0-15017 GCA_045631465.1 Candidatus Aphodosoma sp. | reverse complement strand
CCCCTAAAATACAATAAGCCCCCCCCTAATCAATTTCACCAATTTAATTTTACTCCATTAAAAAAATTATAAATTATGAACCGAAGGTCTTTTAACCGTTAGGTGAAAAAATTATGAATTATGAATTATGAATTATGAATTATGAATTATGAATTATGAATTAATTTAACTATCTTTGCACATTATTTATTCATTCATATAAAAAGCATAAAATTATGAAATCAACATTCAATCCCAAATATGCTATTTATTCATTTTTCCTCATTGAAATCTTATCTTCGCTTGCATTTATCTTAACTACATATTCCTTTTCTAATTTCATCGTTTTATTCTCAAACATAGCAACAGCATCTATTTGTCTCTATTTCGTATGCCTTAAAAATGAATATATTACAACTATAAAACAAAAAATAGCCCTTTGCTATTTAGGCATCTACAATCTTCTAAGAGAAGGCTTAATATTCACTCTTCTTCCCATACCAAACAAAGAAGAATATTTCACTTTTTACACCACAATTGAGAGCATTGCACTAATTTCTCATTTTATAGCATTCTTAGTCATCATTTGGCAATTTTCAATAAAAAAAGTGTACAAACAATGGCTTTCGGCATTGTATTTCTTACCAATAATATGCTTTAGCATCTGGAAAATAATTTGGATGATAATCTCTATCACAATGGTTAACAAAGACTTAACAAGAATTGAATATATCCTAGAATTCACAATAATATGGCATATTTCTTATATCATCACCTATAGTCTAATGCTTTGGTTAATTCTCAAAGCCCACAAACAAAAAAACGAAATAGAATAAGGTAATTAGAGGCGCAACAATTTGCGTCTCTATTTTTTTTGCTATATGAATATTTTTTTGTATCTTTGCACGTTATTATGCGGATACTATACCAAGTCTATAATACTAATCAAAAACTATAAAAAACAATGACTCAAAAAATTCAACAATTCATCAACGACTCGTTCATCGCTCGTTGGTCTGCATTGATTCTCATCGCTTTGATGATGTTCTTTGCTTACATGTTTGTGGACATGCTCTCTCCACTTAAAGAACTTCTCGACACTACTCTCGGTTGGGACAGCAGTACTTTCGGTACTTACGCTGCATCAGAATACTTCCTCAATGTATTCTGTTTCTTCCTCATCTTTGCTGGTATCATCCTCGACAAAATGGGTATCCGCTTCACTGGTCTCCTCTCTGCTTCGTTGATGGTTATCGGTGCTTGCATCAAATTCTATGCTATGAGCGAATATTTCGTTGGCACAGGTCTCGAATCTTGGCTCGGCTCTTGGTGGGTTGCTCTCCCTGCTTCGGCTAAACTCTCTTGCCTCGGCTTTATGATTTTCGGTTGTGGTTGCGAAATGGCTGGTACTACTGTGTCTAAAGCTATTGCTAAATGGTTCAAAGGCAAAGAGATGGCTATGGCTATGGGCTTGGAGATGTCTATCGCTCGTCTTGGCGTGTTCGCTGCTATGTGGCTCGCTCCTATGGTATCAAATAGCTTTGGTCAATCAGTGTCTGCTCCTGTATTGTTCGGCGCTGTATTGCTCATGATTGGTCTTATCTTCTATACAGTATTCGTTGTTATGGACCGCAAATTCGACAAACAACTCGAAGCTGCTGGCGAACTCAAAGAAGAGGCTTCTGAAGAGGAATTCAAATTCAGCGACCTTGGCAAAATCTTCACTAGCAAAATGTTCTGGTTGGTTGCTCTCCTTTGCGTGCTCTACTACTCTGCTATCTTCCCATTCCAACGCTATGCTCCTGACTTCTTGAACAAAACTCTCGATATCACAAGCGGTGCACAACTCTTCAGCTGCTTCCCTATCTTGGCAATGGTGCTCACTCCATTCCTCGGTGGTTTCATCGACCGCAAAGGTAAAGCTGCTTCTATGCTTATGATTGGTTCGCTCATCATGATTGCTTGCCACCTCAGCTTTGCTTTCGTTCTTCCTATGTTCCCATCTAAAGCTTTGGCTGTTGCTATCATCGCTATCCTCGGCGTTTCGTTCTCATTGGTTCCTGCTGCGTTGTGGCCTTCAGTTCCAAAAATCATCGACGAACGCATCCTTGGTTCGGCTTACTGCGTAATCTTCTGGATTCAAAACTGGGGCTTGCTCCTAGTGCCAATCGTTATCGGTAAAGTTCTTGACGCAACAGGTGGCTACACTCTCCCAATGGTTATCTTCTCTTCATTCGGCGTTGTTGCTCTCCTCATCGGTATGTTGCTCAAACGCGAAGACAAGAAAAAAGGCTACGGCATGGAATTGCCTAACATCAAAGAGTAATGAGTAGTTAGTAATGAGTAAACCTTGCTCCTTACTCCCTATTCCTTATTCCCTAACATAATCGCTTATAGGACATTGATTTGTCCTATAGGCACAAAAAATAATAAAAAGACAAAATAACAGAAGGACATAAAATATAAATTTATCAATTATGTTATTATGTTATTATGTCATTATGTCTTCTAAAACAAAAAATGGCTTCACTATACCTCATACCAACAGTTTTGAGCGATTCGCCGCTCGACAATGTGCTACCATCGAACAATGCTAACATCATTCGTTCGGTGAAGGTGTTCATTGTGGAGAATATACGCACTGCACGTCGTTTTCTCAAACAAGTGGATAAGAGTATAAATATAGACGAACTTCAGTTCTTTGAACTCAACCAACACACCGACCTAAAGCAAATCGGCTTATACCTCGACCCTATCAAAGCTGGTAAGGACATAGGCATCATCTCCGAAGCTGGTTGCCCTGCCATTGCCGATCCAGGCGCAGACGTAGTGGCCATAGCGCAACGTCGTGGCATCAAGGTAGTACCTTTGGTTGGTCCATCGAGCATATTGATGTCGCTCATGGCGAGTGGTTTCAACGGACAATCGTTCGCTTTCCAAGGCTACTTACCTATCGAGAAAGCCGACCGCTCTACCCGACTCAAACAACTCGAAAAACGCATCTACAGCGAACATCAAACTCAGATATTCATTGAGACACCTTATCGCAATATGCAAATGTTAGAGGAGCTATGTCGCACTCTGCAAGGTCAAACTCGCCTCTGCATAGCAGCCGACATCACTGCCGAAAACGAATATATTCGCACTATGACCATCGGCGATTGGAAGCACCTCATCTCGCAAGGCAAACAACCCGACCTCCACAAACGCCCTTGCATATTTTTAATATACAAATAGATACTAAATACGAGATACAAGACACGAGTCTAAAATCATGTTCTCATGTCTTCATGTCTAAAAAAATACTAACGAGGCGAAGCCGAGTACGAAAAAAATCTCACTACTCGCTACTCGCTACTAAAAGTCTAAATATTATGAAACTATTAGAAGGAAAAGTCGCTATTATTACTGGCGCAGCACGTGGTATTGGTAAAGCAATCGCACTCAAATATGCAGCTGAAGGCTGTAATGTTGCTTTCACCGACTTGAACATCGACGAAAATGCTCTTAAAACTCAAGCAGAAATCGAAGCTTATGGCGTAAAAGCTAAAGGCTATGCTTCTAACGCTGCTAGCTTCGAAGATACTCACAAAGTAGTAGAAGAAATCGTTAAAGAATTCGGTCGCGTTGACATCTTGGTCAACAACGCAGGTATCACTAAAGACGGTCTTATGATGCGTATGAGCGAAGCTCAATGGGATGCTGTTATCAACGTAAACCTCAAATCTGCATTCAACTTCATCCACGCCGTTACTCCTATCATGATGCGCCAAAAAGGTGGCTCTATCATCAATATGAGCTCGGTTGTAGGTGTAAATGGTAACGCTGGTCAATGCAACTACTCTGCGTCTAAAGCTGGTATGATTGGTCTTGCTAAATCTATCGCTAAAGAAGTTGGCTCACGTGGCATCCGTGCTAACTGTATCGCTCCTGGCTTCATCATCACTGAGATGACTGGCGCATTGTCTGACGAAGTAAAAGAACAATGGAACAAACTCATCCCTCTTCGCCGTGGTGGCACTCCAGAGGATGTTGCTAACGTGGCAGTATTCCTTGGCTCAGACCTCTCTAGCTATGTAAGCGGTCAAACTATCCACTGCTGTGGTGGTATGCTCATGTAATTTCTTGCATATAATTTAAACATAAGTACAGAATATATTTATGTTGATTTACTTTGTTTTTTTAAGTACATGCCTTGTGATTAATTATTAATTGTTATATTTTTAGGGCTTGTACTTGAAAAAGAGGTTAGCCTAATGGAGTTGGAAATACAAATTAAATTTTGTAAACCTGCGAACATAAAATATGTACTTATGTTAAAACAAAACCATTTCAAATTTCAAATTTCAAATTTCAAATAAAAACTATGCTTAATCGTTTTTTCAAATATGTGGGTTTCCACACTACTTCTGACGAAAACACTGGACTCACACCATCTACTCCAGGTCAGATGACTTTCGCTGAATACCTCGCTGAAGAGTTGAAACAAATCGGCTTGACTGATGTCACTCTCGATGGCAATGGTTACGTAATGGCTACTCTTCCAGCTAATACCGACGAAAAACGCCCTACTATCGGTTTCATCGCTCACCTCGACACTGCTCCTGACATGAGCGGCAAAAACGTGAAACCTCGCGTGGTAGAAAACTATGATGGTAACAACATCGTGCTCGATGCTGCCGAAAATATCGTTTTGTCAACCGAACAATTCCCTGAATTGTTGAAATATAAAGGTCAAGACCTCGTAGTTACTAATGGTCACACTCTCCTCGGTGCTGACGACAAAGCTGGTATCTGCGAAATTATGACTGCTATGGAGTGGCTCTTGGCTCACCCTGAAGTGAAACACGGCAAAATCCGCGTAGCATTCAACCCTGACGAAGAAATCGGTCAAGGTGCTCACCACTTCGATGTAGAAGCATTCGGTTGCGAATGGGCTTACACTGTCGATGGTGGCGAAATCGGCGAATTGGAATACGAAAACTTCAACGCTGCTGCTGCTACTCTCAAATTCCAAGGTTGCAACGTGCACCCAGGCACTGCTAAAAACAAAATGATCAATGCCATCAAGTTGACTCAAGAGTACAACTCTTTGCTCCCTATCGACGCTCCTGAAAACACTGAGGGCTACGAAGGTTTTTATCACCTTGTTGCTTCAAATGGTGCTGTAGATCAAGCTTCTTTGGTATATATCATCCGCGACCACGACCGCGCTAAATTTGAAGAACGCAAAGCTACTATGGTGGCTGCTGCCGAAACTATGAACAAAAAATATGGCGAAGGCACTGTCGTTATCGAACTCAAAGACCAATACTACAACATGCGCGAAAAGGTTGAACCTGTGAAACATATCGTCGACCTCGCTTTCGAAGCTATGGAAACTGCAGGCGTTACTCCTAAAGTAAAACCTATCCGTGGTGGTACCGATGGCGCTCAACTTTCATTCAAAGGTCTCCCTTGCCCTAACCTCTTCACTGGTGGTCACAACTTCCATGGTCGCTACGAGTTCATCCCTGTGCAATCAATGGAAAAAGCTGTCGAAACAGTTATCAACATCATCAAATTAGTGAAATAATTTAATTTAAAAGACAGGAAGACAAGAAGACATGTTCTCAATAAAATCATGTTCTCATGTCTTCATGTCTAAAAACAAATAAACACACAACTTTAAATTTATAAATAAAATGAAAACAACTCCATTTACCGATATTCACATCGGTTTAGGTGCTAAAATGCACGAATTTGCTGGCTACAACATGCCAATCGAGTATTCAACTGGTATCAACGACGAACACCTTACTGTAGTTAATGGTGTTGGTGTGTTTGACGTATCTCACATGGGTGAATTCTGGGTAAAAGGCCCTAAAGCTAAACAATTCCTCGAACGCGTATGTTCAAACAACATCTCTTCTCTCATCAATGGTCAAGCTCAATACAACTGCTTCCCTAACGGCAAAGGCGGTATCGTTGACGACCTTATCGTTTACCACTACTCTGACGAAAAATATATGCTCGTTGTTAACGCAGCTAATATCGACAAAGACTGGGCATGGGTAAATGCTAACAACGAAGAAGGCGTAGAACTCGAAAACTCTTCTGACCGCATCGCTCAACTCGCTGTTCAAGGTCCTAAAGCAACTGAAATGCTTCAAAAACTTACTGACGTGAACCTTAGCGAAATCAAATACTACCACTTCACAGAAGGCACATTCGCAGGCGTTGAAAACGTAATCATCTCTAACACTGGTTACACTGGTGCTGGTGGTTTCGAATTGTATTTCTACCCACAATATGGCCAACAAATTTGGGATGCTCTCTTCTCTACAGGCGCTGAATATGGTATCAAACCTATCGGTCTTGGTGCTCGCGACACTCTCCGTCTCGAAATGGGCTTCTGCCTCTATGGCCACGAAATCGACGACACAACTTCTCCTATCGAAGCTGGTCTTGGTTGGATCACTAAACCTGCTGAAGGCAAAAACCTTATCGATGGCGAACTCTATATCCGTCAACGCGCTGAAGGTACTGAACGCAAACTCGTTGGTTTCGAACTTCAAGAACGCGGTATTCCACGTCAAGACTATGTTCTCACTGATGGTCAAGGCAATGCTATCGGTCGCGTAACTTCAGGTTGTATGTCTCCTTGCCGCAAAATCGGTGTTGGTATGGGCTACATCAAACCAGAATTTGCTAAACTCGGCACTACTATCGCAGTACAAATCCGTAACAAAGAAATCCCTGCTGTAGTTGTTCGCCCTCCATTCCGCAAATAATACTTTTTTTTTAGTAATAAGACAAAAGTAGTAAGTAGAAAGACCAATAAGTCTTACGACTTACTACTTTTTTTCAATTATATTTATATCTGTCTTACGACTTACTACTTACTACTTATATATAAATGCGTTTCTTCATCACCTTCACCTACAACGGCACACGCTACTGTGGTTGGCAACGTCAACCTAACGGCATAGCAGTACAAGAAGAGCTCGAAAAAGCCCTTACTACCATCCTACGCACCCCTATTGAACTCACCGGCGCAGGCCGCACCGATGCTGGCGTACATGCACTCAATATGGTGGCGCACTTCGATGCTCCCTTTATAGCTAGTTATCGATCAATTATTGACTCTAAACGCCTAATCAACAACCTCAATAGCCTACTCCCTTACGACATTGCTGTAAAAAACATAGAAAGAGTCAACGACGAAGCTCACGCCCGTTTCGATGCCCTATCGCGCAAATATGAGTATCACATTATTACCCACAAAAATCCATTCCTAAAAGAACAAGCCTGCCGCATACATTTCCCTCTTAACATCGAACTAATGAACGAGGCAGCAAAGGTATTGTTTGAATACGAAGACTTTACCTCATTCAGCAAACTCCACACCGACGTGAAGACCAACAACTGTACTATTATGGAAGCCTATTGGCAACAACGCGGCGAAGAACTCGTGTTCACCATCAAAGCCAACCGCTTCCTACGCAATATGGTGCGCGCCATAGTAGGTACACTCATGGAGGTTGGTCGCGAACGTCTAACAATAGAAGGCTTCCGCCAAGTCATCGAAGCCAAAAATCGCTGCAGTGCCGGCCACTCCGTTCCCGCCTGCGGACTCTACTTCATCGAAGCCGAATATCCCGAAACAATACATAATATATAAACAAAAAAAAATCTTCATTTGGCAAATGCCAAATGAAGATTTTTTTATCAACATATTTTCTATGCAAACAAATCACCTGTTAAAGCCGAAAGTGAAACTCTACTCAATCGAGCAATATCCATAAAGGTTGCATTACTACTACAATAACCATAAAAATTATCTTCGCTTAGCAACAAATACTCCCATTCACGATTCATGCGGTCTTCAGGTTTTAACTGATTGATTTTCTTACACCATTCTATACTTGCATCTTTATATTTTTTTGATGCAATGTTATATAAATCAGTATTTTGTACTATAATTTATCTGCTGTTTTAACAATTAGCCATTTTTTTATAAATATGGATGGGTCTTGATCTTCTTTTACAAACCAACCTTTAGGACTATAAACAATATATGCTTGGGGAGATGAAATATAAAGATTTTCTTTTGTTCTAGTACAAGCTACATAAAATAATTTAGTATCACTATTGAGCCTTTCTACTGTTTCTGAATCAAGACGTGCATATATTCTAGGAAACAAACCTTGAGTCATTCCTGGTATAAATACATTTTTCCATTCTTTCCCTTTAGCAGAATGAATTGTAGATATTGATAAATAATTAGATGTTTCAGAATCTGACTCTAATGCAATTGATTTTACAGCAGTAGGTCTTGTATAAAATTTTTCAAACTCTAATGTATTTGGTGTTATATATTGTTTTAATAAATTATAAGAATCAATGCTTAAATTTTGAACTTCACTAATAAATTGAGAAAATAAATTAATTGTATCCGTTTTAGGATCAATTGTTTTAATATAATCACTAATTATTTCTACTATAGGAAAAAATGATTCATGTGGATTATTTGTAGCAGCATCCTTATATAACTCAATATATTTTTCAATTAACCGAGCAATAGGTGCAGTATCTTCTTGTTTTAATGCACATTCTAAGTATTTGTCAAACGTGACTTTTTTTAATTTTTTTCCATCTTCATTTGTTGTATTTACTATTAAGTCAAAAGTAGCATATAATCTTTGTAAAGAATACTTTTTCTGTTCAATACTTCCTAATAAATACATCAAAGCTTTTATTTCTATTTTTAGTTCTGTTTTACCTCCAAAGTATTTAAAAGGAATATTGCACTCGTTTAATAATTTTGCATATCTATTAAAGTTATTAGTGGTTGGAAATAAAATACAAAAATCTTTATAACTATATTTCTTATGTACTTCTAATAATTTTTTTATTTCTTGTATTATCCATTTAGATTCAGTACCTTCATTTATTTCTCTTGAATAATTTATATTGTTACCTTCTTCATCTTCATTTATGAGTGGATAATTTTCGCAATCATTAAAACTAAGTGTATTTGCAAGCTCCATAATTTTATTTGGACATCTATAAGTTCTATTCAAATTATAAACTATAGGTTCAAATCCGACTTTATAAAAATTATTCAAACTACCTCTATTAAATCCAAAAATATTTTGTCTTTGATCTCCTACAGCAAAAATGCTAATGTCCTTTGAATGATTATATATTTTATATAAAATATCGCAAGCTCTTGGTCCTAAGTCTTGAGCTTCATCTATAATAATTTCTTTTGTACTATTTACAATATAACTTAATAAACCTTTATCTTGATTATCAAGTTCTTGTAAAAATAAACCTATAATATCATCAAATGTTAATAAATTATTTTCTTCAATATATTCATTTATCAATTGAATATTATTATTAAATTCGGTCTTAATAGTATTCAATTCTACTTCATCAATAATTTCGTAATCAAAAGGTTTATCGATTGTTAAATAATAATTTTTTAATGTTATAAAAGCATATGAATGTATGGTTTTAATTGTTACCATATTCATATATTTATGGTCTGCTGTTCCAAAAATTTTATATTCGAATCTGCAAGCTAAATTACGAGCCGCTTCATTTGTAAATGCTAAACCAACTACTTGTTTTTTTTCTGATTCTGCTATTAACTTAATAGAATGTAATATACGCTCTACTATGAGGTATGTTTTACCAGTCCCTGGTCCTGCATTTACTAAAGTTACTCTATTTATTGATTCTACAGCATTAGTTTGCTCTATATTGATATCCGATAAAGAAGGTTGAATAACAATTCCTGAGCGAGGTTTTGTTTGTCGACCAAACATATCATTAAGAATTTGTCGACCTTTATTCAACAAATCGAATCTCTCATCTTCACTTTTAAATAATTTTTTTAAATCATAATATGCATTATGTATAATTTCATTTAACCTATGAATAGTTGCTGTTGTTGAATATTTATTTTTATTGCTTATACTTTTACAATAATTATCAGCTAATGAAGACAATGGCCAATATTCTGTATGTGGCTCAAATTTTTCAATATAACCTAATGAGAATGCAAAAGAATATTCTAATAAAGATCTTAATCTCAATATTTGAGAGCTTGGTGATTTATCTTCATATATATCCTCCAATGTATCAAAAATTGTTTGCTCTATATCTTTTTTAGATATTTCTAATTGTTCTTTAGATACTATTGATATATTATTATCATTTTCACTAAAATGATCTTTTTTAAGCTCCTCCATCCTACGCTCTGCTTTGGACTTTACATTTTGGCACGAAGAAGGAACTTGTTCAATTATTTTTCTAAAAAATTTTTTTTTGCTCATGAATAATCTAGAATTTAAGTTATAAATGTAACACGTTGGTCCGCTGCTAAATTATATATATTTTTTTTTTCGGAACAAAAAAGGAAAAAATATCATTCACCCTTTTAACTCTGATGAAAAAATATATATCTTTACGAGGGCTAATAAATTACAAAAATAATCCACTGCTAACCAAAAGACAAAGGTACGAAATTTATTTGAAACATCAAAATATTATATATAATCCAAATAATTTATAGCAACTGCATATAAAAAATATCATTATAAAACGAAAATCACAATTTAATTTAAACTTTAAAGACTAAATCGCAATTGAAACATTACAATGAAAAAGTACACTTCAAATAAACATATTAACAACAGTTTTTAATTTATTAACCTTATCGAATATTAATGTCTAATATAATCAACTTTTTATTTATAACCATTTTTTAGAAAAAGAGAAATTACAAATTCTCCCTTACATCAAGCAAGGTGCAAGCAACCTTCACCGAAGGAAACAGCCACTTTCACACAAACCATTTGCAAAGTCTACAAAGTTGGTGCAAGCCAAGAGCAGAGTCAAACTTGTTTGAGCTATGCCTAGGCGTAGCCCAACTTCACGACAGTAAAGTTTTGTACCTTTTAAGGACAAAATTTACCACAAAAAGCCAACTTTGCAACTTGCAAAGTTGCAAAGTTACCAACTAACTGATTATCTTACTATTAAGAAAACAACTATTTTGAACTTTGCAAGTACCCCAACACTATATATAACTAATAATCAACATATTACACACAACTTTGCAAGTACCTATTTCTCACAAAACTAAGTTCTGTCTTTTCCTAAAAATAGTAGACAGTTTTTCAATTATTACATTGGTATTCAATAAAATACAAAATTATATTCCAAAACAGAGATGAAAATAAAAAAGGTGATACCAACTTTGTATCACCTTTTTTATAGTACTTTCCTTAAAAATATATCATTCCAGAAATAACAATCTGCTCTACTATTCATCAGACTATGAAGCCTAATAATCGAACATAGGTTCGTTTTTATCAATGCAAGCTTCTTCTGTTTTGATTTTGGCTACAGATTTTTTGATTGTCATTTCAAGTTCTGGAGCATCGGCATATTCTCTCTTCAATTTTTCGATTTCGAATTCGATATCATTCTCTGTAGCCCAAATATAGTTAGTAATAGAAGTTTCCATCAACTCGAATTTCATCGTGATATCCACTTTCCAACATTTTTCAACATCTTTGCTACAAGAAGTGAAACCAAGAGCAAATAAGCCCAACATAGCAATTGCAAAACAAATTCTTTTCATAGTAATAAAATTAAAGATTAAACAATAGATTTTGACACCACAAAGTTACTCAATATTCGCGAACAAAACAAATAAAAATAGCACTAATTTTGTTTCGATACAAAATAACTTTACCAATTCAAAACACTCATCATCTCTTTCGGAAGTAAAATATTTGTAACATTCTTCGCATCAGCAAAAAGTGGAGCAATCTGTTCTACTGTATATCCAGCCTTATCATATCCTATAGGTCTTACATGAAATCTTTCTTCTGGATTCGATTTTGCATAGCTAATAAAAGCATCAACCTCATTTTTAATCTCTTCTATAGTCTTTCCTATGGTAGGAATTGGATAACCTATTCGTGGATATCTATTATATCGTGATGCGACAGTTTCATACTTACCTTTTTCATTATCATCATCACCACTACCATAAACAACAATCTCCCCTTTTTCTTTCCATTTAGTAATCTCAGGAGGAGTTACTCTTGACGCAACAATATTATTTTCAGGTTCAAATACTCTCAACACCTCAACCATCTCTAATGGAAGATATACGATAGCCTCATCGACAAGCTGTCTTGGAATTCCATATACTTGTGCTGCAATAGAACCTGCCATACAAGCAATGGTATCGACATCACCCATCATTGCAATGGCACATCTAATAACTTCTTCATAGTTCTCTCCAAGTAAGAAAGCTGTAATTGCCATAGGACAAGATAAAGAAGCACTAGACATATTCATATATGTTGAAGACATTTTACCTGTTCTACGAAATTCTTCTCGTTGCGCAGCTAATTCCATAGATCGAGTTTGTATCTCTTGCAAACTCATACCTAGATTGTAATCGAAATTTTCCTCGATATATGACTTTATTTTTTCCTTTATATCGGCAATTGATGTACCTTTTTCTCTTTCATTTTTTGCAATAAAAACAGCGGCTGCAATAGCTTTTGCTCCATCAATCGCAATAGAATTTGTATGAGTAATCTTACATTGCTCTTCTGCTAGCATCAAAGTCTCTTCTAATGACTTAGCTACAATAGCACATGGAGCAACACGCATAGCAGCACCATTACCTCTTGAATCCTGCGCTAAGCCAGTAAGCACAAATGCCTTATACAATCCTCCGTATCCCACATGTGGATACATATTACTCCATTTACGAAGATAAATAGATAAATCTATATCTTTATTATTATTTAACCATTCGGCTACGGCTATAGTTAATGTTGTATCATCAGTAAAGTAACTATTAGCTGTTAAAAGTATTCGTGGCGCTCTTACACTACGACTATAACCCTCTCGTGAACTACCAGCAATATCACCAATTATACCACCCAAAATGCTATAAACCACAGCATCATTAGCATCGTATGTATTCTTTGATGGTTTCGCATTTAGTTTTTTTGATGGTTTTACCTTTGGTTTAATAGCCTCTAGCTCTTGGTCGGTAATCGGGGTAATATGTCTATCCTTTGATTCAATCAATCCAAGAGTTTCATCACGAAGTTCTGTAAGCAATTTACCAAGAAGGTTTAAACCTTGCCAAGGTGCTCCATTATAAGCATCTTTGACCGATTGTTTTATTCCCCAAATTGCATCATAAGGAGACGCTTCAACAAATGTTTTACCCTTAAACTCTTCGTGCAATAAAGCATCTCTAAACTCATTACTCGCCTCCAACTTTGCCTTCAAAGCAATATACATAGCATTTTCACATTCCCTATTCCATATCTCTTCATTAAATGGAGTAACTAATCTACCACACTCTTTAGCTGACTTAGGGTCTAGAGTAATAATACGTTCTGCCATTGCATCGTCTCTGAACACTCTTGCTTTTAGATACATAAACAAAGCTTCGGAACTGCCAAACTCGTGCCCATCATACTTAATTCCAGGTGTTATATTCCAATTACTAAATGGAGTTTTAGATGAATAAAAATAAACATACTCATCTGTACAACGAATTGTAGATAATGCTTTTTGTCCTGATTCCTTAGATTTAGTCGCCATATTCTTTAATATTTTAAAATATTATTTTTTAAATTATAGTCATTTTTAAGTATTCAATAAAACTTAACGCCACAAAGTTACACAAAATCTACGAACAAAACAAATAAAAAACAGCACTAATTTTGTTTCGTTTTTGTTTCGATTTTGTTTCGATTTCTCCTATTAATAAATTACTACAAGTCAATAAATTATAAATATTTTTTTTATTATTTGAGACAAATATAAAATAGAAATTTGTTTTGATTTTGTTTTGATTGGATTTTTAAGGTTAGAGATATGATAAAAAAGAAGGCATCGAACTGATAATCAATTCAATGCCTTCTTTTGTGCGGCGTAAGGGACTCGAACCCCCACGTCTCTCGACACTAGATCCTAAGTCTAGCGCGGCTACCAATTACGCCAACGCCGCATCGGTTGGGTTTTGCGAGTGCAAAGTTACGACTTTTATTTGATTCCCGCAAGTTTTTCGCCTATTATTTTTTATAATTATTTTTGCCCTTTGGTTGCTTGCCCGAATTCTTACCTCTGCCACCTCGATGTTTGTAGTATTTATGTTTCTTTTTCTCAGGCAATTGAATTTTGTCTTCATCTATCGCTGGAGCCAATGCTGCCACATCGTCGGGCAACACGCAACGCTCTATTTTGCGCTCCAACAGTTTCTCTATCTTATCAAGGCGTGGCTTGTCTTTTGGCGTAACAAACGTAATTCCCTCTCCCAAAGCGCCTGCACGAGCTGTACGCCCAATGCGATGCACATAATCTTCGGGCTGAGCTGGCACATCATAATTAACAACAAACTGAATATCATCAATATCTATACCTCTCGACACCACATCTGTTGCCACAAGCAACTCTATTTTATTGTTCTTAAAATCAAGCAATGTCTGTGTACGCTCAGCATTTTCAAGGTCGGAATGTATTTGCGCCACCTTCACTCCAAGACGTCGCAAAGAATGGTACAAGTCACGCACCTTCTCTTTCGATGAAGCAAAGATAATACCTTTTGAAAGTTGAGAGTTAAGAGTTAAGAGTTGAGAGTTATCTGTTATCTGTAATCTGTTATCTGTACTCTGTACTCTATTATTTGTTATCTGCAATAAAAGTGGCAATTTTTGCTCTTCGTGAAGAATATACACACTTTGTGTGATACCTTCTGCGGGTTTTGAAACTGCTATTTTCACTTCGGCTGGGTTGCGCAACACTTGACGTGCGAGGCGTTCTACTTCGGTAGGGAATGTAGCAGAAAACATGAGTGTTTGACGCTCTTTAGGCAGGTAAGAAATAATCTCCATTATGTCGTCATAAAAGCCTATATCAAGCATACGGTCGGCCTCGTCGAGTATAAGAAAATCTACTTGCGATAGGTCTATCTTGCAATGGCGAAGTAGCGATAAAAG
>JAZQUV010000031.1:0-26317 GCA_045631465.1 Candidatus Aphodosoma sp. | reverse complement strand
CTATACTCTTGTGTATCTTTGTATTTACGACTCACAAGCGTACGTTTCAATTCCTTAAAGCTTGATGATTTAACTTGTTGATAAAGTTCATTATACTCTTCTAATTCTTTCGATTCACTAATCAAAAGATAGCGTTTATAGTCTACCGCTTCTTTTTGAAGTTTATCTTCATACTTAGCAGTCGACATCAAACCACCAAAAAGTCTTTTCCAATAAAGATTCATAATTCTATGATATTAGATGTTAAGTTCAAAAGGGATTCTATGTTCTACAAAGAGAAGGCTTCATTAGCCAATAAAAATCAACATTGCTCGTCTGCGTATTGGGTCAACAAATCTTTCAACTCGTCTAAAGTATCAACAACTCTCAAGTTGCCATTACGAGTGAATTTATATCCCAATCCGTCTTTTCTTATTCGCTCTAATTGGAATAACAATCCCATCCAAAAATTTTCCAAATTGAACAATATAGTTGGCTTATCATGTTCCCCAACCATGCACGACGACACAGTATCAAACATTTCATCAAGCGTACCAAAGCCTCCAGGTAATACAACAAATACGTCGGCATACTCCTTCATCATTGTCTTACGCTCTGCCATATCACCAACCACAAACAATTCTGTTGGCAAATCGCTTTTACGACCTTTTTCGACAATACACTCTGGAATTATACCTACTATATCACCCTTTTCGCTTGCTGCGCCTTCAGCCACTGAGGTCATCAAACCTCCTGTAGCGCCACCATAAACAAGTGTATGACCTTTTTTAGCCATCCACTTACCCAATTCGGTTGCTTGTTTTTGGAATTCGCCGTCCACTTGTTCAGCCGACGAACAATATACACAAATATTCATATAGTACAAAGTAACAAGTAAAAAGTAGAAAGAATCCTATCTGCATTAAAAAATATCACAAAACAAGTCTTGCGACTTGCGACTTTCTACTTAATACTTTTTTAGATTTCTCCTGCTTGAATTTTAGCATGCATGCTTGCTGCCGCTTTGCGACCATCGCCCATTGCGAGAATCACAGTCGCACCACCACGCACGATGTCGCCACCAGCAAAGATTGTAGGGATTGACGATTGCAATGTATCATCACCCACTTCGATAGTACCTTTACGAGTAACTGCCAATCCTTCAATTGCGCTTGGAATCAATGGGTTTGGCGATACACCAACGCTCACGATTACTTCGTCAACATCAATTGTTTCGATTGCACCAGGTATTGGTTCTGGTTTGCGACGACCTGAAGCATCTGGCTCACCAAGTGCCATTTTTTGAAGCAACATTTGTGATACACGACCTTTTTCGTTGCCTTTATATTCGATAGGATTGTGGAGTGTCAAGAATTCAACGCCCTCTTCTTTAGCGTGTTTCACCTCTTCAAGACGAGCTGGCATCTCTTCTTCCGAACGACGATAAACAATCATAGCACGTTCAGCACCAAGACGTTTCGCAGTACGAACTGAGTCCATTGCTGTGTTACCACCACCGATAACTGCCACGCGTTTACCTTTCAATACAGGAGTATCTGTATTTGCTTTTGCAGCACCCATCAAGTTCACACGTGTCAAATATTCGTTAGACGACATGATACCAATAAGGTTTTCACCAGGTATATTCATGAAGTTAGGAAGACCTGCACCCGAAGCCACAAACATAGCGCGATAGCCCTCTTCTTTCAATTGGTCGTAAGAAATTGTTTTACCTACAATGCAGTTTTTCACGAATGTAACACCCATTTTTTCGAGGTTACGAATCTCTACATCTACAATATTATTAGGCAAACGGAATTCTGGAATACCATATTTCAATACACCACCAATTTCATGCAATGCTTCAAACACAGTAACTTGATAGCCCAATTTAGCCATATCGCCAGCGAATGACAAACCGCAAGGACCAGAACCTACTACGGCAATCTTAATTCCATTCGAAGCAGCAACTTCTGGCACTGCCATTTGTCCGCTATTGCGTTCGTAGTCAGCAGCAAAACGTTCAAGATAACCGATTGCAACTGCTGGTTTACCTGTTTTTGTATGAATACATTTGCTTTCGCATTGACGCTCTTGAGGGCAAACACGACCACAAACAGCAGGCAAAGCCGATGTTTGTTTCAATACTTTAGCAGCCTCAAGGATTTCGCCACGTTCGATATTTTTAATAAATGTAGGGATATTGATGCTAACAGGACAACCTTGCATACAAGATGGGTTAGGACAGTCAAGACAGCGTTTAGCCTCTAACAAAGCCTGCTCCATAGTAAGACCTTGGTTTACCTCTTCCGAATTTTTGCTACGATATTCACCATCCAACTCATTCATCTTCACGCGCTCAATAGCCATACGCTCTTTTGGTTTCATGGCAGTACGCAATTCTTCACGCCATGCTTCATTTCTTCTTTCCATAGTTATATTTTTAGTAGCGAGTAACGAGTAGCGAGACAAAACCTTACTCCCTACACCCTACTCCTTGCTCCTTATTTTTTAAAGTTTTCAAACGATTCTACTTCTGCATCTTTATAAGCCGAAAGACGCATCATCATTTCATCAAAATCCACTTGGTGAGCATCAAACTCAGGACCGTCAACACAAACAAATTTAGTTTGACCGCCAACTGTTACACGACATGCACCACACATACCTGTGCCGTCCACCATAATAGTATTCAACGACGCAACAGTAGGGATTTCATATTTTTTAGTCAAAAGGCTAACGAATTTCATCATCACAGCAGGACCGATAGTTACGCACATATCCACTTTCTCACGATTGATAACCTCTTCAACGCCTTGTGTAATAAGACCTTTATTGCCATACGAGCCATCGTCGGTCATAATCACCACCTCGTCACTATATTCGCGCACTTGCTCTTCGAGAATAATAAGGTCTTTTGTACGACCAGCAAGAATAGAAACTACACGATTGCCTGCCAATTTCATAGCTTTGATGATAGGCAACATCGGAGCAACACCTACACCACCACCAGCACATACCACTGTACCAAATTTTTCGATATGAGTAGCCTTACCAAGTGGACCAACCAAATCAAGCACCTCATCACCTACGTTGAGGTTACACAATTTTGTTGACGACACACCCATTTTTTGCACAACAAGCGTGATTGTACCACGTGCAACGTCCGAATCTGCAATAGTCAAAGGCATACGTTCGCCCTCTTCGTCAACGCGAACGATAACAAAGTGACCTGCTTTACGTGATTTTGCAATAAGTGGAGCTTCAATCTCCAACATTACAACATTCGCAGAGAAATGTTCTTTTCTTACAATTTTATTCATTTCTATATCTTTATTATTCAAATTGACACAATATTCAATCAATAACAAAAATTCATCAACCTCCAACTCATTCCACACTACTCCACTCCCAACCTCAATCTACACAATCTTTCAATTTGCAAAGGTAATAAAAGTTTTTTATTCTACAATTATTTTTACAAAAAATTACACATCTATTTTCTGCAAAGATACAAAATTATTTATCGAAAGTCAAGTCTTTTCAAAAAAATAAAACAAAAAACAAAAAAACAGACGAAAACATCTTCGCTAAACACACACTCTCATTGTGTATTTTTTTTGGCGGTTTTCTTGCTTGCAGTTTGCTTGCACCTTGCTGTTGGGTATGGTCAAAAAACACACATTCACAATGTGTATTTTTGCCAAACGACACAGGCAACTCACAAGCCAAAGATAAATAAATCACCACCAACTTAACTACCTGATTAAAAAACAAATAACAAAACAATCCTAACAAAATCACAACTTATAGCGCACAACTATTGCAAAACGCTGTTTTTTTTCGTATCTTTGTATGCTTTTACAAAACAAAGATTTTTTATGCAACAAAAAATAGAACTTATTTCGAAAAGATTGAATATCAGCTCTGCAAGTGTGGCTGGGGTGTTGAAATTGTTGGAAGATGGAGCTACGATTCCGTTCATTGCACGATACAGGAAAGAGGCTACGGGCGGTTTAGACGAGGTGGCTATTGCAACAATTGCTACTGAAAACGAGAAAATAGAGGAACTCATCAAGCGCAAGGCTTTCGTAATCGAAGCAATCGAAGCTGCTAGTGCTTTGACCGACGAGTTGAAGGCGAGAATCGAATCTTCGTGGGAACCGAACGAGATTGAAGATATCTATCTACCTTATAAACAAAAGAAACGCACTCGCGCAACTATCGCTCGTGAGGCTGGATTGGAGCCGTTGGCAAAAATCATCATGTCGGGCAAATGCGCTGACATCGAAAGCATTGCATCACGATACGTGAACGACAAAGTTGCTACGGCTGAGGATGCCATCGCTGGCGCGCAAGACATCATTGCCGAATGGGTTAGCGAAAGCGAAGCGGCACGCAATGCGGTGCGCCGATTGTTTGAACGTGAGGCGGTTATTACGAGCCACGTCGTAAAAGGCAAAGAGGAAGAGGCTGCCAACTATCGCGACTATTTCGAGAAACTATACCGTCTATCTCGTTGTCCGTCGCATGCGCTGTTGGCTATGCGTCGTGGCGAGAGCGAAAAACTCTTGAAGGTGAATATCGAAATCGATGATGACGAGGCAATCGAACGACTTGAACGAATTTTCTTAAAGACTGACAATAAAACTGCCGATATTATCCGTCGTGCTGTGAAAGATGGCTACAAACGCCTATTGGCACCGAGCATCGAGACTGAATTTGCAAATTTGAGCAAAGAAAAAGCCGACCTCGAAGCTACTCGCATATTTGCTAACAATCTGAAACAATTACTTTTAGCCGCACCATTAGGACAAAAACGCACGATGGGCATCGACCCCGGATTCCGCACAGGTTGTAAGGTAGTTTGCCTTGACGCACAGGGCAATTTGCTCTACAACGAGACTATCTACCCTCACCCACCAAAAAGCGAAACTGCGATGGCGATGAAGAAGATTTCTACCCTCGCTGAGCAATACAAAATCGAGGCAATTGCAATCGGCAATGGTACGGCAGGGCGTGAAACTGAGCAATTTATACAAAAAGTTGCTTTTCGCAATCCGCCACAAGTATTCGTAGTGAGCGAGAGCGGAGCGAGTATCTATTCTGCTTCAGCAGTGGCTCGCGAGGAGTTTCCCGACTACGATGTTACAGTGCGTGGCGCAGTGTCGATTGGTCGCAGATTGATGGACCCACTCGCTGAATTGGTGAAAATTGATGCGAAAAACATAGGCGTAGGACAATATCAACACGACGTTGACCAAACTATGCTCCGCCAAGCCCTCGACCAAACCGTAGAAACGTGTGTGAACTCGGTAGGCGTAGAGGTGAACAATGCGTCGAAACAGTTGCTCACCTACGTGGCTGGCGTAGGACCTAAATTGGCTCAAAATATCATTGACTATCGCACCGAAAATGGTGGCTTCAAATCACGAAAGGAGCTATTGAAGGTAGCAAAAATGGGAGCGAAAACCTACGAGCAATGCGCTGGTTTCATTCGTGTAGCCGCATCTACCAATCCACTCGACCGCTCGGCTGTGCACCCTGAGCGATATGCCTTGGTCGAGCAAATGGCTAAGGATTTAGGTGCAAAAGTAGAGGATTTGATTGTCAATGCCGAATTACGCAAACAAATCGATATAAATAAATATGTGTCCGACAAAGTAGGTTTACCTACGTTGCAAGACATTATGTCGGAGTTGGAAAAACCAGGTCGCGACCCTCGTATGCAGATTGAGGCGTGGAGCTTCGACCCTAACATTCGCGCTATCGACGACCTACACGAAGGGATGCTGCTCGACGGCGAGGTGACGAACATAACCAACTTTGGCGCATTTGTCAATATCGGCATCAAAGAGAACGGTTTATTGCACATATCGCAAATCTCCGACCGTCGCATATCGTCAATCGAAGAGGTGCTACACATCAACCAACACGTGAAAGTGCGTGTACTTGAAATCGACCGCGACCGCCGTCGCATCAGCCTTACAATGAAAAATTAATAATCCAAGTTGAAAGTTGAAATGTGAAAGTTGAAAAGTTATAATACGACTCAAAATTTCAAATTTCAACTCTCAACTTTCAAATCTAAATAATATTATGGAAATCAGAGAGTACATTGACAAAAATTTCGACCGATTCGTTGAAGAATGGGGTTCGTTGATTGAAATCCCTTCTATTTCAGCTAAACCTGAACACAAAGCCGACATGGTGCGCTGCGCCGAACGTTGGAAAGAACTGTTGTTGGCTGCTGGCGCCGACCGCGCTGAAGTGATGCCTAGCAATGGCAACCCTATCGTTTATGCCGAACGATTGATTGGCGCCGACCGCCCTACTGTGTTGGTTTATTCTCACTACGACGTGATGCCTGCCGAACCACTCGATTTGTGGAAAAGCGACCCTTTCAAAGCCGAAATTCGCGACGGACGCCTCTGGGCTCGTGGTGCCGACGACGACAAAGGTCAGGCTATGGTGCAAGCTAAGGCTTTCGAATACCTCGTGCGCCAAGGCGAAATGAATTGCAACGTGAAATTTATCTTCGAAGGCGAAGAGGAGATTGGCTCTCCTTCGCTCGAGGCTTTCTGCCAAGAACATAAAGAGTTGTTGAAAAGCGACATCATCCTCGTGTCCGACACTAGTATGATTGGCAAAGATACGCCTTCTATCACCACTGGTTTGCGTGGATTGGCTTATTGGGAGTTGGAGGTGACTGGTCCTAACCGCGATTTGCACTCTGGCCACTTTGGTGGTGCTGTGGCTAACCCTATCAACACTCTATGCAAAATGTTGGCCAAAGTGGTCGACGACAAAGGTCGCATCACTATCCCTGGCTTCTACGACAAGGTGTTGCCTGTGCCTGCCGAAGAACGCGAAATGATTAAAAACATTCCTTTCAGCCTCGAAAACTACAAAAAGGCTATCGATGTGGAAGAGGTAGAAGGCGAAGAGGGCTACTCTACTCTCGAACGCAACAGCTGTCGCCCTTCGTTCGACATCTGTGGCATCTGGGGTGGTTACACTAGCGAGGGCTCTAAAACTGTGTTGCCTTCAAAAGCTTATGCTAAAGTATCGTGCCGACTTGTGGCTAATCAAGACCACCACGAAATTTCACAAGCTTTTGTCGACTACATCCAATCTATCGCTCCTAAGAGCGTGAAGGTGAAGGTGACTCCTATGCACGGTGGTCAAGGCTATGTGTGCCCTATCGATTTGCCTGCTTACAAAGCAGCTGAGGCTGGCTTCGAAATTGCTTTCGGCAAAAAACCTCTCGCTGCGCGTCGTGGTGGCTCAATTCCAATCATCTCTACTTTCGAACAAGTACTCGGCGTGAAGACTATCCTTATGGGCTTCGGTCTCGAAAGCAATGCTATCCACTCTCCTAACGAAAACTTCGACCTCGAAGTATTCAAAAATGGTATCGTTGCCGTGACTGAATTCTATCGCCACTACCAAAAATAAAATCAATGGTCTATGGTCAACAGTCACCATTTATGACTGTTGTCTGTTGACCATTGACCGTCGACCGTTGTCTGTTGACTGTTGACTGTCGACTGTTGTCTTTAAATCATGAAACGCCTCACTCCTATATTATTATCATTGCTCATCCCTATAATCTCCTACGCCCAATTCGCTGGCGAATGGAAAGGCAAATTGGTGATGGGTCAGACCGAATTGGTTCTTGTATTCAAATTTGCGCAACACGACTCGGTCGTAACTGGCACGCTCGATGTGCCTCAACAGGGCGCAAAGGATTTGCCTATCGACAAAATCTATGTCAGTAACAACAACATCTCTTTAAGCATCAGTGCTATAGGTTTCAACTACGATGGCAAACTCGACGAAAGCAATTCGACTATCGAGGGTTCGATGAGTCAAAATGGCTACTCGTTCCCTTTGGTGCTCAAACCTAATATTAAGGTGAATCGACCTCAAACTCCCAAGAGTCCGTTCCCTTACCTACAAGAGGAGGTGGTGTTCTACAACTCGACCGATGGCAATAAATTGGCTGGCACGTTGGTGAAGCCGCTGATGATGAACGCCAACACGCCTGTGGCTGTGCTTGTTAGTGGCAGTGGTCAACAAAATAGGGATGAGGAGTTGATGGAGCACAAACCTTTTTGGGTAATTGCCGACCTCCTAGCTCGCAATGGCATTGCTACTCTACGCTACGACGATCGTGGCGTTGGTGGCTCTGATGCTACTGGTTTGGCTTCGGCTACTACCGCAACATTCAAAGGCGACGCTCTAGCTGCTATAGATTTCTTGAAAAACAGAGGGATGAAAAACATCGGCGTAATCGGTCATAGCGAGGGCGGACTGATTGCCTTTATGCTTGGGGCCGATGTCGAGTATTTGAGTTTTGTTGTTAGCCTCGCTGGCACTGCTGTGAGTGGCGACCAAATCTTGATTGAACAAAACCGCTTATTGCTCGAAAAATCGGATGTGTCGGCTGATATTGTCAACTCATACTGCACTTTGTTAAACGACATTTACTCGCTCAAACGCTCTGGTGCACAATTCGACCGCGAAAGCAAAATTACGGAGTTTAAGGCTAAATATGCCAACTTACCGTTGCAGCTGACGGGCAACATTGCTGCTCTACTACAACCTCAACCTTGGATTGATTTCTTCATTTCGTACGATCCTATTGAGGCGTTAAAAAAAATTGCTTGCCGTGTATTAGCTCTGAATGGGTCGAACGATGTACAGGTGATTGCTTCGCAAAACATCAATGCACTGCAAAAACACGTTGCTTCGGAGCTATTGACCACAAAAATCTACCCCGAACTGAACCACCTATTCCAACACAGCAACACCGGAATGCCCAACGAATACTACCAAATCGAAGAAACTATCTCTCCCGAAGTGCTAAAAGATATAGTGGATTGGATAAAGATGAAATAAAAAAATCAGCGAATCACATCATCTGTAATTCGCTGATTTACTTTCTTGTAGTGCGTCCGGGGTTCGAACCCGAGTTTCCGGCGTGAGAGGCCAGCGTCCTAGACCACTAGACGAATGCACCATACTTATACAATTCGCAGTTCTCTATCATACAAATATCACCTCCGAATTGCGAGTGCAAAATTACTGCTTTTTTATGAAATGACCAAACTTTTTTCACAAAAAAATTACCATAAAAAAAATATTTTACATTTTTTAGAAAAAAGTTGTAGCAAAACTTTTGTATATCAGAAAAAAGTCGTATCTTTGCACGCTCAAAAATAGAGACATAACAAACAACTATTATTCACTAAACTTTTAGGAGGACTGCCTTATAGCTAAGCAAGTTACAAAAAAGAACGAAGACAAACACCGTGTCAATCACGAGATACGTGGAGTCAAAGAAGTTCGCATTGTTGGCGAAAATATCGAATCTCAAGTGTACCCAATAGCCGAAGCATTGCGTATCGCTGAGGAAATGGAAATGGATTTGGTCGAAATTTCACCTAATGCCCAACCACCAGTTTGTCGAATTGTTGATTATCAAAAATTCTTGTATCAACAAAAGAAACGCGAAAAAGAGCTTAAAGCAAAAGCTGTGAAAATGGTTGTTAAAGAGATTCGTTTCGGTCCTCAAACCGACGATCACGACTACAACTTCAAGCTCAAACACGCTGAAGGTTTCATCAAAGAAGGTAGCAAAGTCAAAGCATACGTATTCTTCAAAGGTCGCTCAATCCTCTTCAAAGAACAAGGCGAAGTTCTCTTGCTCCGTCTCGCAAACGACCTCGAAGAAATTGCAAAAGTTGACTCTATGCCAACTCTCGAAGGCAAACGTATGATTATCATGCTTTCGCCTAAATCAACTAAAAAATAATAAAAGGGGAAAATCCCCGTTTAATTAATAATTAAATATATTAAACAAATGCCAAAAATTAAGACTAATTCCGGTGCCAAAAAAAGATTCGCTCTTACCGGAACAGGAAAAATCAAACGTAAACACGCGTTCAAAAGTCACATCTTGACTAAAAAAACATTGAAACAAAAACGTAACTTGACTCACTCTGGTGTAGTTGCTACTGTTGACCAAAACAATGTTAAATCTCTTCTCGGTTTGAGATAATAACTTTTTGAAACCGTATTTTACAAAACATTTTTCTATTTAGTGATTAACCGAATGCATCAGCTCGA
Source organism: Candidatus Aphodosoma sp. (assembly GCA_045631465.1). GTDB lineage: Bacteria > Bacteroidota > Bacteroidia > Bacteroidales > Paludibacteraceae > Aphodosoma. Next base: position 16,204 of record JAZQUV010000031.1, on the reverse strand, counting down.
AGTTTCCTCTCAGATTTAGGAACGCTGTCATTCAAAAATTTTTAAAAACTATGCCAAGATCAGTAAATCACGTAGCTTCTAGAGCTAAACGTAAAAGAATTCTTAAACTTACTCGCGGTTATTTTGGTGCTCGCCGTAACGTATGGACAGTAGCAAAAAACACTTGGGAAAAAGGTTTGCAATATGCTTACCGTGACCGCAAAAACAAAAAACGCAACTTCCGCGCATTGTGGATTCAACGTATCAACGCTGCTGCTCGCCTCGAAGGTATGTCTTATTCACAACTTATGGGCGCATTGCACAAAGCTGGTATCGCTATGAACCGTAAAGTTCTTGCTGACCTCGCAATGAACCACCCAGAAGCTTTCAAAGCTATCGTTGCTAAAGCTAAAAACAACTAATTATCTCGATTAGGTAAACAATAAAGAGCCTTTCATCTTCGGACCGAAAGGCTCTTTTTTTTGATAAACCCACATCCTATCATCTAAATATTAAACGCAAATTATCATAAATTACCCATTAAATGAATCCAATTAATCTTATAATTTATGATTAATTAATGGAAATTTGCATTAAAAATAAAATCATGTTCTCATGTCTTCATGTCTTAATAAGATGAAAATAACTTTCCTCGGAACAGGCACATCTACTGGCGTACCCGAAACTGGTTGTACTTGCCCAGTATGCTCAAGCCGCGACCCTCGCGACTCTCGACTACGTACATCCGTATTAGTAGAAACCAACGGCAACCGCATCCTCCTCGATTGCGGTCCCGACTTTCGCCAACAGATGTCGCACATCCCCTTCGGCAAACTCGACGCCATACTCCTCTCTCACGAACACTACGACCATGTGAGCGGCATCGACGACCTACGCCCTTTCTGCCGTTTCGGAGACATAAATATCTATGCCGAACCTAACGTCGCCACGGCCATACGCACACGCATTCCATACTGCTTCGGAGAGAACCTATATCCTGGCGTGCCCCGCATCGTAATGAACGAGATAGACATCAACACACCTTTTGTAATAAACAACACAGAAATCATCCCTATTCGTGTCCTACACGGCAAATTACCTATAGCAGGCTACCGCATAGGCGATATGGCATACCTCACCGACGTAAGCATTATACCGGAAGAGGAATTCACTAAACTCAAAGACCTGAAACTCCTCATCATGGGCGCACTACGCCAAGAAAAACACCCATCTCATCAATCCATCGATGAAGCCATCGAAAAAGCTCAACGCATCAACGCCGAGCAAACATACTTCATCCATTTCTCACATCATCTCGGTCTACATCAAGAAGAAGAAACCAAACTTCCTTCAAATATTCATCTCTCATACGACCAACTAAAAATAACAATATAAAAGCGACACCCGCTATTTCCCAAAAGCAGATGTCGCCCAATACACTATTTAACTAACTAAAACTTATGAAACTTTGCCCTCTCACGAGGGCTTTTTTGTTACAAAATTTCGATGGTTTTATGAGCCTTCTGAATCTCTTCATCTGTGCGCTTAGGTAGTCTAATCTTAAGCACTCCGTTCTTCACTTTAGCCTCAATATGGTCGATATCCACATTGTCTGGCAAGCTCATCACTTGTTGAAACTTAGAGAAAGAGAATTCACGACGCAAATATCTCACTTCACTTTTACACTCTTTCTCTCCCTCTGCACATTTAGGCTCTTCATTTGTTTCCTTTTTTTCCTTTTTTTCTCGTTTTTGCAAACTAATAATAAGGTAATCCTTCTCGTTGATGCGCACATCAAAGTCTTCTTTGGTCATACCCGGTGCCGCCACTTCAATCCAATAATCTTTGTCGGTCTCTTTAACATTGATAGCAGGCGCAGTCATAGGTACACGCGGAGCAAACAAAGGATAATCAAATAGGTCGCTAATCACTGTTGGCAGCCAACCTTGTGTTTTTTGTGTTGTCATAGTTTTTTCTCCTTAATAATAAGATGGTTTTTAATAGATTTTGTTTGTAATTACTTACGCCTAATATAATTCAAATTCTGTGCCAAACACAAAAAAATCGGTGAAACCACAAAAGTCTCACCGATTTTTAAACTATGTCCATAATAACAAGAAGTCCTCCTTACTCCTTATTCCTTATTCAACATAAGGACAATTTTCGAGTTTGAAACGCATACGCCAGCGACCATCTGCAAAGTCGTGAGTAAGGATGCGGAATGTACCTATTTCGCTAGTATTCTTTACATGAGCACCAATACAAGCACAATTGTCATAATCACCTACACGCACAATACGAAGCGTTTCTGAGGCATCTGCCGGCAATTTAGAGAGGTCAACCAACTCAGCAGCCTCGTCGCGAGTCATAAACTCGATAATTACATCAAGATTGCGAGCAATCTGTTCATTCACTCGATGCTCTATCTCGCGTATTTGCTCCTCGGTTGGAGCTTCGGTAAGTTCATAGTCCGCCTTACTTTTCTTGCGCTCGATATGCGCATTACGCGAACGTGGGCATCCAAACATCTTCACCATAGTGCCGTTCAAAATATGCTCGGCAGTATGCATCGGCGGAAATTCCGCCTTATTATGTGCATTCAATTGTGGTTCCATATTTTTAAAGTTGAAAGTTGAAAGTTGAAAGTTGAGAATATTTTAGAGGTCGCCATGGTCGGCAAAACTATAAAACTGTTCGCTGTCGGAAGTAATAATCACGTGGTCGAGCAAACGAATATCGATTAATTCTGCCGCAGAGGCTGCGCGACGCGTCAATGCTCTATCCTCGGCACTTGGAGAAACTGTACCCGAAGGATGATTATGGCAAAGAATAATGCTCGATGCCAATCGAGTGATAGCAGGTTTAAGAAGCAAGCGCATATCGACCAATACAGCTGACACTCCGCCCAAAGCTATACACTCTTTACCTATAACCTTATTTTTACGATTAAGCAATATAACCCAAAACTGCTCTACTGGTTTATCGCAAATCACCGGGTGCATCAAGCGCACAATATCTTTTGATGTACGTATCGAGTCATCCTCTCCCCTCTTCGTAGCATTCCGACGACGTCCAAACTCAAGTGTGGCAAGCAAGTGCATTGCTTTAGCCTCACCAATACCTTTGAATTGCGACTGAAATTCATGAAGCGTAAGTCGTGCCAACTGATCCAAATCGCCTCCAACAAAATCAAGAATCTCACGCGATAGCTCCACCACATTCTTGTCTTTAGTACCAGAGCCAAGCATCACAGCTAGTAATTCAGCATCAGAAAGAAATTCAACCCCATGAAGTTTGATTTTTTCACGAGGACGTTCTTCTTCGGCCCAAAGTTTTATAGCTTTATTTTCCATATAATAGACTATTAGTAGCAAGTAACGAGACTGCCATTCGGATTCATTTTTTAAATTGGTCATAGAGAGTAACAAGACTCTTTATCCCCCGACCCCCAAAAAACGAACCAATAACTAACAAAAAAAGCTCTAATCTGTTGTTACAGAAAAGAGCTCGTATATTTTTCAATCTTCGACAAATTAAGCAAGTTTGTTAACGTGAAGAGCCAATTTAGATTTCAAGTTGCTTGCTTTGTTTTTGTGGATGATGTTGCGTTTTGCAAGTTTATCAAGCATAGAAGCTACTTTAGGAAGAAGTGCTACTGCTGCATCTTTCTCAGATGTTGCGCGCAATTTACGAACAGCGCTACGAGTTACTTTAGCGTAGAATTTGTTGTGCAAACGACGTCTTTCTGTTTGACGAATTCTTTTGATTGATGATTTATGATTTGCCATTTTCTATTGTAGAAATTTTATCTTGTTATTTCACTTATAAACATAAAAAAAGTAGCCCATAGCGGAATCGAACCGCTCTTTCAAGAATGAAAATCTTGCGTCCTAACCGATAGACGAATGGGCCATTTGCGTTAAGAGTTCGTTTATCTCTCAATTGCGATGCAAAGATAGCGCATATTTCTGGATTATGCAAATATTTTTACAACTTTTTTTAAAAAAATTTTCTTTTGCTTGATTATCAGAGAAATAAATTTAAAAAATCATGATTTTTTCTTACCACAAAGGGTATTTTTCATGCTTTTTAAGGTATTTTTGGTCAAAATTCAGCTTATGAAATAGGCACATTTTTCGCGTTTTTGAAAAAAAACGTGTTTTTTCCAATTTTTTTACCCCAATTTTCACTCCAAAAACATTCTCAAAAAAGAGAAAATAACATAAAAAAACACTACAAATAACCCATGATTATTCCAAATTCAACATTTTTTAGAATTTAAATCATATTCTTCTGCATCTAACCACCTATCTTCTCCTATGCTTTTTATATATATTTCTCAAACAAACACATTTCTTTTTCGCTTTTAATTGCATCAAACATGTCAATTTCAATCCAGCAGTCATAGGCATAACAGGTCGAGTACTAAATAATGTATAATCTACAAATGCCGAAAGATACACATTTCTCATTGCCATATGCGCTTTTCTCGGCGAAATATGTCGGTCCCGAGTCAATTGCCATCCTATTTCACCTCCCACTTGCACATCAAACGATGGTCCTACACTGTATATGTCGCCATAAAAATCATACTCTTTTGTTTGTAGGTTGTCTATTAAATTATCATATTCAAATGTTTCTGTCAGAAACCCTCGAGTTTGCGATCTACCCGCTACCATTCCTTTCAATTGCACACCTGCCATAATATAAAACCGCTCATATTCATATCCTCCCATTATAGGCAACACAAAACTAAACGCACTATGCTGATTTCGCAATCTATCGAATTCCTGATGTGCCACGTATGCATCACCTTGATAATCTGTCCTATGCTCCATACTCGTAGAATCCGATCTATAATCATTCAACACTCCATAATCAATTCCCAACCCTACATCTACAAACCACCCACTACTATTCTGACTTCTAATACCAATCTCCATACCTGCACCACCACCTATACTAAGAGTATCATGAGCAGGATTGCTACTCGCTCCACCCTTCACAGCAACTCGCACAAACTTATCTGCTTGCACATTCACTACAAACATACACGCCAATAGACACATCATCGCACGACGTATCATTATTGCTTTTTTACCTTGTTTTTGCATTTCTAATTCTATCAATCTTTCTTATTACTTAATATCTAATACAATACGGAAACCTGTAGAACTTCCACTACCTATTCTATTATAATAACTATATCTATATGCCGGAGTACACTGTATTGGGTTATAATGCCAACAACCACCTCTGATAACAGGTTTCTCTCCCTCACTAGCTCCTTGTGGATTCTCCTGTGATTCCGCAGAATAAGGTTCATGCCAATCCTGACACCACTCCCACACATTCCCCGACATATCATAAATGCCCAATTCATTTGGTTTTTTACCCGCTATCGAATGTGTTTTTTGTCCACTATTTACGCCATACCACGCCACACTATCAACGTCATCACTACCAACATATTTATACCCTCTACTCTTCACACCTCCTCGCGCCGCATACTCCCATTCTGCCTCTGTTGGCAAGCGGAAGTGCAACCCTGTCATCTCACTCAATTTCTGCACAAACAATTGACAATCCTCCCAACTCACACATTCCACCGGCAAGTTATTACCTCTAAATTTACTTGGATTCGTACCCATCACTACCTCCCACAATGCCTGCGTCACTTCGGTTTGTCCAATATAATAATCCGAAAGCGTAACCTGATGCGCTGGACTCGCATTATCACTACTATCATCTCCCATCATAAAAGTACCACCTTCTACGAATGCCATATCAAAATAGACCCCATTCACATAAATAGTACGAAAATCCCTCTCCTCTGGCAACACCAAACGGAAACCCATCCACGGACCACACCAACTTGGAGTATAAGCACTACGTTGTGTTACACGAACAGAATCATAATTGTAAGGACGAGAATTTCTGACCATCCGATTCCCTGTTTGCCTAATTAGTCGTGGATCTATTTGTGGTTCAGCCGAAGTATATGGAGCTCTTTCCCCTAAACTTCCATCTAACACCATTTCCGCTATATTACCACTCATATCGTATATTCCCAATTCATTAGGTTTCAACGATGCTACTGGTTTAAATTGACCAGAACGATTTGCCACTTCAGTTGGGTCATCACTTCCTGAATACAAATAGCCTTTACTATTATTACCCCCACGAGCAGCAAATTCCCATTCTGCTTCAGTCGGCATACGGAAATGTAATCCTGTACGTGCATTCAACGAATCAATAAACTCCAAACATTGATACAATCTCACATATCCAACAGGAAAATTCGCCTTTGTCGATATAGGTTTAGAACTAGGATAAGGCGACTCAGCTATAAGATCATATATATCCTCTCCCATTACAGCCTCCCACAATCCTTGAGTCACCTCGGTCTGCATTACTTTATAGTCATAAGTAATAGTAACTTGATGCTGTGGTTTTTCATCACGTTGTGCTTTCAAATCATCATCACTCGCCCCCATCATAAACGTACCCCTCTCCACACACATCATATTTATAGATAATGTGTCATTCACTCTCACCACCTGACAAGGGTCTGGCACTTTTCTTTCTATAACAAGATTTTTATCTGCTCCAGCATGATTGATTATCAAATATGTTGCACCTTCTGGTATAGTAAATTCTTCAGCAATATATCTCGTTATACCTCCGTTTTCAGAGCATGCTACCATCTTTGGGCGTATACTATCCTCCTGATTTGGAGCATTGCTCGCCGCATACCATATAGCAGCCAACTGTCCAGCATTAGCACACACGCGGTATGTCTCACCAGGCACTACAGGGGCATAAAAGTAATTCCAATTGCTATGTGGCCCAGAAAAGTATCCATTTTTTCTACTAACAAAATATGATTCTACTTTAGTAAATTCGCTATTATCTATCTTTACCCATGTGCCCTCCGAGAATGGCTTAAGTGTAATGTTCAACGTCGTATCTTTGGTGAGATTATGTAGTGTATCACCTTGACTAAGGTAACCTTCTTTGGTAGCTGCAACTTGATAAAGCGGACTAGCACCCTTCTTTACCATAACACTATTGCCATGCACATGATGTCCACCACTATAATGAAAACCTACTTCTGCATCTTCTGGTGTACAATTTATGGTAAATATCACCATATTATCGTCATACACCGCACGAATAGGGAAACCATAATAACGATGGCTACTACTTTTTAGTATCTTATCCTGATCGGTATACACATGTAACGCACCAGATTGAACGTTCTTTGTACTTGACCAATAGTCACCATGGTCATTTACATAAACCAATCCATTATCATAGTAGAAACCAGAAACTGGCAAAAATATACTATTCCCATTAACTCCTATAACTTTATACCCATTCACGCCATTCTGCGTTGTCCATTCCCATTTACATTTTTCTCGCAATTCTGTAAATTCGGCATCTGTTGGCATTCTCCACTTACCGCCCCAATTCACATGCGCCGCATCATCCTCCAATTTCAAAGAGGTCAATCCATCCTTCTCGTTATACTTTGTCATATTCGAGGCTGTGCCATCTCCCCACTTATAGTTTTCCCAACTATACTCCGCCTTCGGTTCCACCTCGCCCCACGCAAAATAATTTCCATACTCCTCTGGCGCCATAGCCCCAACATTGAATGTTGCCCACTTCACCGACAATCCCAAGTCAACATATTCGGGCACTACTTGCACAGTATCATGCAGCACAAGTCTCATACCTACTCTTGTTCTTGCCACATTTGGGTCTTTTTTGTATCTAAATGTCACACGATGATCAGCTTCTTTCCATTGAGCATGCGAACTCATACTTCTCTGCACTACATTATTCACACGAGGAACCAATGGGTTTATTTGTAATTCACTCGTATAGTTTGAATAGCCATCTAATGTCCATTCACATATATTTCCACACATATCATAGATACCCAATTCATTCGGTTTAAGCTGTCCACTCGGGTGAACCAATCCTTTTGCGTCATTCCACCATGCCACTTCATCGAGATTATCACTTCCTGCAAATTTATACCCCCTACTCTTTTGTCCTCCTCGTGCTGCATATTCCCACTCGGCTTCTGTCGGCAAACTAAAACGCAAACCTGTCAACTTACTCAATTTCTCTGCAAATTCATTTGCCTGAAACCAATCAATAGCATACATCGGGTAGTCAGCACCTTTACCTATATTTTTTTGTCCCCCATGCCTTTCTACCTCATCATCTATAGTAGTTCCCATCACCACTTCCCACAATGCTTGCGACACCTGCACATCCGACATATAATAGTCCGAAAGCGTAACCTGATGCGCAGGCTTCTCATTTGCATTCGCTTGAGCATCGCCTTCCTTCGCCCCCATCACGAACGTACCACCCTCCACACACATCATATTTATAGATAATGTGTCATTCACTCTCACCACCATACATGGCGCAGGCGGTGGAACAATCGTATCGTGAACAAGGCGAACTGCACGACCTTTATATGACTCTTCAAATGCGTTCACATATATTTGATCAGAGTAGTATGCCAAATAATGTGAATGTTGATTGTCTTTAATACTACTCGACCAATAATTACCATACTCATTAACATTAACTGGATCTATTGTCCTACGTCCAGCTGCTGGCAAAAATACAACTCCCGAATTTTCAAGGACCGCCCATTGATCAAGAGAATAATTATTTTGCGTTTTATAATATTCGCTTCCCTTTTTACTCGCCATTCCACTCACAAAAATCACCCCATCAGGAGACACCCAATCATCAGGCATAAACATCACACCATTAACTCCATTCACACAAGCAGCACCATATAGTTGCGATGCATTATCACGCTTATTTATAAGATATTCCCACTCATCCTTTGACAACGTACGCCACGTATTAGGTGCTTCTCCATTAATTTCATTCATACCCCAATCTACAAAATCACCTGCATAGTCAGCCGCATCAATCGAAGTACTCACACCAAATGGTGCAGTCGTATTATCCCCACTCCACCCAAACAAATCTATCTTATTTGCTAACTTTCCATCTTTCACATTACCCACTCCAATATATTCATATTGTTGGTCGGCAAATTTCCAGATGTTTTGATTTTGAATATATTGCAAATTACCCTGCGAAAAACTAACTTGCCTATCTTTCGCTACCGAAAACACCCCTATACGGCGACCAGGATTGAGATGAACTGTATGAGTTGTGTGGATTGTATCATGAAAAACCATGCCTGGCACGTGCACATCAATAGTATCATAAACAATGCGTCGCGATGCACGGTCGATAACGATAAAAAACGTATCGGCACTTAGGAATTGTCCGTAAGTAACACTATCAATACCTGCCACAGGTACGGCATACAACACCTTACCCTTTTTATACCATATTTGATTTACCTGCCCAACCGCTATCAGACAAGCCAAAAGTATGAAAACGCATGTTATCCGTAGGTATTTCATAGTCAAATAAAAATATTCATATAACAAAAAAGCGAGAACTTTTCCGTTTCATTCCGAAAGATAAACTTTTGATTTTTAGTGTTATAACAAAACAGAAAGTCATAGCTTTGCAAGAAAAAAGCACTTGCAAAGTTTGCAAAGTTTGCAAAGTTAAGGATAACACATTGATTAACAATAACTTTAGTCACTTTGCACACTTGCAAAGTAGCAAAATCGCATTTACACAACACTAAGATAATCAAGCAATTAAGCAACTTTGCAACTTTGCAATTGCAAAGTTGCCTTATGTAAGTTGTTATTTTTCCTAAAAACATATATATAACTTTGCAATTGCAAAGTTGCCTTATGTAAGTTGTTATTTTTCCTAAAAACATATATATAACTTTGCAAATGCGAATTTTGCCAAGTTGAGGCTGCACCTCGGTAATCTAAAATAAATTTTTGATTACTCTCGGTTTGCACTCACTTTGCAGACTTTGCAAATGCATGGTGTAATAGTGTCTGTTTTCTAGGGTGAAGGTTGCTTGCACCTTGCTTGAAAGTAGGGCTAAACAAAACACAATGTGAGTGTGTATTATTTTTTATTTGTTCACAACAAACTTTTTCCCATTCTGAATATAAATCATTCCTGGTCTTAAACATTGAGTATCAGCGATACGACGACCCAAAACATCATAAATAGTTGTATCTTCTGCCTTTTGAATAGTTGCATTTTCTACATTTGTTGGTTGTTGCTCTTGCTCTTTATTGATACGTAGTTTTACATACAAATCATTTGTTTGGTCGCTATAATTGGCTGAAGCCCAATTTGTACGGTCCTCTACAAGCGATTGAATAGATACTTGATTTGACTCTTTTACAGCAGAGATTAACTGTGCTTGTATCGACTGATAGTTTTTGAGCACTGCATCAGTCATTTCATGTAACATAACATCTATTCCATCATAGATATTTTGAGCCAAAGAATCAGCCTCAATGTATTCTGGTTCATTAGCAAGGCTATGCAATAAATAAAGTTCTATCAGTGTATTGGCAAAGTATTTATTTACTATAGCTATTTTTTCTTCATCAGTTTTAGGCAACATATTCTTCATCATCGATACTATCATGCCACCCATAGGCATGCCTTGCGTCATTTCTGTTAATTCATTTTCTAACGTTATGGAAACTTTATCAAACATTTTCACTGATAATGAAGGTATAATATTCATAGTATGTTCGCGCATCCATTCTCTACTATACGAAATTAACTCTTCATAACCAGGCAATGAAGTCAAATACATAGTTTCGATTTCTACTGTGCTATTTTTATTAGACAAAGTAAGCCAACGATATGGACAAGGATAAGTAATAGGCGAACCTGTGCTTACTTCTACAATACTATCGCTACTGATATTTGTTGTATCGCGATATGTTGATATGCTATTAACGTGCATGTGACCAGTTAACACCAAATGCACACCATGTTTCATAAGGCTATCGCGTACAACCTCAGCATTTTGCAACAATCCCGACTCCATCAATATTCCCCCTTCATCAACGTGTTCCAATAACTGCCAATGACACATAGCAATAATCATATTATCTTTTTGCGTCGCATCGTCGGCTTGTTGCAATACCCATGCTAAAGTACTATCCGATAAAGCCCCCTCTCCATCATTATGAGAGGCATCAATCCCAATCACAGTTACACCCGACAAAGGTTCTGCCACATAACTATGCGAATGAGGATCTTTTGCAATTGCTTGATCATATACCATTGCGTATGTACTCTCCCAATCTGTATCGGCAAGAGTTTCTACTGATGTTTTTTCTTCTCCAAAATAGGAATAAGCTGTACCTCCTATATCGTGATTACCAGGGATTAATAGAGTTTTAATACCTACTTCTTGTAAACGCTCCAATTGAGACAATACAACATCATGACTTGCTAATTCACCATCCTTTGTCAAATCGCCAGGAATAAGCACCAACGAAGGATGATAGAATAAAGCTGTATCGACAAGAGCCTTAAAAGCCATTTCACTCATATCTAACATTTTACGTTGCTTTGCTATCATGTTGTCAAAAGCTACACCATTATCCGATAACGACTCAGCCATCACATGAGGATCGGCAATAACCATAATTGTCTTGTCCACTGCATTTTGTCCAATCAACATAATTGGAAACCATGCTAATAAAAGTAATAATTTCTTTTTCATAGATTAAATAATTCTTTTTTATATAAAATAATAAATTTCTCAATCATAATACCTCTATTGGACAACCCTAAATCAACATACTCTGGTTCAACTTTTTCACGCAATACTACACGAAAACCAAGGGCAGCCTCGGTATAACCTGCAGTAGTTTGCCTACGATGCGATGAACGACAATGAACAGTTCCCAAATACCATCCACCACCACAATACACATGATATTCTCCCGAAATAGGACCTTTTGGATCTACCTGTGCTTCTGCTGAATATGGAGCAAGCCAATCGCTACACCATTCAAACACATTACCACTCATATCATAAATTCCCAACTCGTTAGACTGTTTTGTCGCTACAGTGTGTATAACACCGCCACTATTACTGCTATACCACGCCACATCATCTGCATTATCACTACCTGCATACAAATACCCCTTACTTCTATTACCTCCACGAGCTGCAAACTGCCATTCTGCCTCTGTCGGCAAATCAAACGACAATCCTGTCATCTGACTAAGTTTATACACAAACTCTTGAGCATCCTCCCAAAGAACATTATTAACTGGCAAATCATCCCCCTTCATCGTGCTAGGATTATTATCACTCCCCATCACTGCTTTCCATAATCCTTGCGTTACCTCAGTTTGCCCAATATAGTAGTCATATGTGAGCGTAACTTCATGCGCTGGCTTCTCATTTGCATTGGCTCGAGTATCGCCCTCCATCGCCCCCATCATAAACGTGCCACCCTCCACACACATCATGTTAAACTTAACACCATTCACCTCTATCGTACGACATAGCGCAGGCGGTGGCACAATCGTGTCATGCACCAAACGAACCGAGCGACCTCTATATTTATAATGAATATCACAAGGTTTTAAATAATATGAATAAAAAGTCATGCGATAAGCATCAGTGTTATTATATGGAGTACTAGACCAATAATATCCGCTACGTTGTGATTTCTCAATACTAATCCCTTCACGCCAACCTGAAGCATGAATAAAAATAGCACCAAAACTTTCAAGTACAGAAAATTCCTGATCTGTAAAAGATTGAAAAATAGAATAGTCATCTGTTTCAACTGAATGCAGCCCTGTTTTAAAAGAAATACCATTATCAAAAGACCAGTTATCTGGTAAAATAATAATTCCGTTACTACCATTAACTTGAGCTACTCCATATAATTTTTGGGCATTTTTGCGTTTTTCAAATAAATACTCCCACTCATCCTTCGTCAACGCTCTCCACGTATTAGGTGCATCTCCATTAATCTCATTCACACCCCAATCTACAAAATCACCTGCATAGTCCGCTGCTTTAGTAGAAGTACTCACACCAAATGGCGCAGTAGTATTATCCCCACTCCAACCAAACAAATCTATCTTATTTGCTAGCTTTCCATCTTTTATGTTGCCAGCACCGATATATTCATATTGTTGGTCTGCAAATTTCCAGACATCTTGATTCCTTACATATTGCAAGTTTCCTTGCGAAAAACTAACCTGTCTACCTTTCGCCACAGAGAACACCCCTATTCTACGACCCGGTTTGAGGTAAATCGTATGAGTTGTACGTATTGTGTCATGAAACACCATACCTGGCACATGCACATCTACAGTATCATACACTATGCGTCGCGATGCTCGGTCAATAACGATGAGAAAAGTATCAGCATCCACAAATTGTCCGTATGTAACACTATCAATTCCTGCCACAGGATTCACATGCAGCACACGACCCTTGCTCCACCACACCTGATTCACCTGCCCAACCACTGTCAGACAAGCAAAAAATATAAAAACGCATGTTAATAATCGATGTTTCATTAATCTAAAAATAACATAAAAATTCCTCATCCTCTCCTTATCTTCTCCCTACCTTCTTCATAGGATAACCATACCCTCTCCTTACCCTCTCCCCAAATCTCCCCCCCAAAAAAACGACATCACCCAAAATATTTACTCACGGACAAACTGGGCGAATGGCAAATCCATAACAACGGTTACCTAGTTTGGCTACGCCTGTTGGTAAACTATTGTATTTAAGGGAAAATAGGCGAGCATAATGCGATTTATCAATATTAGCTAACCAATACAATCCATATTCACCTGCGGGATAATGAGGTGTAGTAGAGCCTTTGTAACCTACGGCTGGTAGAAAAATTGAATTGCCATTAGGCCCTGTTACTTTATACCCTGCTACATTATTGTATGTGGTCCAAAACCAAGTGCATTGCTCAATTAGTTCATTACCTTCTTCTACGGTTGGCATGCGATAATTTTCTCCTAAAATGACAGTTGCAGCATCATCTTCGGGGTCTAAGACTGTTTTGCCATCATTGGCGTTATATTTTGTAATAGAACTGCTCGAGCCTTTACACCATTTATATGTTGCCCAAGAGTAGGTCTCTTTCGGCTCCACCTCACCCCATGCAAAATAATCCCCATACTCTTCAGGAGATTCTGCACCTACATTGCATGTAGCCCATTTCACCGAAAGACCAAGATCTACATAAGGATATTGAGTTTTATAAACCGTATCCACGATATTACGAACATACAACGTATCGGTGTAAATAATAGTTGGCTCGATAATAAACTGCGATGTATCACCACCTTGTGCTATCATTCTATACTGCTCGGCTGACAATAATTGAGCTGAATCAGTAATAGTCACCTGACGATGTTGCCAAACTATTGGCTCTTTTTCATACTGCGGCAAAGCATCAGTTGAATTAGAGAAAATAATGCGCAAAGTATCGCCTGCAACATTGCGTCGGTGCGCCACACTGTCATATTGCACTATAGGAGTAGCATACACAGGGTGCCCCTGCATCCATGTAATAAATTGCCCCATAGCTTCGTTGCTCGGATATACAATCCCCTCTCCACAAGGCACAATGACTGCTACAGTATCTTTTTCGTAAGTCACATTATGTATAGTATCAACTATCAACGTAGCTTGAGAATAGTAATTACCTTTATGGTGCACCACCTCACGCACTTGAGCATACGCCCCTATAATTGCGATTAACAACAAAAATATTACAAAATATCGTTTTACCATAATACTATCAACAATTGAGAAATAATTTGACCATCTGTAGTTTGTATTTTTACCACATAATTTCCTTCTATACCTGGCATCACCACATTACCTTCTCCATTAACCAACGGTGTCGCTGACACCAATTGTCCCAATTCCGAATAAATCGTAATAGTTTCGATAGGAGCTGAATATGTCGTATTTGCTACATAAATATTCTGCAACACTCTGACTAATGTAGGGAACTGTGGAAGTCCAAGTTTCACATTAGGTCGATAGTCGCACGTACGCATCACCAAACCATCATCGCGCGTAAGCACCGCATAATAATAGGCTGTCGAATCCAAATACTGATGCAGCGACGCCCCAGTTTCTCCTGGTATCGGCTCTCCATTCTTATACCATTGATAGTCCGTAAATGTATAACCTCCATTATAGTTCGCATTCTGCAAAGCCAAGAAGTAATCCCATTTCTGCACGATTATCGATGCATCGTATTGTATATCAAATGGCAATTCAAACACCTGATTGCCACACGATGTATGCTGATAGAATTCCAATTGCGCTGTATAACTATCTACCCAAATCGTAGAATCAAACTCATAAACTACCTCCGATACACTATTGTCATATATAGTTTGAGCATACAATTCCGCAGGCACTGTGTCATTCACAAATCTAATCTGCAAACTATCAAACTCGCCCTGCATCACATCGAAGTTTATCACCAACTCCCCATCATCCGCACAAAGTGTTGGCAACGAATCCACCTCTACTACAAGACGCTCTACCACCTCCAATGTCAACACTATATTACTATCGCATCCATATTGGTTTTTGTAGTATTGCGTATAAACTCCTGTAAGTTCATAAACCGAATCGTTAAATATATAAGGTAATGCATCCGAACAAATTGTGTCATACACATACTCTGTCGGTGTAATCGGATTCACTATAAGGTTGAGTGTAACAATACTATCACAACCTACTGCATTCACAACTGTATCTACATATATTCCCGACTCTATCAGCTCCTCTCCTGCAAACATATACGACCCACAAACCGTAGTATCATACTCAAAATATGTGGTATATTTCACTGTCAAATTCAACACCTCTACACTATCGCAGCCTTTTGTAGTCTGAGTATTATAGTAATAAACACCTGATGTTGTATAACTGTTTCCATGCCATTCGTAACTATCACATACTGTCTCTGCAAAGTATGCTGTATCACGATAGTTGACTGTCAACGTCAACACCTCTACACTATCGCAACCATGAATAGTTTGCAATGAGTCATAATAGACTCCAGATTCGGTGTATGTTTTTCCATCACTCCAGGTATAACTATCGCATGCTGTAACGGTATATGGAACTACTACGCTATTATTGATAGTAAGTGTCAACACCTCTACACTATCGCAGCCATGAATAGTTTGCAATGAGTCATAATAGACTCCTGATTCGGTGTAGGTATTTCCATCACTCCAGGTATAA
>JAZQUV010000030.1:0-107609 GCA_045631465.1 Candidatus Aphodosoma sp. | reverse complement strand
AAAGAACGCATCGAAAATATAAAAAAGAAACAATTAAATGAATGGTCAAAAAATAATTTACCTCAAAATCTAGTTTGCAAACGAATTAAAGCATTATCTACTGGCTCTTTTTTTTGACCTATATTTTGAGCACCCTACCCTACGGGGTTTATGTTGTGTGTGATACGTTTATCAGGGGTTTACACCCCTGTCTGTAATATATCGTCCCTACGGGACTTAAAAACATAGAGACAAAAAAAAGCTGACTGTAGACTTTTTGCAATAAACGAGAGCAGAAGGAGTTTGTTTATTATGCGAGTGAAGCAAAAATCTTGAGCAGAGTGAAAATACCGTTTAGATACACCAACAAAAAGATAAAAATAAATAAGAAGGCAAAATAGCAAAATAACATAAATTTAAACTCTTCTGTTTTAAAAAAAGATAAGGGTAATAATAATTCTGTTCTTCTGTTCTTTTGTCTTAAAAAAAATATTATGAAAAATTTTGCATTGATTGGGGTGGCGGGGTATATTGCGCCACGACATTTGAGAGCTATTAAAGATACGGGCAATCGATTGGTTGCGGCGTATGATAAGTTTGATAGTGTGGGAATTATGGATTCGTATTTCCCTGATGCGGCGTTTTTTACCGAACAGGAGTTGTTTGACCGCCATTGCACTAAATTGCATCGCACGGGTAATGCTATCGACTTTGTGAGTATTTGTACGCCAAACTACTTGCACGATGCCCATATGCGCTATGGGTTGCGCCTTGGGGCTGACGTGATTTGCGAGAAGCCTTTGGTGCTAAATCCGTGGAATGTGGATGCATTGCAAGAGGTGGAGCGCGAGACAGGCAAGAGGGTGTACACTATACTTCAACTACGTTTGCATCAGTCGATTCGTGACTTAAAAGCGAAGATTGATGCGGGACCGAAAGATAAGGTGTATGACGTAGATTTGACATATATCACCTCGCGAGGCAATTGGTACTACACCAGTTGGAAGGGCGATGTGCGCAAGAGTGGGGGTGTGGCGACGAACATCGGGGTGCACTTCTACGATATGTTGCAATGGGTGTTTGGCAAGGTGACACGTAATGTGGTGCATGTGGCGTCGCACGACCGTGTGGCGGGATATCTTGAGTTGGAGAAGGCGCGTGTGCGTTATTTCCTCAGTATCAATGCCGACAATTTGCCAGAGAATGCTGTGCAGGGCGAGAAGCGCACGTTCCGTTTGATAAATATTGATGGCGAGGCGTTTGAATTCAGCGAAGGCTTCACAGAATTGCATACAGAGAGTTATCGTGATATTTTGTCGGGTGGTGGTTTTGGCATTGAAGATGCGCGCATGGCTATCAACACGGTGTATGACATTCGCAATGCCCAACCTATTGGTTTGAAAGGCGATTATCATCCATTGGCAGCATTGCCATTGGCAAAACATCCGTTTGGGTGGTGATTATAGATTGATTGGTTGAATATAAAAAAAGAGCTCGGCATGGTTGGTGCTGAGCTCTTTGTGTGTATGTGAGTGAATTAGAATTCGGATGTGAAGTGGAAGCGGATTTTTGGGAAGTCGGATTGTGCCATTTGTAGTAGGTATCCGCTCTCGGCGAGGAATACGTCGCGACCATCTTTGTCTTTTGCCATGTATTGGAACTTGCGGCGTTTGAAGTTTTCGAGTTCGGCTTGGTCGTCGGACTCAATCCAACATGCTTTGAAGAGCGACATAGGCTCCCAACGGCATTGTGCGCCATACTCGTGGAGGAGGCGGTACTCGATTACCTCGAATTGGAGTTGACCTACGGTACCGATAATTTTGCGGTTGTTGTTTTGATGAGTAAACACCTGAGCTACACCTTCGCCCATGAGTTGGTCGATACCTTTTTGGAGTTGTTTAGTCTTCATAGGGTCGGCATTCTCGATGTATTTGAACATCTCAGGCGAGAAGCTTGGAAGGCCTTTGAAGTGGAGGTTTTCGCCCGAAGTGAGGGTGTCGCCAATCTTGAAGTTACCTGTGTCAGGAAGACCGATAATATCGCCAGCATAGGCTTCATCGACAGTCTCTTTCTTCTGAGCCATGAAGGCAGTAGGAGCAGAGAAACGGAATTGTTTGCCAAGGCGCATGTGTTTGTAGTTGACGTTACGCTCGAATTTGCCCGAACAGATTTTCACGAAGGCAATACAAGAGCGGTGGTTAGGGTCCATATTGGCATGGATTTTAAACACAAACCCAGTGAATGGCTCTTCGTGAGGATCGACAGTGCGCTCAACGGCATCGACTGGTAGTGGTGCTGGTGCGATATCTACGAAACAGTCGAGCAACTCTTTCACACCGAATGTGTTGAGGGCCGAACCGAAGAATACAGGTGCCACGTCGGCAGCGAGGTAGTCCTTCACATCGAATGGGTCGTAGACGCCATCGATGAGTTCGATATCGTTGCGGAGTTGTTCTGCATCCTCTTCGCCCACCATATTGTCGAAGTCGGCAGAGTTGATATCAACTGCGATAGTCTCAGAAACCTTTTGTTTGTTAGGAGTATAGAGGTTGAGTTTGTCTTGATATATGTTGTAAACGCCTTTGAATTTGATGCCTGAGTTGATAGGCCAAGAGAGAGGGCGCACCTTGATGCCGAGTTCGGCTTCGAGTTCGTCGAGGAGGTCGAATGGGTTCTTACCCTCGCGGTCCATTTTGTTGACGAAAATCATCACAGGAGTTTTGCGCATTGTGCAGACTTGCATGAGTTTGCGAGTTTGCGCTTCGACACCTTTGGCCGAGTCGACCACGATGATAACGCTATCGACGGCAGTGAGTGTGCGGAAAGTGTCTTCGGCAAAATCCTGGTGACCAGGGGTGTCGAGGATATTGATTTTGAAGTCGCGATATTCGAAGCCCATCACCGAAGTAGCAACCGAGATACCACGTTGTTTCTCGATTTCCATCCAGTCGGAAGTAGCAGTTTTCTTGATTTTATTTGATTTCACAGCACCAGCCACGTGGATAGCACCACCGAAGAGAAGGAGTTTTTCGGTGAGAGTAGTTTTACCAGCATCGGGGTGAGAGATAATCGCAAAGGTGCGTCGGCGGTTAATTTCGTTTTCGTACATACGAGTTGAAAGTTGAAAGTTGAAAGTTGAAAGTAGGGACGCAGCGTGCTACGTCCTATCAACCAATAGGTTGAAAGATTATTATAATCAGTGATTTATGTTTGTTGACTAATGATAATTAGTCATTGATTATATGAAACTGCAAAGTTACAAAAAAAAGTTGGATTGTGAAATATGGGGCGTGAGGTTGGAGAGTATGTGTTGTTTGTTGCCTTTTTTTGTGGTTTAATTTAAGATTGTCGATTGAGAATTAATACTCTGAGGTGTAGATTTTGCCTTGCCATAAGTCTTGTAAAAATTCAGTTGCAGGGATAATTTCTACATCGTTTAATAGACGGCGTTTAGAGTCTAATGAAACAATAATTAGACGTGCATCATTGTGTTCTTCTTTAAATGCTTTTAGTCCAGAGAGATGTCGTTTTTGTACTTCGGTTGTTGATTTGAATTCAATAGCTACTTTTGCGTCACCTAATACTGCATCTACTTCTTGATCTTGGTATGTGTGCCAATAACTGAGTTGATTTTCGTATTGATTATAACCCATGTAGGCAATAAGTTCTTGTATGAGTAAATGTTCAAATGCGTGTCCAAAGTCAGTTGAACCTTGTTGTAAGTTGTATCGAGAGAGTAGATAATTAGGGATAGCCACATCAAAATAATAGAAGCGTGGAGCCTGACGCAATTTGCGTTTTACTACTTTTTGATATGCAGGAATCATATATCCAATATGAGTTTCTTCTAATATTGCAAAATATTCTTTTACGGTTTTACTGTCTATGCCACAATCGTTTGCAATATTTGAGTAATTGACCATTTCGCCATTGGTAAGTGCTGCAATTTCAAGAAAGCGATTGAAGGTTTGTAGGTTGCGTACTAAAGATTCAGCTTTGATTTCTTCTTTGAGATAAACAGATATGTATGCTTTTAGTCGTTCTCGTGCTACAGCTGGTTTTGCCATATAGTGACGGGGTAATAATCCTTGATTAATGGCTTTATTTAAGTCAAAATCAGGTATTTCGGCACTAACCAGTGGGTATAATGTGCGTAGCATAGCTCGTCCACCGAGGGTGTTTATGCCTTGGCGTTTGAGTTTGCGTGCACTACTACCTGTGAGGATAAAACGCATATTTTTGCGCACAATCAATCGATGTATTTGGTCTAAAAGTATAGGTAGGAGTGGAAGTTCATCAATAATGATTAATGTATTGTCGGGGTGTATTGCCAATTCTTGCTCTAATAATGCAGGATTGCGTTGTAGTCTTTCAAATGTACTGCGTTCTAGTAAATCATAATAGATTGCTTCTGGATAACGCATTTGTAGCAGTGTTGATTTGCCAGTCTGACGAGCTCCGAATAGAAAAATACTATCGTCTTCTAAGTTTTCAAATGAAACTATGCGATTATACATGATTATCAGTGTGTTAGTTTTTGTTAGTTTATTTAGTTATTCCGAAAAATCGTGTAATTTTTGGAGTGATACTCCGAATATTACTGTAATTTTCGGAATTGCAGTGCAAATATACTGCTTTTTTTTGAATTGACAAAATATAAAAATAAATTATGCAAACAAAATTAAATGTTGTGTGGTATTGATTTTTATCGATTTGTTTTCAGATATTGGTGGGCGAGTTGGCAACGGAGGCAGTCTTTGCGGAGACAGTAGTTGTCGTGGAGTTGGATGAGAGCCTGCGAGGTGTAGGCGTCGGGGCATGGGAAGTTGAGGGATGTGAATTGGTTGACTTTGCTATTGCGCTCGGCACGAAGTTGGTGGAGGAGGTCGAGGGTTTTCTCTTGTAGGTCAAAGTCTTGACTGACTTGGGCATAGAGGAAGAGAAATGGTACGACGGTGTTGATGATGAGTAGGTCGATGCTAGCAGGGGAGAGTTGGCAACCATGTTGTTCGGTGCGAGAGGTGAGGCGATAGTGATTTTGCCAATAGGGTGATGCTTTGACCGAGAATATTTCGCGTAGAGACTTTATGTTGAGATTGTTGAGCGTTAGGCTGAAGAGGTGGTCGTGGCGGTGGAGTAGCATGGCAAATTGTGCCAAACGCATAGTTGGGAAAGAGGCTGGGCGCATGCGGAGGAATTTGAAATAGACGCCATCGGTTGGCTTGAGCGAGAATTTGTGGCTCAAGAACTTGTATTCGCGTTGCCAAAGGGCAGTTTCGGCATCGGGATTTTCGATGTTGTTGAGAAAACCAGCTTGCCCAAGTAGTAGTGCCTCGATTTGTTGGATAGAGTCGCGGTGGTGCATTATTATGTTTAGGGGCAATGATTTAGCCACTTGCTGCATAGCATCGCTATTAACGCCAAAACCAAAGGCGCGACAGAGCGTAACGTAGAAGGCTTGCTCCCAATTGTTTTGACTATCATGGAGTATTTGTGCGATGCGTTCGGTTTTCACCTGTAGGCGTTCGATGAGTAGGCGGTCAATCCACTGATTTAGGCGAAACGAGTCGATTTTATCAAACTCAATAGGGCAGAAAAGAGAGTTTTGAGTTAGAGTTTGATATTTGTTGAGAATAGATTCGGGATAGCGTAGGATGATAGTTGGGATAGGGTTGTCGGCTTGTGTAAATATCTGCTCATCTGCCTCAAACACCACGTGAAGAATGACGTTGTCGTACTCGTGTTTGCCGTCGTGATTGTGGCGATGCCAATCGCTAGCGCGGACATGAAACTCCACATTTCCAGCCCATAGGCGACCATCTATTTCGACTTTGGCATTGAAGGCATCGGGACCGGCATTGGTGTTGGGTATGCCAGGAGAGACGATGCGCACGCGCTCGCCTAGTAGGGTTTGTTGCTCTTCGAAATATAGTCGACAGAACCAGATGTAGTTTAGGAGTTTTTCGGTCATGGGATTCAATGAGGAATTAGATATGAGGAGTTAGGAATTTTCTGCAAAGATAGTGATTTTTTTGATTAGTATGGGGTGTTGTGTCTGTTTTTTTTGTTGTTTTTATCGAAAAACGATAAAAATATTTGGTCAAATGAAATTTTTTTTGTTACTTTGCATGTTAATTTAGTGTAGAGTGGCAAGTAGCAAGTCGTAAGGCTTTGTTGGGTGGTATTATCCAGGTTTCTTGCTACTTATTACTTACTCCTTATTACTGAAAATATATGAAAAGATTTAAGATATTGTGCGTATTGTTGCTAACTGTGTTTTTTGCATCGGTTGTGACTGACTTTGTACTTGACTTTATGACAGGGGCGAGAATGGGGTACAATATTGTGGAGTATATTATTGATAATGAAGTGGAAAGTCGCGAGCATTTGTATATAGACGTGGTGATGGATGGGAGTGAAAATATGCTTGAACCTAATGCGTTGAATAAACTTTCGGGCGATTCGGTGGTCATATTAAGAAACAACGTTTCTGTTATCGAATATGCTGATTCGTTTGCGGAAGATAGCGAAAAACATAACGTTTGGTATCATGCGTTGACATGGTTGAACCGTTTGATTATAGCTATTTTTGTGTATGTGATTGTAGTTTTTGTGAAAATTATGCGTCTATTTATGCGTACGCAAGTGTTTGAACGTAAGATTATCTCGTTACTTAATCATATAGGTATTGCGTTTTTGGTGTTGGCGTTGGTGTCGACTGCTTGGAATTTTGGTCGTACTTATTTGGCTGGACATTTGATTGATGTAGAAGGGTTGGCGGTGAATTATCGTCATTGCATAGAGTGGAGCGATTTTGTGTTGGGCTTAGTGATTTTGGTTATTACCGAGATATTGAGTCAGGCGACAGCAATTAAGGAAGAACAAGACTTGACTATTTGAAAGTTGAAAGTTGAAATTTGAAAATTGTTTTAAGTAATGGCGATAATAGTTAATCTTGATGTGATGTTGGCAAAGCGGAAGATGTCGCTTTCGGAGTTGTCGGAGCGGGTGGATATAACACTTGCAAACTTGTCGATATTGAAAACTGGCAAGGCAAAGGCAATTCGATTTTCGACTCTTGAGGCAATCTGCAAAGAGTTGGATTGTCAACCAGCAGATATATTGGAATATACGGAGAGTTGAGAATTGAGAATTGGGAATTGAGAACCGAAGGTCTTTGAACCTTTAGGTGAAAAAATTGAGAATATTAACCCCTAACCTCTAACCTCTAACCTTTAACCTTTAACCATTTATAATAAGGCTCAATATAAACAACTAATTTTTTTAATATGAAAAACAAACTTTTTGCAACTCTTGTGGTGCTTTTGATGGCAACTGCAAGTATCGTGGCTCAAACAATCAATCATGGTCGTGGGCTACAAGAGTACAAGCTTGAAAATGGCTTGACAGTGTTCCTTTGGGAAGATAAAGAAGCAACAGATGTGCACGGACGTGTTGTTTGTCGTGCAGGTGCTGTAGACGAACCATCAGACTATTCTGGTCTTGCTCACTACCTCGAACACATGTTGTTCAAAGGTACTGACAAAATCGGTGCTATCGATTGGGCAAAAGAGAAACCTCTCTACGAACAAATCATTGCTCTTTACAACGAATTCAATGCTGAAACAGACGAAGCTAAACGTCTTGAGCTCATCAAAAAAATCAATGAAGTATCGCTCGAAGCTGCTCAATATGGTGCAACAGACGACTTCTCTAACCTTACAGAAGGTTATGGTGGTGCTAACTTGAACGCATTTACTTCGTACGACTTGACTGCTTATTTCAACTCATTCCCAGCAAGTGCTTTGGAAAAATGGTTGGAACTTAACTCAGAACGTTTGTTGAACCCAGTATTCCGTTCGTTCCAAGCAGAGCTCGAAAACGTATACGAAGAGTTCAACATGTATCAAGACGAACTTGGCACACACCAACGTCAATTCTTGTTTGGTAATATCTACAAAGGTACTCCATACGAACGTGATGTAATCGGTTATCAACACCACTTGAAAAACCCATCACTTTCGAAACTTATCGAATTCTTCGAAACATGGTATGTGCCTAACAACATGTGTTTGATGCTCGTAGGTAACTTCGACGCAGAAGCAGCTAAACCACTTATCGCTGAAAAATTCGGTCGTCTTCAACCTAAAGAAATCCCTGCTCGTGCTAAATTCGAAGACACTCAATTTGTAGGCAACGAAAAATTCAAAGCTAAATTGGGTTACTCTCCAATGGTATATTGGGTATATCCTGGCGTGAAAAAAGGTTCTAAAGACGAATTGGCTCTTAGCGTAGCATTCAACCTTTTGAACAACTCTCACAGCACAGGTCTTCTCGACAAATTGATGCTCGACAACACATTGTCAACAGCTTATGTATCACTTGACTCACGTCGTGAAGCTGGTCGTATTATGGTTGTAGGCGTGCCTTACTATGACGTACAACAACGTACATTCGAAACATTTGCTCAAACTCAACGTTACATTACTAAAGAGATTGACAAACTTCGTAACGAAAACACAATTCCTGATTGGTTGTTCAACTCAGTGATTGCACAATTGCTTCAATCATACACAACTCAATTCGAATCAACTGATGCTAAAGTGAATATGGTGACTTATTCATTTGCATACGGTGAAGGTATTGATGCTTATCTTAACGAAAACGAAGCTATCAAAGCTATCACAAAAGCTGACGTGGTGCGCGTAATCAACCAATACCTCCCAGCTGATGCTAAACATATGACTCTCGAAATCACAGAAGGTGACCCTAAAAAGAACAAATTGGCTAAACCTGCTATCAAACCTCTTAACCCACCTAAAGGCGTAGAGACTCCATATGCTAAAGAATTCAAAGCAATCCCTGTGACTCCACAAGTAGAAGTGTTCAACAACTTTGCTGACGTAACAGAACGCGAACTCTACAAAAACGTTAAATTGTTCTACGCTCCTAACACAGCAAACAACGTATTCTCACTCACATTGAAATATGGTGTTGGTACACACGAATTGCCAAAACTCGAATATGCTGCATCGTTGATGAATACAGCAGGTATGATGCCTAACCTCGATGCTCAAGCTGTTCGTCGTCAATATTCAGAACTTGGTGCAACATTCAGCTTCGGTGTATCAGAAAGCTATTTCTATATCACAGTTCACGGTGATGAAAACAACTTGGATCAAATCCTTGCTCTTCTTTCAAAACACGTGATGATGCCTAACCTTGATGACAAACAAATCAAATCGGTAGTATCTAACGCATATTGGAGCCGCTACTCTGAAAAACGTAATCCTAACACAGTTGCTTCTGCATTGCTCGAATACGTGCTTTATGGCGAAAACTCACACTTCATCGATCGTATCCCAATGGAAGAGCTCTACACATATTCTGTAACTCCTGACGGACAACTTATCGAAAACTATTTGGTTAACAAAACTAACCTTACTACAACTATCCAAGAAGCATTTGGTTATGCAGTAGATATTCACTATTGCGGTCAAAAACCAATCGACGAAGTTGCTAAATCGATGAATGCTATCCCAATGAAAGAGCGCATGGTAGATACTAAATCACCATTCATCCGCACACGTCAAACATACGACAAAACAAACGTTATGTTCCTCGCAGATAGCCGCGTACAACAAGCTAAGATCTACTTCTATGCAAACTCTAACCCATATGATATCAAAGAAGATGTTGGTTACGATGCATTCAACCAATATTTCTCAGGTGGTTTCAGCGGTCTTGTGATGAACGAAATCCGCGAAAAACGTTCAATGGCTTATACTGCATATGGTAACCTTTCACAAGGTGCACTTCCTGGTATGGATTCTTACCTCTTCGGTTATATCGGTACACAAGGCGACAAAGTGGCTGATGCTGTTGATGTATTTATGAGCTTGTTGTCAGACATGCCTGCTCCTGAAAACGAAGAAGAACGTATGGAAAACATCCGTACATATCTCCACCAAGCTGCTTTGACTGCTAAACCTGGTATGCGTTCTAAGAGCCAAGTATTCGAAGCATGGAAAAAACTTGGTTATACAGAAGACCCTGCTAAAGTTAACATGACTGCTATTGATAATCTTACTTATGAAGATATCAAAGCATTCTACGAAAAGAACGTTAAAGGCAAACCTGTGACAATCGTAATCGTAGGTGACCCTAAAACAATCGACCAAAAAGCTTTGAAAGCTAAATGGGGCAAAATCACAAAAGTATCTTCAGGTAAACTCTTCAAAGGTGGTCTCTAATAGATACGTATAAATACAAAAATAGGCTGACTATCGATTTAGTCAGCCTATTTTTTTTCTCCTCTGCGCCTACTTTACCCTACCTTCAAGCAACCTATCCCGAAGAAGAGTGACATTAGCTCGAAAGTGCGTAGATTAGGTTGTTTATTACGCGCCACAGAAAGACATGTCAATTATCAAAAATCAGCGCTATATAAACAAAAAACACAAGAAGGGTATATGTGGGTACCAACATGGTATTTCGTTTGCTAAAATAGGCTCTAAAGAAACGATAGAGGCACATTATAGAGGCCTCATTCGTGCTACAATGTCGATATAATTGTCTTATAGCTTTATGAGCAAACAATGGCAATATAAGAAAAGCACCAAAACCAATCGGTTTTGGTGCTTTTTGTGTGTTATGACGTCTGAATATTATTCAGCAGCAGGTGTCATAACAACTTCTACTACGTTGCCTTGTTTTACGAGGGCTTTGAGAGTTTTTTGGATAGATTTAGCATTAACTGCTTCGAGAGCTTTTTTGTAGTCTTTTGCGTAGTTGATGCCATCGTTGTAGTAGCGGTTAAGGATTGTACCCCACCAGCTGTTAGTTTCCATATCTTCGGCAAGAGAA
Source organism: Candidatus Aphodosoma sp. (assembly GCA_045631465.1). Classification (GTDB taxonomy): domain Bacteria; phylum Bacteroidota; class Bacteroidia; order Bacteroidales; family Paludibacteraceae; genus Aphodosoma. The sequence continues at coordinate 96,764 of JAZQUV010000030.1, read as the reverse complement.
GAGAGACGGCTTTCTTTTGCTTTTTGAAGGTCGTCGGCACGTGGACCATTTTCAACGATTTCCATCACTTCTTTGTGGATGATAGACATAAGTTTTTGTTGTTTTTCAGGGTCGGTGTCGAATTGCATGAGGAGAACAGCTTGTTCGATAGGGTCTTCCATTACATAGCCAGCACAACCTACGCCGTATGAACCACCTTCTTTTTCGCGGATGCTTTCGAGATAGCGAGTGCCAAGGATGTCGCCGATTACAGCCATGTTGAGACGGTTGGCAAGAGTAGCTTTCATTTTGCCAGAGTATACAATGCGGTTAGACGCTGTTTTAGTTTCCATCTCTTTAGCAAAATAGTTATTTACTTTGCCTTTAGGATAGCGAACACCGTGGTCGGTATATTTTTCGCGAGATTTGTCAGTTTTGAGACCACCTAACCAAGTGCAGATGATTTGGCGAGTAGCTTCGTCGGCAGGATTGATGTTGCCGATGAAAGTAACGCGGAAGTCGGCAGGGTTAGCAAAACGTTCTTTGTAGATTTCGATAGCGCGAAGTTGGTCTACTTTTTTGATGAAGTTGACATCTACAATCATTTCGCGAACGTGGTGCGAAGCAATAGTTTGAGAAATACTGTCTTGGAATGCAGATTTAGGGTTTTTGTCGCGAGCAGCCAATTGAGTTTCGAGCATTGACATGAGTGATTGATATGCTTGGTCGTCTTGACGAGGAGCAGTGAAATAGAGGTATGCGAGTTGCATCATAGTTTCGAAATCTTTCACTGTTGATGCGCCAGACATGCCTTCTTCGTATTCGTCGATGCTTGGGCTGAGCGAAATATTTTTACCAGTAAGAGCTTTTTGAAGGTCGAGGTAAGAGAATTCGCCAATACCGTTGTAAGCAACGATAGATGTAGCCATAGCAGCAGAAGGAAGGTCTTCGAGAGCAACTTTGCTGAGACCACCTTCCGATTCGATTGACATTGTGATTTGGTCTTTTTTGAATTCAGTAGGTTTGATAACTACTTGGATTCCGTTAGAGAGAGTCCATTCTGTAGTACCGAGTTTTTTGTTAAATTTCTCTTTCACGATAGTGCCAGCAGTAGGAGCAGTTTCAACGAGAGGACGGTCGAAAGATTCTTCTACTGGAGCTTCGATTTCAGAAGTTTTAACAGTGTTGAAGAGAGCGAGCACTTCGTCTTTAGTAGGAACGCTCACGATGTCGCTATTTTCTTTACCAATGTAGCTGATGATGATGTTGTTGTCTGTGATATATGCTTGAGCCAATTGGTTGAAGATGTCAACTGGGAGTTGAGGAAGAACCATTTTAGCGTATTCGTATTCGAATTCGATGCCAGGGATTGGTTCGCCATCGAGGTAGTGGCGATAGTATTCTTGAGCGTAGCTTTGGCTTTGACGAGTAGTGCGTTCGTTGTAAGCGCGTTCGAGAGTAGAAAGGTAGTCGGTTTTAGCACGTTCGAGTTCAGAAGTAGTGAAACCATAGCGTTTAATTTTTTCTACTTGAGTGAACATATCTGCCATAGAAGCTTTTTCTTTGCCATCTTTAGGGATAACGATGAATTCGAATGCATCTGTTTCGCCCATTTGGTTGCCGTAGCCACCCATAGCTTGGATGAAGTTAGCGTTAGGGTCCATAGTGATTTCGTCGATACGATATGAAATCATCATACGGATGAGTGCGTTAACTGTTGATATGAGGTGACCTTGGTCGGTTGGTTTCAACTCGCGAGGCATTGCAGGGTGAAGGAATTCGATAGCCAATTGAGTGAATTGAGCCTCTTTGTCAGTATAGATAGCTACGTGAGGAGCATCGAATGTAGGGAGGCTGTAGCGTGGACGTTCGCCGCGGTTAGAGCGAGCAGGGATTTTAGAGAAGAGGTCAACGATTTTTTTCTCCATTTTGTCAACATCGATATCACCTACCACAACAACGCATTGGAGGTCTGGACCATACCAAAGTTCGTAGTAGTCGCGGAGAGCTTGGTATGTGAAGTTGTTGATAACGGCTGTGTCGCCAATCACGTCGCGTTTTGCATATTGCGAGCCAGGATATTTCACTTTGTTGCCTTCGCGCCACATACGACGTTGAGCATTGTTGCCTTGACGCCATTCTTCGCGGATTACACCACGTTCGTTGTCAATCTCTTCTTCTTGAAGAGCGATAGCGCATGACCAGTCGTGGAGCACGAGGAGGGCGCTGTCGAGAATCTCTTCGCGAGTAGGCACGTTAGAGAGACGATAAACCGTTTCGTCGAGAGATGTATAGGCATTGATGTTGCTACCGAAACCAACACCAACTGACTCGAAATAGTTGATGAGAAGTTTGTCAGGGAAGTTGGTAGTTCCGTTGAACGCCATGTGTTCGAGGAAGTGGGCGAGACCATTTTGGTGGTCTTCTTCGAGGATAGCACCAACGGCTTGAGCAATGTGGAATTCGCAACGTTCTTTAGGTTGGTTGTTGTAACGGATGTAGTAAGTAAGACCATTATCGAGCACGCCTACGCGAACGTTTGTGTCGATAGGGAGTGGTTGTGGCTCTTGAGCCATTAAACCAGTTGCAGTCAAAAGGATAACTGCAAATAGAGATAATAACTTTTTCATTTTTGTAGAGATTTTATAGTTTTATTGAATTGTCAAATAGGACTTATTAGACATGAGGGTCTAATTCGTTATTTTTCACAATGCAAAGTAACATAAAAAAACTCAAACCACCAAATATTTTTATCGTTTTTCGATAAAAAAGTGTTTTTTAATATTATTTAATTGTGTAGGTTGTATTTTTTTATGTGATTTGGGTGGATAGAATTTGGGGGTTTTGGAGTGGTGATACACACTGAGAGTGGGTATTTTTTGGGGGGATATTTTCTTCGAATAATTTGGTGGTTATGGAATAAATTTGTATCTTTGTAGGCTGAAATAAATTTGTAATTAGTAGACTAATTTTTAGTAAATTATGAGAAATATAAGTAAGGTTTTGTACCTATTGTTTACTTGTTTTTTTGTTGTGAATTTTTTGTCTTCACAAACAGTAGTTACATCAACGGGTTATCTGTCGGATTTTGAAGATGATTTTGAGCGAGATAGTTGTTGGGTGTTGAATGCCGGACCTAATGGGGGAAAGTGTGCAAATAAATGGTATTGGGGTAAGCCTGGTGCTAATGGAGATGAATATGGTTTGTTTGTGTCGAATGATAATGGAGCTTCGTCAACATACAAAAATGTTGGGGTTTCGGTGGTGGCCTATAGAAAGATGAGACTTGATGCGGGGCTTTATGAGTTGTCGTTTGACTGGCAAGCAGGGGGTCGTAGTACGGATGGGTTGTATGTTTGCTGGATTCCAGGTAGTGATACTAAGACTATTGAGCGATTGGCGTCTATTACTACGAGCAATATGCAAGAGTGGATACCAACGTATGGATTGTATTTTGGTACAGACTCGTTGCGTCGTGGTCAGCGCACTTGGAATGTGATATCGGACACAATCCGCTCGGATGGGCAACAAGATTATTATCTTGTGTTTGTGTGGAATAATGGTGTTTTGGATGCTTATCAGCCTGCTGTTTCGATTGATAATTTGTTGATTATGGAGTATGGTCGTTGTAGTCGACCTTCTCAACTCAGAGCGGCAACAAAGGGTGATGGTGTGTTGTTGACTTGGAACGGGAATGCTGATGCTTATGATGTGCGTTGTGTGAATAACTTGACCGGTCAGAAGTTGGAGTTTTTGGATGTGACTACTACATCGAAAGAGATTTCGGGATTACCTGAGGGTATGTGTACCTATTATGTTCGTTCGAAATGTGATGGTGTTGTGGGTGCTTGGTCGTCTATTTCTAAATTTTTGTTTTATCCGGCTGTAAGATGTATTGATTATTTGAGTTTGTCGAATACTAACTGTTTTAATGGTACAACAAAAGACCCAAGAGAGAGGGCTGGAGTGGTGGATTTTGGTTATCAAGCAAGTGAGTCTCGTCATACGTTGCATTGGGACCCATATGAATGTGACCCTCGCACAAAAGGTGGATTGAAAACAGTGCCTGACGGAGAGATTGCGTCGGTTCGTCTTGGCAACTGGAAGGTGGGTGGCGAGGCCGAGTCTGTAGAGTATAACTATTATGTAGATACTTTGACATCGGCTATATTGGAGCTTAATTATGCGGTAGTGTTGGAAGACCCAGATCATGATTCTTTGTCGCAACCTCGATTTACGTTGGAAATCTTAGACCAAAGAGAAAATCCGATAGATGAGTTTGGTTGTGGTGAGGCTTATTTCTCAGCGGGTTTTAATACAAGCATAAAAGATGGTTGGCACCAAATGGATAATGGTTGGTGGAAAGATTGGACTAAGGTGTCGGTAAACTTGTCGAAATTCCATGGGCAATCGTTGGTAATACGACTTACGACTTATGATTGTACTCAAACGGGGCATTATGGATATGCTTATTTCACATTGGGATGCTCGGATGGTAAGATTAAGGGGTTGACTTGTGGTGATGCTGATAGCACTATATTCAAGGGGCCTGATGGATTTAAGTATAGATGGTATTTGCCTGATAGACCGGAGGAGATTGTTTGTGATTCGCAATATTTTTCTCGTCCTGCAACGGATACTCTTACTTATTATTTGGATGTGATTCAGCCTACGAATACTAATTGTTATTACACCTTAATAGCTTCTATGGTTGGACGTTGGCCTCGCGCAAAAGTTGATTATACGCATGAGGTGAAATCGTGTCGTAATACTGTTGTGTTTGATAACCAAAGTTATGTGAAACGTATAAATCAGATTACAAAAGATAGTGTGTCGACACCAGAGAAGTGTGAATCTTTCTTTTGGGATTTTGGTGATGGTAAGACTTCTACTTCGGAGAGTCCGACTCATATCTATCCCGACTCAGGCGGTGAATATACAGTGAGATTTTCGGCTGGTATTGCAGACGGAAAATGTATGGATGACACGGTGTTCACTATTGTGTTGCCAGAGGTGGGCGAGATGATAGATACGTTGCATGCTGTTGTGTGTGAGGGTTCGTATTATGAATTTAATGGGAATAATTACTCTGAAGGAGGTTATTATTCGGATACTGTGCGCACTGATTATGGCTGTGATAGCATTGTTGTGTTGGATTTGGTTGTGGCGCATCCGTTTGATACTATTGTGTATGATACTATTTGTAGTGATGAAATATATGTTTTTAATGAGAGGGAGATTAAAGAGACAGGTACGTACAGATTTGTAGGTAAGACTTCGTTGGGTTGTGATAGTATTGTGGACCTTAATATTGTTGTGAATCAAGCGCTTTATGTTAATTTTGATTCGTTGGTTACGGTGTGTGCCGACGAAAATAGTTTTAATGTTGGTTATGATATTATTTCGGGTAAAATACTTTCTTATACGGCTCAGATAGTTTCGGATGCGAATAGCTATGACGAGACTGATGTGCTTAGGCCGATAGATTCGCAGTTGGTGATACCAATGCCAGAGGATATTGTGCCTGGTATATATACATTGAATGTTAAGTTTGGAGATGAATCGTGTGGCGGAGGTAAAGATGGAGAGATGATTCCTCTTATGGTGCTTTACTCAAAAGAGGTGTTAGTTCAAAGATGGAATGATGTTTTGGCAGTGAAAAATTCGGATTACAATGGAGGAAATTATGAGTTTACTTCATTCCAATGGTACAAGAATGGAACTCCTATAGAAGGCGCAATTTCGTCGATATTGTATGAAGAAGATGGATTGGATTTGGATGCGGAATATGCTGTGTTGTTGACACGCGAGGGTAGTGATGTTCAGTTGATGTCTTGTGTGATTGATTTGTTTGATTATTCGCAAGTTGAAGAAGATAAGAAGGTGGTATTTTCGGTTTCGAATAATGAAAGTTCTATAGCAAATGTGTGTGCAAGTAGTAGTGCACGCTTGAGAGTTTGGACTTCTTCGGGATTGTTGTATAAGGAGTTTGATATTGAAAATGGTATGAATACAATCTACCTTGAAAAAGGATTCTATATTTTTGATTTTATATCTGAAAGTAATCAACGTGATATACAACAAATAGTTATTTATTGATAAAGATTTTACGATATGAAATTTTTGGTTAAGAATATATTGATATTGTTCTTTGCTTTAGTAGCAACAGTTGCCTTAAGAGCGCAAGCGATATCGCTTCCGTTTTTGTGTGGATTTGAAGATTCGTTGGAGATAGCAAACTGGACGCTTAATGCGGGTAGTGATGGTGTGAATTGTTTGGATAAATGGATGATAGGAAATACGGATTATAATGAGGGTTATAATTCTCTCTATATCTCGTGCGACTCGGGTATGACGACCAATTATGGTGCTCGCCCAAACTTGTCAATCGCTTATAGAACTATTGAGATACCATCTTCGTTGGGTGGCTCAAGATATAGCGTTGATATTTCTTTTGATTATAAATGTGTGGGTCGTGATAAAGTTTCGATGCTTAAGTTTTGGTTTTTGCCAATTGCGGTAATAGGAGGGGAATCTTCTTTGCAGGCATCGTCGTCGCGTTTGGCTGATATCCCTTATTGTTTGGCATCGATAACCCCAAATGCTACTTTGCTCGGTGAACAAAATTGGAATAGTTGGTCGATAACAGATAATCAACGACCACAAACATTGTTGGCTGATACTAAGTATTGTATGGTGTTTATTTGGCAAAATAGTAATACAGATACAGCACAACTTTATCCTCAAGCAGCCGTAATTGACAATATTCAGATAACATTGTCGGACTGTTGGAAACCTGAAGAGATTAAAACGGAATCTTCTTGCGATACGCTTTGGGTAGAATGGAGTGGTTCGAATGAAATGTATGAGTTTGAATATCGTCCTTCAGATAAGAAAAATTGGCGCGGTAAAACATTCACAAGCAATAAGAATGTTGTTATCCCGAATTTGTCGGAGGGTTCGTATGATGTTCGGGTGAGAGGTCTTTGTCGTAACTCGGATGGTGATGGGTGGATTGAGAGTGCTTGGATAACAAAGAATGGTGTTATTTGTTTCTGCCCAGAACGACACTGTATAGATTATGTGACATTGGATAGACCTGGAGTTTCGTGTTTGGTGGGAAAAGCGACAGACCCAACAAAAGGACGCGCGATATTGAACCTTACAAATTTGGGTACTTCGGGCGCTGGACCTTTGGACTTTGGGTCGAATAATATGCGAAGTCGTCATACCGTAAACTGGAAACAGGGAGAATATGACCCTCGCACAGGGAATAGGTTGAAAACTATCCCTGATGGCTCTTTTGCTTCGGTTCGTCTTGGCAACTGGGACGTAGATGCGCAAGCAGAGGGTATTACGTATGAGCACTATGTTGATACAACAGAAGCATATATTATTTTGATGAAATATGCCGTAGTGCTTGAGGCACCAGGTCATGGTCCGGAGGCAGACCCATATTTCAAACTTGAATTGATAGACGAATGGGGTAAGGTTATTAGTCGTAAGTGTGGCGAATTTGAGTTTACTCCAGATGGTAATGTGAAGTGGAGTAAGCATGGAAATTATGTGTGGAAAGATTGGACTGCGATTGGTCTTAATCTCTCGGAGTATCATGGTCAAACGATTCAAATACGTTTGATAACTCAGGACTGTACGCGTACGGCTCACGGGGGTTATGCTTATTTTACGCTCGACTGTGTGGATGCTGTCATAAAAAGTACGGGTTGTGGTGATGAGTTGGAGATGGAAATGGAGGCACCTGATGGATTTAAATATTTTTGGACAAAGACTGAAGATAGAGAGAATGCAGTTTCTACGGAACGCTCTATCAGGGTTCCAACTAATGATACGACGACTTATTATTGTAGGGTTGATTATGTAGATGTTGATGGATGCGGTTTTGAATTGTCGACATCGGTATTACCTCGTTATCCTCATGCAGAGTTTGAATGGGAGTGGGTTGCGAAAAATTGTGAGAATAAGATATTTTTGCGTAACAAAAGTTGTGTGTATACTCGAATTGATAGTGTGTCGGTTCCAACAACTGAGCCTTGCGAAGCCTTTGAGTGGGTTATTGATAACGGCAAAACAGAGTATAAAACAGAGACAAATGATGTTTCGTACACAGTTTCGAATGATGGAGATACTCTTGTAGTATCACTCACGGCTTATATCTCGGATAGAGCTTGCGATAGTAGTTTTTCTACTACTATCATAGTGCCACCTATTTATGCTCATAACGATACGCTTCATGAGATATATTGCGAGGGTTCGGTTCGTAGTTTTAATAAAAAAACAATCGCAGTGGATGGTGTGTACACCGAGAAGTTGCAAAATTGTTGGGAATGTGATAGTGTGACTGTGCTTGATGTGAAATTTTTGCCTTTGCCAGACGATGTGTATATAAGTGATACTATTTGTTCGAATGACGTATATGTGTTTGATGGGCAAGAGTTGAAAACTACGGGTAATTATCGTGCTGTGTTTGATACCGAATATGGTTGCGATAGTGTGGTGTTCTTGAATCTTTATGTTGAAGATCCTATTACTGTGGATTTTGGGGAAAATTATAGAGCTTTTTGTTCGGGAGAAACTGAGATTGAGATTAAGTATAACTTGGAAGAAGGTAGTAGAGAACCAAAATTCTATTCTGTCTTGTTTGACGCATTGGCGCATAGATGTGGTTTTGTGGACCAAAAAGGAGTTCCTGTGGATTTGAGTAATGAAACATTTACTATTAGAATACCAGAAAACTGTCGTCCGAATAGTTATTCGGCATCTATATTTTTCGAAGATGAATCTGTTATTTGCGATGCTGATACTTTGACGTTAAATTTTGATGTGTATTATAGTGCTTCGATTATGCAACCTAAGTTTGACAATCTTATCTCTATTTACAATGAAGAATTTAATGGTGGTTATACTTTTGTGAGCTATCAATGGTACAAGAATGATGAAATAATGGAGGGTGAAACTAGTCCTTATCTTTATTTGAGAGAAGGAGAGACATTTAGTCCAGGAGATTGTTATTATTTGGAATTGGAGCGTGCTGATGATGGAGTTGTTATGCCAACTTGTCCGATATGTCCGGGAGATGAAGGTACTGCCGTTGATGATTTGTTGGACGGAACTGATTTGTTGAAAATGACGTTGTTGGATAAATCGCAACGTGTTTATATTGAGGGATTGTTTGAGGGTAGAATATTTGTTTATAGTATTACTGGGCAATTGTTAGATGAATTTTATGTAGATGAAGATACTCCGTATTTTGTGTCGCCTAACGCAGCAGGTGTGTATTTGTTGCATTTTGTTGATGCAAATCGTGCTATTAGTTACAGTTATAAAATACAAGTTAGATAGTTGAGCGCAGATGATCTTTTAGGTAGATTATTTCTTAATTACTAAATTAATATTTTATGAAAAATCAATTAAAAAAACTCTTTGTATTGTTGGCAGTATTGTTGACGACACACATTCTGTATTCTAAGGAATATGGAGAGATTATCAATGAGAGCTTTGAGAATGGTATCCCTCAGGATTGGATACAAGAGAATTTGTCGGGTGACATCAACTGGACAGTTGAGAGTACAGACCTTTCTCATCCATCGAATGTTTTTGATGGAACATATCGTTTGGCGTTTCGTAATACATCGAAAGTAACTAAAAACGCAAAAACACGTTTGGTTTTGCCTGTTCTGGATGTGTCGAATTTGTATCAACCTATTTTGGTTTTTGCTCATGCTCAAGATCGTTGGGCATCGGACTTTGATACCTTGAAGGTGTTGTATCGTACATCACCAGAAAACCCATGGGTAGAACTTAAGGTGTTTGATAAACCATTGAACAGATGGCAATCAGATACATTGCGTTTGAATAGTGGTACGAAAACATACCAAATCGCATTTGAAGCAACAGATAATCTTGGTCATGGTGTGGTTATTGATAAAGTAATTGTACGTTCAACACCAAATTGTATGGACCCTTACAACATTGTGTTCAAAGAGATTTCTAATAACTCGGCAGTGTTGAGTTGGCTTGGTGCGTTTGATGCTGAATCATTTTCTATTAAATTGTCGACAAACAAATATGATGTAGAGCAAATAGAAGAAATGAGTTCATCAGACTTTGTTTTTTCAGAAGACATTAGTGCACTTTGGAGTTTTCAATTGAACTCATTAAATCCTGCAACTAAATATTATTGCTATATCAAATCGAATTGTTTTGATGAAAGCAGTGCGTGGGTAGTTGACTCTTTCACAACAGCGAATATAAAAGGTTTGCCTTATTTCGAGGATTTCAATGTTAAAGCTACGGCTGGTTATGACACTAAGCTTGACACATGGTATTACTTTAGTAGCAATGAGGCATGTCGTCCTTTCATAAACTCTTATATGTCAGAGGATAGACTACATTATTTTTCTTCGGATACAACATTTGCGTTGGCTTTTGGCGAGGTTAATATAAGTGGTATCGATTCAAAACCAATACCAGCGGGTGTTTGGGCATATGCAACTACTCCATTGTTGGATGTAGATGATATGAGCGAGGTTCGTATCTCATGGAAAACAATTCATTATAATCAACCAAGAGTATTATCACCTGATAATTTTGCGATAATAGTAGGTGTTATGACTAATCCTGCTGACAAGCAAACATTTGTGCCAGTAGATACAGTTGAAGTTGCAAATATTTGTGATTATTATGAATGTTTTGTCTCTTTGGAAAATTATGAGGGCGCAGGTAAGTTTATTGCCTTCATGTCAGATTTTGAGGGATCAAATCTCTTCTTTATCGATGATTTAGATATTCATATTGAAAAAAATATTGAGGTGCCTAATTTTACAGTTCAAGTGAAAAAAGCGGCATCGTTGGAATTGAATTTCCAAAACAATTATTCTCAATATGAGGTTGTAGTAAGTGACAAACAATTGCCTGAAGCACAATTGGCAACAGCAACTGATGTAGTGCGTCAAGAGATTGCAAATAAGCAAGTGATTGAAGGTTTGCAAGCTAATAAAGAATATTTTGTTTATGCACGCGCAATTGTTGATGGCGAGAGAGGTGATTGGAGTTATTATAAGAGAGTAAGAACAATAGGCAATATTTCGGCCTATCCGATGACTTATGATTTTAATATTACAGATCAACCATCTACATCGTATGTGCCTACAGTAGGTATCTACTCGGCTCCAGTTGTTGCTACTTCATCAGGAGGTGGTAGCGGTGGTATTGGCATTGGTAGTGGTAATGTTGGTGTGGGAGTAATGCAAGACCCTACATATATGGACAATCGTCTTAATATTTTGACTACAGTTTATGAACAATTCCCTAACTGTATGATGACAATGATGGAACAAGAGTTGCACATGCGAGTATCTCCACTTCTCAAAGGTAGCATGGTTACTATATTCCCTGAGATGATAAATCCAGATAGAACAGACGTTCGTTTTAATGTAAGAAAAGCATTGAGCGAATCGTATAGATTCTATGTGGGTGTGATGACAGATGCAAATGATATTAATTCATTCCAAGCATTTGACACAATTACATCAGAAGATTCGAAAAGTTTCTATTTCTATTCTATTGGTAAATATAACTTAGAAGGTAATTTCTTTGCAATTAAAATAGATAGAAAAGGTTTTGAGGATTCGGGTGTTAATGAATTCCTTGTTGATAATGTTGTATTCTCGGAATCTCCAATGTGTTCAATCGTTCAAAACACAAAATGGGAGAGTGCAGAATATGACCCTTCACGAGTAACTCTTACATGGGATGCTGATGGTAACACAGAATGGAATGTTCGTTTGGCTCAAAAACCTTATGACATTGATTCTTTGGACCTCTTAGACAATAGTGTATTCCTTTTTGATACAACAGTTGTAACAAATAGAATAGAATTTACAGGATTAGAGTTCCCTAAGAAAGAGTATTTCTTCTGGGTTCAGCCAATTTGTAGTGACGGACTCCCTGGAAAATGGAGTTTTACAGAATCGTTTGTTACAGAGTGTCGTCAACGAGAACCAATTCCATATGTCGAAGATTTTGAAAATCCAAGTTATTTGGCATCTGCAACAGAAGAGGTGTTTACTGTGCAATGTATGGGTGCGACACCTTTGAAATATAGCACAAGTTATTATCCTAGTGTTATTAGTTTCACATCTAAATTGGTGCAATTTAATAAAGCCAAAGACAAATTGGATCAACAAGTGTTTATGTCATTGCCAAGAATGGCAGAGCCATTGAAAAAATTGCAGTTGTCGTTTAGATTTTATTGTGCATCTACTATAGGAAACTCTATTGCTATCGGTGTTATGAAAACACCATTTGATACAGCAAATATAGAGATAGTTTCTGAGATTAAACATCCTTTGGTGCAAGAATTTGCAGAATTTATTGTTACATTCGACAATTATGAAGGTGATGGAGAATATATTACCTTCATAACAAGTAGCGATTATGTATCTGGTGTGATGTACATAGATGATATCTGTGTGGATTATATAAAAACATGTCGTCGTCCTGAAAATCTTGAACTAAAAGAGGTTTCGACAGATTGTGCTACAGTTGCATGGAAAATACCAGGTGGCGAAGGAACATCGCAAGTGCTTGTGTCAACCGAGAAAATAGCGACAAATATGTTGGACACAGCAATTCTTAATGGTTCAAGTGCTATTGTGTCAGTTCAGCAAGTTGAAGCAGATACTCTTAAACTATCGAATTTGACACCTAACACAAAATACTATGTCTATGTTAAGAACCTTTGTGGCTCAGAGGAAACAAGTTCATGGTCAAACTATTTGTTGTTCCGCACCAACTGTGTTGAACTTGATTCATATCAAATGGGTGTAGAAACATTTGAGACTTATGAAGAAAAATATCCTCCATGCTATACAGTAGGCAACAAAACAGATGCGACAGCAACAAGTTATATACCATCTATAGTTTCATCTAAAGGTGTTGATGCTTCAAAAGCTCTTAAGTTGAATTCAAGTGAAGCAGCTAATGGAGCTTATGCTATTACTCCTGCTATTAATGTGGATAGTATTTCACGTCTACGCATGAGATTGTATGCAGCAGCAAAAACAGGTACATCTTATGCTCAAAAATTGGTTGTAGGTATTGTAACAGAAGCAGACCAATTGTCTTCATTTGTTCCCGTAGATACACTTGACCTTGATGCATCAGTTCGTCCATACGATGTATATTTCAATAAATATGAAGGCGACGACTATGGTTTCCTAGGTCGTAGAGTAATGTTCTTGTCGGAATTTAATAGTTCGAATGAGGTATATATCGATAATATTTCATTTGATACTATTCCAGAATGTTTCACAGTATTTAGTGTTACAAATGTGACTGACACATCTGTTTCGTTGAAATTCACATCAGATGCTACTAAATATCAAGTGAAATATACAACAAAAATTTATACTGCAGAACAATTAGATGCAGATACTTTGTTGCCATCGGTAGTAATCAATGGTTATTCAGACGATGTTATAGGTTTGGATTATAGCACTAAATATTATTTGTATGCTCGTGCTATTTGTGGCGAAAACAGTTATGGAGAATGGAGTTCTTATCAAATGATTACAACAAATTGTTATCAATCTGCTAAGTTGCCATACACTGAAGATTTTGAGGCAGATGGATTGAATTGTTGGAATACATTCTATTCTGCAACATCAACTGCATATCCTAAAATTGCGACTTCACCTGTTCATAGTGGTAGCAGCTCTGTTCAACTTAGAAATACTTCTACACTTACGTCTTATATTGCATCTGCAGCAATAGATATCGACCGTTTGTCAAAATGTAAAGTGACATTCTATGCATGTCCAAGTGTGGCAAAAAAATCTATAGAATTGACAGTTGGTGTTGTATCAGATGTTAATGACATTAGTGGTTCATTTGAAGCAATTGAGACTATCTCTCTCTACAAAACAACAGCTAAAGTTTGGGAAGAATACGAAGTTTCGTTGAAATCATATCAAGGTACAGCAAAACATATTGCATTCAAGATGAATTATATTTCAACTTCTACATATGTTTTTATTGATGATATTTCGGTAGAAGTAGAAAAAGCTTGTTATGAACCAGAAGAATTTAAGTTTATTTCAAGAACCGAAAATTCACTTACTTTGTCGTTCGTACACTACGGAGCACTTTCGTATGATGTAAATTATGGTCCAAAAGGGTTCAATAATGAGACAGAAGGCACTACAATGTCGGTTCAAGACACAGCATTTACTATAGTTAACCTTGCTGAAGATACAGAATATGATGTATATGTTCGTGCTAATTGTACAACAAAAGACCAATCAGAGTGGGTTCTAATGGGAACATATTCAACCCTTGTGAAACCATTGTCGGAATATCCTGTAACAATTACATTCGACGATGCAACCGAAAATGCTTCATGGCGTTTTGCTCAAACTGCACAACAAAACCAATGGTATATTGGTGTAGATGATGACAAAGTGGTTTCTGACAAAAAATCTAATTCATCAAGTTTGGGCTCTATGTCACCAGCCGATAATGGCTTGTATATCTCTTATGATAATGGTGCAACAGCTAATTACAAAGCCGATGTAGCATCTAAGTCATGGTCTTATCGTACAGTTTATTTAACTTCTGGAGTTTATAAAGTTTCTTATGACTGGACATGTTATGGCGAAACCGATAAAGATTATTTACGTGCATTCTTGACATCAGCAGACTATCAATTCGTTGGAGGTGATGCAAGTGTGAAAGATATTAACGGAAATCTTGCAGGTACAATAACAACTGATATTACAAAACAACCAATCGATGTTGTTGATTTGAGCAATAAAGTAAGCGCTACAGAATCTTACAATAGCTCTATCGATACAACATTAGCTTTGGCATCGCAATGGGTAAAACAAGAAGGCTATGTTGTAATTACTCCAGAAATGGAAGGTATTTATAATTTGGTATTCTATTGGGAAAACGATGCAGCATCTTCAACTCCACAATATAGCGTACGTGGTGCAGTTGTAGATAATGTTGTTATCAACAAAGAAGCATGCGCTCAACCATATCAATTGGCAGCAAAATATCTTTCATATGATAAAGGTTATGCATCTTGGACTCCAATTGTAGAACAACAATCAGAGTATGTAGTAGTAGTGACAAAAGAAGAAATTGCAGATTTGTCGCAAATGACTTCATCTCAAGTTGTATTTACAGATACAGTAAGCACTACTTTTGTGAATATCGACAATCTTGAAGGTAGTACAAAATATTATGTATATGTAAAATCGTACTGTTCTGATGCTAATAGCAGTCAATGGGTAGGTCCTGCTACATTCGAAACATTGTGTTCGCCAGTTGCACTTGGAACTATGTTCACATTCGACAACGAAGGCGATGTATATTTGCCAAGTTATGAAGGTTCAGGAACAAACACACTTTACAATAAACCAGCAGGATGTTTTGTTGTAGAAAATGCAGGTCTTCAATTCACATCAGCAAATGCACAATACACTCCTTATGTAATCGAAAACACAACTGTGAAATATTCTCGCAGTGGTGATTATGCTTTGCGTTTGTATGCAAGTACATCAAAAGGAGCAGGTGGTTATGTTGTATTGCCTTTGATTGATGACGAAGATTCAGACTCGTTGTTATTCTCATTCTGGATGCGTCCTTTCTATACACAAGCAACAGGTAAGTTGTATGTTTCGTATAATAACACAACATATGCGCGTAAACTTACTGTTGGTGTAATGACAGACCCTAATGATCCAACGACATACAGAAAAATTAAAGATGTAGAGTACCCTGTAGAAGCTGGTTCAATACCAAATTCAACTTTGGCAACAAGCGATCAAAATGGTGAAGAATATTGGGTACAATTTGTGTTGCCTCTTTCTAATATGAAAGGTAAATATTTAGTTTTGAAAAATGATGATTATGGCAAAGCCAACTGCGTATATGTTGATGATATTCAATTGTCGAAGGTTTCATGTATTCCTCCAACAACATTGAAAGTTTCTAACTTGAAATCAACTTCAGCAACAATTACAGCGGCATCGGCTTGTGATGCGCCACAATATCTTGTTCAACTTTCAACAGACGCTACATTTGAAAATGATGTAGTTGAGCAAATTTCAGAACGTTTCCCTTCATTCAAATTTGACAGCTTGTCTCCATCAACAAAATATTATGCGAGAACACAAAGTCTATGTTCGGCAGTAGAAACTTCTGGTTTCTCAACAATCATAGAATTTACAACTCCAAATGGCATCTCGTATGACGAAGACTTCTCAGTTTCAAGCTATTGTCCTTTAGACTGGAAACGTGCTACATCGCCACTTCTCAGTTCATATTGTCCAGAACTTGATTTGACAGTTATTAATGAAAGAGTAGCTATCATAGGTGGTTGGAATTCTTGTGAATCACTTAGCGAAAAAGGTATGTTCTCTACACGTCATATTTCTGTTATAACAGAAAATATAGATGAGGAAGTACGAACAACTCGTTGGTTGGTATCACCTAATATCGATTTGTCTGGAGGCGAAAATTATCAATTGACATTCGATCTTGCTCTCACAGATATGGGTTCTAACTATCCTATTTCGCCAGAAGATTATGCCGACACAGACGACAAGTTTATCGTTGCAGTAAACGAAATCGGAAATCCAAGATGGGTATATGATTCAACTACAACATGGCAAGGAGCTAAATTGCATGCTATTCCAAATACAGGCGAACATATCAGAATTGATTTGAGCGAATTTGCAAATAAAGTAGTTCAAGTTGCATTCTATGTTGTTTCTAATCATAAAAATTCAACAATGGAAGTCCATTTGGATAACGTGCACATTAATGCTTATGACATCGAGACTATGAGCGTTTCTTTGTGTGGAATGGAAGATTACTATGATGAGCATTTTGATATTAAATATGAAGATATTGAGGTAGGTTCAAATCAGTTCTCTCACATGTATGAAAACAGAGCAAAACATGACAACAGAATAGATCTTAATATCAACATAACTCCTTCTATCGAAACTGTTATTGAGGAATCTATATGCGAAGGTGATGTGTATGCTAAATATAATTTCCAAAGTTTGACCGAAGCAGGCGTATATAAACAAAAATTGACAGCTGCAAATGGTTGTGACTCTGTGGTAGTACTCAATCTTTCTGTTACTCCTGTAGAAGAAATTATGACTATAGATACAATCTGTTATGGCAATTCTGTAGTATGGAATGGAGTTGAGTATGATAGAACAGGGGTTTATTCAGATACACTTGTTTCTAAACTTACAGGATGTGACTCTATCATAACATTGGTACTCTATGTTAAAGAAGCCATTCGTGTAGAACTCACTAAGAACATTTGTTTCGGTGAAAGTTATCAATTTGGTGCACAAACTATTACTGAAACTGGCACATATACAGAACAGTTTGTAACAGAATTAGGTTGTGACTCAATCGTAATTCTCAAGGCAACTGTATTACCAGACTTGCGTACAACAATCAATGCTACAATTAAAGATGGCGAACGTTATTATGATGATAACTTCGAAGGATTGTCTGTAGCAGGTACATATACAAATGAATTAGTGTCGGTGGATGGTTGCGACTCAACTATCACACTTATTCTTGAAGTAGGAACTGGTATAGCAATGAATAATGTTAATCTAACAGAATTGGTACTTGTGCCAAATCCAGTTAAAGCAGACAATGCATTCTTAGTTCAAACTGACTTCACAACAGAAGAAATGTTGGGCTTGATGGTAGAAGTATTTGATGCAGTCGGACAACGAGTATACGTTTCTGAACCAACTGTTTATCCAATAGCAATAGATGCATTATCAGTGCGTGGTGTATACCTTGTACGTATTACATCAGGTAATGGCAATATCTATCAAAGCAAAATTGTGGTAAAATAAGATTAAATATTTTCATCGTATAATATTATCATTTTTAAAATAGCTTCCCTAATCGATTAGGGAAGCTATTTTATTATTATGTCTTTTGATATAAATTTTTTAATGTTTTTTAATTGTATAGATTATAATTTTTTCTTAACTTTGTACTCTATATTGGTGTGGTGTTTGAAATTATGAACACATAGCGGGAGAGGGTATTTATTCAAGAGTATAATTTATATTTTTTGTGTTATGAAATATACATTTGATAGAGTAGTTAGGTTGGTCATAGCGTTGGCTGTGATTGTAGGTTTGGCACTGTTGGTTAATAGGTTGAGCAGTGTGTTGTTGCCGTTTTTGATTGGGTGGTTGTTGGCCTATTTGATACATCCGCTGGTGAAGTTTGTGCAATACAAGATGAGGGTGGGCAATCGTGGAGTGTCGATTGCTATAGCGCTATTGTTTATTGCGATAGTGATTGTGGGGTTGGGCGTGGCAGTAGTTCCAGCCGTGGCGAACGAAATTCGTCAGATTACAGATTACAGGTTACATATTGCAGGCTATAAATCGCAGTTTGTGGATAATGAAATTGTGGCGTGGTTGGCTGGTGTAATGGAGGGTGTGGATGTGGAGAAGTGGTTGAATCCAGAGACTGTGAAGGGTGCGATAGAGAGTGTGTTGCCGAGCGTGAAGGGTTTGGTGTCGGGCACGTGGGATGCGATAGCAAGCGTGTTTGTGGTGTTTGTGGTGTTTTTGTACGTAGTGTTTATACTGGTTGATTATGAGAAAATCAATAGGGGTGCACGCGAGATGATACCTCCAAAGTATAGAGAGTTGGTGGAGGGCGTGTTTGAGGATTTGGAGAGTGGGATGAATAGATATTTTCGTGGTCAGAGCCTTGTGGCATTGATTGTGGGTGTGATGTTTGCGATTGGATTTAAGATAGTTGGATTGCCTATGGCTATCACGGTGGGGTTGTTCATCGGGGTGTTGAACTTGGTGCCATATTTGCAAACGGTGGGTGTTGTGCCGGTGGTGTTGTTGTGTTTGGTGAAGAGTGCAGAGGGAGATTCAAATTTTTGGTTGGTGTTGTTGGGGTGTTTTATAGTGTTTTTGGTGGTGCAGGGCACTCAGGATTTGTTCTTAGTGCCTAAGATTATGGGTAAGGCCATGGGGTTGAATCCGGCGGTGATATTGTTGTCGTTGTCGGCGTGGGGGTCGCTATTGGGCATTGTGGGTATGATTATTGCGTTGCCGTTTACGACATTGTTGATTTCGTATTACAAGCGATTTGTGCTTAACAATGAGGAGTTAGGAGTTAGGAGTGAGGAATAATTTTTGTACTTTTGCCCTTTCAGGGCGAATGATTAGTGAGGGTTGATTGCTAGCCCAAGGCGATGCCGTTGGGTTATGTACTAGAGGGGCTTTCAGCCCGTATTGATTGTGTGAGGGTTGATTGTTGGCCCAAGGCGATGCCGTTGGGTTATGGACTGGAGGGGCTTTCAGCCCGTATTGATTGCGTGAGGGTTGATTGTTCGCCCAAGGCGATGCCATTGGGTTATGGACTAGAGGGCTTTCAACCCGTATTGATTGCGTGAGGGTTGATTGTTGGCTCAAGGTGATGCCATTGGGTTATGGACTGGAGGGGCTTTCAGCCCGTATTGATTGCGGGGGAGGTGATTGCTAGTTCAAGGCGATGCCATTGGGTTATGGACTGGAGGGGCTTTTAGCCCGTATTGATTGCGGGGGAGGTGATTGCTAGTTCAAGGCGATGCCATTGGGTTATGGATTATTGGGGCTTTCAGCCCGTATTGATTGCGTGAGGGTTGATTGCTAGCCCAAGGCGATGCCATTGGGTTATGGACTATTGGGCTTTTAGCCCGTATTGATTGTGTGAGGGTTGATTGCTAGCTCAAGGCGATGCCGTTGGGTTATGGACTGGAGGGGCTTTTAGCCCGTATTGATTGCGGGGGAGGTGAATTTTGTATATGTGAGAATATATAAAAAATAGGCTGAAAGCCTATTCATACGTAGTATGTTTATAGCCCAATGGCATCGCCTTGGGGAGATGAGATATATGTTTTTTATTACGCCCTGAAAGGGCAAAAGATGAATAATTATGCCACAATCATTATCAAAAGTATATTTGCATTTGGTATTTCATATTAAAACAATTAGTCCTCAAATCCGAACAAACGATTTAGAACGCGTGCATGCTTATATTGGTCAATTGATAAATAAAACAGGATGTGTGAATATTTGGGTTGGTGGAATTGAAGACCATGTGCACGCACTTTGTTTATTGTCTCGTGAAGAGACAATTTCACATTTGGTAGAAGAAATTAAGCGTAATAGTAGTAGGTGGATAAAAACGGTAGATGAGCAATATTATAAAAATTTTGCGTGGCAAGGCGGATATGGATGTTTTTCTGTGAGTCAGTCTGTGGTGGATAAAACACTTAATTATATAAAGAATCAGTCTCAGCATCATCAAAAACAATCGTTTAATGATGAGTATAAATCATTTTTAACTCTTTATGAGGTTGATTATGATGAGGCATATTTGTTTAAAGATTGAGTGAGTTTTGTACTTTTGCCCTTTCAGGGCGAATGATTAGTGGGGTTGATTGTTGGCTCAAGGCGATGCCATTGGGTTATGGATTATTGGGGCTTTCAGCCCGTATTGATTGCGTGAGGGTTGATTGTTGGCCCAAGGCGATGCCGTTGGGTTATGGACTAGAGGGGCTTTCAGCCTGTATTGATTGAGGGAGGGTTGATTGTTGGCCCAAGGCGATGCCGTTGGGTTATGGACTAGAGGGGCTTTCAGCCCGTATTGATTGCGTGAGGGTTGATTGTTGGCTCAAGGCGATGCCATTGGGTTATGGACTATTGGGACTTTCAGCCCGTATTGATTGTGGAAAAATATATGTTTTTTTTAGAATTTACTATTTATATTAATTATATGAAACTTATATGAATTATATGAAACGTTTTTTATTTTTGATTGTATTGTGTGTTGCGAGTGTATTGGTGTGTGTTGATGTGTGGGCAGTGCCAGCAAGGCCAGGTATTATGATCTTGAAGCAGCCCGATGGCACGGAGTTGCAAGTCAGATTGTGTGGCGATGAGAATTGTCATTATTATGAAACACTTGATGGGCAGAGGGTAAAAAAGATGGAAGATGGTCGATGGGAGATAGTTGATGCACAACAGTCGATGGTCGGAGGTCAGCAGTTATTGAAAAAGAGGATACATAGTTCTCAACTTTCCACTAGTTACACTACCCGTCATCGAGCACCTCATCATGCCGAGCGAGGGTTGGTGATATTGGTAGAGTTCAGCGATGTGTCGTTCAAAAAGACACGTCAGGACTTTGACGATATGTTGAATAAAGAAGGTTATAACCATGATGGAGCTACGGGGTCGGCAAGTGATTATTTTCGAGCAGCCTCGAATGGGCAATATATACCTCATTTCGATGTGTATGGTCCATATAAATTGAGTAGAGAGATGGGCTATTATGGTCAGAACGACGAGAATGGCTCGGATATGCATCCCGATCAAATGGTGGTTGATGCAGTGGCGATGTTGGATTCGATAGAGGATATAGATTTTGCGGATTATGATACAGATGACAATGGACGTATAGATAATATATTTGTCTATTATGCAGGCTATGGCGAGAACGAAGGTGCGCCAGATAATACTATTTGGCCGCACGCATGGGAGGTATATAGTCACTATGTAGAGGGCGAGTTGGTGTATGATGGAAAGAGATTGTCAGGTTATGCTTGTGCCTCGGAGTTGCAACGCTCATCGGGTGAGTATATATGTGGTATAGGCACTTTTTGTCATGAATTCAGTCATGTGCTTGGGTTGCCCGATTTTTATATAACAGATTATGGGTCGAATCATAAGACTTTAGGACAATGGGATATTATGGATTCAGGGTCGTATCTAAATAATAGTAAGACACCGCCGACATATTCGGCTCATGAGCGTTTTTATCTTGGATGGTTGACCCCTGAGATATTGAATCAAGAGGGCGACTATACACTAGAAGCGTTGCAAAAGAGCAACAAGGCATATATCATTACCAAGACAGGCAAACACAATCTCGATGGAGGTAATCCAGATCCGGCAACATATTATTTACTCGAGAATCGTCAGAAAACAGGATGGGATAAGTATTTGCCATGGCATGGTTTGATGATTACCAAGACCGTTTATGATGAAAAAGACTGGTTGAATAATGTGCCTAATAACGACAGAAACAAACAAGGGTATGATTTGATTGAGGCCGATGGCAAAGCCACCGATGGCAATAATGGTAAGGCAGGCGACTTGTTTCCAGGCAGGGTAGGGGTGACGTCATATACCCCTTATGCGTCGTATCCAATAACAAATATAGAAGAGAAAAAAGAGGTGATAAGTTTTTCGTTTATGAAAAACATAGGAGCCGAAGATGGATATTGTTTCGTAGAGACGTTTGATGAACTTATTGCCGAAAGTAGTCTCGATATTACCGAAGATATTGATAGTTATGCCGACAATTTAGGTTGGAGTGGATATAAACTTTTTTGTAGTGCAGGGTTAGTAAAGGTAGGGTCGAGCAGCGAAGCAGGATATATCATTACACCACAAATTCCGATAGCAGGCAAAGCAGAGGTAGAGTTTGTAGGTAGAGGCTATAGTGCCGATGCAACCATAAGTTTCGAGATAGATGGCGAAGTGGTGAAAATAGCAGACGTATCGGCAGTGAATACAACAGTTGCCTTTGAGTTAGAGGATTTTGAGGTGAATAGTGCTATAAAAATCTATGCTAATACCAATCGTTTTTATGTTGATAGTATAAAAATCTGCAAGTCAGAACCTGAGCCAACGACAGCGTATGAGGCTAGTGATGTTGAGGATGCTGTCTTGCTAGTAGATGGCGATAGAGCCGAGTTGATGGGTGTGGCAGCAGGTGCCGATGTCTATTGCTACGATGCATTAGGCCGATTGTTGTGGCACAAGGTGGGCAATGGCGAGGTGATGAATTTCGTCAAACCACAAGGATTTTATTTGATACGAATAGTTGACAACAACAGCGAATACACATTGAAAGGAATATAATCAGATGATGGAAAAGAGAGAATTTTTGCAGGTCTATCGCGATTTTATGAGCGTCGAGGGCAGAAGGATAGACCCAAAATATATGACGCGATTGAAGAATGACATCCGCCGATTCACCACCGAGCATGATGTGACGCTCGAGGCATTGGCAAAATCGATGCGCACAGCCATGATTGCTCACCGCGAGATATCGCTTGGGCACCATTCGATAGAAGCAATATTGTTGTACACCTTGATATACAAGACAGAAACACCAATTTCGTATGTAGAAGAGCGTTATGGCGAAACGACAGCAGAACTAGTCGAAGGATTGACGAAGGTGTATGATTTGTATAGTCGTAAAGTGGCGGTAGAGAGCGAGAATTTCCGTAAATTGTTGATATCTTTTGCGCGTGACGTTCGTGTGATTATGATTATGATTGTAGAGCGATTGGACACAATGCGCAATCTGCAATACTATAGCGAGTCGGAGCAACAAGAGATAGCGCGCGAGGTGTCGTACCTCTACGCACCATTGGCTCACCGCATGGGGTTGTATGGCATCAAAACCGAGTTGGAAGACCTTTCGCTCAAATTCACTTCGCGCGAGATATACAAAGAGATAGCCACTAAGTTGAACGAAACAAAGCGTAGTCGCGATGCCTATATCAAGAAATTTATCGAACCAGTGAAGGCACGATTGGAAGCCGAGGGGTTGAAATTTTCGATTAAGGGCAGAACAAAAAGTATACACTCTATTTGGAACAAGATACGCAAACAGCAAGTGCCATTCGAGAAGGTGTACGACTTGTTTGCCATTCGTATTATAATAGATTGTCCGGTGGAGCGCGAGAAGTCGGCTTGTTGGCAAGCATTTTCGGTTGTGACAGATATGTACACCGCCAACACCAAGCGACTTCGCGATTGGATATCAGTGCCAAAGAGCAATGGCTACGAGTCGTTGCACGTCACCGTGATGGGCCCCGAAGGCAAGTGGGTAGAGGTGCAAATTCGCACCGAGCGCATGGACGAGGTGGCAGAGAAAGGTGTGGCGGCACACTGGAAATATAAAGGCGGTAAGAGCGACTCGGCGCAGATGGACGAGTGGCTCAAAAACCTTCGCGATATGCTTGAGCAAGGTGGCGGCGAAAGCGAAGATGGCGCAGAGGTGATGAACGAGTTCAAAATGCAACTCTACGACGACGATGTCTTCGTGTTCACTCCTAAAGGCGATTTGCATCAGTTGCATCGTGGGGCTACGGTGCTCGATTTTGCCTTTGGCATCCACACCAAGATAGGCTCGCAATGTATGGGCGCCATAGTCAACGGCAAACACGTTAGCTTCAAATACGAATTGCAGAATGGCGACCAAGTGGAGGTGCTCACTTCGCCAACACAAACGCCTCGTGCCGATTGGCTCAATTGGACCAAGACCTCGAAGGCACGCTCGCGCATAAAGCAAGCCCTCAAAGAGGCAGAACATCGCGAGGCAGAGAATGGGCGTGAAACATTGCTTCGCCGATTGAAGAATTGGAAACTCGAGTTCGACGACTCGTTGGTCAACAAAGCGGCGCGTAAGTTGGGCTATAAAACATTGATGGACTTCTATGTAGCTATCAATCAGGAGAAGGTCAACCTCCTTCAGTTGCGCGATTGGATGACCGAAGGTTTCGAGGCACAAGAGCAGACCCCAACACAACCTCGCACAGCCGATGGCTACGAGCAAGAGACCGAATTGCAACGCATCACCGCAAAAGACGATGCATTGGTGATTGACCGCAACCTCAAGAACGTAGACTACACATTGGCTCGATGCTGCAACCCAATCTATGGCGACGAGATATTTGGCTTCGTGTCGGTGTCGGGAGGTATAAAAATCCATAAAAAAGATTGTCCTAATGCACCACAACTCATTTCGCGGTTTGGCTATCGTATAGTCAATGCACGTTGGGCAGGTGGCTCGACAGGAGGCGAATATACAACCACAATTCGCATCATTGGGCGCGACGACATAGGCATTGTGACCAACATCACATCCGTCATAAGCAAAGAGCAAGGCATCAATATGCGCTCGATATCAGTCGATTCCAACGCAGGGTTATTCGAAGGCACAATCACCCTCGTGGTGCGCCAAGCATCGCAACTCGAGGCATTATTCAAAAAACTACACACCATCAAAGGTGTAAAACAGATATTCCGCGTATGACAACACATATCATAAATATAGGCGACGAATTGCTCATCGGTCAGGTGGTCAACACCAACGCATCGTGGATGGCAGAGGAGTTGAACAAGCGCAATATTAAGGTGACCAACATTAGCGTCATCTCCGACGGAGCAGACGATATTCGCACACAGCTCGACCGCTCTCTTGCCGAGGCAGACGTAGTGCTCATCACTGGCGGATTGGGTCCGACTAAAGACGACATCACGAAGACCGTATTGTGTGAATACTTTGGCGACACACTTGTGCGACATCAGCCTACTTACGACCAAGTGGCACGATTTTTCGAGCGTCGTGGATTGCCTTTCACCGAAATCAATCAAGCGCAAGCTCTTGTGCCAAGTCGCTGCAAGGTGATATTAAACGAGGTGGGCACAGCGCCATGTATGATGTTTACCCTACCTAATGCTCAAGCAACCTTCGAGCAACCTATGCCGAAGAAGAGTGACACATCTGCAGAGATGCAATCCGAAGTTTCTTCCATAGTAGAGACGCAATATATTGCGTCTCTACAAACAGAAGCGAAACCTTCTGAAAAAATCGTTATCAGCATGCCCGGCGTGCCTTTCGAGATGAAGTGGTTGATGCAAAACCACATATTGCCACTGCTCGAAGAGCGACTTGGTTCGCAAGCCATTGTGCACAAAACAATATTGACATTCGGCATCGGCGAATCGTTTTTGTCAGACAAAATAGCCCATTGGGAAGATGCTCTACCTGCGCACATCAAGTTGGCATACCTCCCCGAAGCTGGTAAAGTGCGCCTTCGCCTCTCAGCCTATGCCTCAAAGATTACAGATAACAGATTACAGATAACAGATAAATATTTGTTGAAAAATTTGTTAGAGCAAGAGGTGGCAGAGCAAATCGTTAAATTGCAAAAGCTTATTTGTGAAAATATATATGGATATGATGATGAAACTATTTCGATGGCTATCGGCAAATTGTTGCAACAGCAAGGAGCTATGGTGGCTACTGCCGAAAGTTGCACTGGCGGACTCATTGGCAATCTCATAACCGAGACGTCAGGTTCGTCGGCATATTATAAAGGTGGCATCATTGCCTATTCCAACGAATTGAAAGAACGATTGCTCGGTGTGCGTCACGAAACATTGGAGCAATATGGAGCAGTGTCGGAAGAGACAGCCGTCGAAATGGCACGAGGATGTTTGGCAGCAACAGGAGCCGACTATGCCATTGCCACCACAGGCATTTCGGGCCCAACTGGTGCTACTGATGAGAAACCACTCGGATTGGTGTATGTGGCAGTAGCCTCGCGCAACGAAGTAGTTTGCAATCGCTATGTGTTCACCACCACACGCCAACAGCACCAACACCGCACTGCCAATCAAGCCCTATTCGATTTATATAAAATATTAACCAAAAACCATTAACTGTTGACTGTTGACCGTCGACTATAGACTTTATAAAATATGTTATCAAAAATTTTCTCTCCCTATGTAGTTTCGGTGCTCATGCTAGTGTTGAGCAACTGTTTTATGACCTACGCATGGTATGGTCACCTCAAAAATATGAGTAGTAAAGCTTGGTATATAGCAGCCCTTGTTAGTTGGGGCATCGCACTTTGCGAATACCTTATCATGGTGCCAGCCAATCGTATAGGTTTCACAGTGTACACATTGCCACAGCTCAAAATCATCCAAGAGGTCATCTCGCTCAGTGTGTTCATTCCTTTTGCCATGATATTCATGGGACAACCATTCAAGTGGGACTTTGTGTGGGCAGGACTTTGCCTTCTCGGAGCAGTATATTTCATGTTCCGTGGATGAAATTCATTCACAATTTTTTCACCTAACTAATTAAAGACCTTCGGTTATCAACACTTAATTAATAATGTTTCCTTCTCAACTAAGAATAGATTCTTTGGCTTCGTCGCCGTGGTTTGGATTGCTTGTGCTGATTGTTTTAATCGCATTGGCACTATCGTTGTCGGCACATCGCAAGCAGTATTCGCTTTATGTGCGCAATTTGGTGAACAAGCAAGGGCGGGTGATGAACTACGATCAGGAGTCGACCACAGTGTGGGCCAATGTGCTCTTGTGGTTTGCCATTGTGTCGAGCTATGTGTTGTTGATAATGAATGATGCGGCACTTTTCCCTATCTTTTTTGTTATTGTTGCCGCATATTTTGGATTGAAATTGGCGCTGATAAGATTTGTGGGCTATGTGTTCGGCAACAAAGAGGTTGCTCGAACATTTTCGATTGACTATTTTGTGATTGTAGCCGTGTTTGGGTTGATGCTCTTGCCGGTGGCATGTGGTAGGATTTATATGCCAGGAGTATCCGATTTGGCATGGACTATTTTGCTGTTGGCGATGGGCATTTTTGTGCTTATAGCACTATTTATAAAACTATTACAAATTTTTTATACCGGAATTAGCTCTTTATTCTATATTTTTTTGTATCTTTGCACCTCGGAAATTTTGCCCCTTTTTGTGGCTGCCAAAGTAGCCTCGATTGTGGTAATTCATGTGTAACTTTTAATATTTATAAACTTGAAAGTCAAGAAGATACTCGTTTCGCAACCGAAACCAGAAACAGGCAAATCTCCATATTTGGATTTGGAGGAAAAACACAAGGTAAAGGTCACTTTTCGTCCATTTATCAAGGTTGAGTCGGTCACTTCGCGCGAATTTCGTGCACAAAAAGTGAATATTCAGGATCATTCTGCAATAGTTTTCACCTCAATTGTAGGTATCAAACACTTTTTTAGTTTGGCACAAGATATGCGTGTTGCAATAAGCGATGATATGCGTTATTTTTGTATTTCGGCATCAGTTGCTAACTATTTGCAAAACTATATTAACTATCGTAAGCGCAAAGTGTTCTATCCAGAATCAGGTCATTTGGCAGATATGCTTACCCTCATCGATAAGCATGCCGACTTGAAATATTTTGTTGCATTGCCTGAAAACGATAGTGAAAAAATTGTTGAAGCGTTCAAAGAGCGCAAAGTGGAGTATAGCATTGGCTATATGTATCGCACAGTGAGCAACGATTTCACACCAGAAGAAGAGTTTGACTACGACATGTTGTTGTTCTTCTCGCCACAAGGTATTGCCGCATTGAAGAAAAACTTCCCAGATTTTGAGCAAGGCGAAATCGTCATTGGATGTCTTGGTCCAACCACAGCGGCAGCAGCGCGCGAGGCTAACCTCCGCATCGACATCGAAGTGCCATCGCCTAAATACACATCGATGACCGTAGCGGTTGACGATTTTATTAAAGAAAATCACAAACGTAGATAAAATTTTATTTCTAAAATAAAAGACAGAATAACATAATGACATAAACTATTACATATTTTGTTCTTATGTTTTTCTGTCTTTTTTCTTTATGGAAAATTTGAGACTGACATTCAGCAAATCGCAGCATCTTTGTGGCGAGACCACAATATCGCAACTATTCCGTGAGGGCAAAGCCTTTTTGGTATTCCCTTTGCGTGTGGTCTATCGTGTGATGCCTTGCAATGTAGGGACGCACGGTTCGTGCGTCCGAGATAATCGCCCTCCAGTGCGAGTATTGGTCTCTGTCCCCAAAAAGCAATTTAAGCATGCAGTTGACCGCAATAGATTCAAACGCTTGATACGCGAGGCATATCGCCTCCAGCAGCACGAACTCAATGAGGCACTTGAGGCAAAAGGTTTGGTGATGGATGTAGCATTCACTGCGGTGCACAATCAGTTGCCCGAATTCGATTTTTTGAAGGGCAGGATGGCAAAAATCCTCTCAAAACTAGTAGAGACGCAATACATTGCGTCTCCTAACGCATGAAATATGAAGCGTTTTTTTGAATACATATTATTGATGCCGATATATTTCTATCGGGCATGCATTTCGCCACTGTTTCCGCCTACGTGTCGGTTCACGCCTACATGCTCGCAATATGCCATCGAAGCTATAAAGAAGCATGGACCATTCAAAGGCTTGTGGCTTGCCATTAAGCGCATCGCGCGCTGTCATCCATGGGGTGGCAGTGGCTACGACCCAGTGCCATGATGAGATTTTGAAAAAGGGCATACACACTGAGAGTGGGTGTGCTTTTTTTGTAAATGTGAGATGTGAAAAATGTCTATTTATTTCTCTTTGGGTAGTTGAAATTTTTTTGTAAGGGTTCTCGTATCGAAATCTGAAATATATTCGTCAATGGCATCAGTTTTATAATGAGCAAGTTACAATTGGGCAACAACTTGTTGCCAAAATAGAGGAAGATGTTTTCTTTTCGGTTCCGTGGGGGCATCATTTGTATATTATTAGCCAATGTAAAGATGTAGATAAGGCAATATTTTATCTTAATCAAACCGTAGAGCAAGGGTGGAGTCGTGCTGTGTTGCTTAATTTTCTTGATACCAACTTGTATGAGCGTCAAGGAAAGGCGGTTACCAACTTTGATAGATTATTGCCTGATATTCAAAGTGATTTGGCGAAGCAAACATTGAAAGATCCGTATAATTTTGATTTTCTTGTGCTTGATAGTGCTTATCGCGAAAGAGAGTTGGAGAATGCATTGATGCAAAATGTTACACGTTTTTTGTTGGAATTAGGCACTGGATTTGCTTTGGTTGGTCGTCAAGTTCCATTGGTTGTTGGTGATGAAACAGTATATCCCGATTTGTTGTTTTATCATTTGGAGTTGAAATGTTATGTGGTGATAGAGTTGAAGGTTGACAAATTTAAGGGTGAGCACTTGGGGCAATTAGGTTTGTATGTGAGTGCAGTTAATCATCTAAAGAAAAAGCCAACTGACAATCCAACAATAGGTTTGCTTATTTGTAAGACGAAGAATAATGTGATGGCACAATATGCCCTTGAATCAACTAATCAGCCTATTGGTATTTCGGAGTATCAATTATCTCAGCTTATGTCAGAAGATGTAAAGAGTCAATTGCCTACGATTGAGGATATAGAGGCAACTCTTTCTAGTGGAGAATAAATGGAGTGATATTTATAGGAATTGAAAAAAGCATACACACTGAGAGTGTGTATTTTCAGGGTAGGGAGAGGGTTGCTTGCAGGTTGCTGTATAGTATATTTAAATTTGGAAATTTTTGGGATTGAATACACACTGAAAGTGTGTATTTTTTTGTTTCACACGGAAGTTTTTTTTTCCTCACGGAATGCACGGAATTTTTTCGCCAAAGGCTCAAAGACCGTTGGTTTACGCTTCGCGTGCCATCCGGATTTGAGTTATCTCCCACAGATTGCACAGATAACTCTGATTTTAATTCTTCTTTTTCTTCGATTCGCTCTCTTGCTACGCAAAAATTACTCCCTTCGGTCGTGATTATTGCTTCGTTCGGCATAGTTCAAGCAAGCTTGACTCTGCCCTCACTTATCGCAAGAAGTCGCTCTACGGATGACACAGATTTTACTCCTTCGGAGTTGTTGTTTCACACGGAATTGTTTTTTATTTCACACGGAATGCACGGAATGCACGGAATTTTTTCGCCAAAGGCTCAAAGACCGTTGGTTTACGCTTCGCGTGCCTTCCGGATTTGAATTTTCTCCCACAAATTTTTTAACAAGATTATTGCTGTGCTCGGCAATTAGAGTAAACTCTATTGCTCTCGCTTATCGCAATAATTCACAAATTTTACT
This sequence comes from Candidatus Aphodosoma sp., assembly GCA_045631465.1. Lineage (GTDB taxonomy): Bacteria > Bacteroidota > Bacteroidia > Bacteroidales > Paludibacteraceae > Aphodosoma. Next base: position 65,944 of record JAZQUV010000030.1, on the reverse strand, counting down.
AATTTATACCATCCGGATTTATTTAGTTCCCACAAATCTCACAAATTTTTGCAGTTTGCGCTTTGCGTTAACTTCTGTTAATTGGTTGGACTATACCCAACATTCCGTTTAGGAATATGTCTATTATTTTTAGGAAATATGTCTATTTATTTAGGAAAACAACCAAAAAATTGTCTACTATTTTTTTGAAAAAATACTGAGACGCAAAATATTGCGTCTCTACATGTATAAGGATTTGCAAGTTGCAAAGTTAGTTTGTGTATGAAATCAGCGAGCCAATACACAGCTACCTTCAGGCTATCTTCAAGCAAGGAAACAGTCATCTGCACACCCCACATTTGCAAAGTGAGTGCAAACCGAGAGTAATCAAAATTTATTTTAGATTACCGAGGTGCAGCCTCACTTCGCAGAATGCAAACTGCAAGGCGCAAGATGCAAATTTGAGGTTGTTTTTTTATGCGTTTTGTTGATACATAGTAAGTTAAGTGGTTTAGATGCTCAAAAAAAGCATAATTTATAGCACAAAAACAGTGATTTTAATACAAAAATAGCGATAATCCACCGAGGATTATCGCTGTTTGCTTGTAAATTATTTTTTATTTCTCTAACACACCTTCTATTTCTATACCCATAAGATTGTATGTTTTGCTATCCTTAATGATTAATAATTGACCATTGTGGATAACCTTTTGGAGTGAAGTGTTTGATGTTGTGATGTTTTCGATATTGGTTTTAGTTTCGTCGATATAACAATTTTCTATTTCATCCAACTCGTTGTTGTGCGTTGGTTTGAATTGCAATTCGCCATTGTTATCAAATGCGCACACCATAAAGTTAACACCACCGCCAGTGATGCCATCGTATGAGCGACTATACCATCCGTTTTCGGAACCAAAACGTTCGTAGTAAACAATATCTTGGTCGGCGATAGTAGCTGTATATTTGTTGTATTTTGCACTATCGAGGTCTTCTATCTCTTCGATTGCCTTGATAGTCATTTCAATCTCTTCTACTTGGTTTTCGGCACTTTGTAGCGATTTGAGGGTTGTCACTTTGTCGCCTACTGAACACGCAAAGTCATAAATCAAATACTCTTTTTCGCCTATGTATGCCCATACTTTTTGGTTTTCAATATCTTCGCGAATGAGAGCAACGATTGAGAATTCAGTCATTTCATCGTTGGTGCTGCGCCAGAGTTTTTTGTAAGTCACATTGTTGATGATAGAGTCGCCCTCGATTTTTTCAGCAATAGTGCTGTATTCGGTAGTGTTATTACCATCGAGTTGAGCTCGGCGATTGACAACATTCCAGTTGTAGCCTTCTACTACGATTGGTTGATACGCCATGATGTTTATACCCATAAACATCATGCAACTGAAGAAGAATAAACGTTTCATAATTAGTCTTTTAGGTTAAGGATTATTGTTAGTTTTTTCGTTTTATGTTGCAAAGGTAGTGAAAATTTTTGATTCAACAAGCCCCCTTATTTTGACATTTTTTAATATTATAATGGAGGGGGGGCTTGATGTATTTAACGTATTTGGAGAGGAGTCTATTTTTATGTGATAGCAATAATTTAGAATCTATATCCAGCAGTCATGTAAAATGTTGGGAAAGCATCTTCTCCTGCCCAATCCCAAATAAAATCGAAATCAGAGCCGATGTAGAAATCTCCATGCCAAAATCCACCACCTATTATTAGACCTACATTAAATGGTGAGCAATATCCATTACAATAACCAGTAGCTATATTTTTATTGTTTACAAATATTGCCCCAGAGATGTATTGTGAATAATAAGGACCTACCTCTAATCTGAAAACATTTTTTGCATCCAAACTAAAGTCGTATGAAAATAATAATGGAATATCAATGAATAAAAGGGAAACATTGATATTTGCATCATTTGTCCATGCATAATTTCTATTATTTAATTTCGGACCGATATTAAATTTCCAACCTTTGTATTTTTCACTTAAGTTGATTTCTGTATATGCTCCAATATTCTCAGTTAAACCAAATTCAGCACAAGCAATAGAATAATTGCCACCAAATCCACATCTTAGATTAAATCTAATTTTTTCTTTTGTTTCAGAGGTTTGTGCGAATATGAAACTGCATGAAAGTAATAATGCAGTAAGGCTGAAAATGATTTTCTTTTTCATAGTTTTCGGGGTTTAAATGGTTTGACGAATGTGTGTTTGATAATCTGGGGCAAATGTAGGGAGTTTATTCGATATGACCAAATTTGTGATATCACAAAACGCTATTTTGGGGGATGTGATGTAGGGTGTGTTGGTTGTTGTAAATCAATGTGTTATGGGAAAGTGAATTTTGTGATATATCACAAAATGATTTTAGGGGTGGTGAAATGTTGAGTTATCGTGAATATTTTAGTAATTTTGCAGATGAAATATGCGAGGTGAGGCTTCACCTCGGGAATCTAAAAAATAACAAGATATGAATATGAAAAATTGTTGGATAATAGCAGTTGTATTATTGGCTGTGTGTGCATCGTGCGAGAAGAAAGATGCGTTGGACATGAAAGAGGATTATGTGCTAATAAAGGCATTGGAGTCGGGACGAAAACAGAGCGAAGAAGGGATAGATGTGGAGGCGTTGGAGAATAGTGCATTGGTGTATGAAAAGAATAGAGAATGGGGAAAACTATGTGAGTGTAATGCAATGATTGGTTATAAATTGTTTGCAGCAGGGGATTATGATAGGTCCTTGGTACATTTGAAGAAGGCAGAGGTGAATCTGCAGTATTGTGATTCTATGTCATCGTTTGTTTATGCTTATATTGCAAAAAATACAATGACTACTGATACTACTCTTGCATTAAATTATACACGAAAAGCTTTGGAGAAGAATTTGGAGCATAATAATTTGCGCAGATTACCTTATTCATATATGGACCTGAGTTTGTTGACAAAGGGGGATTCGGCACGATATTATTTAGAAAAGAGCCTTGAATGTTTTGATGATTGGGGTGATATGGTAGCAAAATGCAAATATGCTTGGTGGCACAAAGATGAGTTGGAGCCTGACACGATAATAGCATACGCCAAGCCTTGTTATGATAGTATTCGCTATACTGGACATGCACGTATATTGGCTGAGGCTTATTTGAGAAAGGGGGAACCAGATAGTGCTTGGGAATATATAGAACATGTGGGTAGGAATAAGGATTTTAAGGCAGACTTTAATCTTTATAATTCGCAAAGATTAACTATGTTGGGAGAATATGAAGAAGCTTGTGAAAGTTGGAGTGTGGCACATAAAACGCTTATGGAGGATTATTTGTTTATGCTCAGTCAACGCCTTGGGGCGATAAATGCGGAGTATGACTTGCTGAATGTGGAGTTGCAGAGGGAGAAAGAGAGGGTGAGGTTGATGAGGGTTTATAATTTGGTGTTGCTAGTGGTGATGGCGGTGATGGTGGTGGCTTTTGTGGTGATAAGCAGATATAGAAGAAACATAAATGCGCTGGAAAAAGAGGTGGTGCAACGTAAGGAGCGATTTAGCACTTTGTTTGAGGAGTATAGAAAGGGTTATGAGTTGCATAGAGAGACGATATTCGCAGATGCAAATATGAATTTGAAGGCTTTGCAGGAGGATTATCCGTCGTTGACTAAGACTGATTTGGCTGTGATATGGCTGATGTTTATGGATTGCGACAAGGATGCGGTGTGCTCGATGCTGAATATTTCGTCGAGATATTATTATAATCGGAAGTCGATAATTCAGCGCACGTTGAATATTAAAGCGAAGGGTGCAGTGCCGATAAATAAAGAGATTGTGAAGATTGTGAGAATGTATATTTGTAAAAGAATGGAACCTAAGTGAGTGGGGGGGGGTGAAAAAATGTGGTTGAACTGTTGTGGGAATGAAAAAAATGTTGTAACTTTGCGCTCGTTATGTGTAGCCTCTGGTGAGGAATAGTGACCCCCGCGAATGCTGCATAATTATTTACTCTTAAATCATTCATTGACAATGGATTTTATTAAAATTGCAGAACAAGCTTTTGCAGTAGAGAACAATCTCCCAAAATTCAAAAGTGGAGACACTATTACAGTAGATTACCGTATTAAAGAGGGTAACAAAGAGCGTATTCAACGTTATCGTGGTGTTGTGATTAAAATCACTGGTCACGGTGCAACAAAACGTTTCACTGTTCGTAAAATGTCAGACAACGTAGGTGTAGAACGTATCTTCCCTATGAACTCTCCATTCATCGACAAAATCGAAGTGAACAAAATTGGTAAAGTACGCCGTGCTAAATTGTACTACCTCCGTAATCTTACTGGTAAAGCTGCTCGTATCGCTGAAAAACGCGGTTAATCGAGAGCAAACAAACGCGGAAACAAGATTTTGCGCGAGCGCAAAATAAAAAAAATTAAAAGGACTCAACCCCAAATTTATTTGGAAGTTGAGTCCTTTTAATTTTTTTTGTATTTGTTCGGAACGAATATTTGTATTTGTTCGGAACAAATAAATCTTGTTTCCGTGTTTGTTTGCCGAGTGAGAGCGTTTTGTGCGGAGCAAAAAACGCGGTTAATAGAGGGCTGACTAAAACAGTAGAACTGGATTTTGTGCGTAGCGCAAAATATGAGAAAGATACCCCTTGCACTTTTGTGTGCGAGGGGTGTTTTTTTTTGTTTCACACGGAATTGTTTTTTCTCTCACGGAAGTTTTTTTATTTCACACGGAATTCACGGAATTCACGGATTTTTATCTCCCACAGATTACACAGATTAAAATGATTTTTTACCTTCCGGATTTAACGATTTTTATCAAGATTTTGTTTTCACTCGGCATAACCCAAATAAATTTGGTTTCTGCTCTCGTTTATAACAAAATTCGCTCGTTTTAGACTGCGTCTAAAACATTGCTCTACGGATGACACAGATTTTACTCCTTCGGAGTTGTTGTTTCACAGGGAATTTTCTTTTTCGCTCACGGATTTGTTTTTTTCTCTCACGGAATGCACGGAATGCACGGAAATGACGCTTCGCGTGCCTTCCAGATTTGAGTTATCTCCCACAGATAACACAGATAACTCTGATTTTAATTCTTCTTTTTCTTCGATTACTCGCTTTGCTCGTGATTTTGTTTTCACTCGGCATAACCCAAATAAATTTGTTTTTTGCTCTCGCTTATAACAAAATTCGCTCGTTTTAGACTGCGTCTAAAACATTGCTCTACGGATGACACAGATTTTACTCCTTTGGAGTTGTTGTTCGCTCACGGAACTTTCTTTTTTTTCTCTCACGGAATTTTCTTTTTTCTCACGGAATTTTCTTTTATTTCACACGGAATGCACGGAATGCACGGATTTTTATCTCCCACAGATTGCACAGATTGAAAAGATTTTTTACCTTCCGGATTTAACGATTCGCTCTCTTGCTGCGCAAGAAGTCGCTCTCGAGATTTCCACAGATTTTACTCCTTCGGAGTTGTTGTTTCACACGGAAGTTTTCTTTTTCTCTCACGGAATGCACGGATATCACGGAATTTACGCTTCGCGTGCCTTCCGGATTTGAATTTTTTTCACAGATTTTTTACTCGCTGCGCGAGTGTTTTTTGGGGAGGGGATGGGGTGCAAAAAAAAGCAGCAAGCCTCGTGTATGAGACTTGCTGCTTGTATTTAGATAATAGAACAGAGTTTATTGCAAACGGAATGATACAGGCACTGTGTATTTACAAGATACGGCTTTGCCGCGTTGTTTGCCTGGTTTCCAGTTAGGCATGTTTTCAATCAAACGAACAGCTTCTTTGTCCAAAGATTTGTCGACACCACGAACAACAACGATGTCGCGGATAGTGCCATCTTTCCAAACTGTGAATTGGCAGATTACACGACCTTGGATGCCGTTTTCGGCAGCTACGACTGGATAACGCACGTTGTCTGAGAAGTATTTCATCAATTTAGCCATACCACCAGGGAACTCTGGCATTTCTTCTACGACCATAAATACCTCTTCGATTTCTTCTTCAGGTTCGTCTTCCTCGATAACTACTTGTTGAATTTCTACAGCTTCTTTTGTATCTTCTGTTGAGAAATTAACCTCTTCTGTTTGTACGTCATCTTCTACGATTTTAATCTCTTCGATTACTTCAGGCACTTCTTCTGGTGCAGGAGGTGGTGGAGGTGTTTCGTCTTGGAATGTTTGGTCGATTTGAATCTCATCTTCGATAAGAAAATCTTCATTTACTGCTTCGTGAATAGTGATTTCGCGTTGATTCCATTCGAACGCTGTATACAAGATACAAAACGCTGCAACCAACCCCATTAAGACAAATGTAAATCTTTTGTCTTCCAAATTAGCTTTTGGTGATTTTTTAATTTCCATAATATATTGCTTATTTTAAGGCGAATTTAACTCCGCAAATGTACACATTTTTTTTTACATAACACAACTTTTTCGTGTTTTTTTTAATATTAAACTTGCTTGTGGGTTTAATTGCCTGATTACTTTGTGGTTAAATTGTTTTGTGTGGTTTCGTGTTGGTGAAATATTTGTGTTAGTAAAAAACAAAAACCGCTTAATATTCAATATAAAATTATAAAAAGATTCTATTTTTTAGCATATTATTCTAAATTTTCTCTGTTTTCCACTTTTTTTTGTAACTTTGCAAACTAGAATCTAGTTTCGAACTAGATTCTAGTTTGCGAAAATGATAATTTGCGAAAATGTGCTATTATATCATATATGAATTCGAAAATAAATCTTCTTGGTGCCCGAGTGCACAATCTTAAAAACATTGATGTGAGCATTCCGCGTAATGCCTTGACTGTTGTTACGGGGCTTAGTGGTTCGGGTAAATCATCTCTTGCCTTTGACACTATATATGCTGAAGGTCAGCGTCGTTATATAGAAACATTCTCGGCGTATGCGCGCCACTTTATTGGTAATATTGAGCGACCAGATATTGATGAAATTACTGGGCTTAGTCCTGTGATTGCCATAGAGCAGAAAACAACCAATAAAAATCCGCGTTCGACTGTGGGCACTGTGACAGAAATTTATGACTTTTTGCGTCTTCTTTATGCTCGAGCTGCTACAGCCTATAGCTATATTTCGGGTCAGCCGATGATTAAGTATTCCGACGAACAGATACTCAATCTTATACTTGCGGACTATAATAATCAAGCTATATATTTGCTTGCGCCTGTTGTGCGAAATCGTAAGGGGCATTATAAAGAGTTGTTTGAGAGTATTAGGAAAAAGGGATACCCTAATGTGAGGGTGGATGGTGTGATGCAGGAGATATATGCCGGTATGAAGCTTGATCGCTATCATAATCACGATGTTGAGGTGGTGGTGGACAAACTTGTTGTTCGAGAAAAAGATGTTGATCGCCTGAAAAAGAGTATTGAAAAAACAATGAATATGGGTGAGGGCATCATGATGATACTTACTCGTGATGGTGAACAGACTCGATTCCTCTCGCGACATTTGATGGACCCTGTGACAGGACTTGCCTATAATGAGCCGGCTCCTCATAATTTTTCGTTTAACACTCCGAAAGGAGCTTGCCCCCACTGTAAAGGACTTGGCACTATAAATCAAATAGATTTTGACAAGATTATACCCGACCGCTCGTTGTCTATTGCTGCTGGTGGTATTGCGCCTCTTGGCAAAGAGAAGAGTTCGATGATATTCTGGCAAATTAGTGCTATCGGTGATAAATATGGGTTCACAACCAAAACACCAATTGCAGAAATACCGGAAGAGGGTCTTGATGAGATACTTAATGGTACGACCGATGAACTACTTATCTCTAATTCGGCTATTGGCAACGACACCAACTTCAGAACTCGCTATGAGGGACTTGTGCATTATATATCTCTGCAACAAGAAGATGGCACGTCGACCGAGCAGCGTTGGGCAGATAGTTTTTATACTCCAGTTGTGTGTCCTCATTGTAATGGTACGCGATTGAACAAGGAGGCACTTAGTTATCGTATTGCCGACAAGAATATTGCAGAATTGTCGAATATGCAACTCGATGAGCTATTTGATTGGTTGGAAACGGTGGATGAGTTGATGGATTCGCGTCAACGCCAAATAGGTGCCGAAATTATCAAGGAGATTCGTTCGCGACTTAAATTTCTGCTTGATGTGGGATTGGGATATTTGTCGCTCTCGCGTACGTCGGCAACACTTTCGGGTGGAGAGAGTCAGCGTATTAGGCTTGCTACTCAAATAGGTAGTCAACTTGTTAACGTGCTCTATATATTAGACGAGCCAAGTATTGGATTGCATCAGCGCGACAACATACGCCTTATAAATTCGCTCAAAGAGTTGCGCGATGTGGGCAATTCGGTTATAGTAGTGGAGCACGATGAAGATATGATGCGAGCAGCCGACTATATTGTAGATATGGGACCAGGCGCAGGTCGCCTTGGCGGTGAGGTGGTTTTTCAGGGTACGTTCAAAGAGATGCTCAAGACCAACACTCTTACAGCGCGTTACCTGTCGGGCAAAACATCTATAGACATTCCATCGGAACGCCGCAAAGGCAATGGGCATCATTTGCGACTTATCGGCGCACGAGGCAATAACCTCAAAAATGTTACGCTCGAGATTCCACTTGGCACTTTGACTTGCATTGCAGGAGTGTCGGGTAGTGGTAAATCGTCGTTAATCAATGGCACGTTGCGCCCAATACTTACACGTCATTTTTATCGTAGCAAAGAGGAGCCTCTGCCTTACGACTCAATTGAAGGTATAGAGCATATAGACAAGGTAGTTACAGTAAATCAAGAGCCAATTGGTCGCACACCACGTTCGAATCCGGTTACATACACAGGTATATTCAATGATATACGCACGCTTTTTGCCGAATTGCCAGAGGCTAAGATTAGAGGTTATAAGCCAGGTAGATTTTCGTTCAATGCTAAGGGCGGTAGATGTGAAGTGTGCTCGGGTAATGGTATGAAAAAGATAGAGATGAACTTTCTGCCCGATGTGTATGTGCCTTGCGAAGCCTGCGGAGGTAAACGATATAATCGTGAGACCCTTGAAGTGCGATTCAAAGGAAAATCTATTGCCGATGTGCTTGATATGACTATCAATCAGGCAGTTGAATTTTTTGAAAATATGCCAACATTTGTTCATAAACTGCAAACCTTGCAAGATGTGGGACTTGGATATGTGCATCTTGGGCAGAGTTCGACAACCCTCTCGGGTGGAGAGAGTCAACGCATAAAACTTGCAACCGAATTGGCTAAACGCGATACAGGTCATACGCTGTATATACTCGATGAGCCAACAACGGGACTTCATTTTGAAGATATCAAAGTGCTTATGAATGTGCTTCAACGCCTTGTTTCGCGTGGTAATACTGTTGTGGTTATTGAGCATAACCTCGATGTGTTGCGTCAAGCTGATTATCTCATTGACCTTGGACCAGAAGCAGGTCGATGTGGTGGTGAAATTGTTGCAACAGGTACACCAGAAGAAGTTAAAGCCCATGCTACAAGTCCAACAGCACCATATCTGTAGATATTGGAAATTTTTTTGGAGTGTGAATTATTTGCAAGTCTGAAAAAAAAGAGTTATATTTGCAAATTGAATTTTAAATAATATACAACCATGACAACATTGATTGAAAATATTGGACGTTTGGTGCAAGTAGAGCGCGAAATTCGTCCGTTCGTGGCAGGCGATGCAATGAGCATATTGCCTGAGATAGAGAATGCTTATCTTTTGGTAGAAGATGATGTGATTAAGGCTTTCGGTCCGATGTCGGAAGCTCCTGAAACAGCTGACCAAGTGGTGGATGCAGAGGGACGTTTTGTGTTGCCAGCATTCTGTGATGGTCACACACATATTGTGTATGCAGGTAGTCGTGAGCATGAATTTATTGATAAAATCAATGGTTTGAGCTATGAAGAGATAGCAAAACGTGGTGGAGGTATCCTCAATTCGGCTAAGCGTTTGCACGAAACTTCGGAAGATGGACTCTATGAACAAGCACTTGAGAGAGTGTATGAGATGATTGGTTTCGGTACGGGTGCGGCAGATATTAAGAGTGGATATGGTTTGTCGACTGAAGATGAATTGAAAATGTTGCGCGTGATTCGTCGTTTGAAAGAGACTACACCGTTGACTATTCGTGCTAACTTCCTCGGTGCGCATGCTGTGCCTGCGGCATATAAAGGTCGTCAAGGTGAATATGTGGATTTGATTTGTAAGGAGATGATACCTGCTGTGGCAGAAGAGGGTTTGGCAGACTTTATTGACGTATTCTGCGACAAAGGATTCTTTACAGTAGAAGAGACTGCGCGTATGCTTGAAGTGGGTGCGCGATATGGTATGCGTCCTAAAATCCATGCCAACGAATTGGATGTGTCGGGCGGTGTGCAGGTAGGTGTGAAATACGATGCACTTTCGGTTGACCATCTTGAACGTACGACAGAGGTGGAGATTGAATGTTTGCGTAATTCGAATACTATCCCTACAATTTTGCCAGGTACATCGTTCTTCCTCGGATTGCCATATGGAAATGCTAAGGGTATGATTGCGGCAGGTTTGCCAGTGGCATTGGCGTCGGATTATAATCCTGGTTCTACACCATCGGGTAATATGAAATTTGTGATGTCGCTCGCTTGTATCAACATGAAATTGACACCAGCACAGGCTATCAATGCTACTACTATCAATGGTGCTGCGGCTCTTGGTTTGGCACAAACACATGGTTCGATTGCGGTAGGTAAAAAGGCGAACTTGTTTATCACTAAGAAAATCCCTTCTATCGACTTTATTCCATATGCATATACAACTGATATTGTTGAGGCTGTTATGTTGAATGGGGAGTTTATACAATGATGTGTTTTGTTTTTTAGAAGACATAAGAACATAATAACATAATTTGTAATCTGTTTTTTGTTCTTTTGTTATTCTGTCTTTTTAAATTATAATTTATGGATGCATTGAATAAGTTTCCGTCGTTGGTGTTGGGGTTGTTGATGGCGTGTGGGTTTATATTCACACAGGTGCTTGATGGGTTGGTTGGAACGGCATTTGTCTTGTACACAATGCTGTTTTGGGAGTTGTGGTACTTGAAGGTGTTGGGCTCGACCCGCGAGAAGGCTACGGAACATTATGATGGAGTAGTGGGTAGATTTAAGGCGTCGGTGTGGATGATTCTTTCGGTGGAATCGCTCTTTTTGCTGTTGAGTGTGCTTTTTGTTTTTGTGCCTAATGTAGTGCCTGCGGCGGTGATTGGTATGGCTAAGTCGGCGAGATTCTTGGCACATTCGGTGTTGTTTATATGGCAAATATCGATGCTGATGAATGCTTTTGCAGCGACTATGTCGGCGGAAGAGTATAAATCGGAGCGTGGCAAAATAGCGCTTATGCTTGTGTTTGCACCGATAGGAGCTATGACAATGCATAATTCATAATTCATAATGCACAATTGCCTTTCGGCATTAATTATTAAACATTAAATTATTTATGACGATAAAAGATCAAGTAAATGAGCTATTTGAACAACAACTCTCGGTGTGGGAGATGGCTCGTAATAATTTTGAAGGATTGAAAACTGTGCAAATTCGCGAGTTTGATTTCGATGGATTTGCTGTTAAAGTGCAATTCAACCCAGCACGTATGGTGTCGTCGGGCGCAAAGGTTGATGCTAAAACTATTGCTCAGCGCAAATGTTTTCTTTGTGCGGCTAATCGCCCTGAGGTGCAACGTGGCATAAAGTGGAGAGATTATGATATATTGATTAATCCGTTTCCGATTTTTACTCGTCACTTGACTATACCACGTCGCGAGCATGTGGATCAACGCCTTGTGCCATATATTGGTGATATGTTTGACTTGGCGCGTGAATTGCCTGATTTTGTGGTCTTTTACAATGGACCTAAATGTGGAGCGTCGGCTCCTGACCATATGCACTTCCAAGCTGGTAATGCCGATTTCTTGCCTCTTGTGGGGGATTATTTTAATCTTAAAGAGGCGGGTAAAACCGAGTTGGTTGAGTCGGCAGATAAGGTTGACACCTATCTAATCAAAAACTATTTGCGCGTTGTTTATTGTCTTGAAGCTACTGATGCTGTGGCATTGAAAGATGCTTTCATGAAACTATATAATTCGTGGGTGACTGATGCCGATGTCGAGCCGATGATGAATGTTGTTTGTCTTTATCGCGATGGCAAATGGTATTTGTTTGTGATTCCTCGTGGTGCTTTCCGTCCATGGCAATACACCGCTGAAGGCGATAAACAATTGCTCGTTTCGCCAGCAACGGTAGAGGTTAGTGGATTGTTTATCACTCCTGTAAAAGAACATTTTGAACGTATTACGAAAGATGATGTGGTTGACATCCTCACACAATGCACAATTAAATGAGGATTGAGGAGTTAGGAATGAGGAATTAAATTTTTTTATTTGATTGTTTTTTGTCAATGGCTGTAGAGCGTAGAAAAAAAGAGAGGATGGAGTCGGTTGACCCGATGAAAATGTATATTCCTAAAGAGTTTGGAGTGGAGCAAGACCCTCCAAAAATGGAAAAAGCTGATATGGAACAACTACCTAAACTATTACAAGAGCCTATTATTACAGTAGGCATAATGCATGCCGAGCGAATAGGATTCTTTTTTGATTCGCCTTTTCGCTGTGCCGAATTGCCTAATATTACGTTTGATGGCGAATATGAAGTTTTGCTCTCTGAGTCGGGACGAGTGAATTTCTTTGAACAAGAGTTTGATTCGTTGCATTTTACGCCTATCGAAGAGCAAGATTATACATCGGAGGATGGTTATTTTGAACTTGAAGATGTGGTGATTGGTATCAATTTCCATTGGGAGCGCAAAGAAACACAACGTTTCAAAGGTGGACTTACGTTTATGATTGAACATGGCAAGGTGGTGGCAGTGAACGAAATACCTACAGAGGCTTATATATTCTCGGTTATTTCGAGCGAAATGAGCGCAACGGCAAGTCTTGAATTGTTGAAGGCCCATGCTGTGATTTCGCGTTCGTGGTTGTTGAAACCTATTATTCATAATGAGCATAATGCAAATGCGGTGCTTGAGCGTAGCACGGATGACGAGTTGATCAAGTGGTACGAACGAGATTCGCATGAATTGTATAATGTGTGTGCCGATGACCATTGTCAACGCTATCAGGGTATTACGCGTGCTCGTACAGAGAATGTGCGCTTGGCGATTGAGGCAACTCGTGGATTGGTGCTTGTGTCGGGTGGACAGATATGCGATGCACGTTTCTCAAAATCGTGTGGCGGTGTGAGTGAGGTGTTTGAAAACTGTTGGGCAGATGAGCATTATCCTTATTTGGAACGTGTAGTGGATAGTAAGTCTGCCGAGTCGGTAATGTCAACTCCCGATTTGACTGTTGAAGCTAATGCAGAAGCTTGGATTCGTGGCGAATATGATTCGTTTTGTAACACTCACGACAAAGAGATACTCTCGCAAGTGCTTAATAACTACGACCAAGAGACTACGGACTTCTATCGTTGGAAGGTAGAGTATACTACCGAGCAATTGTCGGAATTAGTAGCTTGCCGTTCGGGTATTGATTTTGGTACAATCTTGGCTCTTGAACCAGTTGAGCGTGGGGTGTCGGGTAGATTGACACGCCTTCGTATAGTGGGTACAAAACGCACTATGGTGGTAGGCAAAGAGTTGGAAATACGTCGTTGGTTATCGGAATCGCATCTTTATAGTTCAGCTTTTGTGGTGGATAAAACTGAGTCGGGTTTCAAACTCACAGGTGCTGGTTGGGGTCATGGTGTCGGTCTATGTCAGATTGGTGCTGCTGTGATGGGTGCTAAAGGATATAAATACGACGAAATACTTTATCACTATTTTGTCAATTCAGAATTGAATGTATTATATAAATAACTTTTGATATATGGAAAAAAGAATTTCTCCTTGGGCGTGGGTGTCAACGCTCTACTTTTTACAAGGTATTCCTTATTTTATAGTTAATCAAATTTCGGTTGTTATGTTAACTAAAATGGGTGTACCTAACGGCGATATGGCAATGTTTACTTCTTTGCTCTATTTGCCATGGATGATTAAACCATTTTGGAGTCCGTTTGTAGATATTTTTAAAACAAAACGTTGGTGGACTATTACAATGCAGATTATTATGTCTTTAGTTTTTGTTGCATTGGTAATGTCAATTCCTCATCCAGATCCAGAACTTATTGCATCGGGACAAACACCGATTAGTATGTTTTATGTGACCTTAATTTTATTTGTTATTATTGCATTTGCATCAGCAACTCATGATGTTGCAGCTGATGGATTTTATATGATAGCTTTAAATTCAGGAGACCAAGCTCTTTTTGTTGGTATTCGTAGTACATTCTATCGTTTGTCTGGTATTTTTGGACAAGGAGCATTGGTAGGTTTGGCAGGTTATATTGAATTGAAGTATGAAAATATACCAATGTCTTGGACTATAACAATGATTTTCTCGGCTGTGCTTTTGGGTATATTGACACTTTATCACATGTTTATTTTACCAAAACCAAAGAGTGATGCTTCAGTACTTAAGGATGATAAAAAAGCAACAGCGGGTGAGATTTTAACTGGATTTGCAGATTCGTTTAAGACTTATTTTATGAAACCTGGCGTTTGGTTAGCTATTGTTTTTATGTTGCTTTATCGTTTGCCTGAGGGATTCTTGATTAAATTGTGTATGCCGTTCTTATTGGCATCGCCAGAAGTTGGTGGTCTTGGAATGTCAACAGCAGGAAGTGCTCTTGCTTATGGTACAATTGGTGTTGTTTTTCTTACAATTGGTGGTATTTTGGGTGGTATTTATGCTTCAAGAGTGGGTTTGAAAAAGGCTTTGTGGCTTATGGCGTTGGGAATGACTTTGCCTTGCTTGGCATTTGTTTATTTGGCAATTTATCAACCAACTGAGATTTGGATTATTGCAACTGCTATTTCGATTGAGCAGTTTGGTTATGGGTTTGGATTTACGGCATATATGCTTTATATGATGTATTTCTCTGATGGTGAATTTAAGACTTCGCATTATGCTATTTGTACTGCATTTATGGCAATGAGTATGCTTGTTCCAGGTATGTTTGCCGGTTATATCCAAGAGGCATTAGGTTATGTGAATTTCTTCTGGATGGTGATGGCTTGCTGTGTGGCAACGTTTGTGGTAACATTCTTTGCTTATCGTAAGCTTGATCCTAATTATGGAAAGAAGTGATCAGATTTTAATGAATAAAAAAAGGATTGACCTAGAGGTCAATCCTTTTTTTTATGTGTTTAATTGCAATATTCGTCAACGTCTTCGACGGTTATTATGTCGCCACATAGGATGATTAGGCGTTCGACTATGTTGCGCAATTCGCGTATATTTCCACGCCATCTGCGTTGTTGGAGTTTTTCTATTGCCTCGGTGGAGAACTGTTTGATAGGACGTCCTTGTGTGTCGCAGATTATTTGAGTGAAATGATCAATCAATAGAGGTATATCTTCTAATCGTTTTGACAATGGCTCGATGTGTAGTGGTACGACATTGAGGCGATGGTATAGGTCTTCGCGGAAGTTGCCCTTGTCGATTTCGTCTTGTAGGTTTTTGTTTGTTGCAGCTATTACACGCACGTTGATTTTGATTAACTTGTCGCTACCTACGGGCGAAACCACATTTTCTTGAAGACAGCGTAGGACTTTGGCTTGAGCAGAGAGGCTCATATCACCTATTTCGTCGAGAAAGATAGTTCCACCATCTGCTTGTTCGAATTTGCCTATACGTTGTTTTATTGCCGAGGTAAAAGCACCTTTCTCGTGTCCAAACAGTTCACTTTCTATTAATTCGGATGGGATAGCAGCGCAGTTGACTTCAACAAATGGCTTATTAGCTCGTGGAGAATTTTGATATATTTGGCGTGCTACAACCTCTTTGCCGGTGCCATTCTCTCCTGTGATTAGAACGCGAGTGTCTGTCTTAGATATTAGGTCAATCAAGTGGCGCAGTTTTTTTATGCTAGGTGATTCGCCTATCATTTGATAGTTGTTCTGAATTTTCCTTTTGAGAGTTTTTGCCTCTTTTACCAATTTATTTTTATCTAAGGCGTTGCGTGTAGATACAAGTAATCGATTTAGGTCGAGAGGTTTTTCGATATAATCGAAAGCACCTTTTTTTATACAATCCACAGCCATACCGATATTGCCGTGAGCCGACATTATCATTATAGGCATTTCATAGCCGTCTTCTTTGAGTTTTTCGAGCAAAACGATGCCACTGATATTGGGCATTACGATGTCGGTAATCACCAAATCGTATTGTTTTGCCTTAATTTTTTCAAAAGCTTGAATAGCATTTTCGGCTAACTCGACAATGTGTTTTTCGTGTTCTAGTACCTCTTTTACGGTGTTGCGAATAGAACGTTCGTCGTCGACAACTAATATTCGTGCCATATGTGTTGGTATTATTGTTTGGTTGTTTTTACAAGCTCTTTGGGTTTTTGTTCGAGGATAGGCGATTCGGTGTAGTTCCATACTTCTTCGACATCCCAAAAGGCTCTTAACTCGATATCATACGGGTAGTAGTATGTTTTTTCAGGTTGAAGGTGAGTTTTGTAGTTGCCAGGATCCCATTGTCCGTTGCCATTTTCGTCGATGAACAAGCGAGCATAGTAGGTGTCGGGCTTCATGTATTCGAATTTAATTTTGCTTTCGGTGGCAGGGAGTTCTCTTATCACAGCGTCGTTTTTGTCGATGATTTGAATTATTTCTTTGCCTGTGTGTTGTGTTAATTCAATGATAAGGATGCTATATTCTTCTAATGATTTTGTGCGGAAAGAGATAGTCTCTTTGTTAGTGGTTTTTTCAACGCAAGATGTGAATAGGGTAGAATCTATTATAAGTTGATAATCTGTAGATGGTTTCCATTCGTAAGAGATTTGATATTTGAGGCCAACATTATCTGCCTTAGTAATTATGGCAGGTAAATCAATCCAATTGGTGTCTACTTTCTCTTGAAGTATGTAGCCTACAGAGTCGTTTTGAGTTAACGTTGTTGGTTGATTGAAAGAAAGAATAAGAGGTACATAGATATCAAAAGAGTTTGACTTATTGGTTGTTATGCTATGGTGGATATTTTCCTCTACTTGGTTTTGTTTGTTTTTTGATTTATTAGTTTTGGGTGCACGATATATAAAACTTATAGTATCGGTTTGCCAATAGGTCGAATCTTCGCGTTTTTGATATGTTGCTTCTACTTGTATTGTGTCTTGTTGCCAAGCGAGAGTATCAGTAAGCCAATAGGTGATAGTGTCGTTGTTTGTTGAAGTTTGGCGTAGATAAGAGAATAGACTATCAGAAATATTTATTGGTTTGATGATAGGAAGAGAGTCGCATTTATTGGCAAATTCAAGTGTTAGTTGATGACGTTCTTTGCGTTCTGACTTTATGAGATATTGGCGATTGCTTTTTTCGGTAAAAGCAAACAAAATTACATCGTCGGGAGTGTAGGTGTGGTTGTATTTTGTTGTTATAGAGTCGATAATCAATTGAGTTGAGTCGACGATATTGTTGATAGAGTCTATGATCGCATAGTGAGAGATGGTGTCGTATGTAATATCGGTAGTGCAATTTGGTACATATATGCTATCGTCGAAGGCAATCTGTTCGGTAGGGATATCATAATAGTAGTTGCTACCTATGTCGGCTAGAGCAAATATGTGGTATTCGCCAGCTTTGACATTGTTGATAGTGAATTTGCCTTTGTCGTCGGTTTTTGCTATGCGGTCGAAAGGTTTTGACAAGAAAGCAGAGTCGCCAAGATTGCTATGAATACCCACCAAAAGATTTGGCACAGGGTTTAGTGTTTGAGCATCAACAATCGTGCCAGATATCTTCAATGTATCAATAAAATCGCCAGTAGCGAAACTAAAAGTAAAACCATTGAGTTCGTTACGTTCGTTGTTGTCGACGATAGAGTTGGTAAAATCGATAGTGTAGGTAGTGCTTTCTTTAAGAGAATCTTGAAGTTCGACATTCACTTTGTGACCCGAAGCCTTGATAATTGCCATTTGTGATTGTGGTGGCGATATGATTACCTTTTCGAAAGTGCTTTGTACCAACACAATTTCGTCAAACGTAAGCTGTATTTTGTTAGAAGACACATTGGTTGAACCATTTTCGGGGGAGCATTTCAATAGTTTAGGAGGAGTAGTATCTTTAGGTCCGCCTTGTGGGCCACCACCGCGATTGGCACAACCAAGAATGGTGAGTATGCAAAATGCAATTATGAATAATATATTGATAGTTTGTTTCATCCTCTTATATTTTTAGTTTTAAGCAATATACGTCGCCAGGCAGTTGGTCGATGAGTTCATCGAACACCATTTCGGTGAGTAGTGCCGATGTTTTCTGTATCGATAGGTTGAGGTTTGTGCTGATGATATTTATGTGTTGAGGTTCTATTTTCAAGATATCTACAACAGCTTGTTGTTCAGGTGTTAGTTCGTTGAATAGAGATTGTTGTACGGCTTTAGTTTCGGGAACTGCCCATCCCATCAAGTTTATCAAATCTTCTGCCGAAGTAATAATTTCGGCTTTATGTTGGCGTATGAGTTTGTTGCATCCCTCCGATGTTTTGTCGCCTACACGACCAGGGAAAGCCATCACATCGCGATTGTAGTCATTAGCAATATTGGCAGTTATGAGCGATCCACCTTTGATTGCCGATTCTACGACAACCGTAACGTCGCACATACCAGCTACGATACGATTGCGTTGAACAAAATTTTGTGGGTCGGGTGTTGTTTTAGAAAGATATTCAGTCACTATTGCCCCTCCCGATTTTATCATTTTCGAGGCATACTCTCTATGGGCATGTGGATATATTCGGTCGAGACCATGTGCCATCACACCGATTGTAGGCAAACCATATTCGAGAGCTGCTTTATGCGCTGCAATGTCGATTCCGTATGCCAAACCGCTTATTATCACAGCATCGGGATTCGATTGTGCAAGAGTTTTGACAAGATTATCGGTCAAATCTCGTCCATATTTTGTAGCATTACGAGTGCCGATTATGGCAACAAACTTCTTAGCATTTAAGTCGCAATTGCCGTATTGATAGAGGATTTGTGGTGCGTCAGCGCACTGTTTCAATCTATAGGGATATTCTACTGAATCGAATGTTGCAACCTTTATGTTGTTTTTGACAATAAATTCAATCTCTTTCTCGGCTCGACGCAGAGCTTCTTGTTGATAACCACTATCTGATATATAAGCTCCTACATTGCCTATTTGTCGTAGTATTTCTGGATTTTCTTTGAATATAGCCTCTGCCGAGCCAAAGTGCTCAATCAGAGTGCGCGCAGTGCGTGGCCCAACCATAAAGAGTTGAGTTAGAGCAATATCATATAGAAGTTTGTCGTGATTCATTTATGTTTTAGTTTGTTTATCAGTAAGAATAGTCCTACCCCTAGTCCTACCCCAAGCGAGTTAGCAATGATGTCATATATCGAACCAGAACGCCAAGGTAGTATCGATTGTATACCTTCCATAGACACCCCATAACAAGTAGCGAATACCAAAGTAAACCCAATCTGTTTTTGGGTTATGCTTGATTTCATATATGAAGTTTGGTCTAGCATCAGTATCATTGTTATGCCGATATACATAGCAGTATGCACAATTTTATCTGCACTTGGGATATCTGTTTTTGGTAAAACCCCTGTGTTGATAACCGAGAGAATCAACACAAGGGTGCATACCAATATACTAGGAAGATATTTTGTCATGAATAAGAGACTAATTAAAAATATTTCACTTCTGTGCCATAGATGCTTGTGAGCAAATTGTTAGCCAAGCGACTTGCACCAAAGCGGAACAATTCGTTGGACATCCACTCTTCGCCCAACACTGTGCGCACGATAGTGTAGTATTCCACTGCCTCTTGTGTTGTAGAGATACCACCAGCAGGTTTGAAACCAATTTTTATACCTGTTTTTTCGTAGTATTCTTTAATTGCTTGGCACATAACATATGCCGCCTCCAATGTAGCCGAGCGTTCTGTTTTGCCTGTCGAAGTTTTGATGAAGTCGGCACCAGCAGCCATAGCCAACAATGATGCTTGTTTTATCTCTTT
Source organism: Candidatus Aphodosoma sp. (assembly GCA_045631465.1). Taxonomy (GTDB): domain Bacteria; phylum Bacteroidota; class Bacteroidia; order Bacteroidales; family Paludibacteraceae; genus Aphodosoma. The sequence goes on along the minus strand of JAZQUV010000030.1, from coordinate 45,831 downwards.
TGTGTTGTGCATCAAACCGCTTTCGAGAATAACTTTCAAATGTGCACCATGACAAGCATCTTTAATTTCTTGCAATTCTTCATACACCTCGGTGTGGAATCCGCTGAAGAATTTGCCTACAGAGATAACCACATCAATTTCGTTAGCACCAGCAGCTGCAGTCAATGCCACCTCTGCAATTTTAGCTTCAATAAATGTTTGTGAAGAAGGGAAACAAGCTGAAACAGCTGCAATATTCACACCTTCGGTTTCCAATGTAGCTTTAGTCACAGGCACCAAAGCAGGATATACACACACCGCAGCCACATTAGGCATCTCAGGATATTTCGCTTTGAATTCATTCACGCGCTCCATCATACCGCCGATTTTATCCTCAGTATCGGTGCTATTGAGCGAAGTGAGGTCAATCATGTTGAAGCATTGTTTCCACACTTCAATGTTGTTGTACTTGTCGAAATTATTAGCCAAAATCTCTTTAACAGCCTGAGCAATACTCTCGTCAGTGAAGTTAAAGTCATACTCGTTGTAAAGTTGATTTAATTTTTCCATATTTTAGATTTTTAATAATTTATTGATATTAAAATATGTCTTTGTAGGCGAGTTTTTGCAAAGCAAAAACAAGACCCCATTTTGTTTAAAAAAAAATTATGTCTTTCTGTCTCAAAAAAATTACTCACGACGTTGCGAGTCAATCAATATTGTCACAGGTCCATCATTTAGGAGTTCGACCTTCATATCTGCGCCAAATTGCCCAGTGCTAACCTCTTTGCCCAATAGTTCCGACACTTTAGCGCAGAACTTCTCGTACATAGGTATTGCAAAATCGGGTTTCGAGGCACGTATATAGCTAGGACGATTGCCTTTGGCAGTCATAGCATGCAAAGTGAATTGACTAACTATCAGTATTTCGCCATTGATGTCAGTCACAGATTTGTTCATTACGCCATTTTCATCATCGAAAATTCGCAAATTCACCACCTTCTGTGCCAACCAATTTATGTCAGCATCGGTATCAGCATCTTCGATACCAACCAAAATCAATAATCCACTACCTATTTTAGATTTCAACACACCCTCGATAGTTACAGAGGCATGTGTAACTCTTTGTATAACAAGTCTCATTGTTTTGTATAAAAAGACAAAATAACAGAATAACAAAATTATGATTTTTTGTTCTTCTGTCTTTTGTGTTATAGTTCCATCAAGCGTTTTCCGACAATCTCTGCTGCCAAATATACCAATTCACCACAAGGGCGTTTTTTGTAATATTCCTGTGTGCGAGCCGATGGCGTAGGGTCATCTTTTTTGCATGTCAAACCTAACAACTCACGGCAAATAATCGACCCATTCTCTTGTCGGAAATCTTCGGCAACTTGTTGCACAAGAGCATAGTTGGCCTTCTTAGCCTCAGCGTCTTTGTTGTCGGCAGGTATAGCCATCGACGCTACCATAAACATACCCGTGCATGCACCACACACTTCACGCAATCGGCCCATGCCACCGCCGAAACTCGATGCAAACTTCGATGCCAATTCCACATCCAAATCAAACAAATCGGCATATGCCATAAACACCGATTGCGAGCAGTTATAACCATCTTGGAAATAGGCCTTCGCCCTTTCAGCTCTCTCTTTAATGTCAATTTCGTACTTCATATTTTTGTTTTATTTTCAAATATACACACACATAAAAGACTATGCCAACTCAAAATCCAATTGCTTTTTCACAAGGTCTGTCTTTGCAATTTTCACAGTCAACTCATCGCCCAACTGATATCGTTTGCCTGTGTGGCGGCCGACGATGCAATAGTTCTTTTCGTCGAACTCATAGTAGTCGTCGCTCAAGCAACGAATAGGAATCATACCCTCGCACTTATTCTCGTTCAACTCGACATAAATACCCCAATCCGTAACGCCCGAAATCACACCATCGTACACCTGACCGATGCGGTCCGACATATATTCCACCTGTTTGTATTTGATAGAAGCCCTCTCAGCCGAAGCTGCCAATTGCTCCATGTCAGACGAGTGCTCGCAATATTCCTCATACTCGTCTTTATTCACCGAGCGACCCTCTTCAAACAAATATCGAGTCAACAATCTGTGCGCCATCATATCCGGATAGCGGCGGATAGGCGAAGTGAAGTGCGAGTAGTAGTCGAAAGCCAAGCCATAGTGACCAATATTCTCAGTCGTATAAGTAGCCTTAGCCATTGAGCGAATAGCAAGAGTCTCGATCAAATTCTGTTCGCGTTTGCCCACCACTTGGTCGAGCAAATTGTTGATAGCCGACGACACCTCTTGATTCTTACCCGTAGTTTTGAGTTTATATCCAAAACGTTTGATAAAGGCACTGAAGTTCTCCAATTTGTCGGGGTTAGGCACGTCGTGCACGCGATATACGAATGTTTTAGGTTTCGCTTTTGCACCTTTCACCCCTTTAGGTTTGCCGATATGAGCAGCTACGGTTTTGTTAGCCAACAACATAAACTCCTCAATCAATTTATTAGCCTCTTTCGCTTCTTTGAAATATACGCTTAGCGGTTTGCCCTTTTCGTCAATCTCGAATCGCACCTCTACGCGGTCGAACGCAATTGCACCTTTGGCAAATCTTTTTACTCTCAGTATTTTTGCCAACTCGTTCAATTTCAACATCTCAGTAGCAAAGTCGCCTTCGCCCGACTCAATTATTGCTTGTGCCTCTTCGTAGGTGAATCGGCGATTAGAGTTGATGATGGTGCGGCAGATTTCATAACCTTTAATCTCAGCAAACTCATCCAATTGGAATACAACCGAATAAGCCAACTTATCTTCATTTGGGCGCAACGAGCAGATGTTGTTGCACAAACGCTCAGGCAACATAGGTATTGTTCTATCCACCAAATAGATAGAAGTGGCGCGTTTATAAGCCTCTTTTTCTATGATAGAATCAGGTGTTACATAGTGAGTTACATCGGCAATATGCACACCGACTTCCCATAGTCCTGACTCCAATTTTTTGATTGACAACGCATCGTCGAAGTCTTTCGCATCGCGAGGGTCAATTGTGAAAGTCACCACATCGCGCATGTCGCGACGGCGTGCAATTTCGTCTGCCGTAATCACATCCGATATTTCATTTGCAGCATCTTCTACCTCTTGAGGATATGAGTATGGCAATCCGAATTCAGCCAAAATAGCATGCATTTCGGCATCGTTGTTGCCCACATCGCCAAGCACAGCCACAATCTCGCCAATTGGATTCTTGTCCTTTTCGGTCCACTCCACAATTTTGCCTATACAGCGTTGTCCATTCTTGCCTCCACCCAATTTGTCGAGAGGAATGAATATGTCGTGAGTTAATGTTTTTTTGTCGATATTGAGGAAAGCAAACGAAGGCTTAACTTCTAGTATGCCAACAAATTCGGTTTTTTTGCGTTCGAGCACAGTAATCACTTCGCCCTCTTGCTCTTTGCCTTTGCGGCGCGGGAATAGCATCACCTCTACTCGGTCGCCATTCAGAGCGCAGCCCATCGAGCGTTCGGCAATCCACACACGTTCGCCTCCATCTTCTGGTACCAAATAGGTTTTTTTAGCCACAGTTTCGCGGTCGAGCATCCCAACTACAGTTTTGCGGCGCATATTGGCTTTGTATTTGCCTGCACTGATGCGTTGTATTTTGCCCGCAGTTTCCAAGTCGAATAGGGCATCAACTACGCGCTCCTTCATCACCGACTTTTTCAAGCCTAAAGCGGCAGCAACCTGTTTGTAGTTGAATGGTTTAGTTGGATTTTCGTTGAAAAAGTTCAACACATCTTGAGTAATCGCTTCTTTGGTGAAACGACGTTTTTCTGGTTTTTTCTCTTTTTCTGTTTTCATAGTTTTTTCAATTAGTTTTTATGTTGTTGATTGTAATTTCGATATATCCAATTCGTGGATGTGCAATTTCGTAAGGGTTGAAGGTGTAGGTTATAGTAGAGTCTGTCAAGGTAAAATTGCCGTTAGGGCGTACTCTTTGGAAGTCGATTTTTATTTCATTTTCTTTTGCCATTTCTTTGGCGCGATCGACAAGAAGCGAACGTATGATGTTCATTTGCAGAGGTGTGAATATATCTCGTTCGTTTAGATAGCGACCAGTTTGAGCATCGAATAGGTAGTGGTTGCAGGTTGTCATTAGAGTTTTGGCATCGGTAGTAGTATTGGTGGTGATGATGCGTCGGAAAGATACGTATTGGTTGTTGGCACTGATGATGTTGCCATCTATTTTTGTGTATAGTTTTATTTTTTTTGCAGAGTCCTCGGCAGTTTCGATGAAAGTGTTGAGTGACGATTGAGCATATTCTTTGAGGAGTTTGTTGTTGCTAAATTTGGTGAAGTCGCTGCCAAATATAGTGGAAATAATGCTGTTGCGCAATATTTTTTCTGTTTCTTTGTTGATGTTTGGGTTTGAAAAATTTAGGTCTCCCTCGAAGTGGAGTGTGATGTTGTTTTCTTGATTTTCAAGGGTGTCATTCAAAGAGATAGAATTGTTTTTTGAAGAACATGCTACGAGTAGTATAGCAAAGAATATTCCAAATAATTTTTTCATAATAGTGATATAAAGTTTGTGTAAAAATATTTCAACTTGCAAAGATACTCATTTTTGTTGATAATACCAAGATATTATGGATTGCAATTGGGGAAAAGATGTTATGTGTTGGTTTTTATGTTGTTTGATTGGAGTTTGAGGATTGCTTTATAGTATGTTTATAGTATGTTTATCCTATATTTATAGTATATTTATCCTATATTTATAGTATGTTGATGTTATGGTTGGTGTAGGTGATAGTTGTTTTTATGTTTTTTTATGATTGAGTTATGAAAAAAAAGTGTTATCTTTGCATGTTAATATGGTGTATTCTATTTATTTTGAAAATTAGGTCATTATGAAGGGTAAAATAGTTTCGTTGAATGTTAGGTCTGTCGTTTATGCGATTAGCTTTGTTTTGGCAGTGGTGGCTACTTATTTTTTGTTGCCGCAGGAAGATGATTTTGATCGTTATTTCGAGGTTGGCAAACCATGGACTTATGATGAACTTATTGCTCCGAAGGATTTTGCTATCTATAAGTCGGATGCACAATTGGAGGCGGAGCGAGCAAAGGCGTTGACAGAGCTAGAGCCATATATTTCGGTTTCGAAGCGAGATGATATTGTGGTGAATAATATTCTTTCTGATAATCAGCGTTTGCGAGATTGGTTGGTAGAACGTTTGAAGGAGATTTTTGAGGTTGGTGTTATATCGTTGCAAGATAGGCAAGAGATGGACCGTTTGGGTGTTACAAGAGTGGTGTTGCTTGAGGGTAATCGAGTGGGGAGAAAGGTGTTGGCGAATGATTTGTTTACGTTGAAAACGGCGTATGACTATGTGATTTCGAGGGCAAGTGAGGTTGGATGGATTGATATTAATCAGTTGAGGGCGTCGAATTTTGAGCAATATATTACGGCAAATGCAGAGATTGATAGGGTGAAGACCGATCAAGCGATGCAGATTATAGTGGATGGCGTGATGCTTACGTCGGGGATGGTGCAACATGGGGAGAAGATTATTGGTAGGGGCGAGGTGGTTTCGGAAGAGAAATATCAGATACTTACATCGTTGAAGCGAGTGATGGATGGCGAGGAGTTGCATAGTGGGGATGATATTTGGCAGATGGTGGGAGATGTGGTTTTGATAGTGTTGCTCTATGTGTTGTTGATTGCTTATTTTGTTCTTTTTAGGCCGAAGGTGTTGGAGTCGATTAGAGCAGTGGTGTTTATGATGCTTATGGTGTTGGCAATGTTGGCGTTGTTGTGGTTGGTGAATCAACATCTTGAGTTGTCGGAGTATATTGTGCCATTTGCGATGTTGCCTTTGGTTGTTCGTGTGTTTTTTGATTCTCGTACGGCACTTTATGTTCATGTTATTACGATTTTGATGGCGGCACAGATGGTGCCAGATGCGACAGAGTTTGTGTTCTTGCAGATAGTGGTGGGTATGGTGGCGGTTTCGAGTTTGAAGGATATGAATTCGCGTTCGCAATTGGTGAAATCGGCATTGTTGATATTTGCGACATATTTGGTTGCATATGTAGCAATGGAGTTGGCGCGTGGGGCAGATATTGCTGAAGTGAAGTGGGGTATGGTGCTTTTGTTTGCAATCAATTCGGTGGCATTGTTGTTTGCCTATGGTTTGATATATATTATCGAGAAGTTGTTTGGTTTTTTGAGTGAGGTTACGTTGGTGGAGTTGTCGAATATCAATAGTCCTCTTTTGATGGAATTTAGTGAGAAGTGTCCGGGTACGTTTCAGCATGTGCTTCAGGTGAGCAATTTGGCAGTGGAGGTGGCAAAGAAGGTGGGTGCGAATGCTCTCTTGGTGCGTACGGGGGCTCTTTATCACGACCTTGGCAAGATGGTGAATCCGATGTATTACACAGAGAATCAGATAGGGGTGAATCCGTTGAGTGCTTTGCCATATGATGAGGCGGCACAGATAATTATTTCGCATGTTCAAGAGGGCGTGAAGATTGCAGAGAAGTGGAATTTGCCTTATCAGATTATAGAGTTTATTTCTATGCATCACGGATGTAGCAAGGTTAAGTATTTCTACAATTCGTTTAAGAATGAGTTTCCTGATAGAGAGATTGATGAGCGTAAGTTTACTTATCCTGGTCCGCTGCCAGCGACGAAAGAGACGGCTATATTGATGATGTCGGATGCAGTTGAGGCGGCTTCGCGTAGTTTGAAATCGTATGATGAGGAGTCGATATCGAAGTTGGTAGAGGGTGTTGTGAATGGGCAGATAGCAGATGGTCAGTTTAAGGATGCGCCTATATCGTTTAGGGATGTTGAGGTGGCGAAATCTATCTTCAAGGTTAAATTACAAAATATTTATCATACTAGGATACAGTATCCAGAACTTAAGAACCAAGATGGTAAAGATGATAAGACTGCACTTGGGGAGATTAATAAGACGCTCAAAAAGGTTCGTAGTCCGTATCGTTTTCAAAAAAAATAAATTATGTCGTTATTGAGAGTTATTTTAGCTGTAATATTTCCGCCTCTGTCGGTTGTAGACAAGGGGTGTGGGTCTTTTCTTATTGTTTTGATTCTCACGTGTATGGGTTGGATTCCTGGAATAATAGGAGCTTTGATTATTTTGAACAAAAACGTTTAATGTTTGCAAATGAGTACTGCTAAGTTTCGTGTTTCACATGTAGTATTGTGGTTGTTGTGTGTTGTGGTTATATTTTTGATATTCACAAAGACACTCTTTTTTCGTCTCGACTTAACAGAAGAAAACCGTTATTCTTTGTCTCGTGCTTCGAAAGATTTTGTTGCCAATGTTTGCGAGCCTCTTACGGTGTTGTTGTATCTTGATGGAGATCTTGATGCTAATATGTTGCGTCTTCGTCGTGCTACGGAAGATATGGTGCGCGAACTTAATATGTATTCATCGGAGCCGTTGACACTTGAGTTTGTGAATCCTAATAATGCAACCACAGAGGAGGAGCGTTATGCAGTTTATGACGAATTGGAGGGTCGAGGTTTGCGAGGAATGAGTGTGACGGTGCGTTCGCGTGACGGTAAGATGACGGAACAGGTGATATTTCCGTGGGTAGAGGTGTGCTCGTCGTGCGACACTATGGCTGTGTGTTTGATGCAGCCGTCGGCACAAAAAACTGGTGAAGAGGCGGTTAATAGTGCAATTGCAGATTTGGAATATTTGTTTGTGGACGCCATACGTGTGTTGAATCGCAGGGAAGTGGTCAAGGTGGCATTCATTGAGGGACATGGTGAGTTGAGCGAAGAGTTTACTTATGATGCTAGCGATGCGTTGAGTAGATATTTTCAGGTAGATAGAGGGGTGTTGGGTGTAGATGCCTCGGTGCTTGATGATTATGCAGCCATTATTATTGCAAAACCGCTTGATAAATATTCGGAGAGTGATAAGTTTATTATTGACCAATACATTATGCGTGGAGGTAGAGTGCTATGGCTTCTTGATGGAGCTCAGATGTCGAGCGATATGTTGTCGGAAGGGGGTGCTACTCCATTAGTAGCAATGGATGTCAATCTTAATGATCAATTGTTTAGATATGGAGTTCGCCTAACACCAACTATTGTAGAGGATATGCAGTGTGCTTATATGCCAATAAATGTGTCGCGTCCGGGCGAGCAACCACGCTTTGAACCTATACCGTGGTTTTATACTCCATTGTTGCAAGGTTCGCCTTATCACCCTATTACAAAAACGTTGCAAGCTGTCAAGGCCGATTTTGCATCGGGTATAGAAATTGTGGGAGATACGGTGGGTGTTCGTAAAGAGGTTTTGCTTATTTCGAGCAATGCAAGTCATGTGGATGTGGCGCCGACAGAGATTGATGTGATGAGGGCTATCAATGTAGAACCTAAAGAATATTTTACTACGCAATATGTGCCAATAGCGGTGGCATTGGAGGGAGAGTTTCAATCGATATATAAGCATCGAATGATTCCGGAAGGAGTGATGGCAAATGGTGTTATAAATCAGAGTGTGCCAACGCGTATGGTTGTGGTGGCGGATGGAGATATTATTCGCAATGATGTAGAGCAACATAGAGAGGGGTTGATGCTTGTGCCGTTGGGATACGATAGAGTTACTCGTCAAACGCATGGCAATAAGGACTTTGTGGTTAACACTATGTTGTATTTGACGGATGATGAGGGTATTATGCAACTTCGTAATCGTAGGATTGATTTGCGGTTGTTGAATCGTGCGATTGTTGAATCGCAACGTAATGTTTGGGTTTGGATTAATACCTTATTGCCGATAGGGATGTTGCTTGTTTTTGGGGTAGTATTTTTGGGGAATAGAAAAAGGAAATACGTTAAATAGGGAATTATACTAAAAGATTATGAGTTATAATAAGTATATAGGAGCGCATGTGAGCGCATCGGGTGGTGTGGAAAATGCACCTCTTAATGCGCATAATATAGGAGCAACAGCGTTTGCTTTATTCACCAAGAATCAGCGTCAATGGTTTGCTCCGGCATTGACGGAGAAGTCGATTGCGACATTCAAGGCGCGTTGTGCCGAATATGGTTACACAGCATCTCAAATATTACCACACGACAGTTATCTTATCAATCTAGGTTCTCCAGAAGCAGAATCGTTAGAGAAAAGTCGTAACTCTTTTATAGAGGAGATGATTCGATGTGAGCAGTTGGGATTAGATAGGTTGAACTTTCATCCAGGGTCGCATCTCAAGAAGATTAGTGAAGAAGATTGTCTCAAAGTTATAGCAGAAAGTATAAACATTGCATTAGATAAGACACATGGGGTGATTGCAGTGTTGGAAAACACTGCAGGTCAGGGCACTAATGTGGGATATCGTTTTGAGCATTTGCGTGCAATCATTGATTTGGTTGATGATAAATCACGTGTTGGTGTTTGTATTGATACACAGCATGCATTTGCTTCGGGATATGATTTGTTGTCGGAGGACGGTTTTGCTGATGTGTGGCGTCATTTTGATGAAGTGATAGGGTTTGAATATTTGAAAGGCATGCACCTTAATGATTCAAAGAAAGAGTTGGCATCGCGAGTCGACCGTCATGAGACGCTTCGCAACGGACTTTTGGGTCCACGTCCTTTTGAGAGAATAATGCACGATGCGCGTTTTGATAATATACCTCTTATACTTGAAACACCAGACGAGTCGCTTTGGGCAGAGGAGGTAGAATGGCTAAAAAATCAAAGATAAGTGATAGATGAATGTAATAAATAAAATTTTAGATCGCTATAAGTTCGTGTTGCATCATGTGTGGAATATTTGTTCGAAACCCGATGCAACGTTGCGTTATGAGTCGTTGTTGAATACTTTTTATGGAAAAAAGATATTACAACAATTTATACTCCCACTTGCAGAGATATTGCTTGTGGTGGCATTTCTTAGCACACTATTATATTTTGATTTGAATTTAGCTTCGGCTATAGTTAAATCTATTTTTACTTATCTTATTTTTATAGTATCTTTTGGCGGGTCGATGTTTTTGGTGCGTCTTTTGTTGCAATATAGATTTAAGATAGAGATTGATGTGCGCAATATTATGCTCATGGTAGCATCGTTGATGGCAGTGGTTTTTGTTGTTAAGTTTTTTGGCTATGTTTTTCCAGGTCTCTTTTTTGTTTCTCTTTTTTATTTATATAATTTCTACCTTGTGTGGGTTATGTCGGAGGGAGTTATTGATATTCCAGAAGAGAAGCGTAATGAGTGTATGGTTTTAGTTTCGTTTATTGTTGTGGCAACTCCTTTTGTAGTTGAAAAACTTCTTAATTTGTTGATTCCAAATTTATAGAAAATAAATGCATATATGAAAAAGATACTTTTTTTGTTTTTAGTTGTTTTAGTATTTGTTGGTTGTGACGAACGTTTCATGTCGTGGAAGGAGTATAACGAAGAATGGTTAGTTGCTCAACGCGACAAGTTAGGCACAGATACTAATGTTGTTGAAACACAGATTTTGCCTTCGGGTGTACTCATTGAGAAGTATCATACAGGGTATGGCGCAATACCAAAACCATCGATTGATCCTGTTACACAGGTGTCGAGTGGGGTGATAGTTAAGTATACAGGATGGTTGGTTGATGGCACTCGTTTTGATTATAATGACAAAGCATCGTTCTATCTTCATCAAGTTATCAAAGGGTGGCAAGATGCAATGTCGCTTATGCCACAGGGGTCGCATTGGCGAATTTACATACCATATGACCAGGCATATGGAAAATCGGGAAGTAAAGGTGCGTATGAAAACTTTTCGGTGCCACCATATTCGACACTTATTTTTGATATTGAGCTAATAGACGTTAAGAATTTTTGATGCGTAGATATATCTTTATATTATTTCTTGTTTTGTGTGTCGTTGTAGATGCACAAAAATTAGATGTGTCGCATGTATACAATCCTAAGACAGATGGACAAAATAGTTTTGTTAGTGATGTAAACAATGTTTTGTCGAAGTCGGTTCGTGCCGAGTTGAATGATGTTTGTGTTCGTCTTGAGCAGATGACCGGTGTTGAGGTGGCTATAGTTATAGTGCCAGGAGTTAAGGGTGACGACGAATATGATTTTGCTTATGATTTGTTCAATCATTGGCGTATAGGCAAAGAGGGTAAAAACAATGGATTACTTTGGCTTTATGTGGTTGATATACGTGCGATGAAATTTGAGACTGGCTATGGATTAGAGGGTTTGTTGCCAGATGCATATCTTAATTCATTGCTCGATGAAGAGATATTTCCACTTATGCGTGAGGGCGAGGTAGATAAGGCATATGTCTTAGCACTCAATCAATTATATGATAGACTTACAACAGAGGAGGCACTTGAGGAGTTGTTGCTTGAGTCGGAGTCGCCAAGAGTTATTGTTGGTGAATTATTAACATTATATTTCACATTTGCTTTTTTAATACTTATATTTCTTGTTATTCTTTTTTATAAGCGCACGCAAAATCTTAAAGGTGAAAATAATGTGGTGTATTCTCGTATTAGCGATTTGGTTTTTGGGACAAAAATATTAGCTTACATATTTCCACTGCCCATCTTGTTTTTGTATTGGTATGCATCAAAATTTCATCGTTCATTGCGCAAAAGGCCTATGACATGTAGTCATTGTGGCGGCTCTATGCGATTGTTGTCGGAGGCAGAAGAGGATTTGTATCTCGATTTCAAGCAACAGGCAGAAGAGCGAGTTAAGAGTATAGATTATGATGTGTGGAAATGTAATGTGTGCGATAATTATAAAGTTTTGCCATATGAGAAAATGGTAACTAAATATCAGGTGTGTCCGCAATGTGGAGCAAAAACTTATAGTCTTGTGAGTGATAGAATAATATCTCCAGCAACGTCGTTGACTTCTGGGCGCGGTGAGAAAGTGCACGAATGTGCAAGTTGCCATTGTCGCAAAGTGATTCCATACGTGATACCAATGATAGTTGTTGCGAGTGGAAGAGGTGGTGGACGTGGCGGTTTTTCGGGTGGTAGTTTTGGTGGCGGTTTTTCTGGTGGCGGAGGAGCTGGTGGGCGTTTTTAATCTTGTAGAACACTAATAAATAATTAATTAATCATTATATTATGTTGAATAGAACAAAATTATTTCTAATCATTGCTGTGGCAGTGGTTGCAATGTCGGTAGTGTGGGTTGCTAACACCTATAATCGTATGGTTGTTGCACAAGAAGCAGTTTCTACTGAATGGTCAAATGTTGAAAGTCAATATCAACGTCGCGCTGATTTGATACCAAATCTTGTGTCAACAGTTAAAGGCTATGCAGCTCATGAGAGTCAAACTCTTGAAGCAGTGGTCAGTGCTCGAGCAAAAGCAACACAAACAAATGTTGATATGAGTAATTTTTCGCGTGACGATTTTGAGAAATATCAAGAGGTTCAGGGCGAACTTAATTCGGCACTTGGACGTTTGATGATGATAACAGAAAACTATCCTGACCTCAAGGCAAATCAGAACTTCCGCGACCTTCAAGAGCAACTCGAGGGTACTGAAAATCGTATTCAAGTAGCCCGTCAGTCTTATAACAATACAGCTCGTGCTTATAACACATTGATTCGTCGCTTTCCAAATAATATTTTTAGCGGAATGTTTGGTTTCGATATTGTTACCTACTTCAGAGCTGATGCTAATGCCGAACAGGCTCCACAAGTGAGTTTCTAATAAAAGTTTTGCTTAACAAAGTTAGAGCAGAGTCTGGTAATTCAATTATCAGTCATATGTTGATGTTATAAAAAAATATGAAAAAAATATTTATTCTATTATTGTGCATTGTGCATTGTGCATTGTGCATTGATTTGAAAGCACAAAAACTTGGGTTTATAGGCGGTCCAACAATGTCGTATGGAACTATTTATACCAATGATGAATTGGCAAAGTTTACGATGATTCCTGGTGGCGGTATGCATCTTGGTTTGCTTTTTGAGATGGACGTAACTAATCGTTGGGGGTTCGATTGTGCTGCGATGTATGAATTGCGCACTATGCGTTGGGGAGTTAGTTACAATAATGACAGTATAGTAAATGGTTTCAAACGTCAGGTTGGTTATTTCAATGTGCCATTCCATATGTATGTTAACTTTCCTATTAACAATGAATATGTAGTTTCGCTATTTGGAGGACCTGTATTTGCTTGTGGACTTCATGGTCAGGATTGGGCGTGGGTTAATGATCCTACTGTTGATTATCGTAAGCCAGTGGCGTATGAGAACAAAGATATGTTTGGCAAAGACGGACGACTTGTGCGTTGTGAAATTGCGGCAGAAGTAGGTTTAGCATTTAAGTGGAATGGTTTGCAGGGGCGCATTTCTTATCAACACACGTTGAATAATGATAATCGCAGCAAATATACATTTACATTGCCAATGAATAATGTCAACCCTTATCACACACAAGGTACGGTTAAATTATCAGTGGCATATTTATTTGACCTTAGAAAATAGGTTGTACTTCGATTGATAAATTTCTATTTTATAAAAAAATCAACTTTCAATCTTCGACTTTCAACTTTTTTTCGTATCTTTGCATTCGTTTTTATCAACAATTAATAATTTAATTATATTAATACGAGTTGATCTGTGAAGTAGAGCCTTTATTTCTCATCCCTCACTCCTCACTCCTCATCATTTATTAGTTATGGTAAGTTATAAAGAATTAGGTCTTGTGAACACAAAAGAGATGTTCAAAGGCGCAGTAGAAGGCGGTTATGCGATTCCTGCATTCAACTTCAACAACATGGAACAAATGCAAGCTATCATCCAAGCTTGTGCCGAAACTAAATCTCCTGTAATCCTTCAAGTGTCAAGTGGTGCGCGTAAATACGCTAACCAAACACTCCTCCGTTATATGGCGCAAGGTGCTGTTGAGTATGCTAAAGAGCTTGGTTGGGAAAAACCACAAATCTGTCTTCACCTCGACCACGGCGATACTTTTGAACTTTGCAAATCTTGTATCGACATGGGTTTCTCTTCTGTAATGATTGACGGTTCGCACCACTCTTACGAAGAAAACATCGAACTCACTAAAAAAGTAGTTGAATACGCTCACCAATATGGCGTTACAGTAGAAGGCGAACTTGGCGTACTTGCTGGTATCGAAGACGATGTAGTGGCAGAACACCACACATATACTCGTCCAGAAGAAGTAGTTGACTTCGTGAAACGTACAGGTGTTGACTCATTGGCAATCTCTATTGGTACATCTCACGGAGCTAATAAATTCACACCAGCACAATGTACTCGCGACGAAAATGGTCATCTTGTGCCACCACCATTGCGTTTCGACATCCTTCACGAAATCGAAAAACAAATCCCTGGTTTCCCTATCGTGCTCCACGGTTCATCTTCAGTGCCACAAGAGTATGTCGAAACTATCAACACTCATGGCGGTAAACTCAAAGATGCTATCGGTATTCCAGAAGAGCAACTCCGCGAAGCTGCGAAATCAGCAGTTTGCAAAATCAACATCGACTCCGACGGTCGTCTTGCAATGACAGCAGCAGTACGCAAATTCTTCATCGACTCGCCAGACAAATTCGACCCACGTCAATATCTCGGTCCTGCTCGCGAAGAACTCAAAAAACTCTACATGCACAAAGTCAACAACGTGCTCGGTTCTGCAGGCAAAGCATAATAAGCAAATATTCAAACAACACTAATACAAAGCGCAAACTCCAACTCACGAGGTTGCGCTTTTTTTTTTGAAACTTGCGAACTTACGAACTTACGAAGTTCGAACTTCGCAAGTTCGCAAATTTCATTTCTCATTCCAAATACACACTCTCAGTGTGTACTCCCCAACAGCTACCTTCAAGCAACCTGTGCCGAAGAAAACAGTCACAATGAATACCCACTCTCAGTGTGTATTCGTGCAAAAAATAGTGCTTGAATCCCTATTTATGCAGCATAACCCCATAGAAAATCGCATCTCTTGTAGGTGTGATTTTTTTTGTTGTTAAAATATTGTAGTAATACTATTGTTTTTTTTGTTATTTTTTTGTATCTTTGCAACTTATTTAGGATTATTGTATTACGAACAAAATAAATCGAGCGAAGCCGAGTAAGTCTTGTGACTTACGACTTGCTACTTACTACTAATAAATATGAAAAAATTCAAAGAGTATGGCGGACTAAATTTGTCCGATGTGAACAAGAGAATGTTAGAGGAGTGGGACGCAAAAGATTTGTTCCACAAGAGTGTTGCTGAACGCGAAGGTCATCCTTCTTTCGTATTCTACGAAGGACCACCTTCGGCTAATGGTATGCCTGGTATCCACCACGTTATGGCGCGTACTATCAAAGATACTTTCTGCCGATATAAAACAATGCAAGGTTTCCAAGTGAAACGTAAAGCAGGTTGGGACACTCACGGTCTTCCAGTTGAACTTGGTGTAGAAAAACGCCTTGGCATCACAAAAGAAGATATTGGTAAGAAAGTTTCGGTTGACGAATACAACGCGGCTTGTCGTGCTGACGTAATGAAATATACTCGTGAGTGGGAAGATTTGACTCACAAAATGGGTTATTGGGTAGATATGAACGACCCATATATCACTTACGACAATAAATATATCGAAACACTTTGGTGGTTGCTCAAACAATTGTATAACAAAGGTTTGTTGTATAAGGGCTATACAATCCAACCATATTCGCCTGCTGCAGGTACTGGCCTTTCGACTCACGAATTGAACCAACCAGGTTGCTATCGCGACGTGAAAGATACAACTTGTACTGCACAATTCAAAGCAAAAAAAGTAAATGGTTTCGACAACCTCAAAGGCGATGTTTATTTCTTGGCTTGGACAACTACTCCTTGGACTTTGCCTTCGAATACAGCACTTTGCGTTGGTCCAAAAATCGAATATCTTGCAGTTGAATCATTCAATCCATATACAGGCATCCCTGCTACATATATCGTAGCAAAACCATTGTTTGCATCGCTATTCAATCCAAAAGCTGCCGAAGTGGCAATGGAAGACTATAAACCAGGCGACAAACTTGTTCCTTATCGCGTAGTGGGCGAATGTATGGGTACCGACTTGGTTGACTCGGAATACGAACAACTTATCCCATGGGTAAACCCAGGCGAAGGTGCATTCCGCGTGATTCAAGGTGATTATGTGACAACCGAAGATGGTACAGGTATCGTTCACATCGCTCCTACTTTTGGTGCTGATGACGCATTTGTGGCTAAACGTGCTGGTGTGCCAGGTCTTACTATGTCAACAGCCAAAGGCGAAACTCGTCCTATGGTGGATATGACAGGTAAATTCTTCCTTCTCGAAGACCTTGATGCTGATTTCGTTAAAGCTAACGTAAATGTTGAAGCATATAAAGAGTTTGCAGGTCGTTTCGTTAAAAACGCTTATGACCCAACTCTCACCGACCAAGATGAGACTCTCGACGTGGCTATCTGTATGATGCTCAAACAACAAAACCTTGTGTTCCGCATCGAAAAACATCTCCACAACTATCCTCACTGTTGGCGTACCGACAAACCAGTGCTCTATTACCCACTCGACTCATGGTTTATCCGCACAACTGCAGTGCGCGACGAGATGATTGCTCTCAACGAGACTATCAACTGGAAACCACAATCGACAGGTACTGGTCGTTTTGGCAAATGGCTCGAAAACCTTCAAGATTGGAACCTCTCTCGTTCACGTTATTGGGGTACTCCGCTCCCTATCTGGCGCACCGAAGATGGCTCGGAAGAGAAATGTATTGGCTCTGTAGAAGAGTTGTTTGGCGAAATTGAGAAATCAATCGCAGCAGGTTTCATGACAGAGAACCCATATAAAAACTTCCGTCTCGGCGACATGAGCAAAGAGAACTGGGACCCTAAGAATATCGATCTTCACCGTCCATACGTTGATGGTATCGTGCTTGTGAGCGAATCGGGCAAACCAATGAGACGCGAACTCGACCTTATCGACGTTTGGTTCGATTCTGGTGCTATGCCATACGCACAAATCCACTATCCATTCGAAAACAAAGAGGCATTCGACTCTAAATCAGTATATCCAGCCGACTTTATCTCGGAAGGTGTTGACCAAACTCGTGGTTGGTTCTTCACTCTTCACGCAATCGGCACAATGGTGTTCAACTCAGTGGCATTCAAAAACGTTATCTCTAACGGCCTTGTGCTCGACAAAAACGGCAACAAGATGTCGAAACGCCTTGGCAATGCAGTTGACCCATTCTCGACAATCGAGAAATATGGTTCTGACCCATTGCGTTGGTATATGATGACAAATGCATCGCCTTGGGATAACTTGAAATTCGACGTAGAAGGTGTTGAGGAAGTTCGTCGTAAATTCTTCGGTACTCTCTATAACACATACTCATTCTTCGCGCTTTATGCTAATGTCGATGGATTCGAATATAAAGAGGTTGATGTGCCAGTGGCAGAACGTCCAGAAATCGACCGTTGGATTCTCTCGTTGTTGAACACATTGGTGAAAGAGTGCACTGAGCATTTTGAGAACTATGAGCCAACACGTGCCGGCCGTGCAATTCAAGACTTCGTAGGCGAGAACCTTTCTAACTGGTACGTACGTCTCAACCGTAAACGCTATTGGGGTGGCGAATATAACACAGATAAAATCTCGGCTTATCAAACACTCTATACATGTCTTGCTACAGTGGCAAAACTCATGGCTCCTATCGCTCCATTCTTTGCCGACCAATTGTATCTCGACTTGAATGCCGCTACAGGCAAAGAGACTGCCGAATCGGTTCACTTGGCTAAATTCCCTGTATGCGACGATTCGCTCATCGACAAAAACCTCGAAGAGTGTATGCAACTTGCACAACAATCATCGTCTATGATTCTTGCATTGCGTCGTAAAGCAGAGAAAAAAGTGCGTCAACCACTTCAAAAAGCAGTTATCCCTGCAGCTGACGATAAAACACGCGAACAACTTTCATATATTGCTGACCTTATCAAAACTGAGGTTAACGTGAAAGAACTCGAAATTGTGGGTGCTGACGACTCATCTATCTCGCTTGTGAAACGTATCAAACCTAACTTCAAAACTTTAGGTAAGAAATATGGCAAGCAAATGAAAGAGATTGCAGCTGCAATTAGTGCTTGGGATCAAGCAGCTATCTCAGCTATCGAACGTAATGGCTCGGCTGAATTGGCTTTGGCTTCGGGTGCGGTAGTAGTAGAACTTGCCGACGTAGAAATTGCTACAGAAGATATGCCAGGTTGGTTGGTAGCTAACGAAGGTACACTCACAATTGCGCTCGACGTTACAGTGACTGAAGAGCTTCGTCAAGAGGGTATTGCTCGCGAATTGGTTAACCGTATCCAAAATATCCGTAAGTCGAATGGCTACGAAATCACCGACAAAATTATGGTTGAAATCGAACGCCTCGATGCTATCAATGATGCAGTAGTTAATTACACTGACTATATTGGTGGACAAGTGCTTGCAAACGAAATCAAGTTGGTTGATGCTATTGCAGAGGCTACAGAACTCGATTTTGAAGAGTATATCGTAAAAGTATCAGTTAAACGAGTATAAAAACGAATTTGACTATAGAAAGAAAACTTCATTCTGCGTTTGCAGAGTGAAGTTTTTTTTATTAATCAAAAAAAAGAGTGCAATATTTTTGGGGAATAATACGTTAGTAGGTTAGAGGGGGGGGGTGATTTCGGAAAGTATTGTATTTTTTAATAGTTTTTTAGTATGAAAGGGAATAGATTGCTATTGGGACTTTTGTCTTTGTTGTTTGTGCTGAATTTGAGCGCAAATAAGGAGTTAGATGCGTTGCATGATATTGTTGAGTCAACCATGCCATTGATTAACCAAGAGAGGCAAAAGTGGGGATTAACGGACATTGAATTTAAAGGGATATCGACTAAAGAGGAGTTGGATGTGTATGCCTGGCAGTATACGTTGGGTTTGTCATCTTCGCTATGTACAAGTCAAGAGTTATTTGCAGATTTGCAAATATATGTTGAGATGGATGCTTTTAATTCTATAGTGATATATTACGATGAGGGTTTTTATTATGTGGCTTTGGTTAGGGATGTTAAGAAACTCGCAGAGCATCAGGATGCATTTGAGGCAGAAGTTGTGCGCTTGGTTAATGTTGAGCGTACAAAGCGAGGGTTGAAACCATTAATATTGCATAAGGATTTGCAATATACTGCGCGGATTAAGGCAAAGGAGTTTGTTGTATATGATTATTATGACCATGATAGTCCTGTGTCTGGTGAGCCAGAGGACCTAGTTAAGTCGTATAATGATGCATTTTATTTTGTTGGGGAAAATATTGCGCAGTGGCAAGTTACGCCAGAAGAGGTTATGCGTGATTGGATGAATAGTCCTGGTCATAGAGGGAATATTCTTAATCCCAAATTTGAGTATATAGGTGTGGGATATTATCAAGATAATTGGGTGCAACAATTTGCAAAGATGAAGTGATTGTGTGGGGTGGAATATAAAAAAACTCTGCGAGCGTTGGGGCTTGCAGAGTTTTTTGGTTTATATGATTAAGCTAGTTTATTTTTTAGCTCTTTCAGTAGCCATGCGTGCGAGTTCTTTTGTGTAGACTTTAGCAGCAGTAGCTTTGTCGATGCGAGTCACAGGACCGCTGATACAGCCGTTTTCGCAAGCCATAACTTCAATGAATTGGTTAGGGCATTTGCCAGATTTAGCGTATGCACGGAGGAGACCGATGTTCTTTTTGTTGAGGTTGCTGAGGAGAAGAGCGTTAACTTCTGGACCACCAAGGTGTTCAACAACAGCTTTAGTAACACCACCAGTTGAACCGTAACCGTGAGAAGAGAGGTAAGCTTCTTTGTCGATTTGGAATGGAGCAACTTGTTCGAGGTTGATTTCCATACCATCGAGGATTGAGCCAAGTTCTTCGAAAGTCATTACGAAGTCGACGTTTTCGCTATATTCAGCCTCTTTACGTTTAGCGATACATGGGCCGATGAATACTGTTTTGCAGTCAGGATATTTTTCCTTAGCAATTTCGGCAGTGTAGCGCATTGGAGAGAGAGTAGTAGAAACATATTTTTCCATTTCTGGGATGTGTTTCTTTACGAGTTGGATGTAAGAAGGACAGCATGAAGTAGTCATGAAAGGTTGACCTTCTTCGAGTTTCTCGATGAGCTCGTGGCTTTCGCGGCGAGTAGTTTCGTCGGCACCGAGAGCAACTTCGATAACGTCGTCGAAGCCGATTTCTTTGAGTGCGCCGTAAAGGCTTTCGAGAGTTGTGTTGAATTGTGAAAGGATAGCAGGAGCTACCATTGCCACGATTTTTTTGCTAGGGTTTTTGATAGTTTCGAGGATGTCGAATACTTGAGAAATTTCGAAGATAGCACCGAAAGGACAAGCGTTAACGCATTTGCCGCAATAGATACATTTGCTTTCGTCGATGTGCTCAACGCCGAATTCGTCTTTAGAGATAGCTTTTACAGGGCAAGCTTCTTCGCAAGGCACTGGCACGTAGATGATAGCGTGGTAAGGACAGCTTTGGTGGCAGATACCGCAAGAGATACATACATCGTGGTCGATTTCGGCTTGACCGTTAGATTTGAAGTGAATAGCGTTTTTAGGGCAGTTCATATAACAGCTACGAGCAACGCAACCACGGCAGAGGTTAGAGATTTCGTAGTTAGTTTGAACGCAAGAAGAGCAAGCTTCGTCCATCACGCACATAATGTTCTTTTTAGTGCGTTCTTGGCGAGCAAGAGCTTCTTTAGCATAGTGAGAAAGAGGAGTGTTTTCGCTCACTTCGTCAGACATATCGAAGCCGAGGAGAGGGAAAGTTTTGTATTTCCACACTGCGCGTTCTTTGTGAATACAGCAACGGCCACGAACTTTAGATTGACGTGGAGAGAGTTGGATAGGAAGTTCGTCGATTTCTTCAACGAGTTTGTCTTCTTTCCAAAGTTTTACGAGTTTCGCCAAAAGACCGTGGCGAACAATCATTACGTTGTTAGTAAAAGCCATAATATTTAGTTATTAGTTATTAGTTACTAGTTACTAGTTATTAGTGAGTTTTTTATCTCACTTTGGTAATGTTTTTTTGTATATAATTTTTCAAGGTACAAAGGTAGTGATTTTTTCTTAATCTACAATGTTTTATGTATACTTTTTTTAAATTATGTAAATTTGTTTTTATTTGCTGTTTTTTTTGTATCTTTGCGATGTATTTGATATTATAACAAAGGAATTATGAAAAGATTGTTTTTGCTTGATGCTTATGCGTTGATTTATAGGGCTTATTATGCGTTTATGCGTATGCCGAGAATAAACTCGAAGGGGATGAATACGTCGGCGATATTTGGGTTTGTGAATACGTTGGATGATGTGTTGACACGGGAGAAGCCTTCGCATTTGGCGGTGGTGTTTGACCCATCGGGTCCGACATTCAGACATGAGGCATACGAGGAGTATAAGGCTAATCGTGAGGCTACGCCAGAGGATATTCGTAAGGCGGTGCCGATTATCAAGCAGATAGTGGAGGCGCATAGAATACCAGTGATTGAGGTGCCGGGCTATGAGGCGGATGATGTGATTGGTACATTGGCAGGGTTGGCTGAGAAGGAGAGGTTCGAGGTGTTGATGATGACGCCAGATAAGGATTATGGGCAGTTGGTGACAGAGAATATTAAAATCTATAAACCACGATTTGGCGGGTCGGGATTTGATACGCTCGGAGTGGCTGAGGTGTTGGAGAAATGGGGATTGGAGTCGACAGCGCAAGTGATTGACTTGTTGGGATTGATGGGCGATACGTCGGACAATATACCAGGGTGCCCAGGCGTGGGAGAGAAGACTGCGGTGAAGTTGTTGCAACAATTTGGCGGTATAGACAATATGTTGGAGCACACGGATGAGATAAAAGGTGCACTAAGGGCGAAGGTGGAGGCAAATGTGGAGCAGATTAAGTTTTCGAAATTCTTGGCGACAATCAAGACCGATGCGCCTGTAGAGTTTGATGAGGCGCGATTTGTGATAGAGGAGCCTGATGTGAAGGCGTTGGTGGGAATCTATGAGGAGTTGGAATTTAGGAGCCACATAAAAAAATTAGGAATGAGGAATGAGGAGTTAGGAGTGAAGGATAATTCGGGGATGGGGTCGTTGTTTGATAATGTTGATAGTAGTCAACAGTCAACAGTCAACAGTCAACAGCCGGGAGAAGCGTCGGATTTGCCAGGGAATTCTCAACTTTCAACTTTCAACTCTCAACTTTCAAATTATGTGTGTGTGGATACAGAGGAGAAGCAGAGAGAGTTGGTGGAGATGTTGAAGGGCGTGAAGATGTTTGCGTTTGATACTGAGACCACGTCGTTGGATGTGTTGGATGCGGAGTTGGTGGGATTTTCTTTTGCAGTGCACAATGTACAGTCGGACGGGTCAGACTTGTCAGACAAATCGGACGGGTCGGAGAATATTCAATTGCCTACGGCGTATTATGTGCCGGTGAGTGCAGATAGGGCAGAGGCGCAGAAGACGGTGGATTTGTTCCGTGCGGTGTTTGAGAATGAGGCGATTGAGAAGACGGGGCATAATATTAAATACGATTTGATGGTGTTGGCAAATTATGGCGTTGAGTTGAAAGGTCGATTGTTTGACACGATGATAGCGCACTATTTGTTGCAACCAGAGTTGCGCCATAGTATGGACTACTTGGCAGAGATATTGTTGAAATACAAGACAATACATATCGATGAGTTGATAGGCGCGAAGGGTAAGAATCAGGGTTCGATGCGCGATGTGGCGTTGGATAAGATAACCAATTATGCGGCGGAGGATGCCGATATTACGTTGCGATTGCGCGAGGTGTTGGAGCCACAGATAGAGGAGATGGGGTTGCGAGAGTTGTTCTATGAAGTGGAGATGCCACTCGTGAGAGTGTTGGCAGAGATGGAGCGCACGGGGGTGATAATAGACGACTTTGCATTGGCGCAATCGTCGGGCGTGATGACAGCCGAAATGCAACGCATAGAGCGTCATATACGCGAAATATCGGGCTCGAATCTTAACATTAGTTCGCCTAAACAGGTGGGAGAATTGTTGTTTGACGTGTTGAAAATCAGCGATAAAGCAAAGAAAACGAAGAGTGGGCAGTATGTTACGGATGAGGAGACATTGGAGGGGTTGAGAGCGAAACATCCAGTGGTGGGCGAGATATTGGAGTATCGAGGAGTGAAGAAATTGTTGAGCACCTATATAGATGCATTGCCTAAGTTGATAAACGGACGCACAGGGCGCGTGCATACGTCGTTTAATCAGACCGTTACGGCTACGGGGCGATTGTCGTCATCGAATCCAAACTTGCAGAATATACCTATTCGCGACGAGCAAGGCAAAGAGATACGTAAGGCATTCATAGCATCGGAAGGGCACGTGTTTATGTCGGCAGACTACTCGCAAGTGGAGTTAAGATTGATGGCGCATTTGTCGCAAGACAAGAATATGATGGCAGCATTCAATGCCGACCACGACATCCACGCAGCAACGGCGGCGAATATCTATAAAGTGCCGATTGAAGAGGTGACGAGCGATATGCGCCGTAAGGCAAAGACAGCCAATTTCGGTATCATATATGGTATTTCGACATTCGGTTTGTCGGAGCGATTGGGCGTGTCGCGCGCAGAGGCGAAGGAGTTGATAGATGGATATTTTATGAGCTTCCCAGGTGTGAAAGATTATATCGATACAACGATAGAAAATGCAAAGCGTGATGGTTATGTAGAGACTTTGTTGCATCGTAGAAGATATTTGCCAGACATAAATTCGAGAAACGCCAATGTGAGAGGATATGCCGAGCGCAATGCTGTGAATGCGCCGATACAGGGCACAGCGGCAGATGTGATAAAGATAGCGATGGTGAAGATAGCCGATAGATTGAAGCGCGAGGGGTTGAAGGCAGAGATGCTATTGCAAGTGCACGACGAGTTGAACTTTAATGTTCCGCTCGACGAGTTGGAACGAGTGAAAGCATTGGTGCGCGAAGAGATGGAAGGAGCTGTGAAATTGTCGGTGCCGTTGAGAGTGGATATAGGCGTGGGTCAGAATTGGCTTGAGGCGCATTAGACAATGCACAATTTTCGCGATAAACGAGAGCAATTAAGCTTGCTTAGATTGCCGAGTGGAGCAAAAATCACGACCGAAGGGAGTAATTATTCGCCTATCGGCTCATGACTTTTGTAGTTGAAAAGACAGATAAATCAACACTTCAACCTATTATTGAGCAATTTATATTGAAAGGTACAAGAGTGATAACTGACGAATTAAATGCTTATAATGGATTAAGCAAATTAGGTTATACTCATGCTATTGTCAATCATGGAGCGCAAGAATATGCTAATGGTGATATATTTACCAATTCAATTGAAGGATTTTGGAGTCATTTCCGTAGAATGATTGTAGGATGTTATCATGATGTATTAGATGAACATCTTCAGTCATACATTGACGAAGCAGTATTCCGTTGGAATACAAGAAGAATGAGTGCATCAGAGAGATTTGCGCATATGTTTGCCATGTCGATTGGGGTTATTAAGACATGGGATGATATTAAAGTGGGTTTAATGGTTGCTTGATTAATAGTATGATAGTTGTTTTTTTTAAGAACTAATTGTATATTTACAAATATAATAAACAATAAAAATGTTTTAAGATATGAGTAATAAAGTACATTTAATAAATGAAGTTGGACATAGAATTGAAGTAGAAAGTTGTGAATATGAAGATAACCAACTTTTAAAAGAAAATAAGTATTCCAATTACTATATTGATGTTGATTGGTATTTGACAAATGGATATAGTTTGGCAGAAGATGCATTTAGGAGGATAGAGAATGGTAAATAATTGTTACTGAAAGTGCTACTAAATCCGTATTATCATTAATGGAAAGGATGGATAATCTTTATAAAAATAAAGTGTAGACAAATCTAAGTCGACACTTCTTTTTATATTATTTTGGGTCAACAACTATATTATTGCCTATTTATAAATAGAATTAAAATAGATTAATTATGGTATTTTTAAAGAAAGATGGTAGTTTAGATATTGAACGTATTAATAACCTTCCAATAGAAGAATATTGGGATATGATGGGGCAATTAACTGAAAAGCAAGTAGTGGAATATAATTCTAAATTACCATTGAATGAATCTAAAGAACCAATGAAAGTGGTGTCTGTTAATAAGTCGATAGAGGAATATGGAGTGGATGCAGATGAAATTTTAAATAATTTGAAAAAGATGTGTAGAAAGAAATGAAACGCTATTATATAACAGAAGACAAGTTACCACACAAACTATTTTTAGCACTTGAAGAATTTGACTTAAAAGTTCCACCATTACTAACTGAAAATAAACATATAGTTAGATTAACAGATTTTGATTTAAAATTCATTATTACAGAATGTGTAAGAAGGGTTATTAGAGACATTTATTCTAAAAAATTATACATAAACACAAATAACCCATATAAAGCAAATTTGAGAAATATTATATAACACAAATCGCATAATCTTTTTTGATTATGCGATTTTATTGTTTTTAGTACTATTTTGGGGACAACATCTATATTATTGCCTAAAAAAAAGGACAATCCGATGGATTGTCCTTTTTATTTCTTTTGTGCTTTGTAGAATTAACGGCGGAGGCCCAATTCTTTAACGATAGCACGGTAGCGTTCGATGTCAACTTGTTTCAAGTAGTCGAGCATACGACGACGTTTACCTACCAACATACGCAAAGCACGTTCAGTGCTATAATCTTTACGATTTGATTGAAGGTGTTCTGTCAAACGTGAGATACGGAAAGAGAACAACGCGATTTGAGACTCAGGAGAACCTGTGTCGGTAGTTGATTTACCGTATTTACCAAAAATTTCTTGTTTTTTTTCTGCGTCTAAGTACATACAGATAATGTTTATTGGTTAATAATTAGTTACTTAAGAGCTTTCACTCCGTGAAGCACTTTTTTTTGTTTCTCAAAAAGAATTTTGCTACACTCGGCAAAAAATAAGGCTTATTTTTTTGCTCTCGTTTATCGCAAAATTTCAGAGTGCAAAGTTATAATAAATATTTGAATTGTGCAATAGTTTGCACGAATTATTTTTTGAGGGCTACGGCTTCGGCGTTGTGCACTTGGCAGTTGAAGCTGCTAGTAGCGTCGTAGTCGGCGATGAAAGCTACGATTTCCATGTCGTCGATGACTACGTCGAAGTCGCCGATTTTTTCAGGGAGTTGGTAGCGGAAAGTCATTTCGTATTTGTTGTCGGGAGTGAGAACGAGTTCTTGTCCCCAAGTGCCAGTGAGAGTAGCGCGGATGGCATGGTCGTGAGAATAGTTGTCGCCACCTTTGAGTTGGTATGCTTTGATGTTAGATTGAGTGAGCCAAACATTGACGCGAGCATTAGGGAGAGCCTGGATTGCTTCGCCGCTGACAGTGACTACGAGTAGGCGTGTGGCTTCGTTGTAGGTGTGAGCGATGTTTATGTTGAGCGGAGCTATAGATTCGAGCGCTTTGGCGAGGACTGCCTCGGTGAAGAGTGGAGTTGCATCGTCGTTGACGCGACCAACAACAGAAGTAGGATTTTCGGAGTTGGCAACATTGCGGTCGATCATAATAGCAGGAGAGAATTTTGGTTGAGAGTAGAAGAAGTTGGCGTATTCTTTACTTTCGTCGATAGTGAAAGCATCGGCGCCAAAGCCTTCGTGGTGAGCGACTTCGATAGAGCGGCCTTCGAATGCAGCGCGAGTGGCTTTGACGATTTCGGCACCATTAGGGCATGCAGAGCAAGATTGGCCTGTGAATTTTTCGATGAGGACTTTGCGTTGGTAGCCGCTTGCATAGATTTCTTGGTTGATGGTGTATGTGTTGTCGTCGATGATTTCGTCGGCCATTTCGCGAGCAGATACTTTTATATTAAGAGGGTAGTTGCCTTCGGTAGCTGGCGTTTTGAGGTCGGTGATATTGACTGTGTATCCCATACCATTCCACAAGTCGAGGTTGTTGAGGTAGAGGTTGTTGGTTTGTCCGTTGTAGGTGTATTCAACGAGTACTTGGTTGATGGTGCGCACACCATAGTTGAATATGTTGAATTTCACGTTGTTTTGAGCGTTGATAGGGAGTTTTTCGCTGACTTTGATGTTTGCGATTTTGATGTCGGTTTGAGCCTCTTGGCTATAGTCACCACCTGCAACAACAGCTTGGATGCCAAGTTTGCCTTTGTAGCCATAGCCTCCTACTTTGGTGAAGAATTGCCATTTGTCGTCTTCGGTGCTATCGTAGTAGATGTCCATACCCATGCCTTTAGAGTTGAGTTGGAATTCGCCACTTTCCATGCCGAGCATAGCGCCATCGGACATGCCAATGTAGCCGATGTAGACACCAGCGAGAGAGTCGTTGAGTTCGAAAGGAGTGGTGAATTTGACATAGTTCCAAGCGTTAGGAACGACTTCGAAAGGTTGTTCGTAGAGGTTGGTTTGGAGGTCGGCAGAGATGAAGATTTTTGTGTCGGTAGCAGCTGCGCCGATGTAGACGCGCGCGCCAACGATGTATTTAGAGTCGCCGAATACAGCTTTAGGGAGAGTGGTGCCACCACCGAGGCGCGCCATTTGGCCAGCAGCGATGTTGACGTCGATGTTGTTGCCACAATAGCCAATGAGTTTAGTAGAATTTGTGTTTGTGTTGTCGTTGCCTTCCCAAGGGTTTACTGGATCTGGGGTGCAAGATGATAGAATGAGCATTATGCTTGCTGCGATGAGCAACATAAAGTGTTTGAATTGAGTAGTTTTCATAAATGATTTGAAGTTGTTAGAATTAGGCTGCAAAGTTACAAAAAAAAAGTGAATTACTAAAATAGTGTTTTGTGTTTGGGAGAAAATAGGGTTATAGTATATTTATAGTATGTTTATAGTATATTTATCCTATATTTATAGTATATTTATAGTATGTTGAAGATTGCTGTAAATAAGAGTGAAAAAATAGGTTCTTGGACGTGTGTTTTTTTTTGTGGAAAAATATTGTGAAATTGGAGAAAAATATGTATCTTTGCGAGTTGTTATGATTGAAGTGTAAAAACAATAACTAAAAATCTTATATCTTATGACACTTGAAGAATTTAGAAAAGACATTGCGGCAGGTATTCCTGACGTGTTGCCTCAACCAAAGGCTTATGAGCCAGAGATTAACCATGCTCCAAAGCGTAAAGAGATTTTGACAGCAGAGGAGAAGGAGTTGGCATTGCGTAATGCGTTGCGCTATTTCCCTAAAAAACATCATGCTGAATTGGCTCCTGAATTTGCAGAGGAGTTGAGAACATACGGTCGTATTTATATGTATCGTTTGCGCCCTGACTATGAGATGAAGGCTCGCAACATCAACGATTATCCTGCTCGCTCGAAACAAGCAGCGGCTATCATGTTGATGATTAATAATAACTTGGACTATGCTGTGGCTCAACACCCACACGAATTGATTACATACGGTGGTAACGGCGCTGTGTTCCAAAACTGGGCACAATATCGTTTGACTATGAAGTATCTCTGCGAGATGACTGACGAGCAAACATTGGTTATGTATTCAGGTCACCCAATGGGATTGTTCCCATCGCACAAAGATGCTCCACGCGTGGTGGTGACTAATGGTATGGTGATTCCTAACTATTCGAAACCAGACCACTGGGAGAAATTCAATGCTCTCGGCGTGAGCCAATATGGTCAGATGACTGCTGGTTCGTATATGTATATCGGTCCACAAGGTATCGTGCATGGTACAACAATCACTGTGTTGAACGCTGCTCGCAAACAAATCCAAAAAGGTTTGGCTAAAGAAATTCCTGGTCAAATATTTATTTCTGCCGGTCTTGGCGGTATGTCGGGAGCTCAACCAAAAGCTGGTGTGATTTCGGGCGTAGTGGCTGTAATTGCAGAGGTTAACCCTAAAGCAGTGCATGTTCGTCACTCACAAGGTTGGGTGGATGAAGTTTATACTGACTTGGACCAATTGATTCCTCGTATGCTTGAGGCATCTAAAAACAAAGAGGCTGTGTCGTTGGCTTATCAAGGCAACGTGGTTGACTTGTGGGAACGCTTGGCAGCAGACAATATTAAAGTTAATCTTGGTTCTGACCAAACATCATTGCACAACCCATGGGCAGGTGGTTACTATCCAGTAGGTTATTCATACGAAGAGAGCAACCGCATGATGGCAGAAGAGCCAGAGAAATTCAAAGAAGCAGTGCAGGAGTCGCTCCGTCGTCATGCAGCAGCTATCAACAAATTGACTGCTAACGATATGTATTTCTTCGACTATGGTAATGCATTCTTGCTTGAAGCATCGCGCGCTGGCGCTGACGTAATGGGCGAAAATGGTCGTTTCCGTTATCCATCATACGTGCAAGACATCATGGGTCCTATGTTCTTTGACTACGGCTTCGGTCCATTCCGTTGGGTATGTACAAGCTGCGACCCTAAAGATTTGGCTATCACCGACCGCATTGCAACTGAGGTGCAAGAAGAAATCCTTCGCACAGCACCAGAAGAGATTCGTGGTCAGTTGGAAGACAATATCCACTGGATTAAAGAGGCACAAAAGAACAAATTGGTGGTTGGTTCACAAGCTCGTATCCTCTATGCTGACGCGGAAGGTCGTGCTAAGATAGCAAAAGCATTCAACGATGCAATTGCTTCGGGCGAATTGTCGGCTCCAGTAGTTCTTGGTCGCGACCACCACGACGTGTCGGGTACTGACTCGCCATTCCGCGAAACTTCTAACATCTACGATGGTTCATCGTTTACAGCCGACATGGCAGTGCATAACTGCATCGGCGACGCATTCCGTGGCGCTACTTGGGTATCTATTCACAATGGTGGCGGTGTAGGTTGGGGCGAAGTGATCAACGGTGGTTTCGGTATGATGATTGATGGCTCGGCTGACTCAGAACGTCGTTTGAAATCAATGTTGCTTTGGGACGTGAACAACGGTATCGCTCGTCGCAGCTGGGCTCGCAACGAAGGAGCTATGTTTGCAATCAAACGCGAAATGGAACGTACACCAAACTTGGTTGTTACAATCCCTAACATCGTAGAAGACGACTCAATTATTAAAAATGCATTGAAATAAAATTAGTAGTAAGTCGTAAGTAGAAAGTCGAAAGATTTTTTGTTTTAGTCTTATTACTTACGACTTGTTACTTATTACTAAAAATATTATGAAAATCCACGAAATTTCTCCTGCTAAAATCACTATTGATGACGTAAAACGCATCGTTAGAGAAGATTATAAATTGAAACTTTCGGATGAATCAATCCGCCGTATCAACCTTTGTCGCGACTATCTCGACAACAAAATGAAAACACAAAAAGAGCCTATCTATGGTGTGACTACAGGTTTCGGTTCGTTGTGTAACATCAGCGTAGGTGCTGACGAACTCTCTCAACTACAAAAGAACCTCGTGATGAGCCACTCTTGCGGCACAGGCGACGAAGTTGACCAAGAGATTGTTCGCCTCATCGTGTTCTTGAAAATCCAATCATTGCAATATGGCGTATCGGGCGTGCAATTGGTGACAGTTCAACGCTTGGTAGATATGTATAATGCAGGCGTATTCCCAGCAGTATATCAACAAGGTTCACTCGGAGCATCGGGCGACTTGGCTCCATTGGCACATATGTCGTTGCCATTGCTCGGATTGGGCGAAGTGTACTACGAAGGCAAAAAACAACCAGCAGCAGAGGTGAATGCTAAATTCGGTTGGGAACCTATCACATTGAAATCAAAAGAAGGTTTGGCATTGTTGAACGGTACACAATTCATGGCAGCTCACGCAACATGGGCATTGATTAAAGCCGACGAATTGAGCGCAGCAGCAGATATGGTAGGTTGCGTATCACTCGACGCATTCGATGGTCGTATCGAGCCATTTACTCACGAAGTACATGCTGTGCGCCCACATAACGGACAATTGACAACAGCAGCTCGCATCCGTGAAATCATGGAAGGTAGCGAATTGATTCGTCGTCCGAAAGTACACGTGCAAGACCCATATTCATTCCGTTGTATGCCACAAGTGCACGGTGCATCGAAAGATGCTATCGCATATGTGCGCTCGGTTGTTGAAACAGAAATCAACTCGGCAACTGACAACCCAACAGTGATTCCAGAAAAAGATATGGTAATCTCGGCAGGTAACTTCCACGGACAACCATTGGCAATCACAATGGACTTCTTGGCAATCGCACTTGCTGAACTTGGCTCAATCTCTGGTCAACGTGTGACACAATTGATAGGTGGCAAACGCGGATTGCCTAACTTCCTTGTGGCTAACCCAGGTTTGAATTCAGGTTTTATGATTCCACAATACACAGCAGCATCTATCGTGAGCCAAAGCAAAGGATTGTGTATGCCAGCATCGGTTGACTCTATCGAATCAAGTCAAGGGCAAGAAGACCACGTATCGATGGGTGCAAATGCGGCTACAAAACTTATCCGTGTGGCATTGAACACAGAGCGCGTTTTGGCTATTGAGTTGTTTAACGCAGCACAAGCATTAGAGTTCCGTCGTCCTGCTAAATCATCGCCAGCAATCGAGGCATTGGTAGCAGAATATCGCAAAGTGGTGCCATTCATCCAAGACGACGAGGTGATGTATCCACATATCGAAAGTTCAATCCAATTCTTGCGTAGAAATTTCTAAGATTAGAAGATTGATATAAAAAAGACGATGTGTCATAACGCCCAAATTGCAGCGTTGTTTTCAATATTAAGCCTCAGTCATGTACTTTAGTACACTCCTTTCGGCTTAAATTTCAACGCCTTGCACTTTAGGCATTCTAACACATCTAAAAGAGGCTGAGCCAAAATTTTAATTTTGACACAGCCTCTTTCTTATTAGTGGTTATAGAGACTATAGGAAACTATAGTGCTATGATTGATTATTTAATCACTACTTTAGTGGTAGTGTTAGCAGATTTTACGATATATACTCCGTTTTTGAGGTTGCCATTGAGGTTTGTTACGTTTTGGCCTGTGATAGAGTAGATAGTGATATTGGTTTCGCTGTGGATGGTACCATTGTTTACATACAGATTGTCGTTGACGATATTATCTACATCTACAGGTTGTTCGGTGCTAGTTGCTATGGCTTTGAGTTCGGGCGTAGTAGGATTGAAAGAGAACGCGATATTGTATTTTCCATTTTTTGAGATGTAGAGGGTCATATTTGTATCATCGGTAGGGTATTGTGAGTTTATGCCCCAAGTGTGGTTGGCTATCACTTTGTATTCGTAAGCGCCTTTAGTGAGTTCAACCTCAGTGTATTCTTTAGTCCAGATGCCATCTTCGCCTTTAACCATGTCGTTGTTTGTGTCGGTTTCGTTCCAGTGTGAACCAAAGAGGATAGAATCGCCACAAAGAGTGTAGCTATCGGCATTAGGGTCGATATTAGTATCGTCGTTATTACCAGGGTTATCGCCAGGATTGTCGTCAGGGTTATTGTCAGGGTCTTCGCCATATGTAGTCCAATATCCACCAGGTTTGTTGCCATCCCAAGTAGGGTCTTCGCTATTGATTATGTAGTGGTTTTTGCCCTCTTCGTATGCGATGTCTTTGGTTTGAGCACCCCAAAGGTTGTCCCAAGTGTTGTCGGATGTTTCGGGATTCATACGGCAGATAATCATGCCAGTCCATTCGCCTTCAGGAACGAAAACAGAGTATATGTTGTTTTCGGTAATAGTCATATTTTTCCATTCTTCGCCAGAGCCGAAGAAGTAGGCAGCAAAGCGAGGGTTGTCGGCGAGCCATTGAGAGTGGATAGTGACATAGATAGCAGTGTTGGTTGGATATAGAACTTTTTCGGCTGCGCCTACGAGGGTTGCGATGCAAGTAAGTTCGGGTTTCGAAGGGTTGTATGTAAAAGTGAGGTTGTATGATCCGAACTCTGTAATTTCGTATTCGCTGTTGCCTTGGGTAGGGAATTCGCCTTGACCCCAATTGTGGTTGGCAGCAACTTTGTATTGATATTTTTGAGGGTTAAGAGTTACATTTTCGTAGGTTTTGGTCCAGATGCCATTGTCGCCTTTGGTCATATCGTTTGCAGTGTTGGCAGGAGTCCAATCGCCGTTGAAGCAAGGGAAGTCGCCACAAAGGGTGTATGATGATATGGTAAATGCACCAAAACGGTCGATACCTTCGGCTTTGAGGGTGATTTTGTCGGTTGATTCGTTGTACGATATGGTGATTGTGGTAGATGAAGTTAAGACGAAAGCTATGTTGTCGGAACCAGTATATCCTGGAGTACTTGTTGAGGCATCTACGCACCATGCGCCTTTTGCGTTGTCCCAAGTTCCGTTTGTGATTTTGAATTCGTGAGATCCAGCAGGAACGTTAGGGTAGGTTTTGACATATACGCCATTGGTGAGGGTCATTTTGTTGGCAGCGTCGTTGTTGCTCCAGTTGCTACCACAGAGCGATGATGTGCCAGCCACATAGTAGTCTGCGGCGAATGATGTTATTGCGATGAGCAATAGAGAGAGTAGGAGATAGATTTTTTTCATAAATCTGTTTGTGATGTTAGTAATATTTATTTGTTGTGCAAAGTTACTAAAATATAGTCAATTAGGCAATGAATACTAAAAAAATCTCTTATCAGAAAAGGTGATAAGAGATTTTTTGTGTTTTATGCTTTTGAAATTGTTAATTACAATTTTGGACCAGCAGCCACGAGAGCTTTACCAGCTTCGTTGCCAGTGAATTTCTCGAAGTTTTTGATGAAACGGCCAGCGAGGTCTTTTGCTTTTTCTTCCCATTGGCAAGCACATTCGTAAGTGTCGCGTGGGTCGAGGATTTTAGGGTCTACGTTAGGCAATTCAGTAGGCACAACGAAGTCGAACATAGGGATAGTTTTTGTTGGAGCTTTGTCGATAGAGCCGTCGAGGATTGCGTCGATGATACCACGAGTATCTTTGATAGAGATACGTTTGCCAGTACCGTTCCAGCCAGTGTTTACGAGGTAAGCAGTTGCGCCAGAAGCTTGCATTTTCTTAACGAGTTCTTCACCGTATTTAGTTGGGTGGAGAGAAAGGAATGCAGCACCGAAGCAAGCAGAGAATGTAGGAGTTGGTTCAGTGATACCACGTTCAGTACCAGCTAATTTAGCAGTGAAACCAGAAAGGAAGTAGTATTGAGTTTGTTCTGGTGACAAGATAGATACTGGAGGCAATACACCGAATGCGTCAGCTGAAAGGAAGATAACTTTCTTAGCAGCAGGAGCTTTAGAACCTGGTTGGATGTTGTTGATGTGGTGGATTGGGTAAGAAACGCGAGTGTTTTCAGTTACGCTCTTATCAGCGAAGTCGATTTTGCCTTCAGCGTCAACAGTAACGTTTTCGAGAAGAGCATCGCGGCGGATAGCGTTGTAGATATCAGGTTCGCTATCTTTGTCGAGGTTGATAACTTTAGCGTAGCAACCACCTTCGAAGTTGAAGATACCTTCGTCGTCCCAACCGTGTTCGTCGTCGCCGATGAGTTGACGTTTAGGGTCAGTAGAGAGAGTAGTTTTACCAGTACCAGAAAGACCGAAGAAGATAGCAGTTTCGCCTTTTTCGTTAGTGTTAGCCGAGCAGTGCATAGAAGCCATGCCACGGAGAGGGAGGAGGTAGTTCATGATAGAGAACATACCTTTTTTCATTTCGCCACCGTACCAAGTGTTGATGATAACTTGTTCGCGGCTAGTGAGGTTGAATACTACAGCAGTTTCAGAGTTGAGACCGAGTTCTTTGTAGTTTTCAACTTTAGCTTTAGAAGCGTTGAATACAACGAAGTCAGGTTCGCCATAGTTAGCGAGTTCTTCAGCAGTTGGGCGGATGAACATGTTAGTCACGAAGTGAGCTTGCCATGCCACTTCCATGATGAAACGTACTTTGAGACGAGAGTTAGCGTTAGCACCACAGAAAGTATCAACTACATATAATTTTTTGCCTGAAAGTTCTTTAACAGCGAGGTCTTTAAGAGCATTCCAAGTGTCTTGAGAAACAGGTTTGTTGTCGTTTTTGTATTCGTCAGAAGTCCACCACACAGTGTTTTTGCTCACTTCGTCCATTACAAAGAATTTGTCTTTAGGAGAACGACCAGTGTAAACACCTGTCATAACGTTAACAGCACCAAGTTCTGTTACTTGACCTTTGTCGAAGCCTTCGAGACCTGGTTTAGTTTCTTCTGCGAAAAGTACATCATAAGATGGGTTGTGAAGGATTTCAACCGCACCATTGATACCATACTTAGATAAATCTAGATTTGCCATAGTTTGTTTATGTTCAATTTAAAAGTTAATATTTTTTTTGTTTAGTGCAATAACCTTGCCAAAGGGCACTTGTTTTTCACGTTGCAAATTTACGAAATTAATTTGATATATAAAAGTAAAAAAGTAAAAATATTGGTTTTAGAGCGAAATTCTTGTATTTTGTACAAGAAGGGTAGTGTTTTTTTATTAAAAAAGTGCGTCTAAGGTTGTTTTAGACGCACTTGTATGTAGTTTGACATGTTATGATTTTATTGTTCAGGCACGATGAGTTTGTAGCCTTTACCATGGATATTTATGATTTCTACTTCAGGGTCGTCTTTTAGGAGTTTGCGTAGTTTTGTGATGTATACGTCCATGCTACGAGCGTTGAAGTAGTTGTCTTCCACCCAGATAGTTTTGAGGGCGTAGTTGCGTTCGAGGATGCTGTTGGCATTTTGAACGAGAAGAGCGAGGAGTTCGCACTCTTTTGTAGTTAGTTTAGTTACGCCTTTGTTTGAAGATAGAGTTTGTTTTTGAGTATCGAAAGTCATAGATCCGAGTTGGTATTCGGTTCCGTTTTTGTTTTTCTTGCCACTGATACGGCGCATGATAGCTTCGATTCGGAGGAGCATTTCTTCCATCGAGAAAGGTTTGGTGATATAGTCGTCGGCACCGATGCGGAAACCTTCGAGGACATCTTCTTTGAGTGATTTAGCGGTGAGGAATACGATAGGTATGACACCGTTTACTTTTCGGATATCTTGAGCAAGAGTGAAGCCATCTTTTTTAGGCATCATCACGTCGAGGATGCAGAGGTCGAATTTTTCGTTAGAAAAATGTTGGAAACCAGCTTCGCCGTCAGGGGCGAGAGTTACGTTGTAGCCTTTAGCTTGGAGGTATTCGCGAAGGAGCATGCCGAGGTTTTCGTCGTCTTCGCAGAGGAGAATTCTTGTTTTTTCCATATATTTCAAAAGGTTAGAGGTTAGAGGTTATAGGTTAAAAGAGAAAAAAAAGTTTTTTTAATCAATAATCTCTAATTGGGTTTATATTTCGATGTTTTTCAGTTCAATTACGAATTTTGTGCCAACGTTAGGTTCTGATTCTACTTTTATTGAGCCATTGTGTAGTTTTACGATTTTTTTGACGTATGGTAGTCCGAGTCCGAAACCTTTGACGTCGTGACGGTTGCCAGTAGGCACGCGATAGAATTTGTCGAAAATGTGTTTGAGATATTCGCGTTTGATGCCTATGCCATTGTCTTCGATAGAGATGAATAGGCTATTTTTTTCGTTCCAAGTAGATATTGTGATTATGATAGGGGCGTTGTCGCGCGAATATTTTGTGGCGTTGTCGAGGAGGTTGTATATGATGTTGGCAAAGTGCATTTCGTCGATGTTGACAAATGCATTGAATGCGTGCAGTTCGGTGTAGAGGTTGCCTCCCTTGGAGTGAATTTTGAGCGAATAGTTTTCGGCTATTGTCTGTATGATTTCGTTTATGTTGTTTTCTTGCACCTCGAGTTTTATGTTTTGTTGTTCGAAGAGCGACATTTGCAGCACTTTATCGACTTGGAAAGATAGGCGTTTGGTTTCGTCGCGGATGATTTTGGATATATGCTCGAGCATAGCCTGAGATTTGGTGACAGCTGGGTCGTTGAGCATTTGCGAAGCGAGCGATATCGACGCTACGGGGGTTTTAAGTTCGTGCGTCATGTTGTTGATAAAGTCGTTTTTGATTTCGTTAAGTTGTTGTTGTCGGAATATGTACCAGATAGTGAAACAGCAGATTATGAGCAAGAGTAGAGTGACTAAGAAAGGGGGGTACAATATTTTGATATTCGGGATGAATTCGCTATGTTTGTTAGGAAAGAATATGTAGAGAAAATAGGGGTTGTTGGTGTGTTTGTCGGAAGGGAATAGTTGTTGTTTGAAACAATCGGCGGATGTGATATCGAAAGTTTTCTCGTTGAATCGGTGTATATTTCTGCTATTTTTGTCGGCTATAGCAAAATAGAATTCGCTTGTGATGCCATTTTGTTCGAGGTTGTAGGTCAGTTGGTCGCGAAGATAGTATGGGTCGATGCGAGTGGTTATGTCGCGATTGTGAGAGTCGTTGAGCAGTTTGGCAGTAACGATTTCCATCAGACTTTTGGCCTGGATGAAGCGTTTGTATTGTTTTTCGTTGTATTTTTGAGTAGCAGCCGATATCGACGTGTTAGGGCGATTGGCGTTTAGGAGGTTGTTGTTTGTTGTTATGATAGAGTCGATGTGGTGGTCGATGATGTTTTGGATATCTTCGCTACGAGCTTTTTTTATAGCCTCTTTGGCTTTGCGAGCTTCGGGGGTGTCGTTTTTGAAAGATTCGTCGATATAGGTCAACACCTCAGCTTCTTCTACCGATTTCACGGTGCGATAGAGGCTGCGTTGCACGGCGTCGGCATATTGTCGAGTGATTATATTTTTTGTGCGTATGACATAACCAAATTGTAATGATATCAGCAAAGAGAAAGCCATTACCATTAAGAATATGATTATCCAAATAGAATTTTTTTTGTTAAAAATCTTCATTTCGCAGGGTGTGTTAAAAAAAACAGTGCAAAGATATAACATTATTTTTTAACACAAAGCATTTATTTGTAAAAATTAACACAAAAAATACTATTTAGGTGAATTTTAATAGTTTTGAGGTGGAAATTTTAATTAAATAAGACTCCTTTTAAGTAAAAAAAACTTGACAAAGCATGAATTTTAACAATATTTTCGAGTCTTGCGGAATAGAAAAGAGCCTATCAAGGCAGGCATGCCACAGTTGATAGCCCAGAGTAGGGTGGTGGCGAGGGTTATGGTTGGGGCAGTAGTGCAGAAAGGCGAGAGAATCAAGACAGCATAACTGCTACGAGTGGCAGCTTCGGATGCCACTATGGTTGGGGTTATTGTAGAGAGGAGATATATCGTTGGTATTGATATAATAGCTTGAGATATAGAGATGTTTATGTTGAAGAAACGGAACATCAAGAATAGCTGTGTGCAGAATATTGTATATCGCAGAAAAGACAATAAAATAAAAGAAAAGAGTTGTCTGAATCTTGTTTGGGCAATTGATTCAATGGTGTTTTTTATTCTAGTTGATTTTATCTTTTCTGTATTGATTATTCTACTCGAAATAGGCAAAAATGTTAGAATTATTAGTCCAATCCAACTTTCGTTTGCAAAGATTAGCAAATCTTCATTGAGCATTTCTGGGTAGTGGATTGATAGATATTTGGTAGCAGTTGATGCTCCGATGGCGATAATTACTGCAGATAGCGTCCATGCTGCAACAAATCCCATGATAATTCCAGAAGCTTTATTTTTGTCTTGTAGCGATAAGGCGCGAGTTGGAATATCTCCCAATTTATTAGGTGTTGCAATGCCACCCACTTGTCCGCGAAGGGTTGATATAATTGCTTTTTTGAAAGATATTTTTTCTATACTCCACACCGCGCATTGCCATTTTATGGATTCTGCCAGCATATTGCATGGCATGAGCATTAGGCATGCCACAAGGAAGTACCAATTAGTCGTAAAATTTGATGCGAATTGCTCAAATAGGGTGGTATATTCGTTGTATGTTGCGAGTTTGTAGATAACTACCATATAGGCAATTATCACAATAATGAGGGTGAATATTTTGTACAACGAAAATTTCATTTAAGTTTGTATTGCGACTATCTATTGTCGATCGTTGACCGTTGACTGTTGACTTTTTTAAGCTTTGAAAGTGAAATATTTTTGCATCAAAAAACTAAACACCGTAGTGATGCCCGTAGTAATCATTTTCGACGGAGTTGGGTAGAAATGGCATATTTCTACGAAAAATTTGAGGCAGACATAGTTGATGAGGATGCACATAGCCACAACAAACAGGTAGCGCACGAGTTGCGACCACCCTCTCATCTCCGACTCTTTGAAGCTGATGTATCGTCCCAACCAGAAACCGCTGAAGAAAGTGATAGGGAATGTGAACACAAACGACGCAATGTGGGCACTGATGGCAATAGGACCGATGTGCAACACATTGTGGCAGAATACGAAATTGTAGAAAACGAAGTACAACACCCAGTCGAAAACCATATTGGCGCCACCCGAACAACCATAGCGAAATAGTTGATAAGGGACGTATTTTTTGAACGGGATATATACAAAATCAATGATTGCGAGAATCAATTTTTGAACGAATTGATTGATAGGGTGTATTTTTTCTCTTATTTTTTTGGTCATTTGGGTAAAAATAGTTACATTTGCATTTTGAATTGCAAAGTTGATGTAAACCGAATGCAGAGCCAATTTATTGAGCTATGCTGAGGTGCAGCTCAACTTGGCAAATTTCAATTTGCAAAGATAAGCAAAAATGCACAATGCACAATGCACAATGCACAATTTTTTTGCAGACCGTTGACTATATAATATTTATGGAAGTAAGAGCAAAGAAACATTTAGGACAACATTTCCTAACCGACTTACGCGTAGCGCAACAAATCGCCGAATCGCTACCGACAGCCGAGCCAACTCGTGTCATCGAGATTGGTCCGGGCATGGGTGTGCTCACACAGTTTCTTTTGCAAAACCCCAATATCAATCTCACAGCCATCGAAATCGACACCGAGTCGGTAGTCTATCTCCGCGAGCATTACCCACAACTCCATGTGGTCGAGGGCGACTTCCTTCGCCTCAATCTCGACACTATCGTTGGCGAGGGTCCGTTCATGGTCATTGGCAACTATCCTTACAACATTTCGAGCCAAATCTTCTTCAAAGTCCTCGAGCATCGCGACCGCATACCGGTCTGCTCAGGTATGATACAGAAAGAGGTAGCCGAGCGCATCGCTGCGCCACACGGCTCGAAAACCTATGGCATCACATCGGTGCTTCTCCAAGCATTCTACGATATAGAATATCTATTCACCGTTCACGAGCACGTGTTCAATCCGCCTCCAAAGGTGAAGTCGGCAGTCATCCGCATGACCCGCAACTCAAAAGAGAGCCTCGGTTGCGACGAAAAACTCTTTATCTCCGTAGTCAAAACAGCGTTCAACCAACGCCGTAAGACTATGCGCAACTCGCTCAAATCCCTTATGCAAGGCCGTCCGATGAACGAAGAGGTGTTCAACAAACGCCCCGAGCAACTCTCGGTGGCAGAGTTCATCGACCTCACCAACCTCGTGCAACAAATTCTTAGTCAGCCTCCGTCGGAATAAATGAGAAATTAGAAATGAGAAATGAGGAATGTTCAAATTTCAAATTTCAACTTTCAACTTTCAACTTTCAACTTTCAACTTTCAACTTGAACCGTTGGTTCAAATTTCAACTTTTTATCACCTTCGGTTCAAAGACCGTTGGTTCAACTTTCAAATTTCAACTTGAATGTATGTCTGAACTAAGAATATTCTATCGCGATAATGGCCGAATCAAAATCGGCAAAACAATGGACACTCTCACCGAAGTGTCGCTCAACGAAATCATCTGGATCGACCTCAACGACGTGACCGTCGAAGTCGAAAGCGAGCTCGAGCAATTCCTCAAAATCTATATTCAAGAAGAAGAAGAGATGGAAGAAATCGAGATATCATCTCGCTATATGGAGACCGAAGATAGCATCGTTGCCAACTCCAAATTCCTTCTCGACTCATTCGAAGAAGAGGCAGTCTCATTCATTCTCAAAAACAACGTACTCGTTACCGTGCGCAATCAGCACCTCCGTTCGTTCAACGAAACGGTGAAGAAGATGTTTGCCAATCCGCGCAACTACCCAAGCGGTCACCACGTGCTCATCGCTTTGCTCGAAACCCGAGTTGAGTACGATGCCGACCTCATCGAGGATATGACACGCGAAATCACCGTGCTCTCTAATCAATTGAAAGACGACGACGATGTCAGCGACGACATCCTCATCGCCATCAAAGAGTTGCAAGAGAAAACGATGCTCATCCGAGAGAACATCGTCGACAAAAGTCGCGTATGTTCCAATATGTTGAAGAGCGAGCTCTTCCCATCTGAGGCAAAGTCCAAACTTTCCATCATCATCAAGGACATCAACTCCCTCATCGAGCACACCCGCTTCTCGTTCGACCGTCTCGAGTATCTCCAGGACACCTTCCTCGGTCTTGTTAACATCCAGCAGAACAAAATCATCAAGATTTTCACCATTGTCAACGTAATCTTCCTTCCGCCGACGCTCATCGCCAGTATGTATGGTATGAACTTCGAGCAGATGCCCGAACTTTCATGGGCATACGGCTACCCATTCGCCATCGGCTTGATGGTCCTCACCGTCGTGCTCATCCTCCTCTATTTCCGCATCAAAAAGTGGATGTAAATAGAGTTGAAAGTTGAAAGTTGAAAGTTGAAAGAGCCATGCGGCACTAACCTCTAACCCCTAACCTCTAACCTTTTTATGATATACAACGAACGCACCCAACGTCACGAGCAAGTCGTAGCCTCAGCACGTCAGATGCTCACCGCAGCACGCACAGCGCCCAAAGCGCGAGGCGTCGACATCATCGAAGCCATCCTCGTCGAAGGCGACGACCTCAAAGTTTTAGCTGACAAAATGGTCGAGATAGGCAACGAGCGCAACCGCCCATCCTTCATTCGCGATGCCGGCAACGTGTTGCAAGCCGAGTGCATCGTAGCCATCGGCACCCGCTATCAGTCCTTAGGGCTCAATTGTGGCCATTGTGGCTTCGCCACCTGTGCCGAACGAGAAAATTTCTCCCCTAATTCATGTGATACCACCGAATCTGAGTCAGCACATTATTGCTCCCCTAAGTTAGGGGAGCTGTCGCTTGCGACTGAGGGGTCTGTAAATTCTCAACTCTCAACTTTCAACTCTCAACTTTTTGAGGTTCCATGTTCATTGAATAGCATCGATGTTGGCATCGCCGTCGGCTCAGCCTGTGCCACAGCTGCCGATCTCCGTCTCGACACCCGAGTGATGTATTCCATAGGCGTAGCCGTCGAGCAACTCGGTTGGATAGGCGAGGGAGTCCATCTCACGATGGGCATAGCCGTTTCCGCCTCATCCAAAAATCCATTTTTCGACCGCCCAACAAAATAGTTCGAATTATATATATCGAAAATCCGTTCTCGCATAAATTGTGAGAACGGATTTTTTTTGTGGTGTACTATAAGCCATTTTATGCTGAAATCCAAAAAAGTCTAGACTTTTTTGGATTATATTCCAAAAATATCCAGACTTTTTTGGAATAGGAGTTATTTTTGTGTATGTAAAGGTTATTAAATTCAATTAAAGAAAAATGAATTAGTATAATGGCAAGAGAGAGTGTATTTTTAGTTAATTAAGAATGATAAATAATTTTCTGGGGTTACAATATTTATTTGTTTTGGGTTATATGTTTCAACAAAAAGGTTTGATATAGCCGTATTTTGTTTTTTTACATTCCATTTCATTTCAAATAGATGTAATTCGCCATTAACTTCTTCAATATAATCAATTTCTTGTTGATTTTTTGTTCTCCAAAAGTAAGCATTAACTAATCTGTCAGCATAATGATTATACTTCATACGTTCAGCAATAAAAAAATTCTCCCATAGCGCTCCAGTGTCTTGTCTTACGTTCAAAGGCATAAAAGCTTGTAGAATAGCGTTTCTAACACCAAGGTCGTAAAAATATATTTTTTTACTTTTTGTTAATTCAGTTCTTAGGTTTCTACTGAAACAATTAAGGCGAAAAACAATGTAGCATTTTTCAAGAATATCAATGTATTTTTCAATTGTTTTATTGTCAATGCCAACAATTTTGCTTAACTCATTGTAAGAAACCTCGCTTCCTATTTGTAGAGCTAAAGCAACTAATAACTTTTGTAATACTGAAGATTTTCTTACGCCCTCTATTTCCAAAATGTCTTTATATAAATAACTTTCAGTTAGTTCCATAAGAACTTTTTCGGCAGGTAAGTTGCCTAATAAAACATCTGGATAACTACCATAAATTAATCTACGTTCAAAAAATTCATTTACAGCAACCAATCCTTTTGCTTTATAAATTTCTTCTGTTGAAATGGGATATAATTTGTATTCTATTTTTCTTCCAGTCAGAGGTTCATTAAGTCGGTTATGTAAATCAAGGGCAGAAGAGCCAGTTACGAATAATTGCACATTCGGGAAATTATCAACAATAAGTTTTAACGTTAGTCCAATATTGGGTACCCGTTGAGCCTCGTCAATCACAATAAAAGATTTGTCAGCAATCAAAAGTTGTAGATTTACCAAAGAAGTGTTAGATAGTGTATCTCGCACACTTTCTTGGTCGCAGTTGAGCCATATCAAATTTTCTTTTGATATTTCATTTGTAAGCATCTTGAAAAGCGTTGATTTACCTACTTGTCTTGCACCAATGAGTAAAATAGCTTTTCCTTTTCCTACATATTGCGTTAATTTGTCTTGTAAAGTCCGTTTAATCATAGTTGTATAAATTTTTGTGCAAATATACAACAAATTTCACATAAATCCAAAA
Source organism: Candidatus Aphodosoma sp. (assembly GCA_045631465.1). Taxonomy (GTDB): domain Bacteria; phylum Bacteroidota; class Bacteroidia; order Bacteroidales; family Paludibacteraceae; genus Aphodosoma. The sequence continues at coordinate 2,005 of JAZQUV010000030.1, read as the reverse complement.
AAGTCTAGACTTTTTTGGATTATATTCCAAAAATATCCAGACTTTTTTGGAATACGAGCTTTTGAGGTAGAGATGTGATTGTGTTTTATGGGGGGCTTTTTTTAGAATGTGGATTTTGTGTTTTTATTGATAATCAATATTTTGAGGGTTGTCGGATATATTAATTAGTGGAAAATTACTAAAAATAGGCACTTGCAAAGTTTGCAAAGTTGCAAAGTTCAGCATAATGTGCTGATTATTAATACTATTCTCTCGTTTTGCACTTGCAAAGTTCCGAAAGGGCTTTTTAATAACAACAAGATAATCAATCTATTAGTAACTTTGCAACTTTGCAACTTGCAAAGTGAGTGCAAACCGAGCGTAATCAAAATTTATTTTAGATTACCGAGGTGTAGCCTCACTTCGTAAATTTAATTTGCAAAGTTGGTTCTGTTGAGTTACTGTCTTTTCCTAAAAAAGTAGACAGATTTTGGGTTATTTTCCTAAATAAATAGACATATTTTCTAAAAATATAGACATCTCTTTTCTATCCTTACCCCACAGCAACCTTCAAGCAACCTTCACCGAAGAAAACAGTCACTCTCACACCAGCGAGTTGCAAAGTTCACAAACTGATAAACTATGGACCATAGGTGTTTTTGTGTTTTATTGAAATAACTTGACTCAAAATACATAAAAAACAATTCAGAGAAAATTTTGTTTGTATTAAAATAATTTCTTATCTTTGTGGACTTGAAAAACTTTTTCTTAATATTGCGATACTTCTTGTTGGGCTGTGACATGAATATAAGTAATTGGAAAATTACTAGAGGGTTATAAGTTTTTTGTTTTATAAATATTTTTTGTTGTCAAAAGTTGTTAAATTATAATTGTAATTTTGTATTTAAAAAGATGATAGAAATATTTTAGACTGGAAGTTAATTTTTTAGGAGAAGGTATATTTTAAATGTTTAATTTTGTTTTTTATAAATGATGGCACGAATAGCATTAGTTGATGCAGATCTTTTAGATAATGGAACGCGACATCCTAATCTTGCTTTATTAAAAATAGCAGGTTTTTTAAGTGATAATAATATTGATTTTGAGCTAATAATAAATCAAAATATTGATTTAGATTTATATGACCATATTTATATTTCAAAGGTTTTTACATTTACAAAATTACCGACATTTTATGAAGCTGTTATAGGTACAGAAAATGAAAAAAAATTTCATGTTGGAGGAACAGGTTTTTATGCAGCCATTGAAAAAGTAAAAGAGTTTGCTAATCGTAGAAATGACGATATATTATATTTAGAAAAAGATGAATATCTTTGTTCTTTAAGAAACCATAGGGGCGGTTGTAATGAATTTGGTATAAATATGGCTCGTCAGATGCCGTATTATCATCTTTATGATGTCTATATTGAGCAACAAGTACAAAAAGGATTTAAAAGAGATAAATATAAAGATTATTTAAAATATAGCATTGGCTTTTTGACGCGAGGATGTGTGCGTCATTGTTCCTTTTGTATTAATAGATTAGAGAAAAAAGTAGTTCCGTATTCTCGGTTAGAGTGGTTTTTAGATACAGAAATAGATGAAAATAATAGAAGGATGCGTCCATATATATATTTGTGGGATGATAATTTTTTAGCAGCAGATTATAATATTTGGAAACCCTTATTGCAAGAATTAATTGATACAAAACAAGCTTTTCAATTTAGACAGGGATTAGATGAGCGAATGTTGGTGGAAAGTCCATATGGTGAAGAAATGGCTGAGATGTTGTCGAAAGCCCGTTATCATGGGGATTTTATATTTGCATTCGATAATTGGCGTGATAGAGATACAATTGAAAAGGCGTTGAAAATATGGAAAAAACATAATCCGAAGAAAGGAACAAAGTTTTATCTTTTTTGCGGTTTCAAACTCACAGAAAAGAGTCATGATAAATTCTATAAGGATATTTGGGAATTGTTTCAACGAATACGTGTGTTGATGTCATATGGGTGCGTAGGTTATG
>JAZQUV010000029.1:0-45060 GCA_045631465.1 Candidatus Aphodosoma sp. | reverse complement strand
ACTTTATGCCTTCGACTTGCCTACCTTTTAGCATAAGCCACAGAGTTGCTTCGGCACTTGTTGCGTTAGTGCGAAGTTCGCGTCGTAATGCTTTTTGTTCTGTGCGATTGATGCTAAAATTGGCATCATTATGCTGTTGTTGATTAGGCATACGATTTAGTTCTAATTAGTTGTTTCGACACCATCTAATTTACCTTTCTCATTTAATCCTATGATTCAATTCTATGATTTGAACCCCCTCGCCCGTTGGGCACTCCCCCTATAAACAGGGGGACAATTTTTAGGGTACAGTGCACTCTATAACTGCTCCCCTGTTTATAGGGGAGCTGTCCGTAGGACTGAGGGGTTGAAATTATTAATTATTAATTATTTGGGTTAACCCCCTCCCGCTTCGCGTACTCCCCCTATAAACAAGGGGAGAATTTTGAAGTACCGTACATTCTATAATTCCTCCCCTGTTTATAGGGGAACCGACGCTCGCAGCAAGAGCAGAAGGCAAATTTATTTGCATTATGCCTTGCAAGGAGGAGGAAGACGAAGTCAAAGTGCCTGTAAGGCGGAGGGGTTGAAATTATTAATTCTAATATGGTACCCCACCATCATCACTTCCTAATGGAGGGATGCTATAATCGGTCATATTATATAACGGATCGTCTAGCACTGGAGGTGGTGGCATAGTGGCACCAAAATTATTGCCAAAACCACCTGTGATTGGCGCACTATCTACGACAATGTTGTTGGCTCGTGATGATACATATCCTCCATTATCAGTGTCATCTTCTTCGTTCAAGAATTGTGTATATTGTCCACGGAATTTCAAGTCAACTTCGCCAGTACCACCACTACGGTGCTTAGCAATAATAACTTGAGCCAAATTACGCAAATCTTTGCCTGTAGATGGGTCTTCGGTAATCTTGTAATACTCAGGACGGTGAATGAAGCACACCATATCGGCATCTTGCTCAATCGCACCCGACTCACGCAAGTCGCTGAGTTGAGGTTTTTTGCCCTCTATAGCGTTGGAAGCACCACGATTCTCCACACCACGATTCAACTGCGACAACGCAATGATTGGAATATCCAACTCCTTAGCCAACCCTTTGAGCGAACGAGATATCAAACTCACCTCTTGCTCGCGCGAGAAGAAACTCATACCTTGAGCATTCATAAGTTGCAAGTAGTCGATGATAATCAATTGTATGTCATGGTCTTTCTTCAAACGACGCGCCTTAGTTCTCAACTCCAAGATTGACAACGACGGAGTGTCGTCGACAAACAAAGGTGCTTTGTGAAGTTTGGCAATTGCTCGGTCTAGACTTTGCCATTCGTGTTGTTCTAATTGTCCATTCTTTATCTTCTTCGAGTCGACTTGCGCCACATTGGATATCAAACGATTGACCAACTCGACATTACTCATCTCGAGCGAGAACATCGCACATGGTTTGCCTTGGTCAACTGCTATATTCTTTGCCATTGACAACACGAATGCTGTCTTACCCATCGCAGGACGTGCCGCTATGACCACCAAGGTACTCTTTTGCCAACCAGATGTGTAATTGTCCAATTTATGAAATCCTGAAGGCAAACCACTCATACCTCCTGTCATTTTAGCAGCTTTTTCAATCCTATCCATTGCCTCACGCAACACATTGCCCACTGCCACTACGTCGCGCTTCATGTTGTGTTGCGACACCTCGAATATCGAACCTTCGGCCTCTTGCAACAAATCGTCGACATCAATCTTCTCTTCAAAGGCTTTCATCTGAATATCGGTAGCCACACGTATCAACTCACGCGATAGATACTTTTGTGCTATGATTTTGGCATGATAATGCAAGTGCGCCGATGATGCCAGATTGGTGGTCAAACTACTGATAAATGCTGGACCTCCTACATCCTCGAGCGTACCTTCTTTCTGCATCTGCTCTATCACGGTGAGCATGTCAACTGGCTCGTCGTTGGTCGACAAGTTGACAATCGCACGATATATTTTTTCGTGTGTTTCTTTATAGAAACATTCGGGTTTCAATATTTCCGACACTATGCTGAACGCGTCTTTCTCCAACATCAATGCCCCCAACACACTCGCTTCCATGTCGACCGCTTGGGGTGGTACACGTCCAAAATCTATCTGACGCACGTCGGTTTTATCTTGTTTCTTTTTTGCCATTATTTTTCTTATTTTTTAGACAAAATAACAGAATAACAAAAATTTATGGTATCATGTTATTCTGTCTTTTTTAGAAATGCAAATATACAATAAAAATCTCAAATAAACTCTATAATTGAATAAATTTTTCCATCCTCGCGTCGCATCACTATGATATATCCACCCTCTACGGCATAACGCTCAATGCGCATCACTTCATCTACCCTAGCCTGCAAAAGATACTCTATCCTAACTCGCGAAAACTCCCAATCACGTGGCAAATACTCCTCGCCTATAGCCACATACCAAGCATTGTTCATATGCTTGTTGCCATCGATATGATACTCACGCACACGATATTCATCGACCAACTCTGGCTCGGCATCTTTGGGTAAACGGATTTTGCGAGGACGATATTCCATAGCATGTCGCTCGTGCACCTTCATCGTATCCAACACCTCGCGTGGCATACGCAACAATTCGCCCGTATCGTACTTAACAAACACACCTAATGCACTCGACTCGACACACACATTGCCCTCTTCGTCATACACATTATTATTACGATAGCCATACGATGGATTTGCCTCATACACCCAAGTCTTCACCTTCACTCGCTCGCCATAGTGTGGCATGCGCACAATGTGTATGTCGCGTTGAGATAGAAACATACCTCCATTCACTTGCTTGAAATATGCATCTAATTCGGGCTCTGTGTCCAACTGAAAAATACTACAATCTTGCAAATAATCTATAAGCGAACGTAGTTTCAAGCAACCTTTACGACCTAAATCGCTAGTTGCAACCACGCATTCCATTTCGTATCTACCATCCATAACTTTATAATTTTATTTTAACAAAAGTACATTTTTGTTTTTTGGGACAATTGATTTATTCATGTAACCTAGCAAATTAATTTTGTACTTATGTAAAAAAAACAACAATAATCACTTAGTAACTTCCAACAACGCTGAAGCCAACCCATCGGCTGATTGTAATACTGCCAACAGTGGACACTGATTTCTAGCTTCATTCAGATTGGATTTGGCTTCGGCACTCTGAAATGGTAGTTCCCATGCTGTCATGTGCCAACGGATTGCCAACATCTCATCTTTCGTAAGCGGAAAACCTAACGACAGTAACATAATAACCGATTTCTCGCCATGCCCTAGTGGAAATTTGGAATAGTCTACCCCATAGGCATCTGTCTCTACCCACACTCCATTTACCTTACGATTCTTCTTCTCTACCTTATATATATTGGTTTTGCATAGGTCGTGTAGCAATGTGACAATTGCAATGCTTTCGTCGCTCAAACGTGAGGCTAGCTCTGGTTTTATATCCACCATAGCGGCTTTCACTTTCATTGCTACGTTGTAGACATTGAGCGAGTGCTCTGCCAATCCTCCTGGATAGTTGCCATGAAACGCAGTAGAAGCTGGAGCTGTGAAATAGTCCGACTGATGCTCTAAATAATAAATTACTTTGTCTACTCGTTCACGCTCGGTGGCTTGTAGTAATTCAATAATTTTGTTTTTCATAATATATATATGGTATTCTCTAAGATTCTTCCGATTCAACTATTTCTTCTTCGAACGATACAAAATCGAGTTTGTCAAATCTATCACGCACACGCTCTATGTCGCCCAATCGAATGCGGAAATATAGTGTGCAATCCATCTCTTGTATCTGATTGACTATCGCTAGATCAAAGTCTTTCATTATGCGCATTACGGCATTGAGGTCTTGATAGCCAAACTTCGACACAAAGGTTTTCTCTACTATGCGCTCTTCAATAGTGGCAGCTGCAATGGCTTCGGCTGCCGAGGTTTTGTAGGCTTGGATGAGTCCGCTCGTGCCAAGCAATGTTCCTCCAAAATAGCGTACTACGATGATAAGTATGTCGGTGAGATTACTGCTATTTATCTGCCCCAATATCGGGCGACCAGCCGTACCCGAAGGTTCTCCATCGTCATTCGCACGAAATTGATTGCGCTCATATCCCAACATATAGGCATAACAAACGTGTCGAGCATCGTAATACTCCTTACGCTTTTCGGCAAGGATTTCTTTGATTTGCTCGACTGTCTGCACGGGATAGGCAAAGGCATAAAACTTGCTGCCTTTGTCTTTGTACAAAGCCTCCGATACGGATGATATGGTTAAATAAGTATCCAATTTAGTTGAAAGTTGAAAGTTGAGAGTTGAATATTAGTATGGATAAAAATTTCACATTTCAAATTTCAAATCTCAAATTAAAAATTTATTCTCTATAATAAACTCGGCGCACGCGTGATGAGAAACTTGTGAGAACTTCGTATGGTATGGTGCCAAGGATGTTTGCTATTTCGGTGAGACCTTGTTTGTCGTTGAAAAGCACTACCTCATCCCCTACTCTAACATCCAAACCTGTTACGTCAATCATCGTGAGGTCCATACAAATATTGCCTATGGTTGGCACTTTGTGTCCATCAATGAAGAATGAGCCACGTCCATTGCCTAAGCGACGGTCGACGCCATCGGCATACCCCAATGGAAGAAGCGCAATAAGCGAATCGCGCTCTGCCACTCCACGACGACTATACCCTATTGTTTCGCCTGCCTTCACTAACTTAAGCTGCATAATGCGAGTGGAGAATGAACATACGTTGCGCAATTGGTCTTCGTTGCAACAACTAACCCCCCAAAGACCTATGCCAAGACGCACCATATCGAACTGATACTGAGAATATCGCTCGATACCTGCAGAGTTGAGCGTATGACGCAAAATGGCTTCGCCATAAGGCAACGAACGCTTGATGTATGTAGAATTGCGGTCGAAGAGTTGAATCTGCTGCAATGTGAATTCGTCCATCTCTGCCGACATCTCGTCGGCTGCTGCAAGATGCGAGAATATTGAACGTACTTCAACATAATCTTGTGCATTAAGAATGGAACAAAGTCGCTCTAAATCAGCAGTCTCAAAACCTGCTCGGTGCATGCCTGTGTCCAATTTAATATGAATTGGATAGTGTTTCAATCCATGACGTTGCACCTCTTCTATCAATATATCCAAAAAATCGAACGAGCACACCTCGGGTTCTAACTGATTGTTGAACATGTGGTGCAATGCCGATACCATTGGGTCGAGTACAAGAATAGGGAGTTTGATGCCTGCTTGTCGGATTTCTACTCCTTCGTTGACAAATGCAACGGCAAGATAATCACATCCATAATGCTGAAGAGCTTGTGCTACCTCGATAGAACCACTACCATATGCCGATGCCTTGACCATACACATTAGTTTGGTTGTAGGCTTAATTTTAGCACGAAAATGGTCAAGATTATGAAACAAAGCATCGAAGTTGATTTCAAACACTGTGTCGTGTGCCAACTGTTGCAAATGATTTTGTATGCGTTCGGGATTGAATTGTGGTGCTATCTTCAATAGCAATGCTTCGTTGTGGAGATTGCGCACAAAATCACTACTCAAAAACTCCGACGTGTCTTCGAAAAATAGTTTATTCTCTATCTTGAATAACGACGAGTGAGCAGCTAAGTCTGGACCTAAAAACACTATCGCATCAACCGATTGACTGCGAATAACTTGGCATATATTGAGATAGAACATCTCTGTGGCCAAATCGTCGCCATCGATGTCGGACACAATAAGTGTACGATGGAGATTTTGATTGGCCGACTGCTGTTCGAGAAAGCCTAATGCATGCTTGGTGAGCGATGTGAGGTCGGAACTATGTCCATCACGGATAATCAGACAGTTATTGATGCCTGGTTCGACTTCGTATCTTGCTTTTTGACTCATTATTTTATTTCGACAAGAAGACAGGAAAACATGTGCTCTTGTCTTCCTGTCTTTTTATAAAAGTAGTTCTATTTTTATTTCAAAAGCGATTCTGGCGCAAGATTGTCTTTCTCGATGTCGAGGAAGTATTTGTATGTGCCTACGCGCAATTCGTCGCAAGCGTCGTAGTCGCAAACGATGATGCCTTTTGGATGCATTTGAAGAGCTGAGATTGTCCACATTTGGCAAATACCCTCTTCTACTGCATGACGCAATGCGCGCGCTTTGCCGTGTCCGTTGACAAGGATCAACACTTCGCGTGCATCAAGCACTGTGCCTACACCTACGGTCAACGCTGTTTTTGGCACTTTGTTGATATCGTTGTCAAAGAAACGCGAATTGGCAATGATAGTGTCGGTTGTAAGATTCTTCTTGCGTGTGCGTGATGTCAATGATGAGCCTGGCTCGTTGAATGCGATGTGACCATCAGGACCAATGCCTCCGAGGAAAAGGTCGATGCCTCCTACTGCTTTGATTTTATCTTCGTAGCGTTGGCACTCTGCATCGATATCTTCGGCATTGCCATTGAGGATGTTTACATTCTCTTTCTTAATATCGATATGCGAGAAGAAGTTGTTCCACATGAATGAGTGGTAACTCTCTGGGTGCGACTTAGGTAAGCCGATATATTCGTCCATATTGAATGTGATAACATTCTCAAACGAGATAACTCCACGTTTGTTGAGGTCGATAAGTTCGCGATACATACCAAGTGGTGATGAACCTGTTGGTAAACCTAAAACGAATGGTTTTTCAGCTGTAGGTTTAGCTGCTATAAGTTTTTGTGCCACATAATTAGCTGCCCATTTAGACATTCTGGCATAATCTGGTTCGATAATTAGACGCATAATTAATAAGTTGATATGTGAAAGTTGAAATGTGAAATTTAATACTATACGATATCTTTCAAATTTCAACTTTCAAATTTAAAATTATTTAATTGTTTTAAGTGCTACGGCGCGACCGAGTTCGTAGAGTGCCTCGGCTTGTTCGGCAGTCATTGCTTGTTTCACTTCTACATAGCCTGTTACTTCCCATTTCATTGCTTCGGCAAATGCCTCGAATGGTTTTGTTGTAGCATTTGCCCAAGTGAATGAACCGAAACATCCGAATTCGTGATTTTTCACACCGCGTGTCTTGATTTTAGCGAGCAAAGAGGCTGCATTTGGATAGAGTTCGCCACAATAGGTTGGTGAACCACAAATGAATCCTTTGTAACGGAAAATATCGGCAAGGATATATGAGTGGTCAGAACGCGAAACATCGTGCAACACTACGTTTTTAGTTACCGATGCTGCTCCACGAGCCACCATCTCTGCCATCTCTTCGGTGTGACCATACATGCTACCATAGGCAATCACTACGCCTGGCTCTGTTTCGTATTTGCTCAAACGGTCGTAGATGCCAATCACTTCGCCAATGTGGTCTGTCCACACTGGTCCGTGTGTTGAACATATCATCTTGATATCCAAACCGCCCAATTTTTTCAAGGCTGTTTGCACTGGTGCTCCATATTTGCCTACGATGCAAGCGTAGTAGCGCACCATTTCGGTGTAGTATTTGTCGAGATTGAGTTCTGTGTCGAGCACTGCCCCATCCAATGTGCCAAAGCAACCAAATGCATCGGCAGAGAACAAGAGTTTGTCTTCAACCGAATATGTCACCATTACCTCTGGCCAGTGTACCATCGGTGCAAAGTGGAATTGAAGTGTACGACTACCGATATTCAACGAGTCGCCATCTTTCACTGTGTGGAATCCATCTTTAATACCATAATAACCACCAAGCATCTCTATAGTTTTGACATTAGCCACGATCTGCATATTTGGATATATGGCTTGCAATGTTTTGATACCTGATGAATGGTCTGGCTCCATGTGGTTGACAATGAGATAATCCAACTGACGACCTGCCAACAACTCTTGTACTTGTGCCAATAGTTGCTCTGCAAATGGTTGTTCTACTGTATCGACCAACACAGTTTTCTCATCATCAATGAAATATGCGTTATAACTCACTCCATAAGGAAGTGGGAGCATGTTTTCGAATAACGTCTTTTGGCGATCATTCACGCCAACATAATAGATTTTGTTTAATAATTCTCGTTTCATATATCAGACTATTAGTAGCGAGTAACGAGATATGAGACTTACTCGCTTCGCTCGTTTTTTTATTTTAGAAGACAATAACAACATAATAACAAAAATTTGGTTATTATGTTATTCTGTCTTTAATTTATTATGCTTCAATCACTGCTTCAGGAGCAATTTTTTTAATCAAACCTTGGAGTACATTACCTGGACCTAATTCACGGAACGACGATGCTCCATCTGCCACCATATTTTGAACCGTTTGTGTCCAACGCACTGGGCCTGTGAGTTGTGCAATAGAATTGCGTTTCAACTCTTCTGGGTCAGTATATGGTTTAGCATCAATATTTTGATATACTGGACACACTGGTTTGTGATATGTAGTTGCACGAATAGCTGCTTCGAGTTCAACGCGTGCTGGCTCCATAAGTGGTGAGTGGAACGCTCCGCCTACTGGCAATTTCAATGCACGTTTAGCACCTTCTTCTTTCATTTTTTCACAAGCTGCGTCGATTGCTTCGTTAGCACCTGAGATAACCAACTGACCTGGACAGTTATAGTTTGCTGGCACAACTACTCCATCAATTTGCGCACAAACCTCTTCTACTTTTTCGTCTGGCAATCCAAGCACTGCTGCCATACCCGAAGGGTTCAATTCGCAAGCTTTTTGCATTGCCATAGCACGAGCTGCCACAAGGCGCAAACCATCTTCGAACGACAATGCTTTTGCCACTACCAATGCCGAAAATTCGCCAAGAGAGTGACCTGCCACCATTTCTGGCTCTACGCCTAGCACGATAGCCGAAATCACAGAGTGAAGGAAAACAGCAGGTTGAGTAACTTTTGTTTGTTTCAAATCTTCGGCTGTGCCTTCGAACATTATATCTGTAATACGGAAACCCAATATTTCATTTGCTTTCTCGAACAATTCACGAGCCTGTTCATTTGACTCATATAGGTCTTTACCCATTCCTACGAATTGAGCACCTTGACCTGGAAAAACGTATGCTTTCATAACAATGATTAGTTATTAATAATTAGTTATTAATGAATTTTATGCATTATACATAGTTAACGTGCAAAGATACAAAAAAAGAATGAAACTACCATATATTTTATCATTAAAAAAAATTCAAAATTGTACAAATTTTGATAATATATAAAAACCACCCAAATTGTATCACTCAATAATAGAAGAAACTAAACTACAAGGCTCACCATATCCAATCATATAAACAAGTTGACGAGCTCTTGTTATTGCAACATACAATAAAGAACGTTTTGAGGAGAGAAATTCTTTTTTATCAAGAACATCCATACCATTAAAAGGATATCCTTCGGTTACTTTTGAAGGCACATTTCTTTCATTTATGCCCATTAAAATTACCACTCTAAATTCAAGCCCTTTGAGAGAATGTAAAGTACATAGAGATATTCCATTACTTGAACCTTTTTTTGAAGTTCCTTTGAGTACTTTATATTCAATCCCATTAATATGTAAATACGATTGTAACTCTTTTATTAATCCCATATTTGGAGCTGCAATACAAATATCATTTGCAACGATATTATTATTCAAACACTCACTGATCCATTCACAAATTTGCAACACTTCTTCCGATGCACTACCTACAATTTTATATATTGGTTTCTCGCCTCCATGAATTAAAGATACATAACCATTCATAGACTCTGTACCACCGTCCATGTCTTCAAATGTTATTCCCTTGATAACACTTACTGCTACCTTTTTGATTGGTTCTGTGGTTCTATAATTGATTTTCAAACGACGGCTTCGTACGCCTCTTACGTTAATTCCAGCTGCACCGAAGTTTATTTTACGGCCACTATAAATACGTTGCATAGGGTCACCAGTGAGGAACAAGTCGTTTCTACCTTCTGCGACTAATGCACGAAGGAACTTTAATTCAGGATTAGAAAAATCTTGAAATTCGTCTGCAATAACATTTGTGTATGGACGTATATTGTTATCGTTCAGGTACCTAGTTGTCTCATTAAACAATTCTAAACGGTCTACGACCTTTCGCTCCTGTTTCAACTCAATATACTTCTCAACAAGTTTCCATATTTCTATTCTTTGTTTGCGGCTTAGGGCTTTTGTTCTGCCAACTCTTTGTTGCATCATATACGATTTAACATCGGTATTCCCAAAGTATATAATAACATCTATATACTCATCATACAGGAACTTTTCATCAAATTCTGTCACTTCAGTTTCAAGTACTTCACGCCATAGCTTTAGTGACTCTTCATCACCTGAATAATCAAGGATTTTATACCCGTCCTTGATATTATACTGACGAGCAGTTTCAATAAGGACTTGGTCGATATTACTTAAAATACAACGAGAACGGTTGATTCCCATTTTCTTAACTAATTCTTCGAGATTTTCTTTCAAAGTTCTAGTATATGTAGTAAACAGAATCTTAGCTTCTGAATTTCCACTTAAATGTTTGAGTCTGTGAAGAGCTGCAACTGTTTTACCGGTACCAGCTCCACCACTTACCTTCATTGTACCTTTGTAATCTGCATCTACAAGTTTTTGCTGAGATGGATGTAGGAATAACTGCCATTTATCCATATCATTATCTAGAATACGTTGTAGAGCATCGTCATCAGTCAACTCAACAAAACGACGTTTATTGTTATTACTGAGCAATTGGTCTTCATTTTCTTTAGCTTGTCCGTCTTCTATTTCAGCAATAATATCATCTATGTTTTCTCCGTCTAGAAGATTATAGATGTTTTCAAAAGCATCAGTTGGTAAATATTCTTCCAAGAGTTCCAAATCATCAAGACTCTTAATAAGTTTTACTTGTGGAATCAACTCTTCGGGAACACCAATCTTCAACCACTGTTCTTCTAATACATTGGCATAAGGATAAGTTTCCTTGCTTTCACTCTCTTCTGTCTTTATAACAGTTTCTGATATTTGATGAATAGTTACAAGCTGGCATGCTTGTGTGTGGTCATTCCATACTAGTTTCTTACGGATTCCCCAATTGTACGCATTCTCATGTGTACCAACATAAAGTAGATATGCATTGTCGTCGATTAGTCCAATTACAGCACGATAATTATCATCAATACGTGCCGTACGCATTGATGCATCATTAAACTGAGCTATCGGTTCAAGGTGCATACCATTAGCTGTTGTACATTCACGGAACTTTCTCTGGAAGTTTACCACTTTGGTTTGAATCTTCTTTGGAAGAGCAAACAGAGGCTCGTAACAAGTGTCTGAAAGGAACAGTCTCATATATTATAATTTTTTAATGTCATTAATACTAAAATTAATAGAATTGATAATTCTGTAACCTGCAGCTTCGAATATCGTAGCAGAATTGTCATCTGTAGGATCAATCGCAATCATTGATTCTCTTATAAGCATGCCAGCAGAAGCGAGGACGATACCATCAGAATCAATAAGATCAGAATCACCTTCAAGACCAAATGCGATGTTGTTGTCAAGAAGAATATCTACTATATCTTCAAGACCAGGATAGTACATTTTTATTTCGTCTCGATCTATGTCTGTTGTTATATTATCAACTACAGAAGTAGAATAATTTGAAAAGAACTGTAGTAAGTTATACCTTCTCCAGAAACCGACCCATTCTTCTTTATCTATATTCATGTGAATATGTTGTAGGTGCCAATCATATTGGATTGCTTTATCCAAAGCATCAGCAACTTCTTCATCTGTTGATTGGTCGGTTAATACATCATAACAACTATCATCAATTGTGACTTCACCTTGGTATAAAGCCCCACCATATCCCATAAAGTTTTCTGCATTTGAAATACAACCAAATGCCAGTTCTTTAATATATCCAGGTTGTGGGTTCTTAAGGAATTCCACTAATCGAGTGACCGAATTCAATTCAAGCAAATCATCTTTTTCATTCTCAAAGAGTAAAATGTCATCCCAAGTTAATGTCCATGAATATAACCTATGTGTCAAAGAATCTCGTATACCATCACGTTTTTCCTTATCTCCGTAAAATCTCATATTGGGAGCTTGAGCATGGAATGCATAACCATCCAAGAATATTGCCCACATTGGTAATTTATCAACATTATTGATAGGTATACCATTAATTGTTGCAGACATACAGATAATTTGAAAATCAGCTACAGTGTAATGTCGCACACCATAATGGCCTCCCAATGCAAATTGAGGTATAATATAATAACGTATTTCAGTATCTGCATCTTTAATATGCATATCATAGCGATAACTGTCTGCGTCAGGAACCTTTTCAAAATCCCAGTTATTATTTTTGCAGATAGTTTTCAAAGCACTGACAAACTTTAATTCAAGTTCACTATCTTCTGCCACACCTGATTGAGATATGGTGCCGACAGAACCAGATAGTGTCTCCCATGAATTTGCATGATTTATAAGTTTTTCGAAAATAGAATCAGCAACTTCACGACTGAATGCATCACGCTTATATTGATTACCATACGTCAGAATACAATGATAACAGCCATCTTTCCCCTCCAATTGGCATTCACAGTCATGAATCTTGTCATAAGCCATATGTAAGAGTTTGGTAAACTCTTCCGTATCGTATAGCTTTGAAAGATAACCAGTACCACCTGGAATCGTGTCATACATTACAAGATAATGGTCTTTTTGTAATGTAGCAAGATTCATTTCTGTATATGAATCAATTCTGATATGTTCTGGTGATGACTTATAGTACGCTTTCATTCCGAGTTCAATACCAGATTTAAACATCTCAACAACTGCTACGGCATCCATAATCTGGATTGGAAGTAGGATTTTTATTGCTTCTGTTTGTATATGACGATATAAATAAAGCATTTCAAACACCTTATCATTTCTATCATTATCATCCCCGAAAACGACATGTTTATGCGTACAGAATCTATAATGCTGTTCCTCAGCTTTGATTCCGCTCATAATTGGGGTTGATTTTCCACAATATCGGCATGTAACAAAACCATTTTGTGAAACAGTCGAGTCATTGTCAACTTCAACTTTGTTTCCAGACTGCATTTGCATACCATAGTTAACTTCATAGAGTTCCATATTGTTGCAGAATTCTATACCAAATCCCACACCTCGAATAGCATACGAAGTAGTTGCACCTGTATGTCTGAACATATAATGTCTCTTTATGATGTAGTTTTCATTGTCACGGTCTTCACTTGAATCATCTAAGGCTGCATCATTACTATGCATAACAGTTCTTGCCCCTGTAAACTTCAAAGTTTGGTGACGATTTATACCCCATGATGGATCATTACATTTAGGACAACCCGAAATTTCAAAGTCTGATTCACCTTTCAGTGCGATACAATCACATTTCGAACAGAACTTCATTTCTGTTAATGAATCTTTCCAATCGAACGTATTAAGACCACTTATATTCAGCTTGTATTTCTGGGTATAAAAATTGTCACCTGGAGCAAGTTCTTTAATACCTTGCGATGCTGAACGTGTTAATTCAAAAGTTTTAGGCTCAGAAGTATTGCCTTCTTTGTCTTCTTTTGCACGTGAAGCATATATGCTTGCTTGAAGTTTTACACCAGTTTCTGGGAAAGCATAGTTTGGTAATAGACCGACATTGGTCATATATTCAATCATGCTTTCATCCATAACCTGACCATACTGTTTCTTAGTAGCCTTTATCAAGTCATCAATTTGTTTCAAAGTAGGATCATTGGCTTGAATACGGCTTTTCTGCTCTTTTAGCTCTTTAAGTTCTTTACCAAGTTGATGAAGACGCAAACTTAACATCGAGAACTCGTTGATTATTCTATTATAAAAAGTTCCATCGTTAAGAGTTTCAAACAGCTTGTTCAAAGCATACTGTGTTTTATCTTCGTATTGTTCACAGAAAGCAGTACGTAGAGTTAACTTATTATTTTTAATGAATATAATAAGTTTATTAAGGACAAAAGAGTCATCGTTAAATATATCATCACTAAGAAGACGAAGTTCACGTATCTTATTGGGAAGTATATTTCCTGAATCCTGTGATGTCCATGAATCAATACAATATGCCAAGAAGTGACGTCTGAGAATGTCTTTAGCTTCTAAAAAACATCCAGGAGTATTTACTTCTCCTTGCATCATTTCTTTAGGGTATGTATAATAGTACATATCATGAGGTTCTCCAGCATGAGCATAATTCAATACCAAAGCAGAACCCTCTTTACGACCTGCACGACCGACCCTTTGTAGGAAATTGCTTGGTTTTGGAGGTACATTAGTATTGCCCATCACATTCAAATCTCCAATATCTATACCCATTTCAAGAGTGGACGTAGCACTAAGAACATTGATAGAATTGCTATGCGGATGCTGCTTGAAATCCTTCTCCAGTTCTTCTCTATCGTGACGTTCCAACAATCCAGTATGTTCATGAGCGTGAACACGAGGGGAAATTTTTCGGTTGTAAACCTGCTGGTAATAGTTCAGTTCAGGCTTTGTCTCTTCTGAATATGTGCCTTTGCATTTATAATCAAGACAGTGCGTGTTCTCGGCTAATTGATCTTGTACTGCAACGCATAGTCTAGACTGACAAGTATCACACTGTATGTGTTTTACTTGATTGCTAATCCAAATATGCTCAGGATTAATAGCATAATTCCCGCCACCTTGGACCTCTTTGGTTAATAATCCTACATCCACCATCGTATCAAACAACTTGCACATGAAATCATTGAATAAAGCAGAATTCTTACCAATCCACGGGTCTTCAAAGACTTCGATAAAGTAATTGCTGTACCATGTTTGTTTGTTGTCACCACGCATTACAGCCATATCGAGCAACTCGTGGTTTCTTCCATTGTGGAATGTACCAACAAGTTTTGGAAAATGCACACCTCCACCAAAGTATGGATTAAGGAAATGGCGACGATCATATGTCCAATTTAAAGCATATTGATTAAGGTATTCTTTTCGATACATCTCAAAGAATGGATGGTCAACAGCTCCATGTGTTCTCATTCTTTGGAGTATGCCATATACATAGCGAATGAATGTTGATTCATTGCCTGCAATACATTCCATTGCATTTTCATTTAACCAAGGAACCATATGCGCGTATACCTCCGCTAATAGGTCTCTCTTGAAGAAGGACGCAGAAGCTCCTGTCTTTTCTAGAGTACGGCCAAGCTGAGCAGTAAGGGCAAATTCACTCAGAATCTCCCAATCTACTCTAAGCTCAAACTCATGTTTAAAGCTATCCATAAAATCGCTACCTTCACCAGAAATTCGATAGTTCTTACGCAAATCAATATGTTTGGCAAGGTCTGCTGGTAAAAAGCGATTATAGTATTCTTCATCCGTTAACTGCTCATGCCAGTATTCCTTAAATCCTTTCTGCAAATCAACGAGGTTAATAGGCTCAGAGAGTGTATTTATATATTTTTGCATGGATTGACGGAAGAGGAATCGATAAGTTCTAGCCTCATAGAAACCGGCCTGATGAGCTGCATCTTGTACACTATTAGTAAAGACAAGTATCTTACGTTCATCAGCATTGGCATAATCAAAATCACTGGATAGGACCTGACTAATAGCTACGCTGGAAAGTGTAGAAGTACGGCCGCCTATCTGACATATTGTATCACCGCCATTACATTCAGGACAAGTACGTGCAAATTTCTGATTTCCATTTCTATTTGATGAAGATTTACTGCATACACGCAAGCGGATAGTGTCACTATCACTTACGCTCGATTCACTCAGGTTATTGAGCTTTACATAATGAGTAACACTTGTCGCATTTTCTCCTAAATAGTCATCTACAGCCTCATGACGTTTTACTTCTGTATTTAACAAGTAAACATCCTTTTCTTTGTTGGCAAATGCCATATTTACGGTACGCACATCACTACAATACCTATCATCTGTTGCTAATCTACGTGTAATCCATCCACTTGCACCACAGTCTCTACAGAAATACATAGGCAACGCTACACGGTCTTCATCTGCCATAACACCACCACGCCAAGTAAACTCCGGTTCCTTTTGTACATATCGCAAGATACCACTTAACTCACGCTGCCACAATTGAACTTGAAGATATAACATTGGTATAGTCTTTGAGTCAGAAAGCGGTCTTTTGGCATATGCAATCAATGCTAAAAGATTTTCAATGGCTATTCCACATGTTTTTTCTGTATATTGTTGACGAAGATGGCGGAACTCTATATTATCCTCTAATCTGTTTTGTAGTTCATCAAGGGTTAAAATACCATCCTTAAGAGCATAAAGCAAATCTCTAACAATACCCATGCGACGTAGAATTTGCCCAGCCTCAATTGGTGTGGCATCACTCTTCTTTAACCAATACTTACACAATCGTTTCATGTAAGTATCAACGGTATCGTTATTATTAAATACACATTCCTTGATAAGTTTCCCATCAGGTATGCTTGTCGTTACTACATCAATGTATTCATCAACAGGAATACGATGCTCCTCAATAACGTTATTTTCATAAAATGTCTCTCCAAAAACATTTGTCGCATAGTCGCATAATCGTCTTTTACTATCCTCACCACTACCTATTGTTGCTGAAGTACCTATAGGACATAATGAATTCTTAGGTAGATTCAGTTTAAGCTTCAAACGACGAATAAGATTTGCTACATCAGTACCTTGAGCGCCATCGTAGGTATGTAACTCATCCAGCACAATAAACCGTAAGACCTTTTGTTCTGTATCAATATTACCTTTCCATAGCGACATAAAGCGTTGACGCATCAAACCATAGTCAAGCATTTTGAAGTTTGTCAACAAAATATCCGGAACAGTATCAAGAATAGCATCTCGATTTTCTATGATATGGTCTTTACCCATATCACGAGGATATTCTTTAGCATCAACTCCTTCACCTACAAATAAACCTGCTGTAACTTTACCTTTCAATCTGGGGTCATTCCATATTGTTTCAGCAAGACGTTTTGCCTGATCACTTGCTAGAGCATTCATCGGATACATGATAATTACTTTAACTCCGGTTTTACGCTCATATTGGTTGCAATGATAACAATAGTCCAATATTGGATATAAGAAACACTCTGTCTTACCAGAACCCGTACCTGTTGTTAATAAGGTCGGCTCTGGATTGTGTCCATTTTTCATAGAAAGCTGATGAAATGCTTGGAGCTGGTGTTTATATGGAGGGAATGAAGGAGCAATATCTAACGGGATATTGTTACTTTCTTCGGGAGTCGCAGACACGAAAGGTGTTTTCAAAGACACATATGGGCCTTTGAATAATCCATTGCTTTTATCTTCGATAAAACGATAAAAAGCATCACTCACATCCTTTTCTTTGAACCTGAATGTGGCTTTAATGTACTCTATAACAGAGTCACGTACTTCGCGAGCTTGTTGTAGTGGGAGCATATAATTAAATTTGTTTTATCATATTTATGTCAAACTCTCTAGAATCAATGATTTTATATCCAGCTCTTTCAAATACTAGCTTGGATTCAATATCGATAGGATTAATGACTATTTTTTGTTTTTCTAAAATGATTCCTGCTGTTGCGATAACAATTCCATTGTGATCAAGTAAATCTACATCACCATCAAAGCTAAACTGTACATCATTGTCTATTAGAATATCTACGATATCTTCTAACCCCGGATAAAGCATCTTTACTTCATTCCTATCTATATTGCTTTGCTCATTTATATTTGCAAATTTACAATTATTTAAGAATTGTCTCACTTTATTAGATTTTATTGGAGCTAAATCTAGCGGAATATCTGTAATTAACAAAGTTGTACTTCTAGAGCGACTTGTTGCTACATTAAAAAGATTTTCTGAAAAAGCAAAATCATTATTGCGTAAGGGAACGTAGTATATCGTATAATCAACTGTCTCCCCTTGTATTCTGTTTATTGTATCAACTAAAACGTTTAATGTTTGAGCATCTTTGCAAAATTCTGACTGCAAAACCTTTGTCGTTAAGACGAATGGTGAAAGAATAGCAAGCCTACGTTTTGGATAATAGCCTTTAAATACGCCTACAATCTTATGAATAATATTCATTGCTTCTTCTGAACAATTTGCGCCACTACTTCCTTTTGTCGTGTATATTAATGTGCCACCTTCCTCGGGGAAAAACGGTTTAATTTCAGATGGCACATTAAAAATAGTTTTCTTTTCTTGGATGCTTGTGAAATGTCCACCATAAAAATATTTTGACTGACTTGCACTGGCAGGAGTCAATCTATATGAAGTTGTTATTCTATAACTAGGCACCTCTTTTGAACGAATATAGGTTAGCATACCATTTGTTTGCGTATCTATATCAATATCTTTGTAATCAGATGGATTTATAATTTCTACAACAGGAGACAATTGCATTGGATCGCCAATGATAAGGCATCGTTTCCCTAATTTCATAAAGGCTGCAATTGCCGTTAAAAAAGCCTGGGATGCTTCCTCTATAACTATTAAATCATATATAGGTTGGTCAATCTTATTTATTATACGAGACAACGAATAGTAGGTAGAACACAATAAGCTACCTTCTGCGACTGATAAATCTTTATCAGCAGAAAGTAGATAAGGATGTTTTTTCTTTTCCTCTGCAGTCAAGACTGTTTTGCATATTGTTTCTTTCTCTATCAAGGGTTTCATTGTATCTTGAGAAATCAATGAAATCAAACTAGAATTACTTTGAGTAGTTACGCATATGCTATTATTTTCTAAAGCTATTCTGCTTACAATTTCAGCCAAAGTATAACTCTTGCCGGTTCCCGGAGGACCTTGAAGAACACAAATATTATGCTCCCTCAAGCTATCTATAACTTTATCAGCAACGTTCTCATTACTCGTGAGTTCGGTTGGAGCCCATTCGTCATAGCTAATCTTTGGTGTAAGAAGTAAATTTTCATCAGATGGATGTCGCTTAATATATTCTGCAAGATTCATCAATAACTCTGTTGGAGGTAGTGTCTCCAACATAACAAATTTTATAGTCATTTGCTGGTCTAATGCAGAACGAATTGCTTGAACCATTTCTATGCTGACACTTCCACAGCCGATAGTATTTCTTCCTTTCAGGTAGTAAATCGGCAAAATATCAGAAAAATTGGTATGTGCATTGAAGTTTTCTCTAAATTTCAAACTTGTGCATTCCCATTTAGATATATCAGAATCATATTCTTCATACGCTTTTTTCTTAATGAGGCAAAAGGTCATAGGAACTTTTAACCGCGGTGTTACTGGTGTATCAAAACGTAGTACCAATTGACCGTGTTCAGTAGTTCCCGTAATCGTTCCATAATAAGCCCGTCCTTCAGCAAATAGGTTGTTTAAAGATGTATTTGCGTATTGCTCATACTTCTTCTCTTGGTCTCTTCTCTGAAGTCTGAAAAACTTTTCGTATGATTCTAATCTATCCATATTTTCAACCTAATTCGCTAATATTAAAATCTCCTTCTTCATGAAAAACTCTATCAAACATACTATTTAGTGCGGGCTCTTTTGTTGGATGAACCATTAACATAAGATGTACATCTCGGTCATTATACATAGTTTTAATAAATATATCTTCATCAAATACAACTTGGTTCGTAGATATTACACTCTTAATTGTATCCATAATGTTCACACTGTTTGTAGGAGTCATACGCATGAAAACATTCTTAGTGCTTTCTGCTATGCGTTTGATATCTTCTTCTGTTTTTATCAACATAAAGTCATTTTCTCCGTTACCAGTACAAAGGCATGCATAATTACCTTTTCCTACTATATCATTCCATATAACTGTGGATAAATGCCAAATACCAAATTTGGCACCTTGAACGTTAATATGCTTGCCACTTGATAGTGGTATTGGGGCATATCCATCAGTTCTGACATAACTCTTTTCATCAAATCCAGACTTTAATGGATATTCATTACGTTTTTTTAGATACATAAGAGCCCGATATCGAGTGATTATATGTTCCGATTTCACCTTGTCAGAAGGCATAGTGAAATCCCCTCCCATAAACTCTTTAACCCTTGTAGAGTATTCATTAAGATATTCTTCTCTTGCACGATTTTTTGCTGCTTTTTCTTTTGCATCTTGTTCTGCTAGATCTCTAAATTGTTTATTTTCCTCTTCAAGTTCTTTTAATCGAAGATCTTTTGCTTTTACTTCTTCTGGAGAATCAAAACAAATCGAAATATAATCTTGATAGTCAAATGGAATTGTTTTATCTTGATAAACTTGCGCTAGTACTGATGCAATATCTTCTTCTTTTATAGCATTGACATACAAATGTTTAGTGTCTTGAAAATATTTGTAAGCACCATCATTTATCCTAGTTAATATTTTCTCTTTGTTATATACTAAGCGTATGGGCATCTTTGAGTCTATCTTATAGATTGACATTGCCTTACTTGGTTTCCATGCCAAATACTTCAGGGTGTCAAGTTCCTCTGCTTCGGAATAATCCACTTCATCAAATTCTTGTTTTAAATATATATTATTAAACTTATTACTAATGCTATACAATAATTTCTTTTGATTATCACCATCGATACTAGGCAAAGATGCGACCCAGGTTATAAACGAGTTTGGAAATTTGTCTCCATCCCATTCTGTTAACGCATTTTCTACAAACTTCTTACGTCGTTTTATTTCAGTACTATCATCAAAATGAACTCCAAGACTCTTTAAATAGTCTTTCTTTAAAGAATCATTCTCGCACCATTGTCCTAACATAGAGAAGGCCCTCTCTGATTCTAGAGTATATTCATTTGAGAACAAATATTTGTTTTCAAAATATTGTCTTATCAAATATAAAGACTTGTATTCTATCATTGGTTCAGTTATACCATGTTCAAAAGAATAACTTATAATTCTCGTGATAACCGACTCTGGACTTTCATTATTCTCATTAAATCGAATGAGTCCTCCCCAATTAAAAAAACTAGAATTTCCTTTCTGGAAGTTAAGCAATAATATGAATATAAACTGAGCGGGTGTAATTATAACATCATTATTAGAAAGTATATCTTTGAGACTTCTTTGCACTGAACTACTATCACTACTATCTGCAGAGAAAATGGTTTTATAATTATTTATTGAAGAAAACATTTCTGCAACTTTCCCATAAAGAGCACATTGAGTGTCATTTGGAAGAATATCGCTCAACTTCAATGAATATGATTTCTCGCTACCTTGTTTATTTTTACATCTAAATGTCAATTCATTAGATGTTGTAAAGTTCGTTAGATTTATATCATCTATTTTAATTTTATTACGAAGTGATGTTGCCTCTTCTTTGGCAGCAACCTTAATACATCTATATTCAAAGGATGTAGGTGGATAAGTCAACGTTGAATTCAAATTTATAACATCCAATTTCTTGATAAACTCATCTACTGCAGTTTTACTAGGATTTTTTTCTATCAGAGACAACACATCCTCTGTACAACCATATTCGTTAATAATCTTAATGGTTAAGTCATCAGTCCAGTTAAAATTATTTTTGACATATATGTTGTAAAGTTCGTTTATTGAGGTGCCTTCTTCAATAATATCTTTAAAGTTTGATTCAACTATATCTGACAAAGCGGTGTCTGAGTTTATAAGATATTTTTGAACTTCTGTAAAATTTTCTTCTTTGCATATTACATAAGGCTTCTGCCAGTCTTCAGCAAACTCCTTATATGCTGCAAGATTTTCTAGTGCACATTGATTGCCAAGTATGTTTTTGAAAATATTTAACTTTTTAATAGACGCATCTCCAACGTTTTCCAAGTCTTTAAGAACTGTTACAATTGATAATTTATCGTAAGCACTAAGCAATGGCCATTTATCTGTAGCCTCTACCTTTGTTTTGATAATCTTAAATATATCTTCTTCTTTTTGAGACTTAATCAAGGAAGATAACTTATGATTTTCAAGAATGTCATTTGTGCATTTCACTCCTATTTTATTCAAGATAGGAATAATATTGGCAATCTTTGATATGACTATTATATAGTCATTATCGCCTACTATATCATTATAGGATTTTCGCTCATTTCCAACAATAAACAATTTTATCTTAGGCAATAAATCCTTTGCTTTATTTGTTGTAGTTGTAGATTTTATTTCATCTAAAAACTCTTCAAACTCATCTATTGAACAAGACGCTAACCAAGTGTTTAAATGGTTAATATCACATTTCTCAATTATATCATTTATATTCCATTTGTACAAATCCAACTTATTTGACTCGTAAGCTGAATCTATTATTTCCTTGTGTCTATCTCCATACCAATAGAACCATTTATAATTAGATAGTCCAATCTTGTCAAGAGGAATATCCATCTTGACATCTTTAATTTTTACATAATTTAAATCTGATTCATCTCCCTCAATGGTTGGAGCAGAACTTCTGATGGATTCAAAAATAATATTAAAGAATACATCATTCATCCATGATTTTTCACTAGCGCTTGGTTTGCTTGTCAACAAAATTGAAGCATAAAGCTGTAAATACTTAACTCTATCGTTATTCCGGTATTGATTAAGTGTATTAACTATATATTTAGCAATCTCAGGCAATAATTTTTTATTTGTATGGTGGTTTGTCAGTTTCCTGCGATTTGCTTCAATTTGAAAGCTATCACTATGAACAAATAATGCCATATTATCTACCTCATCTCCCATTGGGAAGTACTTATAGAAATTAGGCGACTCTTGCAATTTTTTAACAGAAGAAATGTAATCGTCTAGTTTAAAATCCAAAGTAATAAATCCAAAAGAGTAAAGGATATCATAATCTGGATACTGCGGATCAATTTCGTTAAACTTTTCTGTTTCTTTAGATATAAAGTTCTCATTTATAACAAGACTTTTCTTAACAATCGTTTCCCCATTAAAACATATATTTTCAAGTTGCTTCAATGTGTTCATTGAGTACTCAATACCATTTCTTAATGTTTCAAGATCGCCATCAAGCAATTCTCGTTTATTTTCACCAAGTTTAATAAAAAACAATGTACCCTGATTAAAACATGTATTATCGTTAGCATATAGTTCTCCTAGACATTCAGTAACATATGAACGAAATTCGATTAGCTCAGCGTTGGGGAAAACAACATTGTCATTATAGTTGACATCTTTTACTTCTTCGTCAACCTGTGTTGGGAAGTTGGTAATGGCAATTTTTAGAAGGAAAGCATTATCTTCTAGGCCTTCAAATTCAATCTCTTCCTCTGACATTAGCGCTTTTAAGTCCTCCGATCTATCCCAACTGAACATTATCGGACCTTTGTTCCCATGAACTAATTCACGAGTTCCATTGCCTTTCCCAACAAGACGATGAGCGAGTTTAAATCCTATACCTAGTCTTCCAATATTAGAAGCATCTGTTTTTGTTGATTGAGCAATATTCAGGATTGATTCTAAACCTTCGAGAGAGAATTTCTTTCCATTATTTACCGCCAAAAAATATTTGTCATTGTAAAAAGCATAAAAATGAGTTGAACCACAATCAACAGCATTTTGCAAAAATTCATAAATAGCCTGATTGTCTTCTGCAATATCTAATAGCGAAGGTAAATATGTTTCAATATTTTTCTTCTTACCATGGAAAAGATTGAAAAAACCTTTTATCTTCTTATTATTTTCCTCATAATAAGAACCGATAAAGTTTTCATTGATATCATATCTATCATCTTTGTTTTTAACCCAAGTTCTAAACTCTTTTGCTGAATTTACTATCATAATTAAAACTTATGCTAAAATAGTATTAATCTGTATATTCTTAATCCTCCAACAATTTCTCCAATTGCTCTTTAGATGGGAGTACTTTCATCAGTTCCTCGTCCATTTCGTCTGCGGTTTTGTAGGTTGCGACTCCCATGGGCTGACGGAAATCTTGCATGATGTATTCTACATATGCTTTGTCTGCACTCTTACAAAGGATGATTCCGATAGGTGGTTCTTCACCTTCTCTTCGGTCATCATCGTTAAGAATGCGGAGATAGCTACTGAGCTGAGCAAGATAGGCTGTTTTGAATCGGCCTTTCTTCAGCTCGAACACAACAAGACGTCGCAAGTCACGATTATAGAATAGGAGGTCTATCCAATGGTCGTGGCCCAACTTGTCGTAATGAACCTGACTACCATTGAAAGTGAATCCCTTGCCAAAAGTCATGATGAAGTTCTTGATGTTATGCACTATGCTTTGTTCAATGACACGTTCATCTACATCTTCCTCGTGCATACCCAACTCTTCTACATTGACAAAATCGAGCAAGTATTCATCTTTGAACATCTTGATGGCTCTATAAGCCTGCTTGTAATCAGGAATAGTAGCAAGGAAATTATTGGGCATTGCTCCTTGATGATGGTACAGGTCCTTTTTGATGATTCCTTCCAACTCCTCAGCACTTACTTTGTTATCAGCTGCGAACTGTATGTAAAACAATCGTTCGTCCCAATCTTTAGCATAGGTCAGAATGGTTATATGATGCGTGAAACTGATGCTTAAGAATGGAACAATAGGGAAACTTTCCAAATTCGTCAGTTGTAACTGGCGAATTGTATCTTGCTCTGCTGTAGACACTTGAGCGTCTTCAATCTCTCCAACTGGCGAAATCAGCTTCAATTCGTCAGTCGTAACTGACGAATTTGTTTCTATGCCGTTCCATGCCTCATAAAAAGCACGCATATTCTTAAGATTCGTTTCACTAAATCCACGAAGCCCTGGCAATTCACTGCGTAGGCTTTGGCTGATAGATTTTATCATTCCGCCTCCCCAATGTTTATTCCTGGTATTGGCAGAGATATAACGACCTACGCCATAGTACAATGCCAACTGTTCTTGATTAACAGCTTTTACTGCACGTGACTGACTTTGCAATATTGCGGTCTTTAGTATATTAACAGCATCAGTGGTTTGCTGAATTCCGTTATTTTCAATATTCTTATCCATTACTGAAAGTTATTCTATATTATGGTTGTCTAATATTGATATTTTATTTACAGAATTTATCAAAAAGTTTTTTCCATGTTTCACTCTCTTCCTTATTGAAATCTTTTTTCAGCATTATAGCTTTAACTTTTTTTGCTAGATCTACTTTCCATCCTTTCGGAAGAGTTACATTGTGATCAAGTGCAAATTGTTCAATTTGAGGAATAATTGGCTTTTGTGATTCATAAAAATCTTCAAAGTCGTCATCCAAGTCGCGTGGCATAATTTTAAGCACACCTTTACAAATGATGTTAGAAGGAATAAGGTCTTCAATTTCTGAGTTTTCTATTTGTGTAAATTCTTTAATTTCAAGAATTTTCTTTTTGTCATCAGAATATAGTTCTCCTTTCTCTAACTTGGCTTTAGTATCGGCCCCACTTTTATCAGAATCAAGTATAATATAGGGTAAATTCGTGTTTTTACAGCCTATTATACTAACTACACCTTGAATTCCTTTAACTCCACCGCTCGGTACAAATACAATTTCATCTTTAGGCGAAATCGAATTATTGCTAATGAGTATCTGTTTAATCGTATTGAGATAAATTTGATCGGATGCACCTTCTACAATAACAGGTTTACATCCTTGCAAAAGAATATCAGAAACACTTAATCCTAAAGCTGCATGTACTGCATAAATAGATTTTTCATTAAGTTTATCTGCTCCCTGACGTAAATCGTCTGATGCTACAGTCAACCCATTTTCATCCATATAAACAACCTTGCATCTATCAATATTATTAGTATCAACAATAAATGGAGAATGAGTTGTGTTGATTATCTGATTTGTCTTCGATAATTTATTGAAAAACAAAGCTAAATCCCTTTGAGCTAGTGGATGAAGGGTTAAACCAGCTTCATCCAAGAGGAGTACTGCATTTTTGTGATTTTCCTGACTTTCAACAAGAAATATTAAGTAGAAACTTAGGAACCATTGTAATCCTGTACTTCTAAGTTCTAAACTAACTTCTGCTGGTCTTACAGAATCAGATACCCATATTCTAAAATAGTCGCCATCAGCTTCGAATCTGAATTTGTATTCACCTTGATTCCACCATTCTTTAAAGTTCTTCGTTAACTCTGTAGATGCAGACTGAAGTAATATACTTCTTTTCTCCTTGGATTCATCTACTTTATCAATTTCGGCTTGTGAAATATTTTGTCCATTTCTTCTTCTTTCTATTGTTGTATCTTTGCCTAGATTGAGTATTTCACTTGGCTCAAGATTGACAAATTTAAACAGGACCCGTAAAGTTCTTACTTGATCTTCATTTATATCAATGCCAGGAACAGTTTCATTATTTAACCATTTTATAACGTTTGGAAGATAGATGCGAGTCGATAAATTCCCATAATTTGAATAATATACGAACTTCGGCATATATTCATATATAGTTTTTTCAAGGAGGTCACGTTCATATTCCTTTTTAATGGTTTTTGTTGTCGCTGTGCCTTTTTCATCTGTGTCTGTAATTTCTTCTGCAAGAGTAGACTCTGGCTCTATACCGTGAAAATCTATGTTTCGAGTTTTATTGTAATTACGAGATATTGTAATAGTTTTTACGTTAGACATATTACATCCTACAGTTTTCCCAATTAGGGATGCTGTTTCATCACTAATCTCAAAATCTGCTTTTATAAAAAATGTTTCATCACCTTTTTCTCTTAACTTTGCTAATTTATCAACAGGAATGTCATGAAGGATGTCGATTTCACCTCCGAAAGCAGGATTTAATTTCCAAAGGGCCAATAATAAATTGGATTTTCCTGCTTCATTAATACCTACCAAGGTTGTAACATTGTCACAATTAATCCATCCAGAATCTTTTACTGAACGGAAGTTCATTACTCTATATCTAATTAATTTCATAATTATATCTGTTTACTTGTTAAATATCTTCTCAAAATGTGCCCATGCGGTGCGATAGTCTTCTATGCGGTCGCACTTGGTGTATGGAGCTACGAAAGTTTGTTGCTGGCCACTGTAGAGTTCGCTCTGAGTTGGATCGATAACCTGTGTATATGTAGGATTGGTACCTACATATGTGTTTTCGTCAATGCGCTCTCCTCTTATATCTTCCCAACCAAGAGTTCCCTGTCGTACATTCCCTTTTCGTGGCAACTTCAAATCATACTCTCCACTTACAGAAAATACGACTCTTCCGTTTACATCATACCAAGTATCTGCTTCATATTTCTGTGTAGTAGAAAAAGTATTTGTATAAATAAAGATTAGGTCATTAAGTTTAAAACCTAATGCCATTGCAGAAATAACATCAAGTTCCACAAGAGCTTGGCGTCGTTCAAAATCGTTGCGTAATAGAACATTTTCATTGTATGTTCTATTTAATTTAGAAAAGTCAGATAAACGAGAATCTTCTTTTGCCCATCTTTCTTGTTTATACGATTCTTCATAATTATTTTCCCACAAGTCTTTATACCAGTGATTCACACAATTCATTCTTAATACACGAGTCATTATAGCATTCATATACTTCTCGTCGATTCCAAAAGGCAGACCTATTGCAATTGAAGGCATAAAATTTCTTACACCTACAGTTTTGATGAAAAAGTCAAATACAATTGATGCAGATAAGCCTACAAATTGCAATAAATCCTTTTCATTATTAAATGAAAGAGAAATCATAGAGTGTGTGTGCGATGCTTTTGGTGGAAGTATTCCACCTTTTAACGTCCTTTCATGAGTAGGATCCATCATTTTTTTGAATCCTACCTTATACCTGGTAAACCAGCCTGGTTCATCGATACAAGACTTAAATGATGTTATATCAGTTTTAGGGGTATAGTTCGTTCTAATATCGAAGTTGATAGGCATTCTCGTATAGTCAACAACATCATAATGCGCATCTCTGGTACAAACCATTTGAGGCAACTTTGAAAATGGAGATAGGATTCCAACTTGTGTTGAGTTGAAAATCATCTGATAGGCATCATAGTCTGGATATTTTGTTTCTTGACGCATCGTTCCATTTTTTAAAGCATTAGTAGCATCATAAGCTACAGTCATAAATGGATTTACACTACTTACATGTTGGAAGTTTGAAAATCTCTTTATAATATTCAAACTACTCATAGCGTGCAAAGAAACAAGTTTACAATTTCTCCACTCATCTGTATCTTCAAACACTTTACCTACTATTCTTAACAACTCTTCGTTATAGTGAATTATTCTATCTCGATGTCCTGTCGTATTTATATGCTTTTTACCTTCTTCGTCTACATATTCTAAACCTAAGCAAATTCCGCTTCCATCATGAGCATAACATGCATCTAAAGTGTTTGGGTGGTATAAATTACTAATGGAATCGAAATTTACTTCTGAAGACTCACCCTTATATATGCAACTATCAAATATTTTTTCGCCGTGTACCTCACTAAACAATTTAAGTTTATTACTATAATGATAACGTGCTTTGAGTCTAGGATATAAGTATTCTCTTAATGGCTGACCTTTTGCCTCGGTATACACTGTGTCTGGATGAATCATTCCCATGTATCCCTTTGCTGATAACAACGAAAGGGAATTCACAAGAATACATTTAAAGAGGTCTGTTTGCCCACCCTTAAGAACGCCATATAAAGCAGGAGTATTTAATAAAGATTGGCAACAGAAACATTCAGTCTGCTCAGCATTATAAATATTTACAATACTTTTATGTGTTAAATATTTGTCTTTATGCGATTCTACATAATCTGCGTCATAATCATCAGGTCTTATAATAAGTTCCGGATACTTATCTGATAAAACTTGCTGTGGTTCAAATAACCATTTTAGAAATGGTGGATTACCACATATAATGTCAAAACCATCGCGAAGCCAGAATACCTCAATGAACTCCAACATAGGATGGAAGAAGTGGTAACGCTTGCCTAGTTCATCGGCTATACGCAGACGAAGTGGTTCTTCATCGGCAAACAATGAAAGATTGGCATGAGAAGCTGTAAGCAGTTCCTCTTGAGTACGAGCAATAATTTGAGATTCGTCTTCTGTGATTCTGCCATATTCTTCTTGTGGCTCTGCCGCCATACCAACGCGCTCCAAAGCTCTACGTGTATTGGTGTCAAGTTTAGCATTATCAACATCAAGCAATGCCTCAATATCGCCCCAAAACTCTTGACGAGTAGGAAGGGCATCTGCATCCTTGTATTCCCAGAACCATAGTGAACACCAATAGTCCATCACAAGTTTGAGCTTACGATAGGCGTTATCGTGGCGATAACGTGTATCGAAAAGTTCCTGCTTGCGTGCATAGGTTTCAGTCTGTTCCAGTTCCTTAAACAAACTCTCAGTATGCTCCACACCATCCCAAATGTCCTTACTGTTGTTGGTGTACTTGTCAATTGATATCTGGTCGGTAAAGTATTCCTTAAGCAATACATCTATCTTGCCAGACAATCGTTGCAATGTCTTGAAATCAGTATCTGTTATAGGAGCAGTCCAGTCCTTCAAAATTGTGGTCATGCAAGCAAACTCAGTTGGATATTCCTCCTTCTGCTCCTTGATGCTTCGTACGCCAAGCATATTTGCGTCTGGCAAGAGGAAATGATACACATCATTAACCGAACGATTAACTCGGTTGCTGAAGAATTTAATCTTATGAGGTGCTTTTTCCCACCATTTATTTGGTTTCAATGGGCGGCCTTGCCTTTCTATAATGCCTTTTACATCATCTTTACTATAGACCTTAAGCCATGCACCGATAACAGCATTACCGACAGCAAGACGGTTAGCAAAGAATGGTGTTTCCATGTCCTTGTGGATTACGTTCAACCACAAGGAGAGCTTACCTAACTCAATAGCAGTTGGATTCAAGTCGACACCATAGACATTATGAGTGGCAATATAAGATTTCACCTTTTGCAGCTCATCACGATACTTGTCCGGCTGTATACGCCAATTTTGCTTACCGCACTCGCGAAGCTGTCGCTGTTGGTGAATAAGGTATGCTTCGGCTAATTGATTGATGACCTCATTCTGGAATGCAGCAGCACCCATAGCAGGTTCCAAAATCTTCAGTTCAAGCAGTTCTGTTGCTTTTCGCTTATTTTCACGAACCTCATCTATGATGGTTTTAAGTGTATATTTTACGGTGCTTCGAGTAAGAACTTCAGGTGTATAGTAACTGGCTGACTTCTGACGGTCACGACCATTCAAACGATAGACAAAAGTTCCCTTGGGTAATATGGCCGGTGTACCGTCTTGATTACACAACACTTCTGAAATGTCGAAGTCGCTCATACGGCTATAAGGCACAAGGAATGTTCCGTCAGACGGGTCGTTTGCCTTGTGAACTTCAATATAATCTTCTTCGGCATAGAACCCACGGAAAGCTAGCAAGCTCTCATAGACGCTTCCCAACTGGTTTACACCAAGATTGGCATAGCTGATACGACCACAATAGCTTTTCTTCTTTGACAGCGAGAGAGCTTTGATAATCTCTTGCCATTTGACGTTGCGTATCTTCACATCGCCAAGGTGGTGAAGGTTCTTGTCGTTGAACAACGGTGAGTCGATAGGACGTACACGGAAACTCTTGTTGCTATTCATTGAGATGGTTGCATTATGCCCATCGGAAAGCAAGTCAAAGAGGTGATGTATACTTTCGTCAAAGAAGTATCCGTCACGGCTTGATTGAGAGTTGAGACGCATCATCTCAAGGTCTCTTAAGGACTCCAAAGAATAACCGAGCTTATAGACTTCGTCACCAACAGGAAGAATCTCCAATTCTTCACGGCTCTCGGCATAGAACAAGAAGAGCAGACGATATACGATTGTGAGGCAGTCATCCTTAACTTCTGCTTCAAAATCATCGTCAGTCTCGTCATAAGTGATTGTTCCATCTTCAGCAACAACCTTCTTTCCAAAAGGCTTGTTGGCTATATGCTTCATATAGTAAAGAGCCTCATTTGCAAGTGTCTCAACTGCGAAGATGACACCCTCCTTCAAGTCTTTGGTAACTTCATATGCATTCTTATAACTCTCTTCAATAAGCATATCCATCAGAACGGTCTGGCCGTCTGAAGCGAGCGTTTCCTTGCTGCATAGCAAATGGAAGAGTGCATAATGGAGTCGGTAGTTCTTAATCTGTGTCTGGAAATAAAGATCATCAAGTGAGAACTGAAGATATGAACCACGTGCCCACTTATCTTGGTCGAAAAGGAATACAGTGTTTCCTGCCAACATCAAGACGTAACGAGGTCTTCTGTCTTCTGGCATCAAGAATACCTGTGTGATAGCCTTATTGATAATAGCCGGTGAGAAATGATACTTCTCACGGTCTAGGTATTTGGTAGGGATGACCTGTTTCCATTGACCTGCATAATATCTTTGTTGACCTAATGTGCGATCTTCTTCATACTGTTGCTTGAAAAGTCCATCAGGTTCCGAATCATTGGCAGAAATTAGGTTTTGCATCTCCATAATGAGCATGGAAATTCGCTCACCACTGCGAATGATATGGCGAACAGGAATAATCTCAGTAGGAGAGTCTGAACTTCCTTCTTTTACCACGTATGGTTCTTGATAAGCATGTTCTGTGTCGTATCCAAGTTTCTTCAACAGTGTAGTATGCCAATCGTGTGTATGCTTGATTTGGTCTTCCTTTCGAGCACGTCCATTGATGATGAAGTTCTTGTACTCTTCATATTCACTGCGAATCTGAACGTAAGGACTACATAGTGCTTTCATCTCGTCAGCACTCACACCAGCACAGGTTTGCACCTTGTTGATGAAATCATCGGTGAAGTAACCTGATGGGAAATAATCACCAATGTTCTGTATAAATCTATATGTTATATTATCTGCCATGACTTATCAAAGATTATGAAATACTGCCAATAGACGCATGTATGGATCTGCATTATCAAGCGAGAAGAGGTCTTGATAAAACTGACTTGATTGGTCAGTTATCTTCTGAATCTCTTCTTTCTCTTTCTTATACTTGTTGGTACGAGTGATTGCAACATCTTCATCCTGGAATAGCGAATTTGCAAGGTCGGCCCACTTTGACAACTTCTCCTTGTATGTCTTTAATTGACGTTCCATAGAGTCGCTGACTTTGGATTGAGCATCATACATGTAATTTACTGTACCAAAATCAATAGCTTCTTGTAGATTTGATTGTAAGATTGCAATCTCGTCATCAGTAGCTCCAGTCATAAATTTATTCTCTATAGCATATTTGCTCGTGAAGTCGTGGAATGACATTGGGCGTTCTACAAATTGTCCATCGGCATTTAAAGGTACTACAAAGAACTTACTAACCAAGTTCTGTCCCAATCCATTTCCGTGACTGCCATAGAAAAGATAATAGCTCATTCCTTTTGGTAGTTCACTATAGCGTACGGCCATAGCCTGTGACTTAGGCAATGAAGCTGTGAACTTAGTAAGCATATACTGGATAATAGGATGAATATCATAAAGCGGAAGGAACTTGCTCCATTCGCTTTTGGTACTCTTGCGAGATTCTGCTATTGACTTGTTGAGCCATGCTTTGTCTGTGGCAAGACGGAAGATATTATCCTTTGGAAATGCTTCACTTGGGATATCAAAAAGAACATCCTGCAATTCAGTATTATTTTTAATTTCTACGAAAGGTATTGTCGCATCGTCACGGTGCATTACTATATCACCATGCTGAACGCTGCCCACGGCCTCAAGTTCGTCGAATAGGTCTTGATAGAAACTAAGTTCATCGCTATAAAGTGAGAATCGTTTTTCAAAGATATTCTCTGATAAATGCTCTTTAGTAGGAGTCTTTGCAAGGTCCTTCTTGAATCCCATTGGTCGGCGACGACGTTGTGTCTCTGGTTCAATGGCGTCAGTATCCGTCTTCCCCTGAAGCATATCGCCAATAGCCTTTTCTTCTTTCTGAACATTATAAAGTTCCATCACACTCATGGCATCACCAAGGGTGTCGTGAACTTCTTGCTCCTTGACTCGAAGCTTATCGATGATTCGGAAGTCTGTTTTCAGATCGGTACGTTCACTCTTAGCTACGAGATAGTAGATGATAGGTGTTTGCTTTTGTCCATAGCGGTCAATACGTCCATTTCGCTGTTCGAGTGTAATAAGACTCCAAGGAATGTCGTAATTGAACATGATATGGCAGAAGTAGTGCAAGTTGACACCCTGACTACCACTATCACTTGAAATGAATACACGGATTTTGCTATCTTCCTTTGCAAAATAGCTCACCATTTCCTCTTGTTCTGTATCAGAAAGAGAACCGTCGAAACGTTTTACCTGCTCATCTGTGAGTCTGAACTCATTTTTGATACGCTCAGCAAGGTATTTCATGGTTGCAATACGCTCGGTGAAAATCACGATACGTTCTTGCTTATTGGCAGACCATATTTCTTGTAGTTTTTTCTTGAGCGCATCATAGCGAGTGTCACGCTGAAAATCAACAAGAGTTTGGATGTCAGCTATAAGAATCTCTATATCACTGCTGTCATCTTTCTTTTGTCGTTCCAATAGTGTTAAAAGAGCAGCTTGGGGAGATGACAAGAAGCTCTTGAATACAGTAAGAGCAAACAACGGATCGTGAATCGTACTATTACTGAGGTTCACAAATTTGGCATGCTGCATACTGAGGATATTTTCCTCCTCGGGAGTAAGGTGAACGTCAATTGGAATAACCTTACGCTCTTGGAATTGGCTACGGATACGTTCGTCTCTAATATCGTTCTTGAAACGACGTACATAGTATGGCATGACATCCTCCTTGGTGTATTCACCATTACGAGGAATAGATATTGGTTCAAGCATTCGCATGAGATTAGCAAATGACTCAGCAGACCCATTATGAGGAGTCGCAGAGGTGAGAATCATTGATTCACACTTCTGAGCAAGGAATTGTGCCAAATCACCACGAAGGCTATCTTCGTTTGCCACTTTATGACATTCGTCAATAACAATAATGTCCCAATGGGTCTTTTCCAACCAAGCACGGAAACGGCCATTGTTTTTGAGTGTATCAATGGATATAATCGTCTTATCGTAATAGTCAAATGGGTTTTTGTTCAAGGGAATCTCGTTTTGAATCTTAGCCACCCCAACACTGTCAAGTCGTACGAGAGGAATAGCAAAGCGATTCCAAATTTCTTCCTGGAATTGGGCTAAGATACTCTTGAGTGCACACACAAGAATACGTTTACCTCGACCTCTACGAATCATTTCGCTAAGAAATATTCCGACCTCAATGGTCTTACCAAGACCCACACCATCAGCAATAAGAAGACGAGGACGCGGTAATTCTAATGCCTTAAGAGTCGGTTCCATTTGATATTCTGCAATATCAAAGGCACCACCATGGGCGATAGTTATTTTCTGAGAATAGAAAGCATTGTTTCTAAGTGCAGTTTCGATATGGAGTTTTGTCTTTCTCCAACGAGGGTCATTGTCTGCAACTAAAATAGTATTTATAGGACTAACAACTTCTATATTTTTATCTATAGTCGAATCAAAAATAAAATGATGATTTTTTACGAGTTCGCTTATACCTGTAACATGAAGCAAATAACCATTATCGGTATTTCGCTCCACATTGGTAATTAAGAACTCTTCGCCTCGAACTGTAATTCTCTGACCAGATGAAAAATTAACCATATACCCTATTCATATTATATTAATTCTACAAAGGTACAAATTAAATTCGGAATAATTATCAATTTTATAAAATTTTTAACTTTTTCTTTTATTCTTTATTTTAAACAAAAAAAGCGGTAAAACCAATCGATTTTACCGCTTTACAATTATTTAGTTATCGAATTAAAGTTTCTCGATAATTTCACCACCTTTCAACATAGCTGCTTCGTTAGCAGGAAGGAGTTTGTGGTGACGTTCTGGCAATGATTTTTTCAAACCAAGCATAACTTTGTCGAGTTCTACAACTGGATCTACTTTCAAGAGACCACCGAGCACGAACATGTTGAATGTTTTAGCTTGACCAAGAGCAGCAGCTGTGTCAGTTGCAGGGATACGATATACGTTGATATCTTTGCGTTCTGGTTCGCGAGTCATACCATTTGGGTCGAAAATCAAGATACCACCAGGTTTAACGCGAGATTCGAATTTGTCCATTGAAGGTTGGTTGAGAACGACAACGATATCGTATTTTTGCAACAATGGAGATGCGATTGGGTCATCAGAAAGGATGACAGTAACGTTGGCAGTACCACCACGTTGTTCTGGACCATAAGCAGGCATCCAAGTTACCTCTTTACCTTGCATAAGACCTGCGTAAGCAAGAATCTTACCCATAGAAAGAACACCTTGTCCACCAAATCCAGCTATGATAATTTCTTTTTTCATATATATCAGACTTTTAGTAGTAAGTCGTAAGTCACAAGACAATAAATCTTTCTACTTACTACTTTCTACTTATTACTATTACAAGTGATTAATTTCGTCGAAACGTTTTTTTGGAGTGTCTTTCAAGTCACCAAGAGGATATTTAGCAAACATGTGCTCTTCCATCCAAGCATTTGATTGAACTGGAGTCATTTTCCAGTTTGTGTTACAGTGAGATACGAATTCTACGATAGAAGTACCTTTACCGTCGATTGAGTTTTGGAATGCTTTGCGGATTGCTTTTTTAGCACGTACGATGCTAGCAGTTTTGTGAACTGATTGACGTGTTACGTAGCAAGTACCATCGATTTCTTTCAAGAGGTCAGAAATACGCAATGGGAAACCATACATATCTGTGTTACGGCCGTAAGGACAAGTAGCTGTTTTCATACCTTCGAGAGTAGTTGGAGCCATTTGACCACCAGTCATACCGTAGATACCGTTGTTAACAAAGAAGATAACGATATTTTCACCACGGTTACATGCGTGGATAGTTTCAGCAGTACCGATAGCAGCCAAGTCACCATCACCTTGATATGTGAAAACAACTTTGTCTGGCATCAAACGTTTGATAGCTGTAGCCAATGCAGGTGCACGACCGTGAGCAGCTTCTTGCATATCGATATCAAAATAGTTGTAAGCGAATACTGAACAACCTACAGGAGCAACACCAATTGTTTTCTCTTGAATGCCCATTTCTTCGATTACTTCGGCAATAAGTTTGTGGATAACACCGTGAGAACAACCTGGACAATAGTGCATGATATTGTCGGTCAAGACTTTGGTTTTGCCGTATACCAAATTTTCGGGTTTAATAATATCTTGTTTTGTCATCTCTGTAATCATTTAATAATTTGTGTTTTAAGTGCTTCAAGAGCTTCTTCTGCTGAAGGGATGATACCACCTTGACGGCCGTAGAAACCTACTGGTTTAGAACCGTTAACTGCCAAGCGAACATCTTCTACCATTTGACCTGCACTCATTTCGATAGACATGAAACCTTTTACGCGAGTTGCAAGTTCTTGGATTTTTTTAGTTGGGAATGGGAACAATGTGATTGGACGCAATACACCAACTTTGATACCTTCTGCGCGAGCGTATTCAACAGCTTGTTTACAGATACGAGCTGAAGAACCGAATGCTACGAATACATATTCAGCATCGTCAAGCATATATTCTTCGAAACGAACTTCGTTTTCTTCGATTTCGCGATATTTAGCTTGGAGACGGTTGTTAGTTGCTTCCATTACTTCTGACTCGAGAGCCAAAGAAGTGATGATGTTGTGGTCGCGACCTACTTTACCAGTAGTAGCCCATGGACATTGTGCGATAACTTCTTCCATAGAACGACGTGGTTTGAATGGAGGCAATACAACTTTTTCCATCATTTGACCAATAACACCGTCTGACAACATCAAAACTGGGTTACGATATTTGAATGCCAATTCATAGCCGAGGTCTACGAAGTCAGCCATTTCTTGCACTGTAGATGGAGCAAGAACAATCATATGATAGTCACCATGACCACCACCTTTAACTGATTGGAAATAGTCGGCTTGTGAAGGTTGGATTGTACCAAGACCAGGACCGCCACGCATTACGTTGAGAATCAAACATGGAAGCTCAGCAGCAGCGATATAAGAGATACCCTCTTGTTTCAAAGATACACCTGGTGAAGATGACGATGTCATAACTTTTTTACCACATGCAGCACCTGCATAAACCATGTTGATTGCTGACACTTCACTCTCTGCTTGAAGAACCACCATACCAGTTTCTTCCCAAGGTTTGAGTTCTTGTAGGGTTTCCATAACCTCAGATTGAGGGGTAATAGGATAACCAAAATAGCCGTCGCAACCGCTACGTACAGCAGCGTGAGCGAAAGCCTCATTACCTTTCATTAATTTAATTTCTTCCATAGCCTTTGGACAACTTTTTAGAGGGTTACTTTATAAACAGAAATACAAGCATCAGGACATACATAACCGCAAGAACAACAGCCAACACAGTCTTCAGTGACCATTTCAGCATAGTTGTAACCTTTGGCATTCACCTGAGATGCTAATCCCAAAACTTTAGATGGGCATGCTGCTACGCACAAGCCACATCCTTTGCAGCGTTCTGTATCCACAACGACTGCACCTTTGAATTTTGCCATAGTATTATAATTTGAATTAAAAGTGTGTGATTTACAATGTTTAGTGTTTAATGTTTAGTGTTTAGTGATTGGTATTTAGTGATTAGTGACCAAAGGAACTCTATACTCTATACTCTACACTCTATACACTATACTTTCAATGTGCAAATTTACACCTTTTTTTTGAATAAACAAACACAATTACAAAAAAATTTCAAAGAATTTTATTTTATCACTATTCCACCCCTAAAAACAACAAAAAGCGAGGTTCTCTACCCCGCTTTCTGCCATTTTATATTCACTCTTTATGTAAAATCAAAATTTTTCGCTACGCTCAAGCTTTTAACTACGCTCGGTAATCACATAAAAACATAATAATAATTTATTAACCATAAATTTTAAATAACAAAAAGCAGACCTCAATTCAAACAAGTTTGATTGGATCTGCTTTTATTATTTAATTTTTGCCGATAGCAAAAATATTATTATTGAGTTTTTGATTGCTCTCGCTAATCGTTAAAACTCACTCATCATTTCTCTGATTTTGTCGTTAACAAGTGTTGCAAACTCGTCTGGTGTCATCACACCTTGGTCGCCTTCGCCTTGTTTACGAACCGAGATTTTGCCTTCGTTCATTTCGTTTTCGCCCACAATCAATAGATAAGGTATACGTTTCAACTCGTTATCGCGAATCTTACGTCCGATTTTTTCGTTACGGTCGTCAACGATTGCACGCACGTCGAATTGAGCCAATTTATCTGCTACCTCTTTTGCGTAGTCGTTATATTTTTCCGAAATTGGAAGTACTACTGCTTGATCTGGTGTCAACCACAATGGGAATTTACCACCTGTATGCTCGATAAGCACAGCCACAAAACGTTCCATCGAACCGAATGGCGCACGGTGAATCATCACAGGACGGTGTTTTTGGTTGTCTGCACCTGTATATACAAGGTCAAAACGCTCTGGCAAGTTGTAGTCCACTTGGATTGTACCCAATTGCCAACGACGTCCGATTGCGTCTTTCACCATGAAGTCGAGTTTTGGACCGTAGAATGCAGCCTCGCCAAGCTCAACTTTTGCTTTCAAACCTTTGTATTCGCAAGCTTCGATGATAGCCGACTCTGCTTTTTCCCATACATCATCCGAACCGATATATTTTTCTTTGTTATTTGGGTCGCGAAGCGAAATTTGAGCCTCAAAGTTTTCGAAATTCAATGCCTTGAAGATAATGAAGATGATATCCATCACTTTCATAAACTCTTCTTTCAATTGGTCAGGACGGCAGAAGATGTGGGCATCGTCTTGTGTGAACGAACGCACACGTGTCAAACCGTGCAACTCACCACTTTGTTCGTAGCGATACACTGTACCAAACTCTGCATAACGCAATGGAAGGTCTTTGTATGAGTGTGGCATCACCTTATATATTTCGCAGTGGTGAGGACAGTTCATTGGTTTCAACAAATATTCTTCGCCCTCTTCTGGTGTGTGAATTGGTTGGAACGAGTCTTTACCATATTTAGCATAGTGGCCCGATGTCACCCACAACTCTTTTTGACCAATGTGTGGTGTCATCACTTGTTGGTAACCGAAGCGTTTTTGGATGCGTTTCAAGAAATCTTCCAAACGCAAACGCAATGCAGTACCTTTTGGCAACCACAATGGCAAACCTTTACCTACAGCTTCAGAGAATGCGAACAACTCCAATTCTTTACCGATTTTACGGTGGTCGCGTTTCTTAGCCTCTTCCATCAACACAAGATATTCGTCCAACATTTTCTTTTTAGGGAACGAAATACCGTAGATACGTGTCATTTGAGGACGTTTTTCGTCGCCGCGCCAGTAAGCACCAGCAACGCTCAACAACTTCACAGCCTTGATTTCGGCTGTATTCACCAAGTGCGGACCGCGACAAAGGTCAGTAAAC
The DNA here is from genome assembly GCA_045631465.1 of Candidatus Aphodosoma sp. Classification (GTDB taxonomy): domain Bacteria; phylum Bacteroidota; class Bacteroidia; order Bacteroidales; family Paludibacteraceae; genus Aphodosoma. The sequence goes on along the minus strand of JAZQUV010000029.1, from coordinate 5,545 downwards.
GCACCTTGTGTATAGAGAGTGATTGTACCATCTTCGAGGTCAGATATCAACTCACATTTGAACGTTTCACCACGTTCTTCAAACATTTTCAAGGCATCAGCTTTCGAGATGTCTTGACGAACCACAGGTTCTTTTTTAGCTACAAGCTCTGCCATTTTCTTTTCGATGGCAGCAAGGTCAGATTCTTTAATGACGGTGCCAGCGGCAGGCATAACATCATAGTAGAAGCCATTTTCGATAGCAGGACCAATACCAAATTGAATGCCTGGATACAACTCTTGCAATGCTTCAGCCATCAAGTGAGCCGACGTATGCCAAAAGGCATGTTTAGCCTCAGCATCATCCCATTTGTGCAATTTAATGCTACAATCCTCTGTGATAGGACGATTGATTTCAATAATTTCACCATTTACGCTCGCAGCCAAAATATCGTTGGCCAAACGAGGCGAAATCGACTCAGCGATTTGAAAAGCAGTGCTACCAGCGGCGTACTCACGTACCGAACCGTCAGGAAATGTTACTTTAATCATAAAAAATTTTAAGAGTTGAAAGTTGAAAATTGAAAGTTGAAAGTTTACGATATACGAATTAAATCAATAATAAAATTTCAAATTTCACATTTCAAATTTCAAATAATTTTAGTGTGTTAAAGGCTGTCCCCGACCCCACCATACAAGCGGCGAAATCTACAAAAAGGACCTCCCACAAATTTCCATTCAAAAACGAAAACACAAAAAAAGCGCCCCATTTTCAAACGGAGCGCAAAGTTACAAAAAATATTTTAATATTGCAACACCACAACTCATCATTGCAATATTATTTTATACAATTGATTTAGCAACTCATTAATTTGTTGTAAACCAGCCGATATTGTATAACCATCGGCATCTAAATAAACACTCTTATTCACCTCTATCATTATAGACCTACAATTCTCCACCCCATTCCCTTGAGGCACCATCGAGTTAGAATAAGGTCTATTAAACGCCACTCTATACCCCGCATTAGCAAATAAGTCAAAAATCAACTTCAACAACTCATCTCCAGGATTCGACCAATCATCATTGAAACCCATACAAATATCCACATCCTCTGCCATATCCGTTGGAAATGAGTGGCAATCAACAATCAATGGAGCAACGCATGTAGCACACAAATCTGCTAATCTACGATGCCAAGCAAAATAAATATTGTTTATTTTATTCACTTCATCCTCCGCCAAATTTCTCACACAATCACCAAAACGACGATAAACAATACCCTGCCCAATCTCCTCCATCGGATCATTCACCAATCGTTCCACATCACAATAAAAACGATTATAATCAAACACCATAGCATGCACACCATCCAATTCCGAAGCAAACAACTTGTCCGTATGCCAATCCGTCAACCGTCTAATACACGATTCAATATCCCCACTCCATTTCGCCAAATCATCCTCTTCTATTCTACCACTCGAATGCGGTATATGCAAAATTATATCCGTAAAGTTTTTCATAACCCCCAAAAAAAATATTCATATTCTAATCCAATTAGCATATTAATGAACAATCACAACCAACCACAACACTAAGAAAACATATAGTTTTTATATATCATATGAAATATTAAGAAATTTACTTATTGTTTGTTTGACTATTTTTTAAAGTAAGCCCCTTTGCTGTAAGACGATATTTTTGATTCCGACTATTAGGTTTATCTGGCATAGTCTGCTCTAATATTTCAAATTTCAATAGCGGATGAATATATTTTCTCCTAAATTTAGTTCTATCTGAAAATCCCATATAAGCCAACATCTCACCAAAAGAACGTGCTTCAGCACAGAACATAATCAGTTTTTCGATGTTTTCAACATTAGGTACTAACTGAGTGCCGTCTGAGTGCCAACTGGGTACCATCTTGCACACTTATAGGCAAAATAATACGAATAAAGTTATCGGTAAACTTAAAGCAATCGCTCAGCCAAACCACGCATGACATCCGCCGTGCTTTCTAACTCAAAATTATACAACATAAGAAATACAATAATATCTATTAACTAATAAAATATCCATTAACAAATACAATAATATTTGTTATATAGGATTTATCATGCAAAGATAGTACAAATATTCTGTTCTGACAAATATTTTACAAAAAAAGACAAAAAATAGAATTGGTAAAACATGTAAACTATGCATAAGAGAGTATGGTGCAGGTAGGGTTATCCTATGAAGAAGGTAAGGTGAAGTTAGGAATTAGGAGTGAAGAGTGAGAAGTGAGAAGTGAGGAATTAAAGAATAGAGAAAAAATGAAAAATTTATACGCTTGAGGTATTGACTTTGGCAAAAAAATTTTGTATCTTTGTAGAAAATTTTAATTGTAGTATAAAATAGTATGGCTAAAGTTGATTTGAATTCTCCGTTTTGGAATATTTCGGGGAAAATTAGTAAGAATGACGATGTAGTTTACCGCACTCGCAATGGTAAGACGTCGCAGTATAAGATGAATATGCCTATGTTTGGCGGTAGTGATAAACAGTTGAAACATCAAGAGTTAGTGAGAAAGGCTAATCAGTTGGTATCGGAAGAATTGAAGATTGAAGAGAGGAAAAAATATTGGCAATCGGTAGCTGAAGATGATGAGAATAGTTATAAGACGGCAAGAGGGGCTGCGTTTGCTTATTTTTTAACAGAATTGAAGCGTTGAAATAGTGAATTTTTAGGGATAAAAAAATATTTTAAAAAATTATTACTCAAACACTTGCATGTTTCAAAAAAAAGTTGTAACTTTGCGCCCGATTTTAAACTCAATATAATGTCTAACCCATTCATTTGAAAATTAAACACTTAATTAAAATGGATCAATTCAAAAATGTAGCCCCACAGGCTGATTTCGATTGGGATGCATACGCAAAAGGCGATGTATTATCAAAAGAAGAACGTGAACAACAAACTGCCCTTTATGACCAAACTCTTCCACAAGTAGAAGACAAAGAAGTTATGATGGGTAAAATCATCTCAATGAACAAACGCGAAGTTGTAGTTAACATCGGTTTCAAATCAGACGGTATCATCCCTATGAGCGAATTCCGTTACAACCCAGACCTCAAAGTAGGTGACGAAGTTGAAGTGTTCATTGAAAACCAAGAAGACAAAAAAGGTCAACTTATCCTTTCTCACAAAGCTGCTCGCGCTTCTCGCTCTTGGGATCGCGTAAACGAAGCTCTCGAAAACAACGAAATCGTTAAAGGTTTCGTAAAATGCCGCACTAAAGGTGGTATGATCGTAGACGTATTCGGTATCGAAGCATTCTTGCCAGGTTCACAAATCGACGTGAAACCTATCCGCGACTACGATGTTTTCGTTAACAAAACAATGGAATTCAAAATCGTTAAAATCAACCAAGAATTCAAAAACGTTGTCGTTTCTCACAAAGCTCTTATCGAAGCTGAACTCGAACAACAAAAACGTGAAATCATCGGTAAACTCGAAAAAGGTCAAGTACTCGAAGGTGTTGTTAAAAACATCACTTCTTACGGCGTATTCATCGACCTCGGTGGCGTAGATGGTCTTATCCACATCACTGACCTCTCTTGGGGCCGTGTTAACCACCCAGAAGAAATCGTTGCTCTCGACCAAAAAATCAACGTTGTTATCCTTGATTTCGATGACGAGAAAAAACGTATCGCTCTCGGCTTGAAACAACTCACTCCTCACCCATGGGATGCTCTTAATGCTGACCTCAAAGTTGGTGACAAAATCACTGGTAAAGTAGTTGTTATGGCTGACTACGGCGCATTCGTAGAAGTTATCCCTGGCGTTGAAGGTCTTATCCACGTTTCAGAAATGAGCTGGAGCCAACACCTCCGCACAGCTAACGACTTCCTCAAAGTAGGCGACGACGTAGAAGCTGTTATCCTTACTCTCGACCGCGACGAACGCAAAATGTCTCTCGGTATCAAACAACTTAAAGCTGATCCATGGGAAAACATCGATACTAAATATGCTGCTGGCACAAAACACAATGCTCGCGTACGCAACTTCACTAACTTCGGTGTATTCGTAGAAATCGAAGAAGGTATCGACGGTCTTATCCACATTTCTGATCTTAGCTGGACTAAAAAAATCAAACACCCATCTGAATTCACACAAATCGGTTCTGAAATCGAAGTTGTTGTTCTCGAAATCGACAAAGAAAACCGTCGCCTCAGCCTCGGTCACAAACAACTCGAAGAAAACCCATGGGATGTATTCGAAACTATCTTCACTCCAGATAGCATCCACGAAGGTACTATCATCGAAATGCTCGACAAAGGTGCTGTAGTTGCTCTCCCTTACGGAGTTGAAGGCTTCGCTACTCCAAAACACCTTGTTAAAGAAGACGGTTCTAACGCTAAAGTTGACGAAAAACTCAGCTTCAAAGTAATCGAATTCAACAAAGAAGGCAAACGTATCATCCTTTCTCACAGCCGTATCCACGAAGACGTAGCTAAAGCTACTGCTGAAGAAGCTGCTGCTGCTGAGAAAAAAGCTACTAAAGCTGCTAAAGAAGAAATGCCTGCTGTAGAAAAAACTACTCTCGGCGACATCGACGCTCTTTCTGATCTCAAAAACCAAATGATCGAAGACGCTAAAGCAGCTCTCGAAGCTAAAGAAAACAAATAATTTCAAGTTGAAATGTAAAATGTGAAATTTGAAATTTAATACCGAAAGGTAACTTTCAAATTTCAAATCTCAAATTTCAATTTAAAATATATTTCCAACCGATTCACCCACAAAGTGAATCGGTTGTTTTTTTTATATAAATACTTGCAAAAGAAAAAAATATTTACTACCTTTGCACACACAAACACAAAATAATAAAAACTATGAAAAAGACATTATTTTTAGTAATATTTACCCTATTCTGTATAGGAAATATGTATGCCCAAACGTATTCTACTGACGAAAACATAATTGAAGCAGACTCAACAAAAACTGCTAATACCGAAGAAAATGAGGAGGATATAGAATACTTTTATCAAGAAATAATGCCAGAATTCCCAGGTGGAATGACTGAATTAATGAAATTTATTCAAGAAAACATGCGATACCCTAAAAGTGCTGCTAAAAAAAGCATAGAGGGTCGTGTAATATGTCAATTTACAATAAAAAAAGATGGAAGTATTGATCATAAAAGTATAATTGTTATAAGAGGTTTACATAAGTCATTAGATAAAGAAGCTATTCGTATAATAAAAAAAATGCCAAAATGGAAACCTGGAGAGGACTTTAATGGTCAAGCTATAGATTATAAATACACCATACCTTTTTCTTTCAAATTACCCAAATAAAAAAACAACCACACTCCGCGATGGGTTGCACTTTTTCGACGGTGAATTATTTTTACCGCCGAATTTGTTTATACACAAGATATTATTCTTTTGTATTGTGAAACGACTTTGCTTGTAAAATCGTTTGAACTCTAATTTATTTTTGGCGTGTAGTCTTCTATGTAGTCTAAAATAGGACCCAATACAAGTGCGACATATAATATTGCCTATTTTTAATTTTCTGCTGAA
>JAZQUV010000028.1:0-38895 GCA_045631465.1 Candidatus Aphodosoma sp. | reverse complement strand
AAGAAATTGTACTATGGAAGAGTCTTGGTCTTGTTTATTTGGATGTATCACAAAAACAACATGCAGATATAAAGATATTAGAGAATATTGCAAACAGCAAAATAGTAAAGATACGGTGAAAATTATAAAACAAAAAAAGAGGGAAGAAGAACAATATATACTTGATTCTCTTGAAAATAAGAGCTGTATTGTAACTTCAATAACAACAAAAAAATAAATTTTAGTATATGTATTTTTTCTAGTGTCAAGTAATGGGGAAGTACCTTTGCTCCGGTACTGCCTAATCTCAGTTTGATATAAAATTCGTGCCACCATAAATCTAAGATGATATTAAATCTAGTAGGAGCGTAACTACTACATCCGCGACATCTTTAATCGGAAATATAACATTGTATTGATAAATAAGTTGATTTTTCTATTTGTGTTGTGTATATGAAATATTTTTTGTAAATTTGCACTCTAATTGTGTAATTGTGCTCGTATGATACATCATATACATGTAAATTTAGCTGAACCAGCTGAATATGAAAGCATTAAAAAAGAGGGTGGCGAAAATCAGAATTTCGATGAATTAATCAAATCTGCTGATTTTCCGGAAGATTATGACCCTTTCGACGACGAAATGCTCGATATGATACCTTAAAATTAGTTCCTAGTTTGTAGGGACACGGCATGCCGTGTCCGCAATAATCAAGTGTAGGGACGCTTGGCTCAAGCGTCCGAACGAGCGAAGCGAGTAAACTCTGTGCAAATCTGACGAGCGATTTTTGACGAAGTCAAAGAGCGAATCGAAAAACAGAGAATAATAAAATCAGAGCAATCTGTGTAATCTGTGGGAGATAAAAAAACGAACAAAGTGAGTAACTTTATAAAAACACTAAATATTTTAATCTAATTTAAAAAAGTATGAAAAAACTTTTTTCTACCTTGGCACTCGTGATGTGCCTTGTTTCTATGTCGTTTGCTCAGATGGTAGATCCAATCCGTTGGACTTCTGAGATGAAACAAGACGGCAAAAACGTGGAAATCACACTCAAAGCTACTATCGACGCTGGCTGGCACTTGTATGCCCTCGAATTGCCTGAAGGTGGCCCTATGGCTACTGATATCGCTTTCGGTCGCGTTGAAGGCGCTGAATTGGTTGGTGAACTCCAAGCTGTTTCTGACCTCGTTGTTAAATTCGAAGAAATGTTCGGTCTCGAACTTTCTTGGTATGAAAATGAGGCTATCTTCGTACAAAAAGCTAAAATTACTGACGAAAATTGGGTAATTTCTGGTTCAGTTTCTTTCATGGGCTGCAACGACGAAACTTGTATGATGGGTAATCCTTTCTCTTTTGCTGAAGGTCCTAAAGCTAACGAACCTATGCTTATCGCTGAAGGCGAAGTGGCTGAAACTGCTGTAGAAGAGGCTGCTAACGATATCTATACTCCAGTTATCGACGAATTGAAAGCATTTGGTGAAACTACTAATACATCAGATTCTTCTATGTGGGCAATCTTTATCCTTGGTTTCCTCGGCGGCTTCATTGCTTTGTTCACTCCTTGCGTATGGCCTATCATCCCTATGACTGTTTCGTTCTTCTTGAAACGTTCTGGTGATAAAGCTAAAGGTCGTCGCGATGCTTTCACTTATGGTGCTGCTATCATCATCATCTATTTGACTCTTGGTCTTTTGGTGACTGGTATCTTCGGTGCTTCTGCTTTGAATGCTCTTTCTACTAACGCTATCTTCAACATCATCTTCTTCTTGATGTTGGTTGTGTTCGCAGTATCATTCTTTGGTGCGTTCGAAATCACATTGCCTGCTTCTTGGACATCTAAAATGGATGCCAAAGCTGAAACTACTACTGGTTTCATGTCTATCATGTTGATGGCGTTCACTCTTGTGTTGGTTTCTTTCTCTTGTACTGGTCCTATCATCGGTACTTTGCTCGTTGAAGCGGCTCAAGGTTCTTGGTTAGGCCCTGCTATCGGTATGTTCGGTTTCTCTATCGCATTGGCATTGCCTTTCACTATCTTCGCAATGTTCCCTTCTATGTTGAAATCTATGCCTAAATCTGGCGGTTGGTTGAACTCTGTAAAAGTGGTTCTCGGTTTCTTGGAACTTGCTCTTTCTCTCAAATTCTTGTCGGTTGCTGACTTGGCTTATGGTTGGGGTATCCTCGACCGCGAAACTTTCCTCGCTTTGTGGATCGTTATCTTCGCATTGCTCGGTATGTATCTCCTCGGCAAAATCACTTTGCCACACGATGACCAAGTTGAACGCATTGGCGTTGGCCGTATGATGTTGGCGTTGATTTCTTTCGCTTACGCTATCTACTTGGTTCCTGGTTTGTGGGGTGCTCCTTGTCGTTCGGCTTCTGCTTTCGCTCCTCCTTTGACAACTCAAGACTTCAACCTCTATACTAACGAAGTTCACCCTGACACTCACGACTACGAAATCGCTATGCAAATGGCTCAAACTGCTGGCAAACCAGTATTGGTTGACTTCTCTGGTTTCGGTTGCGTGAACTGCCGTAAAATGGAAGCTTCGGTTTGGACTGACCCTACTGTTGCTACTATGTTGCAAGAAGACTTTGTACTTGTTACTTTGATGGTTGACGACCGTACTCCACTTGCTACTCCATTTGTGGTGACTGAAGGTGGTGTGAGAAAAGAGTTCACTACTGTTGGTGAGAAAAACAGTTACATCCAACGTAGCAAATTCGGTGCTAACGCTCAACCATTCTACGTAGCTCTTGATGCTGAAGGCAAACCTCTCAACAAATCTTATGCATTCGACGAAAATCCTGCTAACTTTGTTGAATTCCTCAAAGCAACATTAGAAAACTACAAAAAATAATTTCTAATTCAAAAAAAATCCTCGCTAATCATGGCGAGGATTTTTTTTAGTTATTGTAGGGATGCTTGGCTCCGTCGACTGTCGACTTTTTGCGTAGCAAAAATCACGGCATTTGTTTATATGAATTTTTTTTTATAAATTTGCAAACCTAATTACTAACTACTAATTACTAACTAGTAATTATTTTAAATTATGCTATTTGGTATTGGAATAAAAGATATTATAGATATTTTGCTTGTTGCTATTTTAATGTATCAAGCCTATAAGTTGATGCGTAATACTGGAGCTATAAATATATTCTTCGGTATTATGATTTTTGTAGTTATTTGGTTTTTGATTGTTAAGGTGCTAAAACTTGGCCTTACTGGTGCAATTCTTAATCAAGTAATTAGCGTGGGAGCTTTGGCTTTGGTGGTTTTGTTTCAAAATGAAATACGAAAGTTTTTGCTTAAATTAGGAACTCGACAAAATTGGAAGTTTTATAAAAAGATTGCGAAGATTATTCGTGGCGAAAATAAGGATACTCGTCAGGTATTCCCTGTTATGAAACTTGTATTGGCATGCCGAAATATGTCGCGCACGAAGACTGGGGCTTTGATTGTTATTGCTCGAGATAATTCTCTAACAGAATATATTGAAAGCGGAGAGCAAATTTCTGCCGATATCAATACTCGTTTGGTGGAGAATATATTTTTTAAGAATAGTCCTTTGCATGATGGCGCTATGATTATTGCAGATGAAAGAATTGTGGCTGCTGGTGCTATTTTGCCAGTGTCGAAAAATCCGAATATACCTCGTCATCTTGGACTTCGTCACCGTGCTGCTATGGGAATAAGTGAGAAGTCAGATGCTATTGTAATTATTGTGTCGGAAGAAACTGGTACTATTTCTATGGCAATTGATGGTGCATATCGCCTTAATCTTACAGCCGAAGACCTCGAACGAAACCTTACAGAGTTACTAGTTAGTAGTTAGTAGTTACTAGTTTTAATCTTTCAATTCTCAACATATGGAACAACTAAGAAATGCTGGTTTTGCAATAACCATTTGCGATAAGGATGGAAAAATCCTTGATATGAATACTCGTTCTAAACAAACTTTTGCTAAATATGGCGACATAATTGGGCATTCGTTGTTTGAATTTCATCCACCACGTGCAGCAGAGATATTGCGTGGATTGCTCGAAAATCATAATGTAAACGCTTATACAATCGAAAAAGAGGGCTTGCATAAGTTGATTTATCAAGTGCCTTGGTTCGAAGAGAATGGCGACTTTGGTGGTTATGTAGAACTCTCGCTCGTAATCCCTGCCGAAATGCCACACTACGTTAGATAGTTGTTTGTATGGACGCTCGGTTCGAGTGTCCGCACGAGCGAAATGAGTAATGAGTAATTTGTAGGGACGCACGGTTCGTGCGTCCGCAACGGTTAATTAGTAACTTTTAGGAAATAACAAAGGCTGTCAATTTGTGAGTTGACAGCCTTTGTTATTTGATACAAAATTCTTATTTTGCAGTCCAGTAGCAACGTTTTGGAGAGACGATTTCGCCTTCTTCTTTGAGTTGTTTCATTGCTTTGTCGACTACTTTACGGTCGAGACCTGAGAGTTCTGCTACTTTGCCAGCGTTGATTGGTTCGCCAGCAGCTTTGATTGTTTCTAATACTTTTGCTTTTTCCATAATATTTATAAAGTTGAAAATTGAAAATTGAAAGTTGAAATTTTGCAAAATTATGCATTATGCATTATGCATTATGCATTGGTTTAAGTCCTCGTTCGGCGGCAATCTTTATCAACAATTCTTTGGCGGCGTCGTGCTCGTTGGGGATGATGCCGTCGAGGATGGCGTCTTTGATGATAGATTTCATTTCACCTATTATGTTGGATGGTTCGATGCCAAAGATTTGCATTATTTCGATGCCATCGACTGGAGGTTGGAAGTTGCGGATGCGGTCGCGCTCTTCGAGTTCTTTGAGTTTGACGCGCACGAGGTTGAAATTGTCGGAGAAGCGTTTCACTTTCTCGCGATTGGCACTCGTGATGTCGCACTCACAGAGGAGCATGAGTGAGTCGATATCGTCGCCGGCATCGAAGAGCAGACGGCGAACGGCAGAGTCGGTTACCTCGTCTTCGCTAAGCACGATAGGACGCATATGGAGGTCGACCATCTTTTGTACAAACTTCATCGGTTCGCCTAGTGGGAGTTTGAGGCGTTTGAAGATGCCTGGCACCATGCGCTGACCGAGGTAGTTGTGGTTGCGGAAGGTCCAACCGTGGAGGTCATCCCACTGTTTGCTAGCAGGTTTGCCTATGTCGTGGAGCAATGCACCCCAGCGGAGCCAGAGGTCGTCGCTACGTTCGGCAACAGAATCTAACACCTTGAGTGTGTGTAAGAAGACATCTTTGTGAGCACGATCGCCTCGTTTTTCTACGCCTTTGAGACGGTCGAGTTCGGGGAATATACGCGCTAAAAGTCCGGTTTGTTCTAATAGAAGTAGTCCAATAGATGGCTTAGGCGCGCGCATGATTTTGTTGAGTTCGTCGATGATGCGCTCTTTTGTGATGATTTCGATGCGGTCGCAGTTGCGAGTGATAGCATCGAGAGTCTCGGGGTAGATGTCGAATTGGAGTTGTGTGGCAAAACGCACGGCACGCATCATGCGTAGAGGGTCGTCGCTAAAGGTGATGTCGGGGTCGAGCGGTGTGCGAAGGATTTTTGCTTCCATATCTGCCAATCCACCGAAGGGGTCGACAAGTTCGCCAAAGCGGTCGGCATTAAGGCAGAGAGCTAAGGCGTTGACAGTGAAGTCGCGACGGTTTTGGTCATCTTGGAGTGTGCCTTCAGAGACGATAGGGTTGCGGCTGTCGCGGTTGTAGCTTTCGCTGCGAGCACCTACGAATTCGACTTCGATGTTTTTGCGTTTTACTTGCGCTGTGCCGTAGGTTTTGAATACTGACAAGTGGGCCCCTTTGCCAAGTTTGCGCGCAAAGGCACCAGCCATCTCGATGCCACTGCCCACGACTACTACATCGATGTCTTTGGATGGGCGCTGGAGCAAGATGTCGCGCACGTAGCCGCCGATGATGTAGGCTTCGAGGCCTAATTCGTCGGCAGTTTCGCTCAATAGGGTGAATACTTTATCTTGTAAATGCTCTTTTAGATTCATAATTTTTATGTTACTTTTGTGACCAAAAGTTGTTTGTTACTTTTGTCATTGCGCAAAAGTAACAAAAACGCTAGTGCTGTGCTTAAAAACGCTAAAGTCTAGCAATAAATCCTACAGCGATTGAAACTCGGGCAGAGTGTTTTTTGTCGCGTTTTTAAGGCAAGGCACGATTGCTATTCAGATTTATTATTTTGGATGGGTTGATGTTTTTATTTTAATTCCAATCTTACTACATTTTCCACGTGGTGGGTGTGAGGGAACATGTCGACTGGTTGTACGGCTGTGACTTTGTATTTTACATCAAGGAGTTGCAAATCGCGTGCCTGTGTGGCTGGGTTGCAGCTGACATAGACGATGCGACGTGGTGCGGCATTGAGGATGACGTTGATGACATCTTCGTGCATACCGGCGCGAGGTGGGTCGGTGATGATGACGTCAGGGCGACCATACTCTTCGATGAATTTGTCGGTAAGGATATCTTTCATGTCGCCTGCAAAGAAGAGGGTGTTGTCGATGCCGTTGAGGGCTGAGTTGACTTTTGCATCTTCGATAGCTTCGGGTACATACTCGATACCAATGACTTGGCGCGCTTTGCGGCTGACGAAGTTGGCAATAGTGCCGGTGCCGGTATAGAGGTCATATACCAATTCGTCGCCTGTGAGTTCGGCAAAATTGCGTGCTACTTTATAGAGTTCGTAAGCTTGTTCGGAGTTGGTTTGATAGAATGATTTTGGTCCGATTTTGAAACGGAGACCCTCCATCTCTTCGTAGATAGCCTCGGCACCTTTGAAGCAGTGGATCTCTTGGTCGGTGATTGTGTCGTTGCACTTGCTATTGATAACGTATAGGAGCGAAGTGATTTGAGGGAATCGGTCAGCCAAGTGTTGAAGTAGGGCAACGCGAGCAGGTTCGTCTTCGTAGAAGAAGACCATGACCACCATGAGTTCGCCCGTAGATGTGGTGCGAATCATGAGTGTGCGGAGGAAGCCCTCTTGATTGCGGAGGTCGAAGAAAGTGAGGTGGTTGGCTTGAGCATAAGAGCGAATTTCGTTGCGGATTTGGTTAGAAATATCGTCTTGGAGCCAGCATTTGTTGATGTCGAGCACCTTGTCGAACATGCCAGGGATGTGGAAGCCGACGCCGTTGAGCTCTTCAGGGCGATGCTCTTTTTGCATGTCCTCCATAGTGAGCCATTTGCGATTGCTGAAGGTGTACTCGAGTTTGTTGCGGTAGAAATATGTTTTTTCGGAACCGAGGATAGGTGTAACCTCAGGCAATTCGATGTGTCCGAGACGAGTGAGGTTGTCGACTACTTGTTTTTGTTTGTAGCGAATTTGCTCGTCGTAAGGGAGGATTTGCCATTTGCAACCACCACAAGTGCCGTAGTGTTCGCATACGGCTTCGCAGCGTTTTTCGCTGTAAGAGTGGAACTTGATGACGCGACCTTCCATGTAGTTTTTCTTCTTTTTGAAGATTTGGAGGTCGACAACATCGCCAGGAACGGCATATTGTGTGAAAATAACCATATCGTCGACCTTAGCAATAGCTTTGCCTTCGGCTGCGACGTCGGTGATTGTAACTTCGTAGAAAATAGGGAGTTGTTTTTGTTTGCGTGCCATATTTAGTTTGGTTTTTGTGCGTATTATTACAAGATGCAAAGGTAATAAAAAAAAGTCAATGTTGCAATAGTTGTTTGAAGGACAGAAAAAAGTCCTCCGTCGGATTGATTTTGGGGTCAATTGGCGGGGGACTTATTGTATTTTAGAGGGTGTTTTGCAAGTAGGGTAAAGGTTGCTTGCACCTTGCTGTATAGTATATTTAAATGAGGGAGGGGGTTATTGTATTTTTAGGTGAATTTTTGTGTTAGATTTCGACGGTAAATTTGTCGGCAGATTTCCAGAAAGGAAGGCGGTTGCGAACCTTGTCGAGATATGCCATATCGATTTCCACCGTGCGAGTACCAGCCTCCCATTCGTCGAAAGAGGCGAGACATTTGCCACGAGGGTCGAGCATGACAGAGTGGCCGTTGTGTTGGATACTGTAAGAGTCGGTGCCGATGGCGTTTACGGCGCAGACGTATGATTGATTTTCCATAGCGCGAGCAACTGTGAGAGCATCCCATGCCTCGATGCGGTCTTTAGGCCAGTTGGCAGTGTAGATGAGTACGTCGTATTCGTTGCCCGAGAAGTTGCGACTCCAAACAGGGAAGCGGAGGTCGAAACAGATGAGTACGCGGAATTTTACACCTTTATATACAACGTCGAGGTGTTTGTTGCCAGGAGTGAAGTGTTTTTGTTCGTCGCCAATGAAGAGGTGGCGTTTGTCGGCGAAATCAATAGTGCCGTCGGGTTGACAGAAGAAGCCACGGTTGTAGGATTTGCCGTTTTCGGTAGCCATGAAGCTACTAGCGATGGCAAAGTTGCCTTCGCGAGCCCAACGTTTGATGGCTTGGATAGCTTCGCCGTCGGTATCTTCGGCAAGGTCGGGTTTGTCGACAGAGAAACCAGTTGAGAACATTTCGGGGAAAACAACGAGGTCGGTTTTGCCGTAGAGTTCTTTGACTATATTTCCGAAAGTAGTGAGGTTGGCGGTTTTATCGCCCCAGATGATTTCTTGTTGTACTAATGTGATTTTCATTATTTTGTTTACCTAATAAGTTATACAATTTGATAGTTTCGACCGCCTCTTTGACGTCGTGGACACGTAGGATGTTGGCTCCGCGCTCGAGGGCAAAGGCATTGAGCACAGTTGTGCCATTGAGCGCCTCAGATGGTTCGATGTTGAGCGGTTTGTAAATCATTGATTTGCGAGATATTCCGACTAAGAGCGGAGCTCGGAAGCATTCGAAAGTAGAAAGTTCGCGAAGGAGGGTGTAGTTTTGTTCGATGGTTTTAGCAAATCCGTATCCCGGATCGATAATTATCTCTTTTGAGAAGCCCTTTTCTCTGAGAATTGCGATTTTTTTTGCGAAATATTGTAGTATGTCAGAGAGGAAATCGTCGTATTTAGTGAGCGATTGCATAGTTTGCGGGTCGCCTTTGGAGTGCATCAATACGTATGGAACTTGAAGTTCGACGATGGCATCGAGCATATTGGGGTCCCAATCGAATCCGGATACGTCGTTGATCATGCCGACGTTGAATTCTTTTACAGCGATTTTGGCAACTTCGGCACGGAAGGTGTCGATAGATATTGGTATATTGGGGTGATGTTTGCGTATGATGCTGAGAGCGAAACGGATGCGATTGATTTCTTCTTGTTCGCTAACCTCATCGGCATTGGGGCGAGTGGAGTAGCCACCGATGTCGAGAAAAGTTGCACCATTGTCTATAGCCTGGTTGACTTTTTGGATGATGTCGGTCTCGCAATTTGTGCGACTGCCAGCATAGAAAGAGTCGGGGGTTATATTGATTATTGCCATTACTTTTGGCATGGAGGTATCAATAATTTGACCATCGAAGGCAATAAATTTGAGGTATCGGTCGTTATTCATATATAAAGCGTTATTTTGGATGCAAATTTAGGTAAAAAAACTGACCTAAAATAATTTTTTGCTGTAAAAAGTAAAAAAACTTGTAAAAAATACTTGTTATGTCATAAATTATTGGTAAATTTGCGCTCGAATTCTGTATTCGTTCGAATTTGATAAAAAATATAAGTATAAAGATATGAAATTGTTTAATAAAATCGTGATTTTGAGCACTCTTGCAGTGCTACTCTTATCTACTGGTTGTGCTAAGAAAGATAGGATGGTCAATGGTGATCCTTCTCCACTAACAGGGAAAGCCTCACTTAAAACAGGTTGGACATATAATAAACCTAAAAAGGGTTTCTTTAATGTTAATGCTGATTATTACGGTAAATGCCCACAAGGTATGGTGTATATTGAAGTAGCTACTACTGTTCGCGGTCAGAATAGCGATATGTTGTCGGTAGCGAAGAATAATGCTAAGAAACGTGTGGCATCATCGGCATTCTATATGGATATGTATGAAGTGACTAACCTTGAATGGAGAGAGTATGTAAGCTGGTTGCAAGGTGTTTATGCTCATCGTCCAGATGTTGTAGTTCGTGCATTGCCAGATGAGACTGTATGGCGTAAGGAGTTGGCTTATAATGAGCCTTATGTTCGTGAATATTATGTTAGTCCTGCTTATAATGAATATCCAGTTGTAGGTGTTTCTTGGAAACAAGCAACAGAATATTGTAAATGGCGTACAGACCGCTTGAATGAGTTGGAATTAATCAATGCCGGTGTTGTGCCTTACGTTCCATTGGAAATGATTTCGTTGAAATTGCAAGAGTTGCCAGATTCTCTTGAAAAAGTGTTGTTTACAACAAAAGGTGTTCGTGACTATGTGGAATATATTAACAGAAGTTACGAAGAATATGCAAATGAGGCAGGTGATGGTTTGGTTTACTCGCCTAATTACAAAGCATTTGATATGAATAAAGATGGTGAGATTACTCATAACGAGTGGAAAGTGGCATTGGAAGGTGCACTTTATGACTCGGAATGTCGTCTCCCAACAGAGATGGAATGGGAATATGCTGCTTATGGTTTGAATACTGAAGATGGTATTTATGACCAAACAAATACTTATCCATGGTCGGGTTCGCAATTGCGTACGTTTGATAAAGGTCTTGAAGGAGACTTTGTGGCTAACTTCTTGCGTGGTAGAGGGGACCCTATCGGTGTGCAAATCAATGGTACATTGACAGTGCCAGTGTGGACATTCAAACCTAATGGTTATGGATTGTATAACATGGCAGGTAATGTTAATGAGTGGGTAAAAGACGTATTCCGTGCAAGTGTATTGAATAACGAAGAGATTAATACATATCGTGGTAATGAATTTGAAACTGATTCGATGTATGCAGAAGAGATGTTGAATAAACACTTTGCATATTTGGATCCATCGCTTCGTGACTCTATGCGTACTGTATTGATTCAAGAACGTGGAATTACAAAAACAGGTGGAGATTATCGTGACTTCAAAGATGGTGACTCTCAATCATCGCTTAACAACGATTCGTCTTTGATTTACAAAGATATGCAACCAATTGAAGCAGCAAATGTTATTTCTAACACAGCTCGCGTATACAAAGGTGGAGGTTGGAATGACCGTGCTATTTGGTTGAATCCATCTCAACGTCGTTGGCTTGATGAAAATGCATGTCGTAATGATATTGGTTTCCGTTGTGTGATGAGTACAGTGGGTGGCTTTGATAAAGAGCGTGAATATAGAAAAAATTAATATGTAGTTGAAACGTATTGCAAGAAAGCACTTACTTAATTTGGGTCAGTGCTTTTTTGCTTGATATAAGAGATATTTTTATTATGGAAAAAATTCAAAGAACAGTTATCGTTGATGCATTAAAACGTAATGATTTTGGTGCAAAAGTAAATATCAGAGGTTGGGTGCGTACTCGCCGTGGTAATAAAAATGTGAGCTTTATTGCTCTTAATGATGGTTCTTCTATCAATAATATTCAAATTGTAGCTGATATTGCAAAATTCGGAGAAGAATTTTTGAAACCAATTACTACAGGAGCTTGTATCTCGGTGAATGGTATTCTTGTAGAGTCAATGGGTCAAGGTCAATCTGTTGAGGTTCAAGCAGAAGAGATTGAAATTTATGGTACAGCAGATAATACTTATCCATTGCAAAAGAAAGGACATACACTTGAATTCCTTCGTGAAGTAGCTCACCTTCGTCCTCGTACTAATACGTTTGGCGCGGTGTTCCGTATTCGTCACCACATGGCGATGGCTATTCACACTTTCTTCCACGAACGCGGTTATTTCTATTTCCATACTCCACTTATTACAGCTTCGGACTGTGAGGGTGCTGGTCAAATGTTCCAAGTAACGACTAAAAATCTTTATAACCTCAAAACAAACGAAGAGGGTAAGATTGATTATTCAGACGATTTCTTTGGAAAACAAGCATCGTTGACAGTGTCGGGCCAGTTGGAAGGTGAGTTGGCAGCTATGGCTTTGGGTAAAATTTATACATTTGGACCTACTTTCCGTGCAGAAAACTCTAATACACCTCGTCACTTGGCAGAGTTTTGGATGATTGAACCAGAGGTTGCTTTCTTCGAAATTGAAGATAACATGCAATTGGCACAAGACTTTATTCAATATTGTATTCGTTGGGCTCTCGATAATTGTAAAGATGATATCGAATTCCTTGCTAAAATGTATGACCACGACCTTATTGAGCGCTTGAACTTTGTGCTTGCTAACGATTTCAAACGTTTGACATATACAGAGGGTATCGAAATTTTGAAAGCAGCAGTGGCAAACGGTCATAAATTCGAGTTCCCTGTGGATTGGGGTACAGACTTGCAATCAGAACATGAACGTTATCTCGTAGAAGAACACTTCAAACGTCCTGTTATCTTGACAGACTATCCAAAAGAGATTAAGTCGTTCTATATGAAACAAAACGATGATGGCAAAACAGTGCGTGCAATGGACGTATTGTTCCCAAAAATTGGTGAAATCATCGGTGGTTCGCAACGTGAAGAAGATTACGAAAAACTTCGTACTCGTGCAGCAGAAATGGGAGTGCCAGATAAAGATATTTGGTGGTATTTGGATACTCGTCGTTTCGGTACTGCACCACACTCAGGTTTTGGTCTTGGCTTCGAACGTCTTTTGTTGTTCGTTACAGGTATGCAAAACATCCGCGATGTGATACCTTTCCCACGTACTCCAAACAACTGTGAGTTTTAATAAAATAATGTATATAATCATTGTAGAGGCGCAAGGTATTGCGTCTCTACTTTGTTAAAAAACAGATTATATTAAGAATGCTTTATCCAAAAAACTTTGAAAATAAGATATCGTTCGACCAAATACGTGGATTGTTGAAAGAGCGATGTGTCAGTCAGCAAGGATCAGAGTTGATTGATGCGATGGCTTTTTCGTCGGATTTTGATGTGATAGTGTTGTCGCTCACGCAGATAGAAGAGATGATGATATTGTTGACTGAGACTGGCGAAGGGTTGCCATTGGGTTCGTTGGCAGATTTGCGACCAGCATTTGCTCGTACGCAAGCCGATGGGACATTCCTTGATGTGAAAGATGTGGTGGACTTGCGATTGAATGTTTCGACATTGCGAGCAGTGACGGCGTATCTTCGTGCGCGTGATGAAGAGCGATTCCCTGCGTTGATTAAGATGACAGAGTCGGTGGAATTATTCCCTGATATAGAGCGAGAAATAGAACGCATTATAAACAAATATGGCGAGGTGAAAGATACAGCATCGCCACAATTGGCAGAGATTCGTCGTTCGATATTGTCGGCACAAAGCAGTATATCAAAGACACTTAATGCGATATTGAAGCAAGCGCAGGCATTGGGAATTGTAGAGAAAGATGCTTCGCCTACTATCCGTGATGGAAGGTTGGTAATTCCGGTTTCGGCGATGAATAAGCGTAAGATTCAAGGTATTATTCATGATGAATCGGCTACAGGTAAGACAGCATTTGTTGAGCCTACGGCTGTGGTGGAGGTGAATAATCGTCTTCGTGAGTTGGAGAATGAGGAGCGAAGAGAGATTATTCGGATATTAGTAGAATTTACTAATTTGGTTCGTCCTTATTACGAAGCTATAGTTCAATCGGTATATTTTTTGGCAGAGGTAGATGCATTGCGTGCAAAAGCACAATTCTCTATTTCGATACGTGCAATAAAACCATATTTGGTGTCGGAATGTGAGGTGGATTGGCATGAAGCACGTCACCCATTGTTGGAGATGTCGCTTGTGCGACAAGGGCGTAAGATAGAGCCATTGACAATAAAGCTTACTAAGAAGCAACGCATTCTGCTTATATCTGGACCAAATGCAGGTGGTAAGTCGGTGTGTTTGAAGACTGTGGGATTGTTGCAGTATATGTTGCAGTGCGGTTTGCCTATTCCGTTGCATGAGCGTAGTCGTGCGGGTTTGTTTAAGTCGATATTTATTGATATTGGAGACGAGCAAAGTATTGAGAATGACCTCTCGACATATTCATCGCATTTGTTGAATATGAAGAATTGTATCAAATTTAGTAATGGTAAGAGCCTTTTGTTGATAGATGAGTTTGGTACGGGCACTGAGCCTCAGTTGGGTGGTGCGATAGCAGAGGCAGTGTTGGATAGATTCAATAAGAATAAAGTGTTTGGTGTTATTACGACCCACTATACTAATCTTAAGCACTTTGCGGCTCAGACCGAGGGGATAGTGAATGGTGCGATGCTATATGATAGAAATCAGATGCGACCATTGTTTATGTTGTCGATAGGTACAGCAGGGTCGTCGTTTGCGATAGAGATTGCGCGCAAGATAGGGTTGCCAGAGGATGTGATAGCTGCGGCATCGGAGATGGTGGGTGCGGAGCAAGTTGACTTTGACAAGCACTTGCAAGATGTGGCACGCGACAAACGTTACTGGGAGAATAAGCGTCAGCAAGTGAAAGATAAAGAGAAACGCTTGCAGCAATTGACTGAACGATACGAGCAATTGATAGAGGGTATGAGAGTGAAGGAAAAAGAGACGTTGCGTCAGGCAAAACAAGAGGCCGCAGAGATATTGTTGCAAGCAAATAAAGAGATAGAGAAGACGATACGTATAATAAAAGAGACACAAGCAGATAAAGAGGCTACGCGTAAGAGTCGTGAAGAGGTGGGTAAATTGCGAGAGAAGATGGAGAAAGGTGCTCAACAGAGTGCGCCTAAAAAGCAGCAAAAGCCACTTCAAGTAGGAGAGCATGTGCAGATTGCAGGTCAGAATGTGATAGGCAAATTGCTAGAAATACAAGGTAAGACTGCTATTGTGGCATTTGGTCAGATAAAATCTACAGTAGCGCTTAATCGTCTTGAGCGAGTGTCGGCAGGTCAAGCAAAACAGGCCGAGCAAAGTATAGCGGCTCAGCGCGGTTCGAATGCTACAGAGGATATCCGTAATCGTCAGTTGTCATTTAAGCAAGAGATAGATGTGAGAGGTATGCGAGTAGATGAGGCATTGCAAGCTGTGGTATATTTTATTGACGATGCAGCGATGGTGTCGGCTACGCAAGTGCGTATATTGCATGGTACGGGCACTGGTGCTTTGCGCCAAGCTATTCGCGATTATTTGCATCAAGCATCGATGGTGAAATCGTATAGAGATGAGCATGTGCAGTTTGGAGGCGCAGGCATTACGGTTGTGGAAATGAAATAAGTTTTATGAGTTGGACGGTTTAGACCTATCCGACTAGTTAGTTAATAGTTATTGATATGAAAAAGACAGCATTGGTATTGGAAGGAGGAGCAATGCGTGGTATGTATACCGCAGCAGTGCTTGATGTGTTGATGGATGAGGGTATTGAAGTAGATGCAATATATGCCACTTCGGCAGGTGTGTTGTTTGGAGTGAATTATCTCTCGGGTCAGAAAGGGCGTGCTATTCGCTATAATAAGCGTTTTTCGCGCGATAAGCGATATATGGGATTGTATTCGTTGGTTACTTCTGGTAATATCATTAATAGAGATTTTGCGTTTTATGAAGTGCCTTTTACGCTTGATGTGTTTGATGATGAGGCATATAAAAAATCGAAGACAAAGATGGTTGCGACGGTGACTAATGTGCAGACAGGTGGGGTTGAATATATGGAAATAGGGAGTGTGCTTGAGCAGATGGAGGTGTTGAGGGCAGCATCGGCAATGCCTTTTGTGTCGCATATGGTGGAGCTAGATGGGCAATTGTATTTGGATGGGGGATTGTCGGATAGTATTCCGTTGAAGAAATGTCAAGAGGATGGGTATGAGCGTATTGTTGTGGTAGAGACGAGACCAGAGGGGTATCGTAAGGGGAAGACTAATCCTATTGCAGCGAAGGTGTTCTACTCGAAATATCCAAACTTGGTGGAGATTATCAATAATCGTTATAAGGCATATAATGCTATTTTGCAAGAGATTGAAGAGCTTGATGCTAAGGGAGAAATTGTGTTGGTGCGTCCGACTAAGAATTTGAAATTGGGACGGATTGAATCTAATCCAGATAGATTGCAAGAGATGTATGACTTGGGTGTGGCGGATGCGAAAAGTTTGTTGCCACGGATAAAGACGTATTTGGCAAAATAGTGGATAGAGGATATAAAAAAAAGACTTAGTTTGAAACTAAGTCTTTTTTTTGTGTGGGCGTTGACGGATTCGAACCGCCGACCCTCTGCTTGTAAGGCAGATGCTCTGAACCAGCTGAGCTAAACGCCCTTTTTTAGTTACTAGTTTTTAGTTACTAGTTTTGGGATATGTGTGTTTTTGTGTTTGTGGGCGTTGACGGATTCGAACCGCCGACCCTCTGCTTGTAAGGCAGATGCTCTGAACCAGCTGAGCTAAACGCCCCTTTTTTAGTTACTAGTTTTTAGTTACTAGTTTTGGGATATGTATGTTTTTGTTGTGTGGGCGTTGACGGATTCGAACCGCCGACCCTCTGCTTGTAAGGCAGATGCTCTGAACCAGCTGAGCTAAACGCCCTTTTCTTTATCAGAAAAGCGGTGCAAAGTTACGATATTTTTTTGAATTAACCAAATTTTTTGCAATAAATCTTTTATAAAATTTCGGCTACCGTAAAATTGCTACCTCCGACAAAGATTAAATCGCCCTCGATATAGTCTTGTTTTGCTTGGGTAAGTGCTTGTGCTATAGTTGGATATGTGTTACCTTTGAGCCCGTATTCGGCAGCTTGTTGTTGAAGCTCGACTTCGCCTAAAGCGCGAGGAATTTGGGCTTTTGTGAAGTAGTAAATAGCATTTTTTGGTAGTAAAGCGAGCACTTTATCGATCTTTTTGTCGCTCACCATGCCTATGATTATTCGCAAATTGGTGTATTTTTCGTGTAAAAGTTGTTCGGCAACGAATTTTATGCCAGCTTCGTTGTGACCTGTGTCGCATATAATTCGTGGATTTTCGGAGATTAGTTGCCAGCGGCCCATGATGCCAGTGAGGCGACAAACAGCGGCAAAACCTTCGTTGATATTATCGTCGGTGATGTTGAAATGACCTTGGCGGCGGAGTTCGCGGATGGCAGTGAGGACAGTGCGACGATTTTTATCTTGGTAGTAGCCCTTCATTTCGCATTCGGGGAGGATGGCATCAGCCATTTCGTTGGATGCAAAATAGAGAGGGGCGCCAACTTCGGCGGCTTTGTTGATGAATACTTGTGCCACTTCGGGTTGGTGTTCGCCGATGATGGCTGGGGTGGAAGGTTTGATTACACCAGCTTTTTCGTGAGCAATTTCGGGGAGGGTAGCACCGAGTAGGTCGGTGTGGTCGATGCTGATATTAGTGATGATAGAGATTTCGGGAGAGATGATGTTGGTGCAGTCGAGGCGACCACCAAGACCGACTTCGATGACAGCAACGTCGACCTCTTGTTGAGCAAAATAGCGGAACGCCATTGCCGTAGTGATTTCGAAGAAAGATGGTTGGAGTTCGGCAATGAGCGGTTGAGCGAGTTCGACAAATTCGCAGACAGCCTCTTCGGAGATCATTTCGCCATTGATGCGTATGCGTTCGCGGAAGTCTTTGAGATGCGGAGAGGTGTAGAGACCTACTTTGTAGCCTGCAGATTGTAGTACGGCGGCGGTGAGATGCGAGCAACTGCCCTTGCCATTAGTGCCAGCGACGTGGATGGTACGGAATTTGCGATGAGGATGTTGGAAAATTTCGTCGAGGGCGTGTGTGGTTTCTAGTCCGGTTTTGTAGGCGCGTTTGCCTACGTTTTGGAACATAGGTGCTTGATTATAAAGGATTTCGATGGCGTTATTATAATTCATAATTCATAATTCATAATTCATAATTATAAAACAAAAGTTTTCTTTAGAAATTGAGTGCAAATGTAATATTTTTTTTGTAACTTTACAAGCGGAACAAGTCGAAAGTTGAAAGTTGAAAGTTGAAAGTTGGGATTATGACGTGCGTCTTAGGTGTAATTGATTGAATTGTAGAGAATTATTAACCATTAAATTATACTACTATGGGTGCAAAGAAGAATTTTATTTTGGACACTAATGTGGTGCTCCATGATTTCAAAGCGATTTATAACTTTGAAGAGAATGACATTTATTTGCCGATGGTTGTGCTTGAGGAGTTGGATAAGTTTAAGAAAGGCAATGACCAAATCAATTTTAATGCTCGGCAATTTGCTCGTGAGTTGGATGAAGTGGTTGAGAATAAAGATTTTGTGACTAAAGGAGCTTCGTTGGGAGAGGGTAAGGGTAGGCTTTATATTTTGCCTACGAACGAGTGGCCAGAGGAGTTGAATGCGACATTTACGGAGCGCACAGCCGACCATTATATATTAGGTGCGGCGATTGCGGTGGGGAAGAAGCATCCGAAGCAGAAGGCGATACTTGTGACTAAGGATGTGAATTTGAGGATGAAGGCACGCGCAGTGGGGTGTGTTGCAGAGGATTATATTACGGATAAGGTGGCGAGTATTGATATATTTGAGAAAGATTATGAGACATTTGAGGATGTAGCGCCAGAATTGATAGATAGATTGTATGCAGAGAAAGAGGGAGTGGCGGTGGATGAGTTTTCGTTTAAGAATGATATTGTGGCGAATGAGTGTTTTGTGTTGAAGAGTAGTCGTGCGAGTGTGTTGGCAAGGCATGTGGCGAGTGAGGATGTGATTAGGAGAGTGAATAAATCGCGTAATTTTGGGATTGAGCCAAGGAATGCAGAGCAAGCATTTGCGATGGATGTATTGCTTGACCCAGAGATACAGTTGATTGCATTGACAGGTCGGGCAGGTACGGGTAAGACATTGTTGGCATTGGCAGCGGCGTTGACTCAACGAGAGGATTATGAGCAGGTGATGTTGGCGCGTCCGATTGTGGCGATGTCGAATAAGGATTTGGGGGCATTGCCAGGTGATGCGCAAGATAAGGTGGCGCCATATATGCAACCTTTGTTTGATAATTTGAATGTGATAAAGAGGGCGTTGTCGTATTCGGGCAAAGAGGTGCATGAAATCGAGGTGATGCAACAGAATGGTCAGTTGGTGATTGAGGCGTTGGCATATATTCGTGGTAGGAGTTTGAGTAATACGTATTTTATCATTGATGAGGCGCAAAACTTGACTCCGCATGAGATTAAGACGATTATTACGCGAGCGGGAGAGGGTACGAAGATTGTGTTTACTGGAGATATTCATCAGATTGACCAGCCTTATCTTGATATGCAATCGAATGGGTTGGTGTATATGATTGATAAGATGAGGGGGCAAGATATTTTTGCTCATGTGAATTTGGTGAAAGGCGAAAGGAGTGAGTTGTCGGAGTTGGCGAGCAAGTTGTTGTAGAATGAGGATTATTCGCTGCGCTCATGATTTTTTTTAACAAGATTTTTTCTTCACTCGGGAATATAAACAAGTTTCTATTCCTCTCGTTAATCGAAAAAATTGCTATGCTCGGCAACTGAAGTGAACTTCGTTGCTTTCGCTTATTGCAAAAATTGAGGAATGGAGAGTCGGGAGGTGTCTCGGCTCTCTTTTTTTGTGTCTTTTTGTGGAGGAGGTGTGTGGGAGAGGGTTGTTTGTGATTTGCTGTATAGTATATTTATAGTATGTTTATAGTATATTTATCCTATATTTATAGTATATTTATAGTATGTTGAAGGTAGGGAGAGGTATATGGATGCGTTGGGAGGGAAAATTTTGTGTTTTGGCTTGTTTTGTGGATTAATATTTTTTTTGTAAATTTGCAAGTTGTTTTGATTGAGGTCAACAGTCAACGGACAATAGTTGATGGACGATGGTCGGATGGATGATAGATGAGGGGGCGCATTGAGTTTAGCCCTTAGGGGTATGGTTAGATTGACAATTGTTTATATATTAACCTAATAATAAAAGAAATTATGTTGAACATTCAGAAAAAGATGAGCAATGGTTTTTATGCTCTTCTCAGTTTGCCAGCTACAGCTATGGGTTTTGCATTGTCGGTGCAAATTTCGGCATTGAGTTGGATTCTTTCGACCAAATATGGTCTTGATATTCATGAAATTGGTATTGTATGGGCAGCAGGTCCGATTGCGGGTATTATTGCGCAACCAATCGTGGGTTTGGTGAGTGATAAATTGTGGTTTATGGGAGGTCGTCGTCGTCCATGGATTTTGTTGGGAGGAGTATTGACTGGTTTGATGTTGTTGGCATTGCCAAACTTGGGTATTATACAACAAATGATTACAGGCGGTCAAGGAGCTGAAGGATTGTTGGCTATTGCGGTGGCAGTGGCATTGACTTTGGACTTGAGTATCAACGTAAGTTTCAACCCAACACGTTCGTTGGTGTCGGACTGTTCGCCAATGGCAGAGCGATCGAAAGCATATACATGGATGCAGACAGTGTCAGGTACATTCGGGGTGTTGGCATATTTGATTGCTACGTTCTTGGGTAATGAGGTGCTTATCTACGTGGGAGTGGTGATAGCGTTGATTTTCACGCTTATACCTTCGTTTATGATTGAAGAACCACGCGAGTTGGAGGTTCCAGAAGATGCAAAAGCAGAGCAATCGAAGACTTCGTTTAAAGATATGAACAATGCAATTTTGCCACTTTATGGTTTTTTGATGTATGGTATCTATGTGATTGTGGCTAAATTGTTTGGTTTGGAAGATACATCGAGTGTGAATATATTTGGATTGTTCTCGCTCAGCACAGTAGAGTTGGCATGTGTGATAGTAGAGCTTGTGGCTATTGTGCTTGTGTTGTTGAACGTGTTCAGAGTGAAAGAAAATACACATGAATTCCAAAAAATATTGTTGGCACACTCATTCACTTGGTGGGGTGTGCAAACGATGAACATTTATATGTTCTTCTATGTTTCGACACAAATTATTGGTCTTGCAGCAGGTAAGCCTATGGAGCAAACAAACTCGATGGCATTCTTGACTCGTGACTTGATTGGGGCAATATTCCCAGTGTTGGTGTTGAACGTAGTGGCAAATAAGATAGGTGCTACTCGCACACATACATGGTCGATTTTGTTGATGGCGTTGGGTTATGCAATTATTGCGATGTTTGGTTCGAATATTGTAATTTTCTTTGCAGCACTTGCAATTGTGGGTATTGGTTGGGCGTCGCTTGTGTCGCTTCCATTCGCGATTATGAGTGAGAAAGTAGACCAAACAAAGATGGGACTCTATATGGGTATATTCAACCTATCGGTAGTGTTGCCACAATTGGTTGCGAGCTTCAAGATGGGCGAAGTGGTGAATAATGCAGCAGACAAATCGATTATTTTTGTGATTTGTGCTGTATGTTTGGCAATTTCGGGCGTGCTTTGGTTTGCTGTAAAGAATGAAAAATAATAAAAAATTATTCTTTTTCGATAAATAATCCATATAACTTAGTTGTTGTATGGATTATTTTTTGTAACTTTGTCACGTATATTGTGATTTAAAAAAAATATAAAAATAATAATCTAAAAACGAAATCTTTTATGAGAAAAATTACTCTTGTTATGGCTCTCATTATGAGCCTTTTTGTTGCTAATGCTCAACGCAGAGTGACGTTTGAAAATGTTGAATATTGCATAGGTGCAATTTTCAACAAAGTATCGAATAATGGTAAGTATGTGGCAGGTTATGCAGCATCGGACCTTGGCGGTAGCAATGTGGGTTTTGTGTATTTGGTAGAAGAAGACTCGATGGTGGTGCTTAATCCAGAATGGGAGGACCATGCAGAAGCGAGTCATTTGGTGTCGGCAGCAGCAATGGATGCTTCGGATGCGGGTATCGTAGTAGGTCACTATTGTTTTGATGATACATATCGTCGTCCAGCATTTTATAACCTTAATACAAATACATGGACAGAGTTGGAACGTCCGGCTGACATTGTAGGTAAGATAACAGCAGCTGGTTCGCAATATGGCGAGGCAACATCGATTTCGGCAGATGGTAAATATATTGGTGGATATGTGATTGCGAAGATGGACAATAGTACACGTGCAGAGCTTGTGCCACGTAATGTGCCATGTGTTTGGGTGCGTACAAATGATGATGAAAAAAATCCAGAATATGAATTGCAAATGCCAATTGATACAGACCATACAAAAATTGTATGTAACGGAGATTGGGCATGGCATATGTCGGATGATGCACGTATTTTGGGTGGTAACAACTCAAACAAAGCAGGTTGTTTTAACCCAGTGATTTGGGAGAACAATTTTAATGATTCGCTTCTTGACCGTCAGGTATTAATTGGAAAAGAAGATTGGGATCGTAGTGAAGATGACAATGGTGATGGTGTGATTGATGATGAAGATGGAGGTGATGCAGGTCAATATTGGTGGGGTGGCTCAGTTAGTGCAATTTCGTCAAATGGCGAATGGGTAGTAGGATATCACACATTCAATGGCACTGGTTATTCAGATTCAGAGTTGCCTGCAGTGGGTTTCCGCTATAATACAGTGACAAAAGTGTTGGAAGATACGTTGTTTGCAGGTTGTCCAACATTTGTATTTGATGATGGAGAGATGATTTTTGAAAAAACAGGCGTTATGAGTTCATCGGATGATAAAGAAGTGCAATGTGGTACGTCGACTATTATGGTAGAAGGTTTGGGACAATTGAACGTGCCAATGCTTTATTTCCCAAATCAAGATCCAAGCACATCGGTTGAAAATGTTGCTAAAGTTGATGTAAATGTGTTTGTGAATGGTGCAATGCTTGTTGTGGAAGGCGAATTTACAGCGGTTGAAATTTACTCGGTGCTAGGTGCAAATGTGGCTTCGTTTGATGGTGCGATGAAAGAAATCAATCTTTCGAACTTGAATAAAGGAGTTTATTTGGTTCGCATATTTAATGGTGCAGAATCTGTAACTAAAAAAATAAATCTTTAATTAGATTAAAGACACAAGACACGAGAAATAAGACAGATTCTTATCTCTTGTGTCTTTTTTTTGTGATATTACTTAATTAAAATTTATACTTATGAAAAAAATTACTTTATTAGTGGCTCTTTTGGTAGGGCTAGTGTCGGTGGAGGCACAAAAACGATTGACCTTTGAGGAGTATGACTTTTGCGGTGGAGCGGTGTTTAACAAAGTGTCGAACAATGGTAAATACGTGGCAGGTTATAGTGATGTTGCGTATGGTGGAGCCAATACAGCATTTATTTATATTGTGGATGAAGATACAATTTATTGTCTTAATCCAGAGTATGAGGATTTGGGAGAGTTTAGTCATTTGGCGTCGGCATCGGCACTTGATGTATCGGATGATGGCATAGTTGTGGGTCGTTATACGTTTGCAGATGCGACATTGTATGAGTCGCAACCAGCATTTTATAATATTTCGACATCGACATGGACAAAATTGGAATTGCCAGCAGAGATTGATGATAAGATTACAACTTATGAAAATGCGGTTTATGGCGAGGCAACATCGATTTCGGCCGATGGTAAATATATTTGCGGTTATATATTGATGAGAATGGATAATAGTTCGCGTGTGAATTTGGTGGCTAGAGAAGTGGCATGTATGTGGGAACGCATAAATGATGATGCTTTGAACCCAGAATATAAATTGATGAACAAAGTAGATACAGATCATACAAAGATTTTGACAAATGGCGACCGTGCATATCATATGTCGAATGATGGCCGTTGGTTGGGTGGTCATGGTAACAACAATTGGGGATGTTTCAATGTAATGATTTGGGAAAATCATTTCAATGACTCGCTACTTGATAGAACATTGTTGGTTGGAAAAGAAGATATAGATAGAGAAGATACAAATGAAGATGGAATTATAGATGATACAGATGGAGGTGTAGATGGTCAATATTGGTGGGGTGGCACAGTGAATAATATTTCGCCAAATGGAGAGTGGATTTGTGGTGAGCACTCATATAATGGTACAGGCTATGCAGATGGAGAATTGCGTGCTGTAGGCTTCCGTTATAATACAAAGACAAAAGTGTTTGAAGATTCGCTTTTTGGCGGTATTCCGTTTGTGATTTTTGACGATGGTGAGATGATATTTTCTACTATTTCGAATGGTATTATGAGTTCGTCGGATGATAAGTCGATTTATTGTGGTACTTATGCTACAAATGCAGGTTTTGGCAATATGAGTATGCCGATGATTATATTGAACAATGAGGTGGCAGTAGAAAATGTAGTGGAGCTTGATGTGGATATGTATGTAAATAATTCGGTGCTTCGTGTTGTTGGTGAATACACTTCGGTAGAGGTATATTCGGTTTTGGGTGCGTTTGTAGGTGTATTTGGAGAGGATTCGGAAATAGATCTTTCGAATTTGAATAAAGGGGTTTATCTTGTGCGTGTGATGGATGGTGCGAAGTCTGTTACTAAGAAGATTACTCTTTAATTATGTGATGTAAAATAAAAAAATCTCGGCATCAATACTGATGCCGAGATTTTTTGTTTGTATGAATATAGTTTATTAGAAGCTATAGCCGATACCAAGACCGAGGATAGTTTTGAATTGAACGCGAGGACCTTGAGCAATTACGTTGCCAGCATCGTCGAGTTTGTCGAAGAGAACGCGGTCGTAGTATTTGAGTTGAGTGCCGAGAGAAACGTTGAGTACTTTGATAAATTGATAAGAGATAGAGAAGTCCCAATCGAGGTCGACGTGAGGTTTGATAGAATAAGGAGTAAAGACAGTCACGGTAGAGATGATTTTGAGATTGTCGATAGCTGCATAGTTTACACCAGCTTTGAGAGAAGCACCGAATTCGGCTTGATAGTTGCGAGCGCAGAGGCCAGTTTCAGGGTTGAGGTGTTTTTCGACATAGTCGGCACCGAAGTATTTAGCGCGGAGTTCGTCGGTAGTAGCAGTTGTGATACGGCCAGCGATAGGAGAAACATAGATTGAGAATATGCTGCTAGGTTTCCAGTCGATACCGAGAGAGATATCGGTATAAGAAGGAGTCATTATTTTAGAGATAGGGGTTAGGATTTCTTGAGAGTAGTCGTAACCAGGAGCATACTGAGTTTTGAACGAACCGAGAGCAGTGAGGTACCAAGATTTAGCCATTTCCCAACCGAATTTGGTAGAGAGGTTGAATTTGTCGTTGGTTTTTTGCCATTTGTGGAGGTTGTTGTCAACGAAAGATTCGCCGAAGTCGGTGTCGATGTTAGAGTCCCAAGCGAAAGGTCCATTTTTATAGAGGAAAGATACGTTGGCAGCAGCAACCATGTTGATGTTGTTGTTACCACCAGCAGCCCAATTAACGAGGCTAGTTGCAGAAGCATTGAATGTGAGGATACCAGAGACTTTCCAGTTCGATTTTTTTTCGGTTGCATCTTCGGCTTGAGTAGTTTTGATGATTGCTGCAGCTTGTGATTGAGCATCAGTGGCTACTTTTTTTGCTGCGTCTTGTGCATTGACAGAGATTGCAAACGCGCCAATTGCAAAGATTGATAGTAATAATTTTTTCATAGTTTTATTATTTTATAGTTATAGAATATATTTTTTGTCCAGCTTTGTATTCTTGTATGGCAGGGATAGTGTCGCCATTGATGTTGGTGAAATGGAATACGCCATTGTATTGGTGGGTGTGTCCGCCGAGTAGGAGGTCGATGTTAGTAGTATTTGCGATTAGTGCACTATCGGATACATTATTGAATATTGTGTCATCGTGGAGGCCGAGGTGAGAGAGAACGATGATTAAGTCGCACGATTGTTTGTTGCGAAGTATGTTGGCATAGTGGTTTACGCATTCGATAGGGTCGTTGTAAGTGATGCCCTCTATATTTGACTGGAGGATTAGACCTTCGGGGTTGACCGATACGCCGATGATGCCGATGCGCCAATTGTTTTGTTCGATGATAGTGTATGGTTTGACTTTTGAAGCAAGAGGAGTTGACCCAAAGTCGTAGTTGGCACAGATGACAGGGAATTGCATTTCGGAGATACGAGCAGCAAGAGTGTCGATGCCATAGTCGAACTCGTGGTTGCCTAATGTGATGGCGTTGTAGCCCATTAGGTTGTAGGCTTCGACTTCGAGACGACCATGGAATAGATTGAAATATGGGGAACCTTGCCACATGTCGCCAGCATCGAGTAGGATGGTGTTGGGATTGAGAGTGCGAAGAGAGTCGATGACTGCCGCGCGAGCTTCGAATCCACCAAGACCTTTGAGAGGTTCGACTTGACTGTGAGAGTCGTTGGTGAAAAGGATTTGTAGCGGTTGGCGTTCGGTTTTAGGAGCGCATGCTA
The DNA here is from genome assembly GCA_045631465.1 of Candidatus Aphodosoma sp. Classification (GTDB taxonomy): domain Bacteria; phylum Bacteroidota; class Bacteroidia; order Bacteroidales; family Paludibacteraceae; genus Aphodosoma. Next base: position 12,659 of record JAZQUV010000028.1, on the reverse strand, counting down.
CGAGTAGAAATACAGATAGGATATAGAGTAATTTTTTCATTTTAGAAGGATGCGTTTGTCGTTTGGAGCAGAGAGAATTTTGTTGTCTTTTAGATAGTTGAGCATAGCATCGCGCATCATAAGGTTGAGCGGCGTTGAATTTGTGTAGTTAGCAAGAGGTGTGAGTTGGTCGTTGCCCCAAGAAAGATAGTCGGTAGTGACTACTTTGTAGGTTTGGGTTGAGTCGATTGGTTGGCCGTTGATTTTTATGTTTTCGGCCTTGTTGCCTACGATGTCGAGAGTTATGCCAGCGACAGATTCGCCACCTTTGGTGGCAATGGCATTGGCAAGTGCGATAATATCGGAGCCTTTGTATTCGAGTATAAGTAGAGAATTGTCGAAAGGTAGGATTTCGTATACATCGCCAATGGTGATATTGCCTTGGAAGAGAGGGCGTCGTATTCCACCGATGTTGGTGACTGCCATGTGCGCCTCAGGGTCGACTTTGCGGGCTTCGGCAAGAAGGATGTCGGCAATGAGACGCGTGAGAGATGATTCGGGTTTGTCTACACTCATAGTTTCGGTGGCTTGGCCTACGATGATGTTCATGGCACTATCTTTTTGTGCTTTGTAGGGAGCGATGAGAGATGCCATTGCGTTGTTTTGAAGAGAACCATCTACCTCTATTAGCGATATTTGAGATATAGTGGATTCGGAGAGAGTTTCTTGCTTTTTGTTGTGTAGCATTGTGAAACTTACGACGATGGCAATAATTATGAATGTTGTTATTATTTTTTTCATAATGAGAGTTAGTCTTTGTGTTCGAGTTGGTATCCGAAGTTGCGAAGTTTGCGTTCGCGGTTGCGCCAATCTTTTTCTACTTTTACGTATAGTTGAAGGAATACCTTTTTGTCGAAGAAAGCTTCGATGTCTTTGCGAGCGTCGGTGCCAACTTTGCGAAGTGCAGCACCTTGTTTGCCAATGATGATGCCTTTTTGAGAATCGCGTTCGCAGAAGACAACAGCACTAATGCGGATGAGATTTTCTTCTTCTTTGAATTCCTCGACCATGACCTCTACGGCATAAGGGATTTCTTTGTCGTAGTTGAGAAGAATTTTTTCGCGAATAATTTCATTCACGAAGAAGCGTTCTGGACGGTCGGTGAGGGCATCCTTGTCGAAGAATGGAGGAGAGTCGGGGAGAAGGGCTTTTATGCGCTCGAAGAGTTGGTCGATGCCAAATTTTTCGGCAGCCGAGAGAGGAAATATTTCGGCATTAGGGAGTTCCTTGCGCCAGAATTCGACGAGTTCTTCGAGTTTCTTTTGGTCGATAAGGTCGATTTTGTTGATGATAAGGATGGTGTTGGTGTGGTCCATCTTTTTGACTTTATCGAGGAAGAATGCGTTTTTCTCGGCAGAATCTAATACGTCCGTTACATACAACAATACATCGGCATCGGTAAGAGCCGATTGAGAGAAACCTAGCATAGACTCTTGGAGTTTGTAGTTAGGTTTGAGTACACCAGGAGTGTCGGAATAAACGATTTGGAAATCCTCGCCATTGACGATGCCCATGATGCGGTGGCGAGTAGTTTGAGCCTTAGATGTGATGATGGAGATACGTTCGCCAACGAGGGCGTTCATTAATGTAGATTTACCTACGTTAGGGTTGCCAACGATGTTGACAAAGCCAGCTTTGTGTGTCATACTAATTAGGTGATCCGTCGTGTTTTACTAATCAGCTTCGTTGCTGAAAAAGTCTACGACTTCCAAGGTGCAAAGTTACAAAAAAATAGTGAAATTGCCAAATATTTGTGTATTAGCTATTTTTTTTGTAACTTTGCAGTCGAATTATTAACCTCGGTTGCCTTTCCGCTCTGATGAATAGAATGAGAGTGACGGAATGTCTGTGAAGACATCGGTGACCATAAAGACAATTATTTAAATATGAGTAATTTAGTAGCAATTGTAGGTCGCCCAAATGTGGGTAAATCTACGCTTTTTAATCGATTAACAAAGTCTCGTCGTGCGATTGTGAATGATGAGGCAGGTACAACACGTGACCGCCAATATGGTTTGTGTGAATGGTGTGGTCGCGATTTTTCGGTAGTTGACACAGGTGGTTGGGTTGTGAATTCGGAAGATATTTTCGAAGAAGAGATTAACCGTCAGGTGGCTATTGCAATAGAAGAGGCTGATGTGATTATGTTTGTTGTGGATGTGATGAGCGGAATTACAGACCTTGATTTGCATGTGGCTCAGATATTGCGTGCTGCGAAAAAACCTGTTATCTTGGTGGCAAATAAAGTAGATACATTCGATTTGCAATATCAAGCAGCAGAATTTTATGGTTTAGGATTGGGTGACCCGTATATTATGTCGGCTATCAATGGTCTTGGTTCTGGCGAACTATTGGATAGATTGATGGAATATCTTAAACCAGATACAAATGAAGAGTTGGAAGAGTTGCCACGTTTTGCGGTGGTGGGTCGTCCTAACGCAGGTAAATCGTCGATTATCAATGCGTTTATTGGAGAAGATCGTCATATTGTGACAGATATTGCAGGTACGACACGCGATTCGATTTATGCTCGTTACAACAAGTTTGGACACGACTTTTATCTTGTGGATACAGCTGGTATTCGTAAGAAAGCAAAAGTGAATGAAGATATTGAGTACTATTCGGTTATTCGTGCGATTCGTGCGATTGAGAATTCGGATGTGTGTATTTTGATGATTGATGCAACTCGTGGTATTGAAAGTCAGGACTTGAATATTTTCTCATTGATACAAAAGAACCGAAAAGGTTTGGTTGTGTGTGTGAATAAATGGGATTTGATTGAGAGCAAAACATCGAAAGATATTAAGCGTTATGAAGATGCAATTCGTGAGAGATTGGCTCCGTTTACAGATTTTCCAATTATCTTTACATCGGCATTGACAAAACAGCGTATATATAAGGTAATAGAGACTGCAATTGAGGTGTATGAAAATAAGAAACGTAAGATTTCGACTGCGAAATTGAATGAATTTTTCTTGCCTCTTATCGAAAATTATCCACCACCAGCATATAAAGGTAAATATATTAAGATTAAATATGTGTCACAATTGCCAGATACACAAGTGCCAACATTTGTGTTCTTTGCAAATTTGCCGCAATATATTAAACAACCATATATGCGATTCTTGGAAAATAAGTTGCGTGAAACATGGGAGTTTCATGGTACACCAATCTTGTTGTTCCCAAGACAAAAATAGGGGTTGAGATTATAAATAAAAAAGGCTGATTAACAAGTTTGTTAGTCAGCCTTTTTTATTGTTGAAGATTGGGATTTTTTATTTTGTAGGTTGGGCATTGTTGGCATTACCCATTTCGCATGAGCCAGTGAATTGGGCTTCTGGTTCGATACTAAGGATTTTAGTTTTGATTTGTCCCCAAACTTTTGATGAAGATTTGAGAGAAAGGGTGCCATTGACAATCATTTTGCCGTTGATGTTGCCCATGATTTCTGCATTAGCACAATCTACATTGCCTTTTATATTGCCTTGTTGGCCTACTACGACTTTGCCTTTGCATGATAGATCGCCTTCGAGTTCGCCATCAATACGGATATCGCTGTTGGTGGTGATTGTGCCCACAACTTTGGTGCCTTGTGCGATAATGTTGTGTCCGATACCTGAATTTATTGCTTCTTTTGCCATAGTTATACTGTTTTTATTGTTATTTTTTCGAATGTGTTGACTAAATTTTTGTTGTATTTGGTTTCTACTTTTACGTAGTTTTCGGTAAAGCCATGCATCATGTCGCCTTTTTTGGAATCTTCCCAAAGGACTATGGCATCTTTGCCTTGTTGGCTTTGGTAGAAAGAGTTGAGTTTGGAGTCGGATACTTGTTGTAGGATTTCGTTGCGGCGGCGGCGTTCGTTGATAGGAACGATAGGTTCGATGCTAAGAGCTTTGGTGCCAGCGCGTTCGGAGTATGTGAATACGTGCAATTGGCTAATAGGTAGGCTTTCGATGAATGTTTTGCATTCGTTGAATAATTCAATAGTTTCGCCCCGTACACCAACCATGACATCTACCCCAATGAAGGCATTAGGCATAACCTGTTTGATTCGTGCTATTTTTGATGCGAACAGAGCGGTGTCGTATCTGCGATGCATGAGTTTGAGAAGTTCGTCGCTACCACTTTGCAAAGGAATGTGGAAATGAGGAGCAAAATGGCGCGAGTTGGCAACGAAATCGATGATTTCGTCGGTGAGTAGGTTGGGTTCGATGCTAGAGATGCGATATCTTATGTCACCGTCGAGGTTGTCTAATGCTTGGATGAGTTCGAAGAAAGTTTCGCCTGTGCTGCGTCCGAAATCGCCTGTGTTTACGCCAGTTAGGACTATTTCTTTGGCTCCGTCGGTGATTGCTTTTTGTGCAACTTTGATGGTTTCGGCAATTGAGGCATTGCGACTGCGTCCGCGGGCAAAAGGAATTGTGCAGTAGGTGCAATAGTAGTCGCATCCGTCTTGTACTTTTAGGAAATGGCGGGTGCGGTCGTCGGCACTACATTCGGGACGGAAGTTGCGTATTTGAGCAGTGCGCACGACATGGTATTCGCCATGCTGTTTTTTTGCGAGATTTTCGAGGAATTGTGGTAGGACGACTTTTTCGTTTGCACCTAACACGAGGTCAACTCCTTCGATGTTGGCTATTTCTTCGGGTTTTAGTTGTGCGTAGCATCCAGTTACTACGATGTAGGCATTGGGGTGTTTTTTTATCATTCGGTGAATCATTTGTCGACCTTTTTTGTCGGCAGTGTCGGTCACCGAGCATGTGTTTATTATCACAACGTCAGCCTCTTCGTTTGTTTTGGCTTTGATGAAACCGATTTCGCTGAGTTGTCGGCCAAGGGCGGATGTCTCGGCAAAATTGAGTTTGCAACCAAGTGTTTGAAATGCTATTTTCTTATTTTCGAATATTGTAGTATCTGTCATAATTCTGCAAAGTTACGATTTTTTATTGTTTTATACAAGGAGAATAGTTCTAAAAAAACTTAATACACAATAGGAATGTGTAATTATGTTATTAAGAGTGTGTTATAATGTGGATTATTTTTTGTATATTTGCACTCGGAATTATAAAAAAATCAAGATATAGCTATTATGAAAAAAGTTGTTATTGCAGTAGATTCTTTTAAAGGATCTTTGTCGGCTACGGAGGTAGCAGAGACAATTTCGAAGACATTTAATGATATATTGCCAGAATGTGAGGTGGTTTCGTTGCCATTGAGTGATGGAGGTGAGGGTTTGACAGAGGTTTTGGTGAATAGATTGAATGGTCGTTATCATGTAATAGATGCGTTTGATCCATTGATGCGTCCGCTAAAGGTGAAGTTTGGTGCGATTGGTCGTTGTGCTATTATAGAGATGGCTACGGCAGCGGGTTTGACTTTGTTGTCGGAGGAGGAGCGTAATCCGATGAATACTACGACTTATGGTGTGGGTGTGATGATGCAAGCGGCTTTGGACTTGGGATATCGCAAGTTTTTGGTGGGTATTGGTGGTAGTGCAACTAATGATGCTGGCCTTGGTGCGATGCAGGCTTTGGGTTTGCGTTGTTATAATTCGCAAGGTCGTATTATCAAGACACCTATTACGGGTTCGATGTTGAATGAGGTGACTCATCTAGATTTGACTAATTTGAAGCGTAAGATGGCGGATGTGGATTTGACTATTGCGTGTGATGTACAGAATCCGTTGTTTGGTCCGCAAGGTGCTGCATTTGTGTATGCTCCACAAAAGGGTGCGAATGATGAAGAGGTGCAATTGCTTGATGCGGGTTTGCGTCATATTAGTCATGTGTGGCGTCGTTGTTGTGGCGTGACTATTGAAAATCAGCCATGTATGGGTGCTGCAGGTGGTTTTGGTGGTGCTTTTGCGGCTTTGTTGGGAGCCAAGTTGCGTTCGGGAATCGATTGTGTGTTGGATGCATTTGATTTTGATAATGTGGTAGAGGAGGCGGATTTGGTGATTACTGGTGAGGGTACGATTGATGAGCAATCGCTTATGGGTAAGGCATTGACGGGTTTGCTCCGTAGATCGAATCAGGCAGGAGTGCCGGTTTTGGCAATAGCCGGATATGTGGAGGATAGAGAAGCGTTGATTCGTGCGGGTGTGTCGGAATGTTTGGAGTCTTCGTCGCGTTCTATTTCGCAAGAGGAGGCTATGAAGCCAGAGATTGCACGTCAGAATATAGTGTCGGTTCTTTCGAACTGGATAAAAGTGGATTGATGAAGAGAATAGTTTTGCTATTTATATTGATTTTCCTGTGTTTGAGTCGGATGATGGCTCAGATACAGGAAATTTTGCCTTTGGGGGTTGCTCCGGGTGGTGCAGGTGTGGTGTTTACGGAGCGATGGTTGGCTTTTGGTAATCCTGCGGTGTTGGGGAGAGAGTCGTCGGTGGTGGCTTCGGTGGGGTATGAGAATAGGTATTTTGCGGAGGAGTTGTCGGATGAATATTTGTCGGTGGCAGTGCCGACTAAGTTTTTTAATGTTGGGGTGTCGTTTAATTTTTTTGGATATGCTGATTATCATGAGATGATGGCTGCGTTGACTTTGGCTAGGCGATGGGGTGTTGTTGCGTTTGGGGTGGAGTTTGACTATTTTAATATGTATTTGCCTGATGGGGTGGGTTATAGACATTCGGCTACGGCGCAGGTGGGGTTGCAGCTGGATGTTACGGAGAAGTGTGTGTTGGGTGTTAGGATGTTTAATCCTATGTTTGCTCAGGTGGATTATAATGATGTGGCGCGGCGGTTGCCGGTGATGATGCATGTGGGGTGTAATTATGTATTGATGAGGGATTTGGATGTGTTGGTGCAAGTGGGATATGTGTTGAATAGAGGTGTGGATTGGGCAGTTGGAGCAGAGTATAGGATAATGGAGGAGTTGTTGGTGAGAGTTGGTGCAAGGGGGGCGGATTATGTGGTGCCGTCGCTTGGTGTTGGGGTGAAATTTGGGGGTTTTGGATTTGATTTGATGGCGGAGGCAGATTTGCGAATTGGGATGTCGTTGTTGTCGAATTTGGTATATAGATTTTGAGGGGACTTATTGTATTTAAGTGGGTGTTTTGAAGGTAGGGTGAAGGTTGCTTGCAGGTTGCTGTATAGTATATTTGATAGAGGGTGGGACTTATTGTATTTTATTGATATATTTTGTGGTGGTTTTTGATGTTAGTTTTAGACGGATTTTGTTGGTTGTGATGTGTTGCGCATCAGTGCTGACGGGGGTGGCCGAGCGGTTGTCGTTTGACCAATTTTATGCGTTGGTGCTAAATTATCTTGGAGAGGATGAATTGGGGGATGGTTTGGATGTGGGGGATTTGGAATTGCGGTTGCGTAGGGTGTATGATAATCCTATTGAGTGGAATGGGGCATCGCGTAGGGATTTTGAGGAGTTGGGGTTTGTGAGTGATGTGATGGTGGAGGAGTTGTTGTTTTATGCTGATTATTATGGTCCGGTGCGCTCGATAGGGGAGTTGAAAATGGTGCATGATATAGAGTCGCCCTTGTTATTGTTGTTGCCAACGGTGATGATTGTGGAAGAAGTGAGTGATACGGCGAAGTGGGGGGATGCGTTTAGGTATTTGACACATAGGGTGGTTGTGCGGTCGGATGTGACTTGTGAACCACGAAAAGGATATGAGACGGGGTATTATAAAGGTGGACCGTTTAGGTTATTGAGTCGATATGATTTTGGTGCGGGGGATAATTTTAGGGTTGGGGTGGCGATGGAGTCGGATGCAGGAGAGCCGTGGAATAGAGGTTTTGATTTGTATAGAATGTATGTGGAGGCGTCGAATTTGGATTATGTGTCGCGCGTGGTGGTGGGGTCGTATAGAGTAGGATTTGGGCGAGGATTGTTGTTTGGGCAGCAGAGATATGGTAGTCGGTTGTCGCAAGTGTTGGATAGAGGAAATAGTGTGTATGGCATTAGAGGGTATGGGGGAGTGTCGGAAATGCCAGGATTGGTGGGTGGTGCTGTGGAGATGGATTTTGGAGGTTTTAGAGTTACTCCTTTTTATGGTTACACGGCGTTGGATGCTGATACTATTGGAGGAAGATGGAGTTCGTATTCGACGGCGGGTTATCATAGGTCGGAATTGGAGATAAGTCGGAGAGGTACAGTAGATATGCACACTGCGGGAGTGAATGTGGGGTATCGAGGTAGGTTTTGGAGTTTGGGTGCTACGGGATATGGTGGATTTTTTTCGTTGCCGTTTGATGGACGTAGTAATGTTGATTTTGAGGGAGATAGACAATGGGGGGCTTCGGTGGATTATTCGGTAAATAGAAGGCGGATGTGGTTTTCGGGAGAGGTGGCAATGTCGCAAGATAAGGGTGTGGCAACAACAAATACATTGTTGATTAGGCCATTGAAAGAGTTGCAGTTTGTGTTGAATTATAGATATTTTTCGCCTGGGTATCATGTTTTTTGGGGTAATACAGTGTCATCGTTGTCGGGCGTTAATGGTGAACATGGGGTGAGTGTTGCAATGGAGGTGCCTGTGGGGAGAGCGAAGAAGTTGTCGTTTTTGGCAGATGTGTATAAGAGATTAGGAGTGTTGGATGTGCGTCGTGCACCAGGGGTGGGATATGAATTGAGAGGGGATTTTGATGGTAGATTGGGAGATAAAGTGGTGTTGAATAGTTCGTTGAGATATAAAGAGCGCCCAGGGTGGTATAGAGAAGAGGGGTGGTATGTGTCGCAATCGTCGATGGATAGAGTGGGTGTGGGAAGTGTGAAAGTTGTATATGAATCGGGAGGTTGTGATTTTGTGACAGGGATGCAGATGAATATAGCTCAAGAAAAAGTGGACGGTGTTTTTGTTAAACCAACATTTGGATATTTATTTTATCAAGATGTGGGTTGTGGAGTGGGTGAGTTTCCATTGCGATTGAAGGCAAGAATGGCATTGTATGGAGCTCCGACATGGGCGAACAGATTTTATTTGTATGAGGCAGATGTGCCAATGTCGGGGTATACACCAGCATTGTATGGTTCGGCATTTAGGTGGTATTTGATGGCCGATTATAAATTTAAATTCGGTTTGACAATGGCTTTGCGAGTTGCACAAACTGCATATTCGGATAGAGAAGTAATTGGTTCGTCGCACGATTTGATAAGGTCGAATCATCGAACAGATGTGCATATTGTGCTTTCATACAAAATAAAAACGAGAAAAAATCGTTGGAATTAAAGAAAAATAGTTAACTTTGTATTTTAAATTTGTAGAAATATGAATGGAGACCCAAAATTATATGAATTACTTGAGCAATTAGGTATTGCGTATGAGTATATTGAGCATCCAGAAGCTCCAACAATTGAAATAGCTAAGCAATATTGGGCTGGACATGATGCGCGTCATTGTAAGAATTTGTTTTTTAGAAATCATAAGGGAAACCAACATTATTTGGTGTTGCTAGATTGTGATGCAGAGATGAATATTCATGCAATAGAACAACAGTTGCATCAAGGAAAATTGTCGTTTGCTTCGCCAGAGCGTTTGATGAAGTATTTGGGTGTGAAACCAGGTTCGGTTACACCTTTCGGTTTGATAAATGATGTAGATCATCATGTTATAGTATTCGTTGATCGCAATTTGCAACAAGCCGAACGAGTGTCGTATCACCCATGCGAAAATACGGCATCGTTGATTATTAAACGTACCGATTTGGAGCGATTCCTTGAACATCAAGGCAATCGTTGGGAATGGATAGATTTGTATTGATTGTTGAATCTGAACCCGTCTTATGAAAAAAATATATTGTCTACTTTGCTTCATTTCGTTGTTTTTGTCGGTTGTAGCGCAGCAGTATGTACCTACAGCAGAGAATATAAAGGCGAGAAAAGAATTTTCGGATATGAAATTCGGGATTTTTATCCATTGGGGGATTTATAGCATGTTCGGACAAGGCGAATGGTATCTCCATAATGCAAAACTCGACCCGAAGGAGTATGCCAAAGCAGCGTCAGGTTTTTATCCAGCAAAATTTGATGCCTCGGAGTGGGTGGCGGCAATAAAAAATTCAGGAGCAAAATATATCACATTCACATCGCGACATCACGATGGTTTTTCGATGTGGAATACTGCATATTCGGATTATAACATCGTAGACGCGACACCATATGGCAAAGATATCGTTGGCATGCTTGCCGAGGAATGTCATAAGCAAGGAATAATGCTCAACCTATATTATTCGCATATAGATTGGACTCGCGAAGATTATCCACAAGGGCGTACGGCTCGCACCAAATATCGCAATCCTAAGAAAAACGATTGGGCATCGTATTATGATTTTATGAACAATCAGTTGACCGAGTTGTTGACTAATTATGGTCGTATTGGGGCTATATGGTTTGATGGTTTTTGGGACCATGATATTGATACAGTTCCCTTTGACTGGCAATTGGATTATCAATACGAATTGGTTCATAAATTGCAACCATCGTGTTTAGTGGCTAATAATCATCATGTTAATGTGCATCAAGGCGAAGATATACAGATATTTGAGCGTGATGTGCCAGGCGAAAATAAGGCAGGATATTCAGGAGATATGGATATTAGTAATCTTTCGCTCGAAACATGCCAAACAATGAATGGTATGTGGGGTTATAAGGTTGCTGATCAGAATTATAAATCGCTTGATGACTTGATACAATTGTTGGTTAAGACATCGGGAATGGGGGCCAATTTGTTGCTAAATATAGGGCCACAACCTAGTGGCGAACTCCCAGTCGTAGCATTAGAACGTCTCAAAGGCATGGGCGAATGGCTTCGTGAGAATGGAGAGTCGATTTACGAAACAGTAGCTGGAGATATCAAACCACAATCGTGGGGTGTGACAACTCGCAAAGGGGATGTTTTGTACGTTCATATTTTGAATTTAAAGGAGAATTCGTTGTATTTACCACTCAACTTTAGTGTAAAATCGATTACGGCTTTGGCCGATGGACGAAAAATTAGATATGAAAAGACTCAAGATGGCGTGATTCTTAAATTTGATGAGGCTATTGTCGGCCCTGATTATATTATCAAAATAGTAGAAAAAAGATGAAAAAAATAGTTTTTAGATTTTTAAATTTTATATTTCTTGCGCTATTGTCGTGCTTAGGATTATCGTCGAGCAATCAAGTTATAGCTATGTATGGAGTGCCTTCTGGGCGTTTTGATGTAAGTGGGCGTGTGAAAAATTTGAAGTCGAAACCAGTGCGCGATGTGGAAGTAGAGGTGCAGGATATGCAAAATCGAACATTAGGAACTGCTGTGACAGGAAAAGATGGCTCGTTTGATATTGAATATCAAGGTTGGCCTCATCGCGAATTATATCTGATTGCGCGCGACGTAGATGGTAAACGCAACGGGGAGTATCGTTCTGATACAACATTGGTGCAGTTGGATTATCCGAAGGAGGGATGGAATAGAGGAGAGGCTAAGATTTCGGAAGAAATTGTCCTAAAATATAAATCTGAACGAAAAAATCGTCGTTTTACAAAATAAAAATTGTTTCCTTAATCTTTAGCAAGGTGCAAGCAACCTTCAAGCGAGAAAACAGACATCTTTACACTATGGATTCGCAAAGTTGTTGCAAGCCTACTTTGTATGTTATTGCAAGATGCGGTAAATTGATTTGTGAGTAAATGAGCAAAAAAAGAACCCAACTTTGCAATTGCAAAGTTGCAAAGTTCCTTTGTTCTTTGATTATTAGGGGTTTAGATGGCTTAAATAACTTTGCAACTTTGTGAGGCTTGCAAAGTTGTTTTTAGTTTTGGATGTGATTATCAGTCGTTTAATCATTTTTTTTCTAAAATTTATAATCGTTTTTTTCTGTTTTTTTTAGATAAAATAGCAGTTTGCTTCATAATTTGCGATACAAAATTGTCTTTTGTTATGGTTCAAAATGATTATACCTTATATATAAGAGAACAGTCTAGAGAGATACAGAAAGAATGTATCTCTTTTTTTTGTAAATAGATGAATTTTTGATTTGTTTTTAGATGTTATTTCAATAGTAAAATAATCAAAAAAACACGAAAAAATCCGAAAATGCGAAAAAATCACTTCTATCAGGTACTAAAAATGGCAAAAAAAGCCTTGAAAAAAGGTAAAAAACATGTTTTTGAGCATAAAAAATACAGAAAGATTAAAATTTTTCTTTTTGAAAAACAGTGACTTATAAAAAAGTTTAAGAAAAAGATTAAAAATATTTTGGTAGTTTGAAAAAATGTTGTACCTTTGCATCCGCAATCGAGAGAGGTTGCCTGCGAAACAAAACAGCAGAAGTTTGAAAGAAAAATAAAATATTTTTTTTGAAATATTTTGGTAGTTCAAAAAAATGTTGTAACTTTGCAGTCCGTCTCGCTCCGAAAAATGGGCGTGACACCAGAAAGTTCTTTGAAAGATTGAAAACAACAAAATGTAGTATAAGTACAAGGTAAAATAAATTACCACCGTCATAAAAAACTAACTACAATAAAGCTTGAGATTAGGACAAACGAATAAAAAAATAAAATGTACAATGAAGAGTTTGATCCTGGCTCAGGATGAACGCTAGCGATAGGCTTAACACATGCAAGTCGAGGGGCAGCATGAACAAAGCTTGCTTTGTTTGATGGCGACCGGCGCACGG
>JAZQUV010000027.1:0-38325 GCA_045631465.1 Candidatus Aphodosoma sp. | reverse complement strand
AATTCAGATTGTTACAAGTCTATTTTTTACGTAAAGTTGTCTTGTGAAAATCTGCAGCACAAAAAAAACTTAATAATAAACTATAAGACAATTAGTTACAAGCGAATTTTTCCGCTAAAGTTGTCTTGAACCAAAAATAATACCACAAAACTGCAGGTTAATAATACTAAAAACAAATAAATTATCTTTTTCATAACACTCTAAATTAGTTAATTATATAACACATTTTCCAAATACCTTCCGAAAACTAAAATCACACTACAAAACCTTGCAAATTTAATCAATTTCAAATATATTTGCAAATCTCTGCAACATGTTGCAGAGATTTGCTATCTCAAAATCCTATTTTCAATCGTTTGGTTAGTTTTTCTTGAGAGCATGTTGCTTTTATCTGTTCTAGACTGGTGGTTTGCTTAAACAATAGCTCGTTGATGAAGCATTTGCGCGCGATGTTGGATATTTCGCCTCCGCTGAAATCGAACTCGGATGCTAGGATGAGGGCGTCGTCTTTGGTCAAACTTGGCATCAACGAACGCCATATCTCGCTTTTTGCCTCGAGGTCGGGCTTCTCGAACTTGATTTTGTACAAGAATCGGCGCTCGAAGGCTGCATCGAGATTGTTGGTCAGGTTGGTGGTGGCGATGAGGATGCCGTCGAAGGTCTCCATCTCTTGCAACAATATGTTCTGAATGGCATTTTCGGTCTTGGTGCACGATGTGCTATCTGCGCCAAGTTCGCTACGCACGGACAATATGGCGTCGGCTTCGTTGAAGAGCAAAATCGGTGTCTTTGCGCTCTGCGCTACGAAATCTTTGTAGTCGGTGAAGACTTTTTTGACCAACTTCTCGGTCTCGCCATACCACTTGGTGCGCACCGACGAGATGTCGACTTGCATGATGTCGCGCCCTGTCTCGCGAGCGAGTTGCAACACCGACTCGGTCTTGCCCGTGCCTGGAGCTCCATAGAACAAGCAGGTGAAACCCAATCCCCACCCTTTGGATTGCAACTGCTGGCGTATCTCTATCATTCGATTTTCGTCTAACAACTCTTTGAGTGTGTCAAGCGAAGCCTTATTCTGTTCGCCAAAAAATAGACTCTTCTCTATGATGGAGTCGCTTTTCAACACATTGTGGAAAGACTTGCCCTGCTTTCTCTGCACGAAGTTGAAGTCGGGTTTCAACAAATCGGTTTGTGCTGTTTCGGTCAACGATAGTTCATCTTCTTCGCTAAACATCCCCTCCTCGGTCACCACCTCAATCAACCTTCTTCTTGCCAATTCGTGCTCGCCTGCCAATATCTCACGGTAGGCAAAAAGGCCCTCTGAGTCAAAAATGCGCTTCATCGTGTCACAATCAATAGTCATATCATTATCCCACACTGCCTTTGTGCAGAAATAGAGTAATATGGTTTTATCAAATTTCGATATTGGCATATCGAGTATTCGACATGAAATGTTGAGATGGGTATTATTACGCAACAAATTCATCACCTCATCATCTACACTACTTCCCTCGATATTACATCTTCGTCCTGTTTCAAAATCATAACCACGTCTTCGCGCAGATTCAAACACAGCATTTAATCTCCTCATAAACTCCATGGGCTTAAGTTCATCCTCTGTTGTTGCCTCTTCAAGACACTTGCCCTGACTTATTGTTTCGAGTGCGTGATGCGAAATCTTAAGTCCATCTCTGCCATGATGCACCTCCTTTTTGATATACCCTTTGTTTTGCAATGCTTTCAACGCAGACATATAGCGCATAATCCTCATCGACGTGCAATCATAGAATCGTGCCATCTCACTAAAATCGTATATCTTATCCGAATTATTCAGAAACGGACACAACACAATGACCTCTTGCTCGGTGAGATGAAGCACATCGCACGCTGCATCGATATACCCGCGATATTGCTCAAAAAACTCCTCCTTCAACTCGCAATCCTCTGCCGCTGATACCAACACCTCGAAATTGTCGATAAAACTCTTTGTTGTATCATACAATGCTGTTTCGCTCTCCGATTTTTTTCTTTTTCTAGCCATAATAAAACTGTTTTTTTAACGTTCGTATTTTCAGGCTGCAAAGTTATGACCCTTTTTTGACAACTATTGTCAAAATATTCTGGATTTACACTTTTAACACAGTTTAACACTACCCCACACAGCCCTATACCCCACACAAAAAAACCTCGCCACACGCAAAATGGATGCGTATGACGAGGTGGATGATTTAAGTTGTTATGCTACAACTATATAATAACGTGAAGGAGCAGAAGAAAGATGATGAGCGTGACGTACATCGTGGTGGCGAGGCGGTTCTCGATACGGACACCGAATAGTTTCATAATCGTGAACATCACCACGGCTGAGACGAACCAAAGAACGTAGTTCCAAATCGGGATTTCCCACGTCCAATACCAGAAGTCGAGTTTGTGCGCTACAAGCTCTAAGGCGATGTCGAACAAAACGACTAACCCCGAGCTTACCAACACTTTGACTACCACGTTGGTATTCAACCGCTCGGCTATGGCGGCACAAATATACAACAATGCCACCCAACACAACCCTATTAACAAAGGGATGTTCAACAGTATGGGTCCGAAACTATCGCCAAAGAAAAAGAGGCCCTCGCCAAAGAATGCGTGAACTTTCAAGAGTTCGACTGCATAGCTCAGTGCAAACACGATGCCTAGGGCTGAAAAAAATCGCCAATCGATTGGGCGCTCGTGAGCCATAATCAACATTGCCCATGCCACTACGACTGCCAACGGCGTGAGCATTACGAAAAATGGGAATGTCCAAGGTATTGCCAATCCTACAAAACCTAATGCGAAGAATCCCATTACAATCCATTGTAAAGTTTTGGTTTTCATAATAAAAGAGGTTTTTTATACGCCAACGGTACAACCGCCGACTGTTGTTAAACAAGTGGATAATTGATACTACGAAAATCTCAAATCTCGTGCCAAAGTGGTCGATGCTATGTCGGCGAATTTGCTAGTACCAAAAACATTTATTATCTTTGCACCGACATAAACCTAATGAATATGAAAAGACTAAAATCTCTACTTATTGCGGCACTTCTCATTGTGCAAATAGTTTGCGTTAAGGCTCAGAACCTACAGGTGATGTACGACTTCGAGCGTGGTTGTGTGACTTCGACAGTCGAAATGTTTCGTCCCGATGCTGGTGGTAGCACCTATTTTTTTGTAGACATGGATTGTGCGCCCAAGATGGTAGGTGCCTATTGGGAAATCGCGCGCGAACTATGTTTTTGGCAAGATAGCAAACTATCGTGGCTATCGGCTCACGTGGAATATAATGGTGGCCTGAACTCTGCTATGTCGTTCAACAACAGTTGGTTGGTGGGTGCTACCTACTCTGGTCACTCAAAGGATTTCAGTAAGACATGGTCGCTCTCGGCTCTCTACAAAATCAATCCTGGTATAGTAGGTTTTTCGGGCAAACCCGACATACACAGTTTCCAAATCACTGGCGTGTGGGGCATCGATTTTGCCAAAGGTTGGTGCTCGTTCTATGGCTACTTCGACTTTTGTCGCGAACCTCGCCCATGGCAAGGCACTGAGTATATATTCATGACCGAACCACAATTTTGGGTGAATTTCAACAAAATCAAAGGTTGCGAAAACTTCAACCTCAGCCTCGGTGGCGAAATAGAAATCTCGACCAACTTCATCGACAAAGGCCTCTACGCCCTCCCCGCCCTTGGCGCAAAATGGACGTTTTAATAGCAGTTTTTTCGGTATAAATTTTGCACTATAAAAAAAATATATTATCTTTGCAACACTGAAAATATCAAATATGAAACTTATTGAATTAAATCTAAATCGTATTTTTGAATTGTGCAAAATGTACAATGTCAAAACATTATCAGTCTTTGGGTCTATTCTAACAAACAGATTCAACGACTCGAGCGACGTTGATATGATTGTAGAATTCAATAACGAAAATATTGATGACTATGTTTCTAACTACTTCAACTTTAAAGATGCTCTAGCTACTCTATTTAAGCGCGAAGTGGACTTGCTCGAAGCCAAAGGAATTAAAAATAGATTTTTACTTCAAAACATAAATCGCACAAAACAAGTTATTTATGGATGAATACATTTTGACATATTTGCAAGACATACTTGATGCAATAAATGAATTGGAAAGTTATTTTGTTGACTACCCTATGCAATTCGAGAACTTCGAAAAAGATTTTCTTAGACGAAGCGCTACGGAACGAAAAGTAGAAATCATGGGTGAGGCAATGAATAGAATACTTAAAATAAATCCTACATTTACATTACCTAACGCAAAAGAGATAATCAACACCAGAAATCGTGTAATCCATGGGTATGATAGTGTAACTCCTGAATTCCTTTGGGGATTAATAATAAAACATATACCAATTCTAAAACAAGATATAGAACAAATTTTATCAAAATATTAACTATAAAAAAGCTGTTTCGCATTCACACGAAACAGTTTTTTTGTTTTGTAATTCAAGATACCTCCAAGATAGCACCAAGATGGGTCAAAAAAAACACCCACTAAAATACAATAACCCCCTCCCTACCCTAAATATACTATACAGCAAGGTGCAAGCAACCCTCACCCTACCTCCGCACCCCCCTCTAAAATACAATAAGCCCCCCAAAAAAAATTCCCTACTCTAATCTATAAATGCGACTACCCGTAGGGACACGGCATGCCGTGTCCGCAATATATATAACCAAACAATAACCCTTTTATCACCCACACAATCCCCACCCGATTGTGGGGATTTTTTTACTATAAAAACATATATAAATTTCTTCCCCAACCATACCAAATATTCCACATTTTTTTCGTATATTTGCAAGTTGAATGAATGTATAGTGATTAGCGCGTGGTGTATAAAGAACCACACAGCACTAATGCTATAATTAACAGATAAATAACAAATAAAATTATATACCGAAATTATGTTTAGAACTCACACATGTGGCGAACTTCGCCTCGCTAATCTTGGCGAGAATGTTACTCTCGCTGGTTGGGTGCAACGCACTCGTAAAATGGGTGGTATGACTTTTGTTGACCTCCGCGACCGTTATGGTCTTACTCAATTGGTATTTAACAATGAAGTGAATGCTGAACTTTGCGAACAGGCTAACCACCTCGGCCGTGAATATGTGCTCCAAGTGCGTGGTACTGTGGCTGAGCGTTCGGCTAAAAATAATAAAGTGGCTACTGGCGACATCGAAATCATTGTGAATGAGATGACTGTGCTCAATGTGTCGGCTACTCCTCCGTTCACTATCGAGGACGAAACTGACGGTGGCGACGACATCCGTATGCAATATCGCTACCTCGATCTTCGTCGTAACTCGGTGCGCGCTAACCTCGAACTTCGCCACAAAATGGCGTTCGAAGTGCGTCGTTATCTCGATGCTGAGGGCTTTATTGAAGTGGAAACTCCTGTGCTCATCAAATCTACGCCTGAGGGTGCGCGCGACTTTGTGGTGCCTAGCCGTATGAATCAAGGTCAATTCTATGCTTTGCCTCAATCGCCTCAAACTTTCAAACAATTGTTGATGGTGAGTGGTTTCGACCGTTATTTCCAAATCGTGAAATGTTTCCGCGACGAGGACCTTCGCGCTGACCGCCAACCTGAGTTTACGCAAATCGACTGCGAAATGAGTTTCGTTGAACAAGAGGATGTTATCCAAATGTTTGAAGGCATGAGCCGTCACCTTTTCCGCACTATCAAAGGCATCGAACTCGATGCATTCCCTCGCATGACTTGGCACGATGCTATGAAATATTATGGTTCTGACAAACCTGATACTCGCTTCGAAATGCGTTTCGTTGAGTTGATGGATGTGTTGAAAGGTCACGGTTTCTCGGTGTTCGATGCAGCTGAATATATCGGTGGTATCTGCGCTAAAGGTGCTGCTACTTACACTCGCAAACAACTCGATGCTCTCACCGACTTTGTGAAACGCCCTCAAATCGGCGCAAAAGGTATGGTGTATGCTCGCGTTGAGGCTGATGGCACTGTGAAATCGAGCGTTGATAAATTCTATACTCAAGAGGTGCTCCAACAACTCCGCGCTGCGATGAATGCTGAGCCTGGCGACCTTATCCTTATCCTTTCGGGCGACAATGCTAACAAAACTCGCAAACAATTGTGCGAACTTCGTCTTGAAATGGGTAGCCAACTCGGTTTGCGCGACAAAAACAACTACTCTTGCCTTTGGGTTGTGGACTTCCCTCTCTTTGAGTGGAGCGAAGAGGACCAACGCTTCTATGCTATGCACCACCCATTCACATCGCCTAAACCTGAGGATATTCCGTTGTTGGACTCAAATCCAGGTGCTGTGCGTGCAAATGCATATGATATGGTGATCAATGGCGTTGAAGTTGGTGGTGGTTCAATCCGTATCTACGACAGCGAATTGCAACACAAAATGTTCGAATTGCTTGGCTTCACACCTGAAAAGGCTGAAGAGCAATTTGGCTTCTTGATGAATGCGTTCAAATTCGGTGCACCTCCTCACGGTGGTTTGGCTTATGGTCTCGACCGTTTCGTATCGTTGTTCGCAGGTCTCGACTCTATCCGCGACTGCATCGCATTCCCTAAAAACAATGCTGGTCGCGATGTGATGATCGATGCTCCATCGGCAATCGACGACGCACAACTCAAAGAACTTTGTTTGAATATCACACTTTAATTTTAATAGACAGGAAGACAGGAAAACAAGATAACTAAAAAATTCATGTTCTCATGTCTTCATGTCTAAAATAAAGTCTTCATGTCTAAACAAAAAAAATAAATAAATCATGGAAAGAAAAGTAAGAGTACGTTTTGCGCCATCTCCAACAGGTGCTTTGCACATCGGTGGCGTGCGCACATGTCTATATAACTATCTATTTGCTAAACAACATGGTGGCGATATGATTTTCCGTATCGAAGACACCGACTCAAACCGCTTCGTGCCTGGTGCCGAAGAGTATATCATCGAGGCTCTCGAATGGCTCGGCATCAAATTCGACGAAGGTGTGTCATACGGTGGCAACTATGGCCCATACCGCCAAAGCGAACGTCGCGATATCTATCGCAAATATGTCGACCAACTCCTCGAATCGGGTCATGCCTACATCGCATTCGACACTCCAGAAGAGTTGGAAGCAAAACGCAACGAGATTGCAAACTTCCAATACGATGCTTCTACTCGTATGCAAATGTCTAACTCTCTTTCGCTTAGCAAAGAGGAGGTGGATGCTCGCATCGCTCGTGGCGACCAATATGTTGTTCGTGCTAAAATCGAACCTAACGAAGAGATTATCGTTCACGATATCATCCGTGGCGATGTGCATGTGAATTCGTCTATCCTCGACGACAAAGTGCTCTATAAATCAGCCGACAATCTTCCTACATACCACTTGGCTAACATCGTGGACGACCACTTGATGGAGGTATCGCACGTTATCCGTGGCGAAGAGTGGTTGCCTAGTGCTCCACTTCACGTGCTCCTCTACCGTTTCTTTGGTTGGGAAGACACTATGCCTCAATTTGCTCACCTTGCCCTCTTGCTCAAACCTGATGGCAATGGTAAACTCAGCAAACGCGATGGCGACCGTCTCGGTTTCCCTGTGTTCCCACTAGAATGGCACGACCCTAAATCGGGCGATGTTTCTTCGGGCTATCGCGAAAGTGGCTATCTCCCTGAGGCTGTTATCAACTTCCTCGCCCTCCTTGGCTGGAATCCTGGCAACGACCAAGAGATCATGTCGATGGACGAACTCATCGCACTCTTCAAACTCGAACGTTGCTCTAAAGCTGGTGCTAAATTCGACTTCGAAAAAGGACGTTGGTTCAACCACCAATACCTTCAAATGACCGACAATCGCACTCTTGCTGAACTATTTATGAAAGACATCGAGGCAGCTGGCGTTGAAACTACTATCGAAAAAGCAGAACAAGTGGTGGGTTATATGAAGAGCCGTGTGAACTTCGTGAAAGAGTTGTGGCCTCTCTGCTCATTCTTCTGGATTGCGCCAACATCATACGACGAAAAAGCTGTGGCTAAACGCTGGAAAGCCGAAACTCCTGCTATGATGGCTGAGTTGCGCGAACTTATGGCAGCTTGGGACAACTACGACAATGCCGAAACTACTGAAGAATACGTAAAACAATGGTGCGAAGCTAAAGGTTACGGACTTGGCAACGTGATGAACCCATTCCGCTTGATGCTCGTAGGCGAATTGAAAGGTCCACACATGTTCGAAGTAACAGCAGTACTCGGCAAAGAAGAAACCCTCCGCCGTATGGATGTAGCGCTTAATACAATTAAGAATTAAAATTTTAGAGACAGGAAGACAAGAAGACAAGAAAAAATCCTATTTCCTTATATTCATATTTATATAAGGACAGGAAGACATAATGACAAAAAAACTTATGTTCTTATGTCTTCTTGTCTAAAAAGATAATAATAAGAATGTTACACGAAGATCTCACCGACAAAATACTAGCTGCAGCTTGTGAAGTTAGGAAACGTTTAACTCCAGGATATTTAGAGTCAATATACGAAAAAGCTTTAATAATAGAACTCACAGAACAAGGTTTAAACGTAGAATCGCAAGTACCTATACAAGTTGATTACAAGGGTATAAATATCGGAGATTTCAAAATTGATTTACTTGTTGAAGATAAAATCATTATAGAAATTAAAGCTACAAATCATCTGCAAATAGCACATGAATTACAATTGGTCAATTACCTTACGATAGCACACAAAGACGTTGGTTTATTAATCAATTTTGGAGCAGATAAACTCGAAATTAAACGAAAACATCGTATTTATACTCCAACAAAATAATTCATGTTCTCCTGTCTTCTTGTCTAAAAAAAATATAATTATGGATTATATAAAGGTTACTTTTCGCACCGAAGATGTAGAGGAATGGGCTAATGACCTATTGGCATCGATGCTTGGCGAGGTTGGTTTCGAAAGCTTCGAAGAGACTTCGCGTGGTATCATTGGCTACTGCCCTGCTCCTTCGTTCGACGAGGCTGCTATGAAGCAAATCGTGACTGAATTGCCTATCGCCGATGCTTCGTCAATAGCCTATCGCATCGAAACTATTGCCGACCAAAACTGGAACGCTGTATGGGAACAAAACGGTTATGAGCCGATAGAAATATCTAGCGAATGTATCGTTCACGCATCAAACAAAGAGATTTCGCGTGAATATAAATACGATATTATAATCAATCCTGTGCAATCGTTTGGCTCGGGTTATCACGAAACCACACGCATGATTCTCAACTATTTGCTCGATATGGATATCGACGATAAAGCCGTTCTCGATATGGGTTGTGGCACAGGGGTGTTGGGTATACTTGCATGTTTACGTGGAGCTGGTAGCCTTGTGGCTGTAGATATCGACGAGTGGTCGTGGCGCAATGCAATCGAAAACATTGAGGCCAACGACATCGAAGGTGCAGAGGTCGTACTTGGCGACGCATCGCAACTTGCCGACTTCCCTAACTGCTTCGACATCGTGCTTGCCAATATCAACCGCAATATCTTACTCAACGATATGGAGGCTTATGTAGCCACAATGACCGACAAAGCTCAACTCATCATGAGTGGCTTCTATCTCGACGACCTAGAGATGATACGCCAAAAAGCCGAATCACTCGGTCTGCACTACCTCGACCACAAAACCGACAACGACTGGACCGCCGTACGCTTCCAAAAGTAACCACAACAAATACAAAAAGGCGACTAAACATCACATTGTTTAGTCGCCTTTTTGTATATCAAATCAATTATATCACAAATTTATGCACGAATCCATCTTCAAAAACAATCAGATATAAACCCTTTGGTAATACAATTTGTTGTTCTCTGCCACAAAATATGACTCTACCATCGGTAGTTGTAATACGAAAATCCATCTCATTTTCTTCTACAAACAACGTATTATCTTTAGAATAGATCTTTGGCTCTTGCGCATCGAAATAATCAAGATCTGTGCCTTTTTCAGCAAAAATAGCGTAAAACATAGTATCTTGATACAACTCTATAGTTCGAGGATTATCTGTGCTTCCATCAGACCAGTGCACGAACTTGTAATTACCAAAATAAGGGACGGCTTCTATTTTAGCCACATTATCTTGGCAACTTGGCATTTTATGAAACAAAATATGTCCTAATGTCACTCGCTCTACCCAAGTGTCATCAGCAAAATAATTGCTATATACATTCAACGAGTAGATATTCTCAGTTACATTACAATTTGCGTATGGCAATGTCAAACTATGATAAGACGAATAACTGCCACATGGCACTTGAAAGTTGCAATTAGGCTGAAATTTAATAAAAGCATCATGCGCAGCATAAGGAGCAGTATCTGCATCAATCACAAAAGTAGATATATCAGCCTCTGCACCTTTTTTAGAAGAAAAAGCATACGAATCTATTTTTTTAACTGATTTTCCTAATTTGACAGTCATCAAATTGCACGCAGCAAATGCGCCAGAAGGAATCTCCTCTACACCATCACCAACAATAGCAGAAATCAATCCACTCTCTTTGAAACAACCCCAGCCTAAAGTTTTCACTGAATGAGGGATAACTATTTCGGTCAAACGAGTACACTTATTAAACGCCTTATCACCAATATACTCAAGGCCTTCGGGCAAAACAATCGACTCTAGATACGTACAAGAATTAAAACAACCATCACCTAAATAAACCACATTTTCAGGAATAGTAATTTCCTTTATACTCGAACAACTATAAAATGCTTCCTTCCCTATTTTCTTCAACGAAGAAGGCAATGTAACAGTCGACATTTTCATACAAGATGAAAAAGCATAATTCGAAATAGATGTTGTACCTTCTTTTACTTCAACGCTCACAACATCCATCGGCTCACCTTTATATTGATATAAAACAGTGCCGACATAAACGCATCCGTCGGGCAAATTATCAAACCATGGCGTCTCTCCAAATGCACCTTCACCAACATTTTCAATAGCAGTTGGAATTACGATATCAATCAATGAGGTAGAACGATTAAATGCATAACTGCCAATAGACAATATACCATCATGCAATACAACACGTGTAAGATTTGGACACATATAAAAAGCATAACTATTAACAGCCACCACATTATACGTCTTACCCACAAAAACAACCGTCTTTGGAACTACCACCTCCGTGCCCGTATAAGAATTCATGCCATCGGAATAACCATAACTTCCACCTTTGTGAGTGATAGTTGCAGTCAAATCTTCTTCATTTAAATTGAAATACATGCCATCTATTATGGCATCATAAGCATTGACATTTAGTGCCAATGCCATTAAAACTAATAATAAACAAACAAATTTTTTCATGATAATATTTCATAGTTAATTAAAAAATTCAACGGTGCATGAGGCGCACGAGGCATTCGGGGCGGCAACGCGCAATCGAAGCGTATGGCTGCTCTACTGCTCCAAATCCACGATAGAAACGCGCTACACCTTCAATCATCGAGCCTTCGCAGTCGAATGTGAGATGTTGCGGACAACATATATTCGCAATAATATAATCTACAAGAGCAAACATAGCACAACACTCTTTACCTTCGCGATTTGACACTGGAATGAGATAGATGAATCGTGTGCGGGTTTGAATACCAAAGAGTGATGCCACCAAATGACATTCGCGATAAACGCCAAAAAGATGTGGTGTGAAATTACCTTCTGCAATATCTACTTTTGAGACGCAATAAATTGCGTCTCTACTTTTAAATGCAGCCTCAACCAACGGACGAATAGTAGTATGTAAATCGCTACGCATCGACTGATTTTCGGTCTGCCAAAGTGCAACAAATTCATCAATAGATGCCTCTCTAATCTCTAAACCACACTTATTCGCCTTCGTGATGTTGCGTCGTGTATTTGTGGCATATTGCCTGCGAATAGGGTTTATATCTTTACTGTAAGGTATAATTAAATTAGTTTTCTCACATTTCACCCCATCTGTAGCAATCGCATAGTTGAGATAATTGACATTAAAATCATACATCAAATATGGTATGCTACGACGAAATGCGCTGAATATTTCGGTCGTAACTTCACTCGCCGAATAGATGCCCAACTGCTGCACCCAAATAGGATGAATCAAGTAGCTAATACCCCACTTCTTTTTCAATGGCAATGGCATCACATACGCATAATCCTCAGTAGCCAACGCCTCCCACATCGGACACACCACATCGAGGTACCACGAATAGGCATACGGCAAATCGCACAACGATTGAGCAATCGTTGCATCCCACTTTATGCGGTCGATTTGGTTATGTCGTAGATGGAGAATTTTCATAAAGTATTTTATAAGACAGGAAGACATGAGAACATGATTTTATTACTTTCTTGTATTCCTGTCTTCTTGTATTAAAAAATTATAAAAACATATGTTCGATGAAGATTTTGAGGCCGATGCCTATAAGGATTGCGCCACCGATAGCCTCTACGTTGAATTTGATGCGTTTGCCAAATGTTACGCCAAGCACACAACCTACTAGTGTAAACAAGAAACTAACTATGGCAATAATTCCTGAAGCAGAGAACATAAGATTGCCAAGTGGTACGAAAATCAGTCCTGTAGCCAATGCGTCGATGCTTGTAGCCACAGCCAGGATAGTGACCATACGAAGCGAACCATACGGCGATTTGGCATCGCACATCTCCTCTTCGTCATCATCACCCTTAAAACTCTCATAAATCATCTTACCACCCAAAAATCCTAAAATACCCAATGCCAACCAGTGATCGATACTATTGATAAAAGAGGCAAAACTTATTCCACACGCCCAACCTATCAACGGCATACCACCTTGAAATAGTCCGAAAAACAGTGCCATACGCACAATTTTGGGCCAATTATACTTGCCATAACAAATGCTACTTGCGATGGATACAGCAAAACAATCCATCGCAAGACCTATGGCAATCAGTATGATTTCTAATAAACTCATATTAATAGAAATAAGATACAAGAAGACAGGATAACAAGATTAATCATGTTCTCATGTCTTCATGTCTAAAAAAACAACTTAAATTCTATAAATTTTTGAATGTATTTTCGTAGTCCTCGGCAGCTTTGCAGAGTTCTTTGTACCAATCCTCACCAAATTTGCGGATAAGTGGCTCTTTTAAGAATTTATAGACAGGCAATTTGAGTTTTGCGCCTAACTTTTCGGCACAATCACACACTTGCCAGCGATGATAATTGACAGCAGTAAAATCGCTATATTCAGTCAAACGCACTGGATATAGGTGGCACGAGATTGGTTTGTAGAACGACGATTTGCCCTCACGATAGGCTTTTTCGAGCGCACATTTGCAACATCCATCGGCAGGATCGGTGTAAGTAAACACACATTCGCGACCATTCACAATCGAAGTGACAAGGTCGCCATCGGCATCGCGATAAGCCACGCCTTGCTTGTTGATTACCTCTTTGCAAGCATCCGAGAGTTCGTCCCACACGATAGGCAAAGTCTTCTCTAATTCGGCTAACTCACTCTCTTCCAATGGTGCACCTGCATCACCCTCGATGCAACATTCGCCTTTACAAGCACCTAAATCGCAACAAAAACGTTGTTCGAACAATTCGAAACTAACGACCGTATTTCCTATTTCTACCACGTTATTATAATTAAAAATTAAGAATTAAAAATTAAGAATTACACGTATCATTCATGATTTGCAAAGTTAGCAAAAAAATCTCAACTCTCAACTCTCAACTCTCAACTTTTTTTAGTATCTTTGCACTTTATTACAAAGAATATGCACGAACTACAATTATCACTAACACCGAAAGAGGCTGCTATACCAGAATTGCTCAAAAGTATAGTGGCTAAGAAGTTGAATGTCAAAGAATCATCAATAAATCATATCCAAGTAGTCAAAAAATCTATCGACTCAAGAGGCAAATTTCCAATCGTACTACTCAAAGTGCGCGCTTTTGTGGGTAAGAAACCTGACTATCAATATGAGAACGTATTTAAGTACAACAACGTGGCAAATGGGCGCGAAGTTGTGGTTGTAGGCTCTGGTCCTGCAGGTTTATTCGCCGCATTGCGTCTTATCGAATACGGATTGAAACCTATTGTGTTAGAGCGAGGTAAAGAGGTGCTCGACCGCAAAAAAGATATTGCGCAACTCAATCGCAATGTTGCTCTCAACGTAGAAAGCAACTACTGCTTCGGCGAAGGCGGTGCAGGCACATTCTCAGACGGAAAACTATATACTCGCTCGAAAAAACGTGGTAATACACAACGCATATTCGAAATATTCCACTATCATGGTGCGCAAGATGAGATTCTCTACGAGGCTCATCCTCATATTGGCACCGACCGCCTACCTCAAGTAATCAAAAATATGCGCCAACGCATACTCGATTGTGGTGGCGAGATTCATTTTAATAGTTGCGTGAACGAATTCATCATAGAATTCGACAGCGTAAAGGGTGTGCGTTGCTCTGACGGTTCGACTTATAGGGCTGATAATGTGATATTAGCCACTGGGCATTCGGCTCGCGATATTTACCATTTGTTGCACCGTCAAGGTATTCGCATCGAAGCAAAAGGCTTCGCAATGGGTGTGCGTGCAGAGCATCCACAAGCTCTCATAGACAGCATCCAATACCACTGCCGCGAACGCAATCCATATCTCCCTGCTGCATCATACGGACTTGTACATCAAGTAGATGGTCGTGGTGTATATTCATTCTGCATGTGTCCTGGTGGACATATCGTGCCATCGGCAACTGAAGAGAAACAGATAGTTGTAAATGGTATGAGTGCATCGCACCGAAACTCGCCATTTGCCAATTCGGGTATCGTAGTGGAACTTCGCCCTGAAGACCTTACGGAATATGCTCAATACGGCGAATTGTGTGGACTTCGTTTCCAAGAAGACCTTGAACGATTGGCATTTAATAACAACGGAGGCGGATTGCAAACTGCTCCAGCTCAACGCTTGGCTGACTTTACCAAAGGTAAACTATCGAATAGTCTGCCTGATTGTTCATACTTGCCAGGTATAATTTCATCACCTCTACATTTTTGGCTACCTGAACGCATAGGCAAACGCTTGCAAGAGGGGTTCAAAGCATTCGACCGCAAAATGCGTGGCTATTTGACCAACGAAGCTGTGGTAGTGGGCGTAGAAAGTCGCTCATCATCACCTATTCGCATACCACGCAACATAGATACATATGAGCATCCACAAATCAGCGGACTCTACCCTGCTGGCGAAGGTTCGGGTTATGCAGGTGGCATCACCTCAAGTGCTATGGATGGCGAAAACTGTGCCGATGCAATTGCAAGAAAATTGAGAATTAAGAATTGAAAGTCTTTGAGCCCTTGGCAATAAAATTGAAAATTGTTTGATAAACTTTTAAAATATTTGAAATGCGTATTAGTTGATAGACATTGCTTGAATTGTGGTGCGGCATTGGAAATCGACGAAGTGGCAGTGTGCGAGCATTGCAAGACAACCACATTAAAAGACTTGTTTGCCTCGCCAATGACAAAATATAAAGGTAATCAACTTGAAGAGAGATTGATGGGATTGGCACCATTCGAAAGTGTGGCTGCACTGATGAAGTTTGAGATGGGCACTATCAGTCAACAACTAATACACGACCTTAAATATAATAATTACCAGGCAATTGGTTCGCTACTTGGAGAAGCTATAGCCAACCAAATACAACAGAGCAAACGATATACGCAAATAGACTACATTGTACCCGTACCACTACACAACAAACGCATTGCGCAGCGTGGGTATAATCAATCGGAACTGATTGCAAGAGAAGTGGCACGACAATTGAATGTGTCATTGGAAACAACCAATCTCTACCGCACACGCAACAACGAATCGCAAACAAAAAAGTCGCTCAAAGAACGTATAGAGAATGTGAAAGACCTATTCGAACTACGCGATGCTACTCTATTTGAAGACAAGACAATATTGCTCATCGATGATGTGCTCACTACAGGGTCGACTTTGATAGCATGTTGTAAAGCACTATCTAAATCGAAAAACATAAAAATACACATCTATACTGCCTCTGCAGCAGACGTTATTTAGAGTACAGAAACTATTAACAATAAAACAATGCTTAAATATGAAAAAGAATTGGGCTTATAAAACATTAGAATATTTTGGTTGGACTATCAACCTAAAACAAGCGCTTCCTAATAAATGTGTAATCTGCGTTGCTCCACACACATCGAATTGGGACTTTATGATTGGTATTTTTGTGAAATTTGCACTCAATATCAAAGCCAACTTCTTTATGAAAAAAGAGTGGTTTTTCTTCCCTATGGGCTACTTGATGCGCGCACTTGGCGGCGTGGCTATCCAACGCGACAAAAAGATGCGTATGACCGATGCCATGGCGGCAGAATTCGACAAACATGAGTCGCTTTGTGTGGCTATTACCCCAGAAGGTACTCGCAGCTACAACCCTGATTGGAAAAAAGGATTCTATTTTATTGCCGAAAAAGCAGGTATTCCAATCGTATTTGCAGCATTAGATTTCAAGAAAAAAGAGATAATTCTCGGCGATCAGTTCACACCAACAGGCAATGTAGATGCCGATATGGCACAAATTAAAGCTTATTATAAAGAGATAAATGCTAAATTTCCCGAAAAATTTGGCATGTAATATACTGAAAAACAAAGCACAATAAATTTATTGTTATTTTTAGCCGAAAATATTTGGTTATATCAAATAAATATCGTAACTTTGCACTCGCTTTTGAGAAAGGAAGCAACGATGGTGCCATAGCTCAGTTGGTAGAGCAAAGGACTGAAAATCCTTGTGTCCCCGGTTCGATTCCTGGTGGCACCACAAAAGAAAATCAAGCAGTTACAATTTGTGACTGCTTTTTTCTTTATACATATTCGTAAATACACAAAAAATAGCCTATATCTATTGGTATAGGCTATTTTTTGTGTACAAATATTACAACTCTCGCTCTTTTCTTATAACATCAAGAATTCTACCCTTATATGAAAAATATTTAGCTCCTTGATAAGCTCCAGATGCATTACGTTTTTCAATAGGCATGAATGTGCCAACAAAAGGAGATAACTTATATATTCTTCCATTATACTCAACCGAATCATCAGTAGCAACCTTAACAACTATACCTGTCGGATCAAAAACAATAGGCTCTCCTATTTCTATTCCACACATACTAAATTTAAAACGAGAACGTTTAACCTCTCGCTTACTATAACAATCAAAATCTTCATCGTGTTTAGGTTCATTATCCACATATAAAATCACTTCTGCATCATCTATTGTCATTGCAATATCGCGAAATATATCCAATGCAACATGTGGATTAACATTAAAAAACTCACGATTTTGACGTATTCTCAAATCAGTCAATCTATCTATAGTTTTATGCACTAATTTCTCCACCTCGTTATATTTCACAGTTTTCATTACTGCAAATATTTCAAAAGGAAGAGGTACTGCCGTATTATCTAACTCCTTTGAACGAACATCAACAGGGCGAGAACTTTTACCTATTTTCACCCAATCATTACAAAAACTCGGATTGGTTAATATATAAACATAACCTACTTCTTGTTGATTCATATTGATTTTATTATTAAACAATTATTGTTTTTCATACGCTCCTAAATCGGGAGTGCCATCGGAATTACGGTCGTTGCCGTCGAGGTCGAGGGGATAGAGGTTTGAGACTTGGGGTGAGCCTAAATTGCGTGCGTGAGAGAGGGAGTCGAGATGGAAGTTGAAATAGCCTGTTTCGGCGATGTTGTCAATCTTGGTGTTGACAAAAACTGTGTCGGAGGCATTGCGCACGTTGCGAGATTTTGCCCAATAGCAATTTACGAAATTGTTGGTTTCTTGTTGTTTGCCTTTGATAAGCGTGTGAGAAAGGAGCACATTGTAGTCGGCAAGAGAGGTGGTGTCGTGACCAAGTTCGAGTTCCTCACTATTACTACCAAATATGATACTGTTTTCGATAACTGCGCTTGAAATTGGGAAATAGAGTGATGAACCATTTTGCACTACATAGTTGAGAATTCGGACAGAGGCATTCTTGCGCGAAGCATAGCGATAGTAGTTGGCGATAGTGGTGTGCGCCATACGCAATGAGCCACCTAACTGAACTATACAAGACTCGCCACAATTGCTTATTTCGGAGTTTTCGACAACGAGATTGCCTTGCTGAGCATATACGCCATAAGCACCAGAATTGTGAACTACGGAGTTGCGAAGTTCGAGAGTGGGTTCGCTACGATTGGCACCTATGAGAAGTATGCCAGCACTTGCACCACGGATATGGGTATTCTCGATAATATGCTGAGATTGTGCATTTTGAAGATAAATAGCACCCCATTGGTTTGGCATTTGGTCGTAAGGAGTTTGGTCGACATCGTTGATGCAATCGAAACGGTCGCCACGAATGATGACAGGATGCTCGAATGAGCCTCGACACTCTAAAGTACCATCGACAATGATGTTTGCGCCTGCATGCATATAGAGCTTGGCACCTTCGGAAATAGTAAGTTTAGCACCTTCGGCAACATAGATATGGTTGAATACGAGATTAGGGCGGAGAGAATCGATTGTGGCGTTTGTAGTATAGATTTGATTGCGCAAAATGCGTGCATCGCTACTGACAGCCATGAGTTTTACGTCCTTTATGCGACTGTTGCACTCAAAAATAAGAGAATCGAATATGACGAGATATGGTTGATGGTCGGTGGTTGGAGGAGTCATTTCAACGAAAACAAAGAGAGAATCGCGACCCTTGATGACAATATCGTTGAGCGCCTCGCCTTTGCCTGCTATGCGACCATCGACATTGAAACGGAAATGAGAGGAAGAACCTCCTGCCATGCGTATAGACGAGATGTTGAGGGCATTTTTGTTCTCGTTGTATATCATAAAGCGACCTGTGGCTGATTGTTGTTCGGCAAAGAGAGTATCCATAATGAGCGTGTCGCACGAGAAGGTGAGTTGGAGACGCTCGTCGGCACTGATGTTCTCTTCGACACAACTAGGAAGAAGGAGGATGATAGCGAAAAAAAGAGAAAATAGATATTTCATAGTTGGGGATTAGGAATGGATTTTATTATTTTGAGGTGTCAGTCTTCTTCGGCATAGGTTGCTTGAAGGTAGGGTTATCCTATGAAGAAGGTAGCTGTTGGGTAGGGAAAAAAGTCTATCGGCCAAACATGAAACCGATGAAGAAACGAGGACCTGTGGCAAAATCGTCGGCCCAATTGGTTGCATTGAGCATATAGTCGATTTTGGCTACGGCGCTGATGCGCTTGGTGAGAGAATATTCGCATCCTACGAATGGATTGAGCACGAGAAAAGGATAGTGGCGATAGGATACGTATTGGTTTTCGACTACGAAATCGTTGGGATAGTTGGTGATAGAATTATCGTGATTGATTAATGTTGTATGGGTATAGGAGCCGCCACCGATGACACCTCCAGTGAAAATAGTCCAACGCTTGATGTGCCAATGAGAATCGAGAAGGAGTCCACCCCACCCGACTTTGGCAGAACTTGCATTAGGTCCGTACTTGTGGGTAGAGACATAGCCCTCGATACCGACGCGGAGATATTTGCCAAATCCGACACGAAGTGCGCCTCCGATGCCAAGAGAGGCACCTTTGAGTTGCTGGGAATTGCCAAGAGGATTTTGTTGATTGTCAGAAAACTGAAAATCACGACTCTGCACATAACCAATGTTGAACATCATGCCACCTTGATAGCCATTGTAGGCGAAAGGGTGTTTGCGACAGACGTGATGGATTGTTGTATCTGATTGAGAAGCAAATAACGCCGTAGATGCAAATAATAAGGTGAGAAATAGTAGATAAGATCGTTTCATAAATTCACTCTATAGATAAATAATTTGCAAAGGTACGAAATTTAATTCAAAAAGTTGTTAACTTTTGTGCTAAAAAAGACAAAAATACTCATAATTAGACATAAAGAAAATTGTGTATAATTTGTTAAGTTTTTTAGCATAAAACGACGAGTATTGTAGATTATTTTTTGTAACTTTGCAAAGATTTTTTGACCTTAGACATGAGAATAAAATTGACTATATTAGGAGTGATGATTGCTATGGGTTCGATGGCAAATGTTGCGTTGCCATGGGATTCATTGTTTGCGAGTTATGGTTTGTCGGAAAAGGTTTCGTCGCTACCTATGCAGATCAATAAAAGAATTGATTTGCGCTATAATAATGGTTATGAGGCTGGTATTTGGGGATTGACAACTCCTGTGGCTCGCAGATATGGACTGAAAATAGATGATCGAGTGGATGAGCGCTATGACTTGAGATTGTCGACTGATGTGGTGGCAAAATATATGAGTGACTTGGTGGAATATTATGGCAATGAGGATGTGGCAATATTGGCCTATTTGAATGGCGCTCCACTATTGGCTGATGTGGCAAATTTGTGTGGCATAAATCTTAAATCGGTAAGCAATGAAGAGATGAAGTTGTTGTGCGAGCATCTGCCTAAAAACACGATTTGCGATAGTGTAGATTTTGATTGTGAAATATCGTTAGATTCGATATACAACCTAACGGGGTATGTGAAATATAAATTTGAGCACCCAATTCGCAAAACAACGCTACAGGATTCGATAGGAATAGAATTAGGATTGACTAATGCAAAGATATTGCCTTCGACGCGTTGGATTGACGAGATATTTGTGCCAGAGAGCTTGATGTTGGATGAGGTATTGGCATCGGTGTATGAAACTGAGATTGCTGCACGTAAGGAAGAATTAGTTGCCATAATAGAAGCTGATATTGCACAAGAAAAAGCTCGTGCTGCAGCTATAAAAAAGGCTAATGCAGTGAAGATATATGTTGTGAAATCGGGCGATACGCTAGGACATATAGCTAAACGACACAAAGTGACCGTGACACAACTAAAGAAATGGAATGGGTTGAAATCGGACTTTTTGAGAATCGGACAAAAGTTACGAATAGAGAATTAACAAATGCGTTGTTGACCCTTGCTACGCTCGGAATAACCCAAGCAAAATTGGGGCTACACTCGCTTATTGAGAACTGAAAAAATTATTACTCTTAACTAATATGAAACCGTATAAGACAATATTATTTATAGTAGCAGTATATACCATGATGGGACTGATTGGATATGCATTGCCTGCGGAAGGAGTTTCGATTGGATCGACAACTCTTGAATTTCCTTCGCCTCGAGAAGTGATGGAAGGAGGAGAAGAGAGAACCATACAACCATTGGCGAATATGGATCAGGTGTTTTTTGGTATAGATGCAATAAAGCGCGAAATAGAAGCAGCACAAGCATCGGAATATGAAAAATTGCGTCGCAAAGTGTTGGCACACAAATTTGCACCATCATATCCGCAAGATAGTGTTGAATGGATTTTTCCGTTATTTGAAGCATTGGAGATGGCTAAAGAGAAAAAAGTGCGCATAATACATTATGGTGACTCGCAAATAGAAGAAGACCGCATGTCGAACTATTTGCGTACTGCACTGCAAGATACATTTGGAGGTTATGGAGTGGGACTTTTACCTGCAATACAAACAATTCCGACATCATCGTTCGGACAAAAATGTAGTGGTGTACTACCTCGCTATCTTGTGTATGGCACTCAAGATATGCGTATGGAAGAGCGTAATTATGGTCCACTCGGTCAAACCGCAATGCTCACAGATACAGCAACATTCTCGTTCTACCGCTTGAATTATAGCAAAACACGACCTAACACAAAATATTTCAACAAGATAACTATTTTGCTAGACGAAGTAGAGGGCGAAGTGAGCGCAACCTTATCAACCAAAGGTAGAAGTGAGACAAAAAAATTGAATTCACACAATGGTTTGATAACATTCAATTTGCCAGATTCGTCGACCCGCGCATCAATATTCATGAAAGGCAAAGCATTAGTGCATGGATTTATGGTTGATGGTGATGAGGTTGGAGTACAATTTGACAACGCTGCAATGCGTGGATGCTCAGGCACAATATTCACATCTATAAATAGAGAAAGTTTGCGCGACTACTACACACAAAATAGTGTACCAATGATAATTATGCAATTTGGCGGCAACCGAGTGCCTTATACAAAATCGGACAAAGCAATTGCAACATATTGCGAACAATTGACTCGTCAGATAGAATATTTGAGACAAGTGTCGCCAGAGTCCATTATATTATTTATCGGTCCATCGGACATGTCGACAAACATAAATGGACAAATGGAAACATACCCTCATTTGCCAAAACTAATTGATGCACTACGCAATATGTGTTTAGCAAATAATGTGGCATATTGGGATTTGTATAAATCGATGGGAGGAAAGAACTCAATGACCAATTGGGTAAATATGAATCCACCATTGGCCGGTTCGGACCACATACACTTTACATATGCAGGTTCGAACAAAGCAAGTGAAATGCTTTGGGAAGGATTGATGGAGGCGTATGAATTGTATAAAATGTCAATAGTCAACAGTCAACAGTCAACAGTCAATTAATATATGCAACAACTTTTATTACATATATTTTGTTTAGTGATGTTGCCAA
The DNA here is from genome assembly GCA_045631465.1 of Candidatus Aphodosoma sp. Taxonomy (GTDB): domain Bacteria; phylum Bacteroidota; class Bacteroidia; order Bacteroidales; family Paludibacteraceae; genus Aphodosoma. The sequence goes on along the minus strand of JAZQUV010000027.1, from coordinate 15,664 downwards.
TGATTGGAGTGGCTCAAAGCTATCCGCTGATGAAGGAACTACCCCACTACGACTGCATCAATCACAAAGCCAATAGACTCATATACTGTGGTGATTCCTCAAAATTTGAACAGTTTTTTGCCAAATTAGATTCATTGGCATTGTGGGGAGAAGGCAATATAAATATTCTACATATAGGTGGATCGCACATACAAGCAGGAGTATTCCCAAACAGAATGCGAACCAACTTTGCAAATATACAACCGGGATTTGCAGCATCGAGAGGAGCAATATTTCCATACACCGCAGCTCGCACCAATAATCCAAAGAATTATAGTGTATCATATTCAGGCGAATGGAAAAAATGCCAAAATTCACGTCCTCCTATTACAGAAACACTCGGACTGATGGGCTATACAATATCGACCAACAACACACAAAGTTCGATAACATTCAATCTTAATCCAGAAGAATTTGGGTCGAATTGGAAATATAATAAACTGCGTTTATTAGCAACGGTTGGAGATCCAGATTTAATGCCAATTTTGATAGTTGGAGATGATACAATACCCTCGGTATATGAAGATAGTTCGTTTATATTTAGGTTGAACGTATTGGCTGAAAGTGGAACTATTGCCCTTGGATATGTGAAAGAGTTTGATAGATTGCTGAATAAATATAATTCATCGATTCAATCAGTAGATAGTTTGTTTGTAGAAGAGAATATGGATAGTCTGGTAACAGATTCTGTTTATTCGCTTGAAATTGGTCTCGAATCAGACAATGGATTATGCACCGAAAACAGCCAACATAGTGCAATAGGAGAATATAAATTCTCGATAATGGGACTATTGCCTGAGAATGATTTTAATGGTATAACCTACCACTCGATGGGTGTGAATGGAGCTTCATTGCAATCGTGGTTGAGATGCGAACGTCTTGAAGAGCAATTAGCTTTTGTAAAACCAGATTTAGCAATTATGGCTGTGGGTATAAACGATGCCAATGTACCCAAAGGGCAATTTAGCAAAGAGATGTTCAAAACAAGATATAACAATTTACTATCGAAAATATATGCTGTAAACCCTAATTGCGCAGTGATATTTATTACAAACAACGACTGTGTAGTGCGAGTAGGACGTAGAAGTTATGGTTTGAATGAAAATACTGCGATAGTGCAAAAAGCAATGTATGAATTAGCTAAGGAACATAATGCTGCAGTATGGGATCTATATGAAATAATGGGAGGTCTCGGCTCGATAACTGTTTGGAACGAAGTTGGTCTTGCAAACAAAGATAGAGTGCATTTTCTCGTGCCTGGATACAATTTACTAGGTGATATGTTGTATAATGCGATTGTTTGGGAATGGCTATATAAATAATTCATAATTCATAATTCATAATTCATAATTCATAATTCATAATTCATAATTTAATTATAGAATCTCAACTATCAACTCATAACGATGGATTTAATAATATCTTTTTTATCTAAGACATTTGCTTTTGATGAAAATTCGCCTTTGTTGTTTACCCAATTCTATTTTTGGGCATTCTTTGCTATTGTCTTTGCTATATTCTCGTTGTTTCACTCTAAACGCCTGTTACGCAATACATTCTTATTTATAGTCAGTCTGTTTTTCTACTACAAAACAAGTGGATTATTTGTACTATTGCTTGTATTTGCCACGATATCGGATTTTTTTATCGCTAAATTGGTCTATCGGTCGGATAAAGAGTTGTATAGGAAGTTATTTGTTGGTCTAAGTGTTTGCATCAATCTCTTAGTTCTCAGTTATTTTAAATATTCATACTTCTTTGTTGACCTGATCAATTCGCTATTTCACTCATCATTTGAGGTTTATGACTATTTTGCAGCTATAGGTAATGCAGTTACAGGTTCGGACCATTTTAAGGTAGATCAGATAATTTTACCAGTAGGTATTTCATTCTATACCTTCCAAACCATTAGTTACACAATGGATGTGTATAGAAAAAGAATTCAGCCTGTTAAGAATATATTAGACTATGGATTCTATGTTTCGTTTTTCCCACAGTTGGTGGCAGGTCCGATTGTGAGAGCAGCAGAATTCATACCTCAAATATATAAGCCTTATTTTCTTGCTCGTCGTCAGTTTGGTATGGCTATATTTTGGATTCTCAATGGTTTAGCTAAGAAAATTATACTTAGTGACTACTTAGCTGTGAACTTTATCGACCGCGTGTTTGACAATCCTATGCTGTTTTCGGGTTTTGAGAATTTGATGGCCTTGCTTGTTTACTCTCTGCAAGTTTATGCCGATTTTTCGGGTTATACAGACATAGCGATTGGTGTGGCTATGATAATGGGATTCTATTTGCCTCAAAACTTCAATTCGCCATACAAAGCACCAAATGCAAGTAATTTCTGGAAACGTTGGCATATATCACTCTCGCGTTGGTTGCAAGATTATCTCTATATTCCATTGGGCGGTAATCGCAATGCAACGTTCGGTACATTCTTTTGGGTGGTTGCTATAGCTGCAATTGGAGTGATACTCTCGGGCAGTGTAACAATTGCGATTATTGTACTATCAATAGCACTAGCAATTGTGCTGTGGGGAGTATTCCGTCCGGAGCGTAGAAACAAAATCATTACAAATCTAAATATGATGATAACTATGCTATTAGGAGGTATATGGCATGGGGCAAGTTTTAACTTCATGATTTGGGGTGGTTTGAATGGCGTGGGTATGCTTATATACAAGATTTGGCGCGGATGGTCGATGAATATAAAAATGTTGATGGTAGCGTTGGTCACTACTCTACTCGTTAGTTTAGTGTATTTTTCGCCTGCACCTATTTGGAATGTGCTTGCCGTTTGGTGTGGAATCATCGCAATTGGAACACTAGTGCGTTGGATTTATTGTAAATGCACCAAGAAAAACGAAAATCAAGAAAGATTTCTGCAAATTGGAAATATATGGGGAATATTTCAAACATTTATTTTTATTAGTTTTACGCGATTATTCTTCCGTTCGGGTTCTAATCTTGACCCTGCATCTGCCAATGAACATGCTTGGAATACGGCCAAAAACATGGTGCACCAAATGGGGTCGGCATGGAATGTGGATGTAATACCAGATATCTGCTTGGGATATTGGAAAGTTTTTGCACTATTTGTTTTAGGCATGATAATACACTGGTTGCCTGTACGTTGGAAACGCTGGTATCGCATCAACTTTGCACTACTGCCTCTACCCATAATGGCTATACTCGTTGTAGCAGTAGTATTCATCGTTTACCAATTCATCACTGCCGACCTACAAGCCTTTATTTATTTTCAGTTTTAATTATTTCAGTAGTAAGAATATCAAATAATTAACACGATAGACAGTCTTACTACTCTCTACTAACAACTAAAAATCTAGAATTATGCCACAATTCACACACTTACACGTACATACTCACTATTCTATCCTTGATGGGATGTCGAAAGTGAGCGACCTTATCGATAAATGCAAGCGCAGCGGAATGAATGCTATTGCTATTACTGACCATGGTAATATGTTTGGTATCAAAGAGTTGGTCGACACTGCCGCTAAGGTTAATGGAAAGGTTAAAGATGCTATAAAAGAACTTAAAAAAGAACTCCAAAAAGCAGAAGAAATATGCAATTGGGATGGTGTTGAAGAGATAAAAGCACAAATTGCTGCAAAAGAAAAAGAGTTCTTTAAACCTATTATCGGTTGCGAAACTTATTGTGCTCGTCGTTCTTTATACTCTAAAGATAAAGATTATAAAACAATTAACCCCGAAAGTGGTAAAGAACAGATAGTGGATGCATCGGGCTATCACTTGATTCTGCTTGCCAAGAATCCCAAAGGTTATGAAAACCTCTGTAAGATAGTATCTACCGCTTGGATAGATGGCAACTACTATCGTCCACGTATAGATAAAGAATTATTAGAAGCTCATAAAGAGGGACTTATTGTTTGCTCTGCTTGCCTTGGTGGTGAGATTCCTCAACATATCATTGCCGGTAGATTAGATGAGGCAGAAAAGAGCATTATGTGGTTTAAAGAACGATTTGGTGACGATTACTACCTTGAAATTCAACGACATAAAACAGATAAACCTAACGCAGACCAAAATGTGTATCAACGTCAGAAGCAAGTGAACAAGGTGATACTTGAACTTGCTAAAAAGACTAATACAAAGGTGATTGCATCTAATGACGTGCACTTTGTGGAAGAAGAGCATGCTGAAGCGCACGACCGCTTGATCTGCCTTTCTACAGGACGTGATTTGGACGACCCAAATCGTATGCGATACACAAAACAAGAGTGGTTGAAGACTCCAGAGGAGATGGCTGAAATATTTGCTGATGTACCTGAAGCATTGGCGAATACAATGGAAATTGCCGACAAGGTGGAGGTATATAGTCTTGATAGAGGTCCTCTTATGCCAATGTTTGATATTCCAACTGAATTCGGTACAGAAGATGAATATCGTCAAAAATATACTCACGAAGACCTATTCAATGAATTCACTCGTAATGAAAAAGGCGAAGAAGTGATGTCGAGAGAAGATGGAGAAAAAAAGATTAAAGCCATTGGTGGTTATGATAGACTATATCGTATAAAATTAGAGGCAGACTATCTTCGCAAATTGGCTCTTGATGGAGCCAAAATGAGATATGGAGACCCTGTGCCAGATGACACAATGGAACGTATTGTGTTTGAGTTGCATATTATGAAGACGATGGGTTTTCCTGGCTACTTTTTGATTGTGCAAGACTTCATTTCAGCTGCACGTGGAATGGGAGTATCAGTGGGTCCTGGTCGTGGTTCGGCAGCTGGTTCGGTAGTAGCTTATTGCTTGAAAATCACTGATGTTGACCCATTGAAATATGACTTGCTGTTTGAGCGTTTCTTAAATCCCGACCGTATTTCGTTGCCCGATATTGATATCGACTTTGATGATGATGGTCGTGGGGAGGTATTACGCTGGGTGACAGAAAAATATGGCAAAGAAAAGGTTGCTCACATTATTACATATGGTACAATGGCAACTAAATCATCTATTAAAGATGTAGGTCGCGTGCAAAATGTGCCACTACCAGATGTAAACAAACTAACAGCTCTAATACCAGATAAATTTGGTGAAGATAAAGCAGACCCTAAAACAGGCAAAGTGCCTAAGGTAAACATCAAAAACTGCTTGAAATATGTACCAGAATTGGCAGAAGCGCGTAATAGTGAAGATATGAACATTGCTGATACATTGAAGTATGCCGAAATGCTGGAAGGTACTGTCCGTCAAACAGGTGTGCACGCTTGCGGTGTAATTATTGGAGCTGATGACCTTAAGAAATTTGCTCCGCTATCAACTGCACAAGACAAAGAAACTAAGGAAGATATGTTGGTGACACAATATGAGGGGTCGGTAATTGAGTCGGTAGGATTGATTAAAATGGACTTCCTTGGATTGAAGACTTTATCTATTATCAAAGAAGCTTTGCGCAACATCAAAAAATCGAAAGGAATTGATGTTGATATAGACAAAATACCTATCGATGATGCTGAAACATACAAATTGTATAGCGAGGGACGCACAGTTGGCACATTCCAATTCGAGTCGCCTGGTATGCAAAAGTATTTGAAAGAGTTGCAACCTTCGGTATTTGAGGACTTGATTGCAATGAATGCTCTGTATCGTCCAGGTCCGATGGACTATATTCCTCAGTTTATTGCCCGCAAACATGGTCGTGAACCTATTGAGTATGATTTGGATTGCATGGAGATGTATCTAAAAGATACTTATGGCATTACGGTGTATCAAGAGCAGGTGATGCTTTTGTCGCGCTTGTTGGCTAACTTTACACGTGGTGAGTCTGATGCATTGCGTAAAGCAATGGGTAAAAAGTTGCGCGACAAGCTAGACCAAATGAAACCTAAATTCATCTCTCAAGGTCAGGGCAATGGTCACGACCCTGCGAAATTGGAAAAAATTTGGGCCGACTGGGAAAAATTTGCATCGTATGCATTTAATAAATCACATGCTACATGCTACTCGTGGGTATCATATCAAACAGCATATTTAAAGGCGCACTACCCTGCCGAATTTATGGCAGCCAACTTGACTCGAAATAAAGACAATATTTCGGAAGTAACGAAATTTATGGACGAATGTCAGTCGATGGGATTAGAGGTAAAAGGTCCAGATGTAAACGAGTCGGAATTGAACTTTACTGTAAATACTAAAGGTGAAATTCGTTTCGGTCTTGGAGGTATAAAAGGTGTAGGCGAAGGCGCAGTGGAGGCCATTGTGAATGAACGACGCAAAAATGGTCCATATACCTCAATATTTGACTTCCTCGAACGTGTAAACCTTTCGTCTTGCAATAAAAAAACAATGGAGTCGTTAGCTTTATCAGGCGCATTTGATTGTTTTGAAGATGTTACAAGAGAACAATTCTTTGCTGAAAACTCAAAAGGTGAACAAGTGATGGAGACTTTGATTAAGTATGGCAACCGTTATCAACAAGACAAGCAAATGTCGACAAATTCGCTATTCGGCGGATTAGATGATGATACATTCGAAATACCAAAACCCGAACTACCTAAAGCTGAACGATGGTCGACATTCGAACGACTTGACAAAGAAAAAGAATATGTAGGTATCTACCTATCAGCTCACCCATTGGACCAATATTCTGTACCTATTAAATATGCTTGTACCAATCTTGCTAAAATAGGCAAGATGAAAGACAATAGAGAAATGAAAACTTTCTCAGTAGGAGGACTTGTTACAGCTTGTCGTGAAGGTATGACTAAAAAAAATATGCCTTTTGGAATTCTTACTTTGCAAGATTACTCTGGTTCATATGAATTTCCGCTATTTGGTAATGATTACACTACTTATCGTAACTATCTGAAAGAAAACTTATTTGTTGCAATTATTGTAAAAATCCAAGAACGTGGTAGTGATTGGAAATTCAAACCAAAAGAGGAAGATGGTAAACCAAAAGAAATGGAAGTAAAAATCCTAAAAATGGAACTATTGGAAAATGTAGCAGAAAAACTTCTTAAGAAACTTACAATTTCACTACAATTAGGTTCGATTGATAGCATATTGACCAGTAAATTATTAGGTTTATTGGGCGGAAATAAAGGAAAGTCTGAACTATTTTTAGAAGTACATGACCCAGAAACAAGTAGTAATCTAAAATTAAAATCAAGAAAACTAAATGTTGACATAACACCTCAATTAGTCAAAGAGTTAAGTGCTATTCAAAAGACTGGTGTCATTAAATTTTGGATTAATGACAACAAAACAATCGAACAAGAAAACAATCAAGATGATGCTAATAACGAGACAAATACGGAAGACTAAATTGCTTTTAACAAAAATTATGAATTGAAATTATGATTTTTGAATTAAATTGACTACCTTTGCATTCAAATCCAATGTGATTAATTATTTTTACTAACTAACAATAAAAAATCTAAATTATGGCATTACACATTACAGATGCTAACTTCAAAGAAGTTTTGGCAAACAACGCAGTAGTTGTTGTTGACTTTGGTGCTGCTTGGTGCGGACCATGTAAATCACTTTCACCTGTTATCGACAAAATTGCAACAGCTTACGAAGGTCGTGCTGCTGTGGGTAAAGTAGATATCGAAGAATCTCCTGAAACTACAGAAGAATTTGCAATCCGTTCAGTTCCAACTATCCTCTTCTTCAAAAATGGTGAAATGGTTCCTGGTAAAAAAATCGTTGGTGCTACTAACGAAGCAAAAATTACTGCTATCATCGACGAAATTCTTTAATTAGACTTTCTAAAAAAACATAACGAGACGAAGCATCATACACTTCGTCTCGTTTTTTGTAACTACAACTAATAATTTTTAGTAAAACTTTTCCTTTTTTTGTTTGCTTATACCAAAAAATAGTTGTACCTTTGCAAAGAAATTGAGGAGATACAACCATCTACCTCAGTTTGACTATGTTTTCTTATTTATTAATCGTATAAATATTAAAAAATTACACTATTATGGAACTACCTTTCGCCGAGGCCTATAAAATTAAAATGGTAGAGCCTCTTCGTAAATCTACACGTGCTGAACGTGAACAATGGATTAAAGATGCACACTACAACCTTTTCGGTTTGAAATCTGACATGGTTTACATCGACTGTATCACTGACTCTGGTACTGGTGCTATGTCTGACCGTCAATGGGCTGCTATGATGATGGGTGACGAAGCTTATGCTGGTGCTCGCTCATTCTTCCACCTCAAAGAAACTATCACTAAAATCACTGGTTTCGACTGGATTATCCCAACTCACCAAGGTCGTGCTGCAGAAAACGTACTTTTCTCTTACCTCGTAAACGAAGGTGATATCGTTCCTGGTAACTCTCACTTCGACACTACTAAAGGTCACATCGAAGGTCGTAAAGCTTTCGCAGTTGACTGCACTATCGACGAAGCTAAAAACACTCAACTTGAATTGCCTTTCAAAGGTAATGTTGATATCAACAAATTGGAAAAATGCCTTGCTGAAAACGCAGACAAAATTCCTTTCGTCATCGTTACTATCACTAACAACACTGCTGGTGGTCAACCTGTATCTATGGAAAACCTCCGTGGCGTACGTGCTGTTGCTGACAAATATGGCAAACGCGTTCTCTTCGACTCTGCTCGTTTCGTAGAAAATGCTTACTTCATCAAAACTCGTGAAGAAGGCTACGCTGACAAAACTATCAAAGAAATCTGCCGCGAAATGTTCTCTTATGCTGACGGTATGACTATGTCTTCTAAAAAAGACGGTCTCGTTAACATGGGTGGTTTCATCGCTACTCGTCACGAAGACTGGTACGAAGGCGCTAAAGGCTTCTGTATCCGTTACGAAGGTTTCTTGACTTACGGTGGTATGAACGGTCGTGATATGGACGCTCTTGCTGTTGGTCTTGACGAAAATACTGAGCTCGATACTATCGAAACTCGTATCAAACAAGTTCAATACCTCGCTGCTCGCCTCGACGAATTCGGTATCCCTTACCAACGTCCTGTAGGTGGTCACGCATTGTTCGTTGACGCTTCTCTCATCCTTACTAACGTGCCTAAAGAAGAGTTCCCTGCTCAAACATTGGCTATCGAACTTTACAAAGAAGCTGGTGTTCGTGGTTGCGAAATCGGTTACATCCTTGCTGACCGTGACCCTGTAACTCGCGAAAACCGTTTCGGTGGTCTCGACCTTCTCCGTTTGTGTATCGCTCGTCGTACTTACACTAACAACCACATGGACGTTATCGCAGTAGCTCTCAAAAACGTATTCGACCGTCGTAACGAAATCAAACACGGTTATCGTATCACTTGGGAAGCTCCTCTTCTCCGTCACTTCACAGTTCAACTCGAACCAGTACAAGAATAATTCTTATACATGTGATAATAAACCCAAAAAGGATGGCTCCTTCGGGATAGCCCTTTTTCGGCGGTGAATAACATTTCACCGCCGAAATTATTTATATTCAACACATTAGGCAGTTGTACTGTAAAACGATATAGCTCACAAAAACCGCTAAAACTCCAATCTTACTCTTCCTGTGTAGCCTCCTTTATAGTCTAAATTAAGGTCAATTGGTGTTACTTGGTACGGCTTAAATAAAATTCAACATTCTGCTCTTTTTGTCTTTGAAATTCTAATCTGTCATATTTTGGCAGTTTGGTGGTGTAGTTTTGCCGAAAATTACATCCCACTTATTATGAAAAACAAAGAATATACACACTTGCGAGCGCAGGTGCAGAAAGTTGAGGAGAAAATTCTTACCATCACGGGCAAAAATGTGGAGTTTAATATGGAGTGGACTCGCTCGCAGCGCAACGAGGAGTATTCGATTTTAGAGTATCACCTCTGCCCATCGTTTGATTTTCAGCAGAAACTGCTCTCTATGGGCGACTCGGTGGGTGTCTTAGCCCCCGTGCTACTCAAAGATATTCTCCGAAAAAAGGCCGAGAAGACTGCAAACAACAACGCCTCGGCTGGTATGGGCTCGCAGTATCATTTTAAGGTGTATAAAAAGTAAAACGATTATGAAAAAGTTAATTACGATTGAAGATTACCAGTGTCGCAAATCAGAGTTGGAAGCTTTGCTTGCTATCAGCCCCTATTTGGAAGAACTCTTTCATATAATACGAATGGCTCCAAATCAAGAGGAGTGTGCCAAGCAAGTTGCTTTACGATTTGAATTGTCGCCGGAACAAGCTAAGTATATACTTTCCCGTAGGCTGACATACATTACTTCGTTGATACATGTAAAACTCCAAAAGGAGTACGACAAAGTCATACAACATTTAACGAACAATGCAGAGTAAATAAAATACAATATGGACTACCTGAAAATATTTAATGAAGATATTGCTTTTAATGCAGCAAATCCGCGTTATCTCAATGATGTATCTGATGATGAATATGGAGAACGCCGACCATTTCAACTCGGTCTGGTCGGGCGAACATTGTAAAAACTGCAAGCGCAAAGACTATTGTGCAGCCGCATTAAATAGCAAAATTTATCTTTATCATACATTGACATTCCCTCTCTGACCTGATATGGCAGAGAGAAGTTTTACTTTCGTCGCATAATCAAAACCAATAAAATTATGACACAAGAGAAATTTTCGACAATTGAGGAGTGTTGCGAGTTTGTAAGGCTATTCAGCCAACTTGCAGAACAGAAAAGTAAAGAAGAAATAAATAACGATGTAATCGATATGCATATTGCACTCACAAAGCATATTGACGAGTATGTTAATCGTGTTTGTGCCCGTCATAAATTAAAGTGCAGTGTGGCGCTAAATTATAGAATTCGAAACCTTGGGAAGTGTTATAATCGGACTTGTTTTATTGAACTCAATCCGGAATTGCTATTTTATGGGGCTAACTATTTTAGAGAAACTATATTACACGAACTCGCACATCTTACAAATAACAACCATAAGAGCAACTTTTGGAGAACTCATATTGCCTATTTACAGGAAGAGGGATTACTCCCCCAAGGAAAGATTTTAGAAAGTCAAGAGATTAAGCAGTCTAATACTGTTAGCTACAAAAATAAATGGTATCTCGGTTTGTGGAGTGAAATAAAACCTTCTATTCAATTAACTCTAAACGGGGAACCAATTGTTGATCTCTATTCTCATAATAAAATTAAAGATCTTTATGGCACCTATTTTCATTTGCATAATCCATCGCTTCGTGCTAAATTGTCGGTTGATGGTTTGCAACAACTGCAAACTGTAAAAATAATGAGGGCTATTATAAGAAAAGCGATAAAGCAGCAATTAAACATAAATATAATGGCTTAATGACAAAAGACGAACTCTGCGAGGCGCTCCACCGAGAGATGCTATTTTACTACTTTGCACAGCGAGAGCCTCGGCTTGAAATCCGCACGGGCGAGTCGCTTATTAGTGCCGTTTGGCGGAAGGTGCAGCTATCAATACAACAAATCACTCAAAAACTCAACTTCTCCGACCAATCTGCCTTCGGCAAATTCTTCCAACGCCGCAGCGGCATCTCCCCAGCCATCTTCCGCAAAAAATAAACAAAAAGGTCGAGCTTCATCTCTGAAACTCGACCTTTTTATTATACATTATGCATTATGAACCGAAGGTCATAAGCCGATAGGCGAATAATTGTGCATTACTCAATTCCTAATTCCTCATTCCTCATTATTTATAAGGGCACCCATGACATCCTGATGCCGAACAGCTCGAACATGGTGTGTCAGAATCATTGTGACGAAATTTGCGAATAATACGCATAACGATATAAATTAATACCAATATCAAGATACCACCCACTATCACCTCTTGCCACACGTTGTGGATAATCGATTGATATACAACAAACGAAACTACCCATGCCAATGCAATGGTATATACTGCTACAAACACAGCCCACCACCAGGATCCTGTCTCGCTCTTGATAGTTGCCAACGTACCAATACATGGCAAATATATCAATACAAAGAGCATCAAACTGATGGCTACTGCCACATTATATAATGGGTCGCCATTCTCGTCGGTAGCACTGAGCAATTTCTCAGAAAGCGATGCTACATCATCCTCATCGGCACTATATAGCACTCCGAGCGTACTCACCACAATCTCCTTAGCCGTTACACCCGTAACCAATGCCACCGAAGCCTTCCAATCAAATCCCAACGGCGCCAACGCAGGCTGAATCGCCTTACCAATCTGACCCAAATACGAATTCTCCATCTCCACTCTGTTATCTGTAATCTGTAATCTGTAATCTGGTCCGAAATAACTCAACGCCCAAATCACTATCGACCCTATCAAAATTGTAGTGCCAATCTTGCGGAGATATTGCACACCTTTCTCCCATGTGTCGCGCAACATTGTCTTCACACTTGGTATGCGATATGGTGGTAATTCCATTACGAATGGTGTCTCTTCTTTGTTGAATAAGGTTTTGCGAAACACTATAGCCATCAATGCAGCCAACGCCACACCTATTATATACATAGCAAAGAGTGCCACACCTGCTCGATGAGGGAAGAATGCGCCTGCCAACAACAAGAATATCGGCAATCGAGCACTGCACGACATGAGCGGAATTATCAGTATCGTAATCATCCGCGCATTGCGATTTTCTATCGTGCGCGTTGCCATTATCGCTGGCACGTTACACCCAAATCCCATAAACAGAGGAATAAACGACCGCCCATGCAACCCTATGTGGTGCATCAGTTTGTCCATAATGAACGCCGCACGTGCCATATAGCCCGACGACTCCATCAACGAGATACAAAAGTAGAGAATCAATATGTTAGGCAAGAATACCAACACTCCGCCAACACCCGAAATGATACCATCTATCAACAAGTCGCGCAACATACCTGGTGCCATCACCCCACTCAACCACGACGCAAACACCCCTACTCCCATCTCTATCCATTCCATCGGATATGCCCCAACAAAGAAGGTTGCGTTGAAGGTGATGAACAACGCCAAAAGGAATATCGGATAACCAAACCACTTGCTCGTCACCACATTGTCTATCTTGTCGGTCAGCGTCTTACTCTCCTCTTTGGTCTGCGCCACGTAGGTCTCCTTCAGTGCACCTGCAATGAATCCATACTTCGCATCGCTTATCACATTCTCCGCCGTATCCTTAAATTCTGCCTTTATCTCATTGCGAATCTCATTCAACGCCCTATTCAACCGCTCAAATCTCGCATCTGTTATCTGCTCTCTGTTATCTGTTATCTGTAATCTGTTATCTGTTATCTGAACTATCTCCTCATCGCCTTCTATCAACTTAATCGCCACATAACGAGGTGTATAGTCATCAATCTGAATGTCCAACTCATGTAACAACGATTTCACGCGCTTGATTGCCGCCTCTATCGTTGCCCCATAATGTATGTGTATATGTCTAACTCGCTGATTCACTGCGTTTGGCACTATCAGATTGCGCAACTCCTTGTTTCGCGACGAATGTTTGTGCGGCAAATCCAATTCGTGATAATGTCTGTCCAACAAAGCATCGTTCTCCACATTTGCCAACAAATTGCCATCGGCATCAAGATAGTCGCCGCCCTCATATACTTTTATCACCGTGTCAAACAACTCGTTGATACCTCGCATCTTAGGCGACACTGTTGGTATCATCGGCACACCTATCATCGCACTCAACGACTCATAGTCGAACCTATCGCCCTTTGCCTCCAACTCGTCATACATATTCAACGCTATCACCATGCGCACGTTCATATCAATCAACTGCGTCGTTAGAAACAAGTTGCGCTCCAAATTGCCCGCATCCACCACATTCACAATCACATCAGGTCGCTCTTTCACTATCTGATTACGCACATATCGCTCTTCGGGCGAATATGCCGACAATGAATAGGTGCCTGGCAAATCCACGAGTTTAATATGATAACCTTTATACTCAAATTCGGTCTCTTTGGCATCCACCGTCACACCCGAATAGTTGCCCACCTTTTCGTGCGCACCCGATATTACGTTGAACAACGACGTCTTGCCTGCATTCGGATTGCCAACCAACGCCACCTGTATCTCTTTGCGTCTATCCAACGCCACCTGACGTATCTCCTCTTCCAGAATTGCAAACTGCCCACAACTCTCCCCCTGTTTATAGGGGGAGTCCGCGAAGCGGGAGGGGGTTGAATCCGTACTCTGTAATCTGTTATCTGTACTCTGCTCTCTAACAATACGTTCCGCCTCTTCTACCGAGATGACCTCTATCTTCTCTGCCTCGCTCAATCGCAAACTCACATTATACCCCATCACCGAATATTCAATCGGGTCGCCAAGCGGAGCGCGATTGAGTACCTCAACCACCTTACCCTTGATGAAACCCATCTCCACAATCCTACGACGAAAGCCACCATGCCCGGCAACCTTCACTATCACTGCACGCCCACCTATTTCTATATCTGATAATTTCATATAAACCTCAATCCCCTCTTAAGAAATATTTTTTATCCATAATCTATTTAAAATCTCTCACTAGTCTCACAGTCAACCCATTCTCTCTAGTACAATAAAGCTCCTCGGCATAATACTCACTAAAGAAAAAACAATACGCCGACTCCTCTCCATAATATGTTGTCGACCACACATATCCAAACGTACCCAAATTATAAACTACATCATGATTTCTACATCCCCCTGCTGGAAAAAACACTGCTCCATCGGCTTCAAATGCCGCCCACTCTTCGGCTGTATATACATTTATCTCATAGCCATCACCTTCTGTTGTAAAATCTATCAATCCATCTTTTTCGAAACGTTCAGCAAAAACGTCAGGCAAAATCACATATCCAGCTACACCATTCACTGTTGCACGAGCTCTCAATTTATCTGCATTCTTGCGCAACATCAATATATAATTCCACTCATCTCGCGTCAATGTGCGCCACAAACCTGCACGATTCCCCCCATTCGACACTGCACAATATCTTCCCCAATCATAATTCGTATTCGTAATATCTTCAAACTGTTCAAAAAATGCATACTTCGCAAGGCTATCTGGTTCAATACCCTCATAACCCGACGCTCCCCACGAAAACAAATCAATCCATCCTGCATACGTTTCACCAATATTCGCATTATCTTTGCCTATCATGTCATATTGGTTCTCTGCAAAACGCCATATCTTTGTTGTCGACTGATACTGCAAATTACCTTTCGAAAAACACACTTGTTTATTAGCCGAAATCGAAAATCTACCATCCAACGCACCTTCCAACTCCGATGCCTCTGCCTTACGAAACGTAATACTATCCACATCATTCACAGAATATTGACCTACAATCTCACCATTTTTCCAAACCATCACTTGCGACATCAATGCAGTCGAAGCCATCACAACCACTGCAAATAAAACTATCAACTTTTTCATAATTCTTTTTTATTTATATACATTATACATTTATTTTACATACTATCTGCAAAGATAACATATTTTTTTCACATATCCAATACTCCCTCCAAAAAACTTTTTTTACACCACTCTCTCCCTCCCTCCGACACCCAAAATTCCCACTCCGCCACCCCCCCTCTAAAATACAATAACCCCCTCCCTCATTTAAATATACTATACAGCAACCTGCAAGCAACCTTCACCCTACCTCCAAACACC
>JAZQUV010000026.1:0-51804 GCA_045631465.1 Candidatus Aphodosoma sp. | reverse complement strand
CTTATTAACCATCTCTATATCAATTAAATATAGAGACAAATTTAAGCTAAAGTTGTCTTGTGACAAAATTTGCCCGGCAAATTTAGCTATAAATAACTAAAATTCAGATTGTTACAAGCCTATTTTTTGCGTAAAGTTGTCTTGTGAAAATCTGCAGCACAAAAAAATCTTAATAATAAACTATAAGACAATTAGTTACAAGCGAATTTTTCCGCTAAAGTTGTCTTGAACCTTTTTTTATTTATTAATCTTTTTTTTATAGAAATATATTTCAACTCTTTTTTTTCTTGCGTATATAAGAAAAAATGGTTAACTTTGTAGATTGAAGATTATATTCATTAAAACCTATTTTTGTTATGGAAAATAATTACCCAAAAGTAGCAATAATGGGTGGTGGTTCGTTTGCCACTGCAATTGCAAAAATCGTGATGGAAAATGTGCCTGAAATCATATGGTACATGCGTCGTGATGATCAAATAGCTGAATTTAAGCGCGTAGGACATAATCCGTCGTATCTTTCGGCTGTATCTTTTGACCTTGATAGAATTAAATTTACTAGCAAAATAAATGTCGCTGTGGCAGAAGCTGATATTTTGTTTTTTGCTACACCATCACCATTCCTAAAATCACATTTGGCTAAGTTACGTCGTAAAATCGATAATAAAATTATTGTTACTGCGATTAAAGGTATCGTGCCTGACGAAAATCTTGTTATTTCGGACTATTTCAATAAGTTTTATGGTGTTCCTGCCGAACATGTTGTCGCTTTAAGTGGTCCATGTCATGCCGAGGAGATTGCTCTCGAACGTACTTCCTATTTGACTATAGCTTGCCCTGATAGAGAAGTTGGTCGTTTGATTTCTTCTATCGTTGGTGGCGACTATCTACGTACTTCTCTTAGTGAGGATATGTACGGAGTAGAGTATGGCGCAGTGCTCAAAAATGTTTATGCCATTGCAGCTGGTATCTGCCATGGTCTTAAATATGGCGACAACTTCCAAGCTGTTCTTGTCTCTAATTCTATTCAAGAGATGAACCGCTTCTGTAATGCTGTGCATCCTTTCCACCGCAATGTGCAAGAGAGTGTTTATCTTGGCGACTTGCTTGTTACTGCCTACTCTAAATTCTCGCGTAACCGCACCTTCGGTTCTATGATCGGTAAGGGCTACTCAGTGAAAACTGCTCAAATGGAGATGGAGATGATTGCCGAAGGCTATTATGGCACTAAATGTATTCATGAAATCAACGAGAAATATCAAGTGAATATGCCTATTCTCGAGGCGGTTTATTCTATTTTGTATCAACGCCGCTCTCCATCAATCGTAATGAAAGAACTCATCAAACAATTGATGTAAAAATATAGAATCTACATCTGTTTAAACTAAAGATATAAAGAATTAATAACTAATAATAAAATGTTGAGGTTTGTAATTTGTAACTTTCAACTTTCAACTCTCAACTTTCAACTTGAAAAAATATGATTAAATTTAATGCAAATAAAGCGTATGGCTTCATCAATGAAGAAGCTGTAAAAGGTTATAAACAAGCTGTGGCTGAGGCTCAAGAGGCTTTGCACAATGGCACAGGCAAAGGTAACGATTTTCTCGGTTGGCTCACTTTGCCAACTGATTTAACCGACGAGTTGTTGACTGATATCGAAAACGTTGCAAACACTTTGCGTCGTGAGTGCGAAGTTGTTGTGGTTGTCGGTATTGGTGGTTCTTATCTCGGTGCTAAAGCTGTGATTGATGCACTCAACAATAGCTTCGATTGGTTGCAACGCGACCGCAAAAATCCTGTGGTTGTCTATGCTGGTCAAAATATTGGCGAAGACTATCTCTACGAATTGCAAGAGATGTTGAAAGGCAAACGTTTTGGTATCGTTTCAATCTCTAAATCTGGTACAACTACCGAACCTGCTATCGCATTCCGTATGCTCAAAACTCAACTCGAAGAGCAAGTTGGCAAAGCTGCTGCTAAAGATCTCATTGTTTGTATCACCGATCGCAGTCGTGGTGCGTTGCGCACATTGGCTACTCAAGAGGGTTACAAAACTTTCGTCATCGAAGATAACGTGGGTGGTCGTTTCTCTGTACTCACTCCTGTTGGTTTGTTGCCAATTGCTGTTGCTGGCTTCAGTATCAGAGAGTTTGTCAATGGTGCTCGCCGTATGCAAGAAGCTTGCGGATTGAATGTTGAGTTCGAAAATAACCTTGCTGCGCAATATGCTGCTGTGCGTAACGAACTCTATCGTTCTGGCAAAAAAGTTGAGATATTAGTTAATTTCCACCCTAAATTGCACTATGTTTCTGAGTGGTGGAAACAACTTTATGGCGAGAGTGAAGGCAAAGAGGGTAAAGGTATTTTCCCTGCATCAGTCGATTTCACTACCGACCTTCACTCAATGGGTCAATATATTCAAGATGGCGAACGCACATTGTTCGAAACAGTTATCTCTGTCGAAACTATGGAACACGAAGTGCGCGTTCCTTCTAACGAGGCTAACCTCGATGGGCTCAACTTCCTCGCTGGTCGTCGTGTTGACGAGGTAAACAAAATGGCCGAACTCGGCACTATGCTTGCGCACGTCGATGGTGGTGTGCCTAACTTGAAAATCACATTGCCTCGTTTGAACGAGTTCTATCTTGGCGAGTTGCTCTATTTCTTCGAAAAAGCTTGTGGTATAAGTGGTTATATCCTTGGCGTTAACCCATTCGACCAACCTGGCGTTGAGGCTTACAAAAAGAATATGTTTGCCCTCCTCGACAAACCAGGCTACGAAGAAGCTTCAAAAGCAATCAAAGCTCGAATTTAATATAAAAGACAAGAAGACAGGAAAACAAGATAATAATTTTTTATAAACGTAAATTTTATCGCCAAAGGTTCAAAGACCGATGGTTATCACAAATTACTATTAAATTTTTATTTATGAATAATTTACGATAATTTGCGTTTAAAATAAAAATCATGTTCTCATGTCTTCATGTCTAAAAAAAATAATATGAAAATAGTAATCTTAGGTACAGCATATCCATATCGTGGTGGTCTAGCTACGTTTAACGAACGTCTTGCGCGTCAGTTTCAAGCTGAGGGGCACGATGTTGAGGTTGTCACGTTTACGTTGCAATATCCGTCATTCCTTTTTCCTGGCAAAACGCAATATTCCAACGAAATAGCTCCTACCGACTTGAAGATTAAACGTTGGGTTAATTCGTGTAATCCATTCAATTGGGTGAGCGTGGGTCGCCGAATCCGCAAAATGCAGCCCGATATGCTTATTACTTGCTATTGGATGGCATTTTTTGCCCCATGTTATGGTATTATTGAACGTATAGTGAAAGGTAATGGCAAAACTCGTTGTGTGGCTTTGGTGCATAATATGATACCACACGAACCAAGTCTATTGGATAAGTTGTTTGCCCCTTTCTATGTGAATAGTACCGATGGGTTTGTCGCTTTGTCGGATAGTGTTGTTCGAGATATTGATAAATTGGATAAACGCCATAAACCTAAAACTTTTTCGCCTCATCCTATCTATGACCACTATGGTGAACGTATGTCAAAGGCTGACGCTTGTCAGGCTTTGGGATTGGATGTTGATAAGGATTATATGTTGTTTTTCGGTTTAGTGCGTGCCTACAAAGGGTTAGATCTTTTGCTTGATGCTATGGGCAAGATACACACCAAAATGCCAAATTTGCGATTACTCGTTGCTGGCGAGTTTTATGAGCAAGAGGAGCTCTATCGTAAACAAATTGCCGACAATGGGTTGACTGATAAGGTTATAATTCGCAACGAATTTATTCCTGATGCCGATTTGCGTAAATATTTTGGTGCTGCCAATCTTATTGTGCAACCTTACAAAACTGCCACTCAAAGTGGTGTAACGCAAGTGGCTTTCCATTTCGAAAAACCTATGTTGGTCACTAACGTAGGTGGTTTGGGTGAGATTGTACACGACCATCAAATGGGTTATGCCACCGAACCAAATGCCGATGCTATTGCCGATGCTATCGTCGACTATTACGAAAACAACCGACAAGAGGATTATACTCAATATCTTATTCTCGAAAAAGAGAAATACTCTTGGAGTATATTGACAAAAGTATTTGTCAAAATCAAGGATTTACTTGCTAATATTTAATGTTTGTATATCTCTAACCTCTAACCTCTAACCTCTAACCAAAACTATGAATATAGCAGTTGTATTAGCTGGTGGCGTAGGTGCGCGAGTGGGTGGCAATATGCCGAAACAGTTGTTGCCTCTTGCCGATGGAAAGACTATATTAGAGCATTCGGTCGATGCATTTGAGCAGGCTGAGTCTATTGATGAGGTTTGCATCGTTATGCATCCCGACTATATTGCTGAGGCTGAGAAGATGTTGCAAGCGAATGGTTGGACTAAAATGCGTCATATCATACCTGGAGGCAAAGAGCGTTGGGAGTCGAGCGTTAATGCTATACGATTATATCAAGATAAACTTGAGTCTGCGCAATTTGCCACTGCCAATATTTTGTTGCACGATGCAGCACGACCATTTGTTAGTCAGCGTATTATCAGTGATGTATGCGAAGCCCTCAAGGAGAATGAAGCAGTAGTTGTTGCAATACCATCTACCGATACGGTCTATGAAATGCAAAATGGATGCGTAGCTCGTATTCCTAATCGTTCAACTATTATGCGAGCACAAACCCCACAAGCATTTCGCCTCCCTTTAATCACTAAGGCTTACGATATCGCCCTTAATGGTGAAAATATGCAAGTAACCGACGATTGTGGAGTAGTCTTTAACCATATCCCAACTCAACCTATCTACATCGTCCTAGGTGAAGAACAAAACAAGAAAATAACTTTTAAAGAAGATATATAAGAATGAATAACAAAAATTTTTGTATGAGTTCATATTTAGCTTTTCGCTATATTGAACGTGATGGGATGGATTTTTATGATGGATTGCGTCATCAGAATATACCTTTGCCTAATGAATCTCAACTTACATTTGTTCGTACGGCACAAGATATTGATGTTGAAATCCAGAAAGTTTTCGATAATCTTAAAGGCGAAAAATTAGGTATTTGTTTGTCTGGGGGTATGGATTCGGCAATCTTAGCTTCATATATGCGAGGTTGTGATGCTTATACATTTCGTTTTTTAGGTGGAGATTATCAAAAAGAGGAGTTGGCTCGTGCTGAATATTATGCGCAGTATTATGGTTTGAATCTTCATTATGTTGATATTGATTGGAATACTGTTATTCAATATCTTCCAATTGTTATGCGAGCAAAGAATGCTCCTGTTCACTCAATTGAACCACAACTTTATCAAGCGGCTATTCAAGCAAAAGCAGATGGTGTAACTCGAATGATTGTGGGGGAAAGTAGTGACCTTATTTTTGGCGGAATGGATCAATTATTATCTAAAGATTGGTCTGTAGAAGATTTTCAACGTCGTTATACATTCTTAGATCCTGCGTTAGTGTTGAAAGAGCCTATAGATATGTCTTATCTTTATGAGCGATATCGTCAAGGTGATAAGATCGACTTTCTTCATTTTATGGATGATGTATTTAGTAGAGAATCTTCAAGTTCGTACTATAATGCTTTTGTTGCGGCAGATATGCCATATACCGATCCGTATGCATTGTTGCGTATGGCTGACCCATTGGATTTGCATCGAGTTCGTAATGGTGAATCGAAATATCTCATTCGTGAGTTGATGCACAAAAAGTATCCTGAAATACCAGTGCCAAATAAGGTGCCAATGCCTCGTCCTGTTGATGCTTATTTTAAAGATTGGTGTGGACCTAAACGTCCTGAATTTTGTCGTGATTTGGATATGAGCCAATTCACAGGTAATCAAAAATGGCAATTGTATTGCTTGGAGCAATTTCTTAATATGTATGAGCCAATTACAGTTGGTTATACTACTGGTGTTTATGACCTATTTCATATCGGACATCTTAATTTATTAAGAAAGGCAAAGGCTCAGTGTGATTATTTAATTGTTGGGGTGTCTACTGATGAATTGGTTAGTTACAAACATAAGCATGCTGTTATTCCTTTTGAAGAGCGCAAAGAAATTGTAGGTGCAATAAAATATGTTGATGAGGTTGTTACTCAGGAGAATATGAATAAGATGGAGGCGTGGGAAAAATATCATTTTGATGTTATGTTTGTAGGTGACGATTGGAAAGGTACTGATAAGTGGAATAAAATTGAGGAAGACCTCAATGCTGTTGGTGCTAAAGTTGTTTATTTTCCTTATACAAAAGGAACATCTTCAACTCTTATAAATGAAACATTACATAAGTTAAGAGGAGAATGAAACAAGTTGTAAAATTTATAGCATATTTACTCTGTTATCTATTTTATCCAATATCTTATCTGTTCCCTAGAACAGATAAGATATTGGTTTTTGGATCGTATAGAGGAGCTTTTAATGATAATTCTAAGTATCTTTTTTTATATGCTACTGAACATATAAAAGATAGAAAAATAGTATGGATTTCTACAAAGAAATCTACAGTTGACCATATTAGAAGTCTTGGTTATCAAGCATATCATGTAGTTTCTATTAAGGGATTGTTTTATGCTCTTCGTTCTAAATATTGGTTTGTAAATTCATATACATCGGATATTGCTTTTTGTTTAGCGGGAAGAGCTAACGTGGTGAATTTGTGGCATGGAGTACCTATGAAGGCAATTGAGTTTGGAATTACAAAAGGTGATTTAGCAAAGCGTTATGTTGAGAAAGATTTCTGGGATGTTTTCTACCATCCTGCGCCGTTTCGACGACCAGATTATATGGTTTCTACTACAAATTTCTTTGATGAGGTATTTTCTAAATCATTTCGTATTTCTGAGTCTCAATGTATACAGACAGGATGTCCTCGCAATAGAATGTTGCAGTTGCCATTAAAAGAGGTTGATGAGTTTGTATGTCGGTATGAGTCAAAGGAAACAAGGTCACTTGTTGAGAAAATACAAAAATATGAAAAGGTTTTTGTTTATATGCCTACATGGCGTGATTCTCAACGTGATTGTTTTGCTAATGGTTTTGATTTAAATGCTTTTAATGAGTGTGTAGCAAAACAAAATGCTTGTGTACTGATGAAACCTCATGCTAATACTATCATAGATAAGTCTATAAAATATAGTAATCTATTTTTCTTGGATGGAAATGTTGATATGTATTGTATTTTGCCATATACACATACTTTGATTACTGACTATTCTTCTATTTTATACGATTATATTCTTATGCCAGATAAGAATGTTATTCTATTTCATTACGATTATGATGAGTATGTTAATAGTAGAGAGTTTATTTTTGATATAAAAGATAATATCGTTGGCAGACAAGTTTATACATTTAATGAACTTTTAGATGTTATCCGAAATAATGATTATCATATTAATCAATCTGATCGTCAACGTATTTTGGATAAGTTTTGGGGTGATACATTCAATAAGAATAGTTGTGAATTGATATTAAATAGATTAGGATTTAAATAGATGCAAAAAAGAGAGTTTATTAATAAACTCTCTTTTTTGTTATATTGGATTAACGGATTGTTATTCTGCTAATAATTCTCTCCATTTTTCTCCTACAATTTCCATTGAGAATCTTTTAGAACTTTCTATGGCAGACTGCATCATGGCAATACGTTTATCATCATTAAGCATGAGTTCAGAAAGAGCTTTATAGTAGGCTTTTATGTTATTGTTAGGTATAATTCTACCATCTATTCCATCTGTAATAATATCATGCACAGCATCGTATGAATCAAATGCAAGACAGCAACATCCCATAGGCATGGCTTCCATCAATACCATTGGCCATCCTTCGTATGCTGATGTAGATAGCATTATAGACGCTTTATTATAATATGGTTTTGGGTCTTGTCTGCCTTCAAAAGAAACTCTTTTGAGTTGGTATCTTTTTGTAAGCCATTTTAGGAATGATTCGTCTTTGCCTTCTCCTATTATTTTTAAAGTCCAATCATTTAATAAAGGTTCTTTTTCTACGAATTTCCAAATTTTTAGTATAGTTGAAACTCTTTTTTGAGCTTCGTATAAACGACCTACAAAAATTACTTCTTTATTTTTGAATTGTAACTTTTCTTTTGGTAAGAATTCAGAAAAAGATAAAGGATTTGGGATTACTTTAAATTTTTGTTCATCTTTCTCATTTATGATATTTAAGTATCTATAAATATATGGTTTTGTAAAAACGACTAATTTGTCACATTCAAGGTATGGTATTTCATATTTATTTTTTATAGTTTTATGAATAAATTTAGTACTTAAAGGCTTTGTGATGTTTATTAACCATTTTTTTGATTTATCAAAAATATCTTTTGAAGAATAGAGATTGTATAATACTTCTTCTATTGAGCCATAAGAAAAACCTTCAGAACCAGGTATGAAATGATGACAATAAATAACTTTGATATTGTTTTTCTTTGCAACAGTGCAAATGTCTTTTAAGTGTCTTAACATTTGGTTGGCTGCAAAATTAAATATTATAATATCAATATGGTAATTAAGTAAGAATGTCTCGAAATTATGAGGAGTAAATGACTGTTTAATATTGTAAGTTGCTAGAAATAAATCAGTTACCCCCCCCTTCGTTATTCCGTTTCTCTCTGTTGAGTTGTTTATATTATTGGTTTGGGCATATTCGAAGAAAGCCTGGAAACAATTATCTTGATGTATACGAGACCAATAATCACTTAATTGGGTGACAACTCTGTTAACTCCTGTTGCTTGATTTGTATCAGAACAAGCAGTGTTGGTTATTTGTAAAATATTCATTTTTTTATTATTTCTTTAGATTTAGTAATCCTGAAGTTACATTTTTGCGGAATAGGACTAGTTTCCAACCTTTATATGGATTGCCTTGTAGGGTGTAGAGGCAGAGTAGGACTAGGGTGCCACACCACTTTATTAACTCTGATCCTAAACGAGAGATATATTTGCTTTTTGATATGGCAAGTGTACGTGCTCGTTCGCTAATGCCTATTTGGCGAGTAAGGCGTTCGAAATATGGTTTTTCTAATTTAGTTTGTGGTATGATGTGATGAAGCACTGGGGTTGGCAGATATTTTACTTGCATACCAAGAGCATGCATTTTGTCGAAAATATCTTTCTCCTCTGAAGCGAGTAGAGCAGTGCCTTTTCTGCCAAGTTCGGTATTAAATAGACCTACTTTGTCGAAAACTACCTTGCGATATGCTGCATTGCCACCCCCAGGATAACGACCTTTAGGGTATTCGCACACTTTAGTGCCATAATTCATCCAGGCTGTGAGTAGTGCTTTTGTGTATGGCGACATCCATTTTGGCTCTTCGGTTTCGTATAGAGGTTCGATTGGACCGCCTGCCGCCATAGTGTTAGGATTATTAGCAAGATGGTCGGCGTATGAGCTGATATAATTAGAATCGACTAATGCGTCGTCGTCGACATAGATAATAATGTCGCCTTTTGCCTCTTTAATGCCTTTGTTGCGAGCAGCAGAGAGTCCTTGTTCGGGTTCAACTACATAACGGAAATTCACATCTTTGTGCGTTTCGGCAAATGACTGACATACGGCACGAGTGTTGTCGGTGCAATTATTGTCAACAAGCAAAATTTCATAATCACCCTTAGGATAATCGTTTTTTGCTATGCTTTCTAATAGTGGACCGATATATTTTTCTCTATTGTATGTGCAAATGATGATTGTAATCATGTCTTAAGCTTCTTTTTTGATTAGTTTGCTCCACAAAGGATATGTTAAACCGCAGATACTTAGCACGAGAGATAGGATAAGTATTGCCATAGACCATTTGTCGGTTTGGAGTGCGTGTGGTTTGAATTCCATACGAAGTTTGTGTTCGCCTGCAGGAATTACAGCTGCGCGTAGGGTATAGTTGACGCGAGCTATAGGTATTTCTACGCTATTATTGCCTTGTTCGTCAACGATATATAGATGCCAATCGTGTGGGTAGTAGATTTCAGAAAATACTGCCACTTTGTTGCGCTCGTTGCGTGCTGTATATTCGAGGCAATTAGGTGCGTATGATGTTAATTCGATTGTTTCTTCGTCGAAAGCCATCATTGTGGTTACCTCTGGTTTTGTGATATCCAATGCATCGGCAAAACATTTATCGGCTACGGCTTGTGTGTGTAGGTCGATGTCGTCTATCTTGTCGCACTCTTTGTCAGGGGTATCTACTAACATTATGTCGTCAACAAACCAGCAGTTGCCCATTGCGTATGGGTTTTGTATTGGTGCTTGGCGACCATCTTGTAGTGATACTACGGCATATTTCATGTTGAGCATATTGAGCACTGCGAAATTGCGACCTTCGTTTGCATCTGGCAACATAAATCCTTGTGTTTGCATTATAGTTTGCATGAGAGGATTCATCTCTTGTGAGATATGCATATCGATGAGGTCTTGATAGCGACGAAGTTTGGCGGCAGAGTAACCTCCGATTGATTTAAGGCGATAGCTTGTGCGAGCATCGTTGAATGTGTTGGTTGCTAGGTTCAACACGCGGAAGTTAGGGTCGGTATCTTTCAATATCTCTTGTTCGTATGGTTGGATAGCAAAATATGCGTCTGCCTCTTTTGCACGCACGAAGTGGTCGTCGCCAAAGAAACGTTTGTTGACAGGCACCATATCTGCTAGGACTAATACTGCGAGTGCACCGTAGAGGATGTAGTTGTGTTTTGGTTGTTGGGCTTTTTGAGTTTGCCAAGCATACCAGTATACGATAGCAAATCCAAGTGCTATGAAGATAAATGAACGCCAAGCGTCTGCTTTAATCATAGCAGTACGTTGGTCGAGAATAGCATCTTTGAGCCATGCTGGCACTTGTGATGTCCATTGTGAGTCGTAGCTGCTTGTAATGTCGACAATGCCACCAAATGGAGCAAAGAATAGAGAGAGACCTGCTGTGATACCTCCAGCGATAAATATGTTTTTTTGTAATTCTTTCCATTCTATTTTGCGGTCTACAATCGTTTGTAGTGCGAGGATAGCCAAGAGTGGAATGGTTATTTCGGCAACTACTAAGATACTTTCGACAGCGCGGAATTTGTTGTACATAGGGAAGTAGTTGAAGAACAATTCGGTGAACCACATCAAATTGCGACCCCAAGCTAAAGTGATAGAGAAGAGGGTAGCCACGAGTAGAGCCCATTTGTATGGACCTTGAACGATGAGAAGTCCTAATACAAATAGGAAGCAGATAATTGCACCGACATATACAGGTCCGCTAGTGAAGGCTTTTTCGCCGTGGTATGTAGGCACTTGTTGACAGAATTGTTCGGCAGAGCGTTTAGGTATGCCTTGTTTTTTCATTGTTTCGCAAAGCATAGATTCTGCTCCTACGTTGTAACCACTTGCGCCACCTTCCCAGTTAGGGATGAGAAGTGTCATAGTTTCGCCTATGCCATAGCTCCAAGCGGTTGCATAGTCGATATCTAGACCTACGGCTTTGTTGTTGTTATCGTCGGCACTAGTTAATTCGCTATGACCTCCGCGCATAGTCTCTTTGAGGTATGATTGGTTCATTTCGAGCCAGCTGAGTTTTGTGCCAATAACGAGCAATAGACTGATAACTAACACGCCGAGTGATATGCCTAAATCTTTCCAACGTTTTTCGGTGATGTGAATATATAGTTCGGCAAAGGCTAATACTCCGATAAGCATAAATATGTAGTATGTCATCTGAGGGTGAAGATTTATGCCGAGTATGCCATAAATTATTACTAATGGAGCACCAAGCCAATATTGTTTTCGGAAAATGGCATAGAAGCCACCTATTACGGGAGCTAGGAAGCCTATACCTATAGCTTTGGTGACGTGACCAGCAGGAATGATGAGTAGGAAGTAGGTAGATAGTCCTATGGCTAGACCTCCGACGATGCTTAACCAAGGGTTGACTTTGAAGCAGCGTAACATAAGGAAGAAGCCGAAGAAGTAGGCGAATATGATACCTATGATTTGTAGTTCGTCGTTAAATCCGAAGTGTGAAATAGTTTCCATAGTGTAGCGTAGTTCGCCAGTAGGCAGACTGCCTGTGATTTGATATGTAGGCATACCGCCGAACATAGAGTTGGTCCACCAAGTGCGAGTTCCGTGTTGGTTGTAGAATTCGCGAGCCTCTTGTGCTGCGCCTTTCCAATTGTTTACGTCGCCTTGTATGAGCACTTTACCATCTAATGCAGGTGCACAATAAAACATTGCAATGCCAATAAATGCGGCGATAGCAACTACGTATGGTAGCAATTTTTTCCAATCAAAAGTTGTTTTCATATTATGATTTTTTGTTGTTTTTTTATGTTTTGTATTATCATGCAAAGGTACAAAAAAAAATGGATATATTGCTAAAAGGATTGTATAAAAATGCAAAAAGACTGACCTATTTTTAGATCAGTCTTTTGTGCATATATGAGAGTTGAATTACTCTAGAGAAGCGAGATATTTTTCGGCTTCCATTGCTGATTTACAGCCTGAAGCTGCAGCGCAGATTGCTTGGCGATAGATAGGGTCGGCTACGTCGCCTGCTGCGAATACACCTGGTACGTTTGTAAGAGGGCGGAATGGTTCTGTAAGGATGTAGCCTTCTTCGTTAGTGTTGATGTATTTTTTGAAGATGTCGCTGTTAGGGTGGTGACCGATAGCGAGGAAGAAGCCATCGATTTTGATGTCAACGATTTCTTCGTCTGGTTCGCCTTTACGTTTGATGAGTTTAGCACCTTCGAGGAGGTCTTCACCATAGAGGCTTTGAGTGTTGTGTTCGAAGAGAACAGTGATTTTTTCGTTTTTGAATACGCGGTCTTGCATTACTTTAGATGCGCGGAGGAATGGTTTACGCACGATGAGGTAAACTTTTTCGCAGAGACCAGCAAGGTAGCATGCTTCTTCGCAAGCAGTGTCGCCACCACCTACTACAGCAACTGTTTTTTTGCGGTAGAAGAAACCGTCGCAAGTTGCACAAGCAGAAACACCTTTGCCCATATATTTTTGTTCGTCGGCGAGACCGAGGTATTTAGCACTTGCACCAGTAGCGATGATAACAGTGTCGGCTTCGATGATTTTTTCGCCGTCGATAGTGAGTTTTTTAGGAGAGCAGCTGAAGTCGACATCTGTGATGCAACCGAAACGTACGTCAGTACCAAAGCGTTCAGCTTGAGCACGGAGGTCAGCCATCATGAGGTTTGCATCGATACCTTCTGGGTAGCCTGGGAAGTTTTCGATTTCGGTAGTTTGAGTTAATTGACCACCTGATTGCATTCCTTCGTAAAGAACTGGAGCAAGGTTAGCGCGTGAAGCGTAGATTGCGGCAGTGTAGCCAGCAGGGCCTGAGCCGATGATAAGGCATTTTACTTTTTCGTTCATATTTTAGATGTTTAGTAGCGAGTGTCGAGTAGTGAGACTCGGTTTTCGCTTTGTTAATGAGATTTTTAGATTTATAGTAGCAAGTAGTGATACGTGATTACTACTTTTTTTGTTTAAGAGTGCAAATTTACGATAATTTTGGCATATTAGCAAATGTTTTTTGATTAATTTGCTAACCAAGATTCGGGATTTTGTATTTCGGTGTCTTTGTAGAGCATGAAATAGAGTTCGGTTTTGTTGTCGTTCTCGGTGTCGGTGTAGACTTTTCCGATTTTTTGTTTTGTTGATACTTTGTCGCCTACTTTGACGTAAAGTGTTACGAGGTTGGAGTATACTGTGCGGTAGTTGCCATGTTTGATGATTACGGATTGGTTGCTACCTGGGACAGAGAAGCATTGTGTTACTTCGCCTTCGAACACAGCACGAGCGTCGGATCCTGCTGGGATTTGGAAGTAGGTTCCTTTGTTGTTGACTTGCACTTTGTCGAGGAATGGGTGAGGTTGTACGCCAAAGTGGCCACTGATTAGACCTTTTTCTACTGGGCGAGGGAGTTTTCCTTTGTTGGCTTCGAAGTTGCCTGCTACGAGTTTTTCTTCTTTGCTAAGTTCGTAAGGGTCTTTTTTGCCTTCTTTTTTGGCTTTGGCTGCAGCTTCTTCTTTTTGTCGTTTGATTTCGGCTGCAATCATATTTTGTATTTTTTGATTGAGTTTGTCGGCTTTTGCTTGTTGTTCTTTTTGTTTTTTCTTGAGTGATGTTTCTTTCTTTTTGAGAGATGCGAGTTCTTCGTTGCGTTTTTGTCGTTGTTGTTCGAGTCGTTGTTGTTCGAGAGTTTTGGCGCTGACGGCAGTTTCTTTTTGTATACGGTTTTCGGTTAGTATGTGTTCTTCTTCAATTAGTTGGTGTGTGATTTTTTCGATTTCGCGGGCTTGGTATTTGCGGTGTGCGGCCACTTGTTGTAGGTAGCGGAATCGGCGAATGGCTTGGTTGAAGTTGTCGGCAGAGAAGATGAATATGATTGGTGAGAAGTATTTGTGGTGTGAGTATATTGCTCGTGTTGAGATTGCGTATTCGTATTTGAGTTGGTTGAGTCGCTCTTGATGTGAAAGGCGTGATGCTTGGAGGTTTGATATGTTGGCGTCGAGGCCTTCTATTTCTTGGTTGAGGGTGTTGATGTAGTTGGTGCTTTGTTTGATTGATTGTTTGAGTAGGTTGAGTTTGTTTTCTGTGCCTTTTTTGTTTTTTTGGGTTTCGTTGAGTAGGCGGTTTGTCACGGCGAGTTCGTCGAGAGCTTTTTTCTTTTGAGCCTCGAGTTCTTTGATTGTTTGTGCGCTGAGGTTAGTGCATATTGTGCAGTGCACGATGCAGAGTAGTATGGTTAGTATTTTTTTCATTTTTGGTTTGGTGTTTGGTTGTGTTGATGTGTCAGTCTTCTTCGGCATAGGTTGCTTGAAGGTAGGGAGGGGGTAGGGTGTGGTTTATTTTTTTAGTAGTTCCATGAGTCCTACTTTTTTGTAGCGAGATGTGTTGATGTTGGATTGTGTGAGAGGTTCGTTGAATTTGATTTTTTCGATGTTGAGTGATGCTGCTATGTTTTCTTGGGTCATAGTGGTTTGTAGGTATATGTCTTGTGGGTATTGGATTTTGTCGAATGTTTTGAGTGTGCTGTAGACTATGGCGATTACGAGGTCGTTTTCGTGACGTATGCCGCTCATAGTTAGTCGGTTGTTGTTGGTGTCGATATCGAATTGTTGTGTAAATTTGCCTATTGGTGTGGTGCTTACGATGGATGTTGTGTCGGCGATGTTATGGATTTTGAAGTCTTTGCATATTTCTTGTGGGTTGGTTGATTGTGGTGTGAATATTTGGTGTGAGAATAGGGCTTCGATGGCTTTGTAGTTGATGTCGATTCCCCAACTTAGTTTGATGTATTCGTAGCTATTTTGTGAGTATCGGCGGTTGAGTTTGTCGTAGATTGTGAAGTGTTGAGGTGTGAATTCGGCGCGGAACATTTCGATGCCGAGGGCAGGTTGGATGCTGATGCTAATGATGCTGTCGGTTGCGATGCGGATTGAGGATTTGAATGTGAGATTAGTGTTGTTGTAGTCGATTGATATGTTTAGTTTTGATATGTTCATTGTGGCGAATTGAGGTTGTGCGTTATAGGCTTTTTGTGTCAATTCGCAGATGTTGATTTGTTGTTGTTCTTGGGTTGGTTGTTGGGTGATTTGTCGTGTTTTACAGCCTGATAGGATGATGAGTGTGATGGCTGTGATGATAAGTGTTATTTTGTTAGTTTTCATTGTTTTGGAAGAAAGTTGTGATTGTTTCTATGATTTCTTTTTCGTTGAAGTCATCGGGGTTTTGGTTGTATAATTCGAGAGCTTTTTGCCATTGTTGTTTGGCTTTGTCGATTCGGTTTGTTTTTAGGTATAGGCATCCTAAGTGGTAGAGAGTTTCGATGCTCAGTTGGTTGTTGTTTTTGATTCGGAGTAGTTTTTCAAAATAGAATTCGGACAAGAAGTTGTCGCCTAGGAGGAATAGAATCCAGGCGTAGGTGTCGATGATGTATGTGTTGTCGGGTTCTAGTTCGATGGCTTTTGCTGCCATTTTTTCGGCTCGTTTTAGGTCGGGGTTTGGTTGTTTTGTGATGTTGTAGGCTACATTGTTGAGTACGTCGGCGTTGTTAGGGTCGTAGATGAGGCAACTATCGTACATTTGCATAGCGAGTGAGTCGTTGTTGAGAAGAGAGTATGTGTTGCCAACTATTTGGTATATTTTGCTTTTGAAGTGTGGGGTTGTTATTGAAGGTAGTATTTGGAAACTTTCGTTGAGTAGGGTGTCGGTTTGTTCGTTTTGTAACAGACTGATGATGTAGAAGAAAGCCCATTTGTCGGTGTTGAATTTTTGGTATCCTTCTTTGGTGAGTTTGATTAGTTCTTCTTTGTTGTTTTGAGCTTCGGATATTTTTATGAGTTCGAAGTCGATAGCATCGTCGGTTTTTTGTTCGCGGATTTTGTATAGGGTTTGTTTCCAACGCAAGGTGTCTTGTTGAGATTTGTAGATTTCGGCTTGTAGTTCGAGCACGTCAATGTTGTTGGGATATACGGTATTGAGTTGTTCGATGATTTGGTTAAGTGCAGTTGAGTCGTTTTCGTGAAGATATCCGGCTATGAATGGACGAGTGAGTTGGATAGCTTTGGTGGTAGCAATGTCGGTAGTTTTTATTGCGTCGAGGGTGTATTGTTGGTAGAGAGTGTCGTTGTCGGTGCGTTTGTAGTATTCGGCAAGTAGTAGGAGGAGGTGTGCGTCGTTTGGGTATTGTTGGTTGAGAGACGTGAGTAGGTTGAATGATTTTTGGGTTTGTTTTTCGTCGACATAGACATTATTTAATACTAACGAGGCATTGTAGTGGTCTTCAGGGTGTTTGTCTATGTATTTGAGTAGTAGGGGTTCTATTTTGTGTTCTTTGTTTTGGTGTTTGAATATGCTTGCGCGAGTTGCGACGGATTCGATTGATTCGCCTTCGAGTTTTTCGTATTTGTCGAGTTCTTTAAGTGCTTTTTTGTATTGATAGGTTTGAAGGTATAGGTTGCAGAGGGTGTATATGTTTTCGGTGTTGTATGGTTCGAGTTGATTGAGGTGTTGTAATTGTTGGATGGCGTAGTGGTATTGTTGGAAACCTTGCAGCATTAGGGCATATGATTTGAGGTAGAGAGTGTTGTTGGGTTCCAATCTGCTTGCTACTTCGATAGATTCAAGTGCGTCGTTGTATTGTTGTAGTTCGTAGAACGATTTGTACAACAAATATTGCGTTAGGGCATTGAATTGAGTGTCGTCGGGTTGGCTGTACCAAAGCGATTTGTATAGCAGGTTTATTGCCTCTTCGTGTTTGCCTTTGAGTTGTAGTTCTTTAGCTTGGAATATGGTGTATATTACGCTATCGCGATGGGTAGAGTCTTTGAGTTGTTCGGCTTTGATAGAGGCACGAAACATTGAATCGGCATATTCGGTGTGGGCCGATATGCCAATGCACAAAACGGATAATATGGTTATGAATAGGATTCGTAGCATTGTGGTGTGATTATTTTTTTCCAGTGTGACCAAAACCGCCTTCGCCACGCTCGGTGGTGTCGAGGGTTTCGACTTCGATAAATTGTGCTGTTTCGTGGCGAGCGATGACCATTTGGCAGATGCGGTCGCCGTCGTTGATAGTGAAAGGTTGGTTGCTGAGGTTGACGAGGATAACTCCTATCTCGCCACGATAGTCGGCATCGATGGTGCCTGGAGTATTGAGCACGGTGATGCCATTTTTGAATGCGAGACCAGAGCGAGGGCGTATTTGTGCTTCGTAGCCTTCGGGTAGGGCAATGAATAGACCTGTAGGGATTAGACGGCGTTCGAGCGGACCAAGTGTGATGGGTTCGTCGATGTTAGCACGGAGGTCCATACCTGCCGATAGAGGAGTGCTGTATTGAGGGAGCGCGTGGCGCGATTTGTTGATAATTTGGATTTTCATAGTTTTATTTTTTTTAGACAAGAAGACAAGAGAACGTGATTTTTCTCACGGAATTTGTTTTTTCTCACGGAATCCACGGAATCCACGGAATTTTTTTTGCTAAAGGCTTAAAGCCGTTGGTTCATAGAAATGCCGTTGCTTCGCCGGCATTGGTCTTTTTTTAGACAAGAAGACAGGAGAACGTGATTTTTTTATTTCAACCATATTTTTAGGGCGGCGTCGGCTTGAGCGTAGAGCATAGCGAGACCATTTTGGGTAGTGGCGCCTTGTTGTTTTGCGAGTTTTAGGAATTGGGTTTCGGTTGGGTTGTACACAAGGTCGTAGATGAGGTGGTTGGGTGTGATTTGGGAGTAGTCGATATTAGGCATGGTGTTGATGTGTGGGTGCATGCCCAATGGCGTAGTGTTGATTATAATAGGTGCTAATTGTGTTATTGTGTTGGTATCTAATTCGTTGTGAGTGACGAGTCGGAAGGGTATGTTCAACTTGTTGAGCACGTATTGCACAGCTTGAGAGGCACCGCCTGTACCAAGTATGACTGCGTGAGTGTGATTTGGTTTAAGCAAGGGGGTGAAGGTTTCGTGGAAACCTATGATGTCGGTGTTGTGACCGATGAGATGAACCCCTGATATTCCGGAACGTTGCGCTAAGTCGGATATTCCGGAGTGAGATTTTATTATTTGTATTACGTTTATGGCTCCGATGGCTTGTGCTTCGGGTGAGAGTGAGTCGAGGTAGGGGATTATCGCACGTTTGTGTGGGATAGTTACGTTAAAGCCATCGTATTTGTCTGACTGAATTAGTGAGGGGAATTCGGCTATATCGGGTAGTTCGATTAGTTCGTAGTGGGCGTCAATACCTTCGTTTTTGAATCGGGTGTTGAGGTATTGTGCTGAGAATGAGTGTTCGACTGGATGTCCGATTAGGGCGAATTTCATATTAATTATTATATGTTACTTTTGTGACCAAAATTACTTCATGATTTTTGCTATACTCGGCATAGTTCAATCAAGTTTGACTATGCTCTCGTTTATCGCAAAAAGTAACCAAAAGTCTTGTGCTGAGCTTAAAACGGTTTTATTTCTTTTTTATGATTTTTTTGATGATGTAGTAGATAGCAACGAGGGCGATGAGAGCGAGGATGATGTATCCTATCTCGTGAGAGTAGTGGTTGATGAGGTCCATGTTGTCGCCTACGATATAGCCAATAATGGCGAGTACCACGTTCCAGATGCCAGCGCCGAGGGCGGTGTAGAGCACGAATGGTAGGATAGGCATACGAGCCAAACCTGCTGGTATTGAGACGAGTTGGCGAATGCCAGGTATGAGTCGACCTACAAAAGTTGCTATTGCACCTTTGCTATTAAAGTAGTCCTCGGCTTGTTTGATTTTGTCGCTAGAAAGAAGACAAAGACGACCGAGACGGCTATCGGCGAAACGGTAGATAATAGCACGACCGAGGCTGACCGAAAGTACGTAGTTGATCAATGCGCCGATGATAGCACCAAGCGTAGCAAACAATATGATTAGGAAGAAGTTGAGGTTCGACTCCTCGCGAGCCGACACAGCTGCAGCAGGAGGTACAACTACTTCGGAAGGGAAGGGGATGAACGAGCTTTCGACCGCCATGAGGGCAGTGATGGTGCCGTAGTTCATATTTTGGTCGTACCAATCGGCAATGATGTCGACGTAGGATTTGCTTTCGGTTTTTTGGATAGCGGCTATAGAGTCGATAGCGGTTATAGAATCTGATTGATTGGCTTTTAGATTGAATAGTGTGCAATTAAGGATGCAGAGTAGTAGGATTAGTATTTTTTTCATAATCTATTGTTTGATGAAAGAGATAGCGTTGGGGAATACAGATAGAAAAATATCGTCGGTATTCGAGATAGTTTCACGAGCAATATTAAGGTGTTTTGCAGCCAACTCCACATTGCCAATGCCATAGTAGGCAATAGCGAGAAAAATTTCGATACGTTCGAACGAAGAGTATTTTCTGTAAGCAATTTTGAGTAATTCGCGTGCGTGGTCATACTCGGCATATTGTAGTAATATGATAGCCGTTTCGTAGCAGATGCTTGTATTCTCAGGGTCGAATTCGAGACATTTAGTGAAGTGATTGAGAGCCTTTATTATGTATAACTCTTGATTTGTTTCGTAGGCAATATCTTTTTCGACGAGAGCTCGATAATAGATAATGTCGAGAGTTTGAGGAAACTTTTCGTCGGCAGAGCATATAGTGTCGTATGCCTCGTCGAGTTTGCCAATGTTGTGAAGGCAACAAGCCTTGCCTATCCACACAACAGGCACATCGGGGTTTATAGCCATAGCCTGTTCGTAGAGGTAGAGAGCATTAGTCCAATCGTTTAGGTTCTCGTATGTTTCGGCAAGAAACGATATTATCATATCATCGCCAGGATTCTTCTCGATATACTCTTTATATGGTTCTACAGCTTCGCCGAACTTGCCAAGATTGAATAGGCAGTGAGCACGTTGCAATTTGGCTTGTTCGTCGTCGGGATTTATAGCGAGAGCATATTCATACGAGCTGAGAGCATCGGTTAGTTTGTTTTGGCGGAACTGTATTGAGCCAAGCAAACCCCATATTTCGTGTTGATAAGGGTTGATATTGATAATTTTGGTTAGGGTTTCTTCAGCCTTTTCGAATTCAAAAAGCTCTTCGTATGCGATAGCCTTTTCGATTAGGAGGTTTTCGTGTTCGGGAAACAGAGCGAGGCCATTGTCGATAAAGTCAAGAGCCATCGAGCACTGCTTGTAGGAGTTGTATAGCGAAGCAATATCGGTGAATATTGCCGGCAACTCTTTAGGGTTGCAGATAGTGAGGTAGCGATTGAAAAGATTTTTCGACTCCTCGTATCGCGCAGTGTGGATGTAGCATTCGGCGAGAATGGCCACATAGTCAGGTTCGGGATTTGGTATTGATTCGAGGATTTTAGTAGCCTCGACATATTTTTCTTCGAGGAGATAAAGTTTAGCCTCGATGCATTTTATTTTCTCCGAGTTAGGGTGCAAACGACAAGCATAATCGATAGCTATGCGTGCTTGGTCGTATTGACTAGCAACAAGATAGCAGTCGATTATGGTTTCAAGTTCATCCGTGTCGTAGTATTGCACGATGCCTTGTTTTATGTTGTTTTCGAAGCGTTCGATTAACGCTTGTAGTTCTGGATCGAATTCCATTATATGATTTGAAATTTGAAGTTTGAAATTTGAAAGTTGATATAATTGGTTAAATTTTCAATTTTCAACTCTCAAATCTCAATTTATTTAGTCTTTGCGGCGGAGTACGAGTGCAGAGCGAGCAGGGATGTATAGTTTCAACCACTCTTTGTTTTTGAGGTGAGAAACCGTAGTGTGATGTTCGATTGAGTCGTCGGCAAAACCAAAACCGCCATATTTAGGGTCGTCGGTATTGAGCACCACGTTGTAAACACCTTTTTTCACAAGGATGCCATAGTCGGTGAAAGATTTTTCGCCATTGAAGTTGAAGATAAACAACAAGTCGCGGCGGCGGAAAGCCACAAGTTGGTCGCCTTCGTTGTCCCACACCTTTTCGATAGTCGATTCGCTGAAGCGGTATTCTTTGCGAATGAGGTCCACCATGTCTTTATCAAATTGGTCGAGGTCGCAGTAGTGGAGCTCTTTGCGGTCGACGAGCGACCATTGTCGGCGAGCATATTTGTGCGACCAGCCATTGCCTTGGCGAGGGAAGTCGATCCATTCAGGGTGACCAAATTCGTTGCCCATAAAGTTGAGGTAACCACCATTGATAGTAGCCGCCGTCATGAGGCGAATCATTTTGTGGAGAGCAATACCGCGGTTGACCATAAAAGTTTCGTCGCCACGTTGCATGTGCCAATACATATCGGCATCGATGAGGCGGAAGATGATAGTTTTGTCGCCAACGAGGGCTTGGTCGTGCGATTCGGCATAAGAGATAGTTTTTTCGCCCATGCGGCGGTTGGTCATTTCGTAGAAGATGTGACCAGCCTTCCAATCCTCGTCGCGCACCTCTTTTATATATTTGATCCAGAAGTCAGGGATACCCATAGCCATGCGGAAGTCGAATCCTACGCCACCATCTTCGAATGGCACAGCCAATTCAGGCAATCCCGACATCTCTTCGGCGATAGTGATAGCCTCAGGGTTCACCTCATGAATGAGTTTGTTGGCAAGCGTGAGGTAGCAGAGGGCATCGCCATCTTGGTTGAGGTTGTAGTAGTCCTCATAGCCTTTGAAGTCCTGACCGAGACCATGGTTGCGATATATCATCGACGTTACGCCATCGAAGCGGAAACCATCGAATTTATACTCCTCAATCCAGTATTTACAGTTAGATAGGAGGAAGTGTAGCACTTCATTCTTAGCATAGTTGAAGCAGAGCGAGTCCCAAGCTGGGTGTTCGCGGCGGTCGCCACCGTGGAAGTATTGATAAGGAGTGCCGTCGAAACGACCGAGGCCCTCAATTTCGTTTTTCACAGCATGCGAGTGCACGATGTCCATAATCACAGCAATACCGAGTTTGTGAGCCTCGTCGATGAGTTGTTTGAGTTCTTCAGGCGTACCAAAGCGCGACGAAGGAGCAAAGAAGCTCGACACGTGGTATCCAAACGAGCCATAGTATGGGTGCTCTTGGATAGCCATAATTTGTATGCAATTGTAGCCAGCCTCGGCTATGCGAGGGAGGATGTTTAGGCGGAATTCGTTGTACGTGCCCACCTTTTCCTCTTCGGCAGCCATACCGATATGGCATTCATATATCAAGAGAGGAGCTTTGACAGGGTGGAATTTGCGGATGCGGAACTTATATTCTTGTTCGGGATACCACACTTGAGCAGAGAAGATTTTGGTTTCTTCGTCTTGCACCACACGACGACACCAAGCCGGAATACGTTCGCCCGCGCCACCATTCCATTCAACGTGGAGTTTGTATAGATCACCATGTTGTATGTATTTTTCGCCTATTTTCAATTCCCATACACCATTGCCTTGTGGTTCTAGACGATATTTCTCATTCTTTTGCCATTGGTTGAAATCGCCGATTAGATATATAGCAGTTGCATTAGGAGCCCATTCGCGCAACACCCAACTGCGTTTTATTTTAAACAAACCGAAGTAGAGATATCCAGATGCAAACTCAGAGAGCGAACTATTAGAGTTGCCCAATAATTCTTTTTCGCGAGCAATAGCATACTCATGGCGACCAACGATGGCAGATTCAAACGGAGCCAAATAAGGGTCGTTTTGTGTGATTTTTAGTTGTTTTGTCATGAGACTTTGTATTTTGAGACTATAGAATGACTATAGAGTCCATAGATTTATTTAGAGAGTAGGTTTCTCCTTGTTAGGTTCCACCGATATTTTCACCACTAGTTTCATGTGATTCTCATCCGTGTCGATGCAAGGGGCATGAGCATCGTCGGGGAAGAAGATAATGAATTCGCCTTTGTCGAGGGTGAAGTATTCGGTAGGCGAGTCGTTGTAGAAGACGATATCGCGCTCGGAGTCGAATTCGCCCATAGGATTGAGGCATTCGTTGGTAGCCTTCACGCCAAAAGTCTCCTTGCCCGACAGAGGCATCTGTATGTCGATATATTGTCGGTGAGCCTCGAGTCGAGCTAACTCTTTCGACTGACCATTAGTCGTGTTGATGTTGATATAAACATATTTGCCATCGAGTTCGATGTGTCCAGGTTGTAGAGCATCGAGGTTGAGCGATTGCAAAATCTCCAATACGCTACGGAAGTTTGGATGCAAGTCATCGTAACGATGGGCGTTATTTATGTGGTCTTTAATCATTTGTTTAGGCGAATTTTGAGGAGTTCGATTTTTTGCGAGAGGCGAAGTTGTTGGTCGGTGAGGTGGTTGAGGTCGGCAAGAGCAATAGCCAACTCATAGGACTGCGCCAATATTTCGCGTTCGGTAGGGGTGAGGTAGTAGTGGTATGGTTGCCCATCGCCCACGAGGCTCACCTTGATGCGACTCTCGTTATTGTTGGCAATAAACGCATCGATACCATTGAGCAACTCCTTGTCGAAAACAATAATTTCGTGGTATGTATCCACATCCACGAATTGTGATATATTGCTCGATGGAGCAACCAGAGTTTCTACCGACACCGAGTCCACCGAAATACGCACCATGGTGTGGTCGGCCTTTTTGCCAATATAGTTCGATGTGATAGAGAATTTGCCTTGTTCGTCCACCGAAGGTTTGAGGTAGCAACGCCCAGTGTTGTTTTCGGTGCGTAGTTTGTAGTGTTCGAACGAGCCCACCGACTGATATTCATCGTTTTTGATGAATCGGAAAGGCTTGGTTAGTTGAGGCATGCGCTCTTGTAGGAGGGCAAGTGCCGAGTCGACTTGAGGCAGAGTAGTCACCGCATGTCGATATTCGATGTCCCAACGTAGTGTGTCGGCCAATCGGCGCACATCCACATCGGTGCGATACTTGATGTGTATCGAATCGATGATTTCGAGAGCAATCGAATCCTGATTATTAGCGATAAATTGCTTAGTTTTTTCGATTTCGGCGAGAGCCATTTCGTGAGCCGAAGGCTTGCAACTGCCCATTATTGCTAACACAGTGAGCAATAGGTATATAAATTTCTTGTTCATAAAAAACATGTTGTACAGCATAAAATAAAATATCCCGTGCAAAGATACGAAAAAATATTGACATTTAGTCTATTTTTGTTAAATAAATGTCTTTTTTTGTAAATTATGCTTTTCTGCAAACAATCATCACTTTCGAGTCGTCGTGTAGTGTGGTGGCAAATATGTAGGTTTCGCCGCCCTCTTTTATCTTGAATTGAGTGCGTAGTTCGCTCACCGTGAGAGGGAAATTGCGAGTCGTCAGGTTGGCTTGTTTGAGCGATTTGAATAGCGATTTCGCACTTTTTTTGTCGAAATGCACCACCTGTTCAACCTCGAATCTGCGACCAGGAAATTCGTTGTTGAGTTCGGCAGATGTGTAGAGGTGCGAGTGTTGGTGCAACTTCTCCACGCCATAGGTTTCGGCCATGGTTTTGTAGAGTCCACTCTTGAGGTGTGCGGCATACGGTTCGTAGAGATATTTGCCTATTACACTAGCGTGAACTGTGTTGATTTGGCTTTCTGATGGAATAGTTCCTTTTAGGATATTTGATTTATTGCCCTTGTTGTCGATGTTTATGGCATATATTTCTGTGTCAGAGTTATACTCTTTGTTGATTAGCAGTAGCAACTCCTTGCATTCGTTGCCTACCGATATTACATAAAGTTTCTCGATATGAGGCAGTTCGTCTATAGCACGCGTGATGTCGAGCATAGGGGAGAGTTTGACCACCACCTTGTCGGTGAGAGCAAACATCTGCGGCAATAGTTCAATCACGTTAGGTTGGCAGTCGGCGATGGATACAAGTTTTTGTCCGTGGTCGCCACGACGAGCAGGATCGAGATAGATTAGAGTTGAAAGTTGAAAGTTAAAAGTTGAAAGTTGAGAATTGGTATTTTTTGCCTCTTCTGTGATAGATTTATCTGTACTTTGTACTCTGTCATCTGTCATCTGATTTAAGAATTCCTCAGCTGTGGTGTTGTGCACAGCGATGTTGGCATCGAGATGTGTGAAGTTGTGTTGCGCAATACTGCAGAGCTCTGCGTTTTGTTCTACGTAATGCGAGTGTGTAGTTTTCTGCGCAACAAAGTAGCAGTCTATTCCCATACCTCCCGTTAGGTCGATGTGAGAGAAAGGTTCGTTGCCCATAAACTCTTCAATGAGAGATGCTTTCAGACGTGCAGTCAGTTCGCTCGACGATTGTTCGAGCGATAGTTTAGGCGGAAAAATCAAGTCGTCGCACTCTGCCCACGACGGTATTTTTTTCTCTATTGTTTGGTATGCAGCTATCTGTTGCAAGGCATATTGAAGGTCCACGCCATCGGGCGTTTTTGCCAGTGCGAGGCGGTACACATCATCCTTGCGGTGTTGTTTTATATATTCTTTAGTTTTTTGCATGATTATAGTTTTTTAGAAGACGATAATAACATAATAACAAAAATTTATGTCCTTTTGTTCTTCTGTCTTTTAAAGTTTAATATATAAAGGGTATCAATCGCCAGCGCACTTGTGAGCAATATTCCGTGTAGCCTTTCAGTTCGGCATTGAGGAGTTGCTCTTCGTCGTTGATGCGGCGTATGATGATGGGTATGTAGAGCATCATGATGCCGAATGCTATGAGCGAGTCAAGCACAAGAGGCATAGCGAAATACATCAATATGGTGGCGGTGTACATCGGGTGGCGCACTATGCCGTAGAGTCCTGTCGATACAACCGACTGACCATCCTGCACCTCGATAGTACGAGAGAGCCATGCATTCTCGCGCATCACCTCTGCATACATAGCATAACCAATTAGAAATATGACAGATGCAATGTAGGGTAGTATGGTGGGCAGTGTGTGCCAATGGTAGCGGTAGTTGAGTCCTGCCACGACGAATGAAACGATGAAGAGTAGTCCCGACAGCGCCACTACGCCCTTTTGAGTTGTGCGCTCCTCTCGGTTTTTTAGGCGTTTGGTGAGCAATTCAGGTGCCGAGCATAGCATCACGATGCCCATTATCATCATCGGTATGAATAGTATGCCCATCATAAGCCAACCGTTTAACCAGCCTAGAGTGCCCGCAGGCGCAAATATCAATGCCCCAAAGAGCACCACACCAGCAACATATTTTGTGAGAGTCGATATTAAGAGTTTCATGATTTTTTATTTTAACAGAAGTACAGATATTTGTTTATTGATTAGTGAATTGATTGTAAGTATTTTTTTTGTTTTGTAGGGATAAAAAGTCTTTTTAACTACATATACCAACGTTTAAAGTTTTGCAAAGATAGTTATTTTTATTTGAATATATGGTTGTATTTTCAGAATTTTTGTGTAATTTTGCTTGTTTTCTAAAATATAGGTATCATGATAGAAAATATACATAAAATAAGACAAGTCCAAAGTGATTTTTTTCGTTCGGGAGCTACGCTCGATGTGCGCTTCAGGCGCAAGATGCTCGAGCGTTTTGCCGAGGCATTAGATAAGTGGGAGGGTCGATTGTGCGATGCGTTGTGGACCGATTTGCATAAGTCCTACGAAGAGGCATACCTCACCGAAATCAGTATTGTCAAAGCCGAGGTCAGAACCCATTTACGCAAACTTCCGCAGTGGAGTCGTAAGCGAAGGGTAACAACACCAATCAAACTATTCCCTTCGCAAAGCTACACAG
This sequence comes from Candidatus Aphodosoma sp., assembly GCA_045631465.1. Taxonomy (GTDB): domain Bacteria; phylum Bacteroidota; class Bacteroidia; order Bacteroidales; family Paludibacteraceae; genus Aphodosoma. Next base: position 24,623 of record JAZQUV010000026.1, on the reverse strand, counting down.
TGAAAGAACCATTAGGCAATGCGCTAATCATTGCGCCGTGGAACTACCCAATGCAGTTGTTGTTGAACCCCTTGGTAGGGGTAATTTCGGCAGGGTGCACAGCCGTGCTCAAACCTTCGCCATACGTGCCTACCGTGTCGGGCGTGATAGCCGAAATGATTAAGGAGACGTTCGACGAGGCGTATGTGGCAGTGGTTCAAGGCAATCGCGATGTCAACAAAGCATTGCACAACGAGCGATGGGATATGATATTCTTCACGGGCAGTCCGTCGTTGGGCAAAACCGTGATGGCAGCCGCAGCGCGTCATCTCACGCCCGTAGTGTTGGAGTTGGGCGGCAAGAGTCCGTGCATAGTCGATAAGAGTGCCGACATCAAGGTAGCAGCTCGCCGCATAGCGTGGGGCAAAACGTTGAATAGCGGTCAGACCTGCATTGCGCCCGACTACGTATTGATACACAAAGATGTGAAGGACGAGTTTGTGCATGCCTTTGCCGAGGCAATGCGTCAGTTGCATGGCGAAGATTTGAAGTCGGACCGACACTATGTGCGCATGGTCAACGACAAAGCCTTCGAGCGCGTGGCAAGCTATATCGAAGGTTCAAAAGTGCTCTATGGAGGCAATCATGATGCCTCGGAGCGATATATCGAGCCAACATTGTTGGACAATCCGCCGCTCGATTCGCCAGTGATGACCGAGGAGATATTCGGTCCCGTGTTTCCGATGATAACCATCGAGGGCAAGTTTGTCGATTCGGTGGTCGATTTCGTCACCTCGCGCGAGAAACCTCTAGCATTGTACTATTTCGGTCGCGAGTGCGACGGATGGGAGGTAGTTCGCCGCACATCGTCGGGTGGAGGTTGCATCAACGATGTGATAATGCACATAGCCAACGAGCATGTGGCATTTGGCGGCGTAGGCAATTCGGGCATGGGTCGCTATCATGGTCGCGACAGTTTCGAGGCATTCAGCCACACCCGCAGTATGATTGCCACCGCCACTTGGATCGATTTGCCATTCCGCTACATGCCGTATAAAGTGTTTAGTCTAGTCAAGCGGTTGTTGTGATATAATCATATTTTCATGCAAAAAAAACTCCAGTCTACATTCGGTAGGTTGGAGTTTTTTTATAATTGTCCCCCTTGTTTGTAGGGGGACAAACTGACGAACGAAGCAAGAGCAGAAAATTGCGTTTAAGTGAAGGAAATGAAGTTTACTTCGATTTCTGAACGATAGCAATTTCAACAATGTTAATTCAAGTTTACTTTGATTATACCTTGCAAGGAGGAAGAAGGCGAAGCCAACCACGAAGTCCGGAGAGGGTTCAAAGCAAATAATTAATAATTAATAATTTAACCCCCTCCCGCTTTGCGGACTCCCCCTATAAACAGGGGGAGAGTTGTAGAATGCACTATCCAAAAAACTCCTCCCCTGTTTATAGGGGAGGTGCCTGCAAGGCGGAGGGGTTCAAAGCAGTGGGCGCATTGTGCGCCAGAATTCGGACCAGTATGTCCAGCGGTAAGAATTATCATAGTGTTTAGAGTATAGTGTTTAGAGATTAGAGATTAACGCCGCATGGCTCGCTATACTCTAAACTTTTAATTCTTAACTTTCATGGTGCAAAGTTACAACATTCCGAAACCGCTCTGGAGGTTTAAGTAGGTTTAAGTTGGAAATGTAGGTTTAAAGTTGTTTTTGTAGGTTTACTCCCTTTGGTCGTGAATTTCCTTTTGTTATTCGCTCTGCTCATTAAATTGCTTATGCTCGGCAATTTTGAATAAATTCAATTGCTCTCGCTTAATTGCAATTTTCGGCAAAAATACACACTGTGAGTGGGTATTGTTTTTGAATGTTTACTTGCTTGCAGGTTGCTTGAGGGTTGCTGTTGGGTAGTACACACTGTGAGTGGGTATTTGGATGGTTTGTCTCACTTGTCTCATTTGGTGTTTTGTGAGACAAAGTGTGTGATGTTACTAAAAAAAATACGCGTACCTTATTAATAATATTTATATATAAGTATATTATATCTTTTTTCTGATAGTCTCACAAAATAGGATGTGAGACTTTTGAGACTTTTGAGATTACTCACTTCGGTTGTGATAGTTACTATGCTCGGCATAATGAGTAAACTCCTTTTGCTCTCGCTTATCGTAACTATTCAACTTGGATGCTACCAACAACTAATGCGAGTGAGCGGATTTCGGATTTGAGGAATGTGAATGGTGCGTAGTCGGGATTGTCAGAGTATTAGAGGATGCGTTCTTCATCATCGGATGATCAAAAACTCGGCTCCTGCATCGAGAAGATATGGTACAACCATTTGGTCGCACTCGTCGATGTTGATACCTTCGGCATCGACTCCATTCCAACCTGCTACGGCTGACACTGGGAGGAGAGGAAGAGAGAATTGAGAGGTGGCGGTTTTGTGTGTGGTTGTGCGACCCCGATGGGGTCGGGGGCGGACACGGCATGCCGATTTTGACTCGCTTTGCTCATTCGGACGCTCGAGCCGAACGTCCCTACATTTGGGTCTCGTTTTGCTCGTTCGGACACGGCATGCCGTGTCCCTACTTTTTGGGTAGTGGTGTATGATTTTCTGCTCTTGATTATCGCAAAAGTGACTACTTTTGGAGTGGTGGGCATTTTTTTTGGGATGATTTTTTATTTGAATAAAAAAAAAGTTGTATCTTTGCAGAAATGTTTGATATTTATAACCTCAAAATTTATTTGTTATGGAAAGTTCATTTGAAACAATAGTTACAAAAGTTTACGATGATGGTGTTTATGAAGGTAATTTGGTGGATGGCAAGCGCACAGGCAAAGGGGAATTTACATTCTCAAATGGCGATGTTTATGAAGGAGATTGGGTAGATGATAAGATGACAGGTAAAGGAAAATTTACAAATGCAGATGGTGATGTATATGAAGGAGATTTTGTGGATGGTAAGTTTAATGGTAAAGGAAAGTTAAATATATTTTCTTATAATTGGGTTTATGAAGGAGATTTTGTGGATGATGAGTATAATGGCAAAGGAAAACTAAGTTGTTTTTCTTTTGCAAGGGATGAAGAAGATGAAGTTATTTACGATGAATATGTTTTGAATTGGGTTTATGAAGGAGATTTTGTGGATGGTGAGTTCCATGGCAAAGGAAAATTTACATGGGCAAGTGGAAGTGTTTATGAAGGAGATTGGGTAGATGGTAATCGCACAGGCAAAGGAAAACTTACATTCAATGGTGTTGTTTATGAAGGTGATTTTGTAGATGATGAGATGACAGGTAAAGGAAAACTTACATGGTGGGATGATGTTTATGAAGGCGATTTTGTGGATGGTGAGCGCACAGGCAAAGGAAAACTTACATATGCGAATGGTGATATTTATGAAGGTGATTGGAAGGATGATATGGTCGTTGGGAAAGGAAAATACACATATGCAAATGGTGATGTTTGTGAAGTCGATTGGGAGAGTGATAAACGTACTAGAAAAGGAAGATACGTATATGCAAATGGCGATGTTTATGAAGGAGATTGGGTGGGTAATAAACGTATTGGCAAAGGGGAACTTATATATGCAAATGGCGATGTTTATGAAGGCGATTTTGTGGATGATAAGATGACAGGTAAAGGAGAATATACATATGCAAATGGTAATGTTTATGAAGGCGATTTTGTGGATGGTAAATTCAATGGACAAGGAACATTATATGAAGATGATGGCGTGTATGTTGGGGTTTTTGTAGATGGTAAGCGTACAAGTAAAGGAAAATTTACAATGGAAGATGGTGATGTTTATGAAGGGGATTGGAAGGATGGTAAATTCCATGGTAAAGGAAAACTTACAGATGCAGATGGTAATGTTTATTATGAAGGCAATTTTGCAAAAGGTAAATTCAATGGCAAAGGAAAACTTACATATTCAAATGGTGATGTTTATTAAGGAGATTGGGTGGATGATATGAGGAGAGGTAAAGGAAAACTTATATATGCAAATGGAGCTGTATATGAAGGAGATTGGTTGAATAATATGCGGAGAGGTAAAGGAAAATATACAGATGCAAATGGTAATGTTTATGAAGGGGATTGGTGGCGTGATAAACGTGCAGGTAAAGGAACATTTACAATGGTAGATGGCACTGTTTATGAAGGTGATTGGGTGGATGATAAGTTTATTGGTTAAATTGCGAATGTTATATGTGATGTTTTTGGAATTGAAAAAAGTTCTGCCTATGGGGGTGGAACTTTTTTGTTTTTGAGGCGGTGGTGTATGGTTGTGCGACCCCGATTGGGGTCGGAATGGACACAGCATGCCGATTTTGACTCGCTTTGCTCGTTCGGATGCTCAGACCGAGCGTCCCTACATTTAGGTGTTGCATAAATGAATTTTTTTTTGTATCTTTGCACTTTGTCAATGCATAATGCACAATGCATAATGCATAATTATGAATTTAATCTATAAAATGATATGAAAGAGACTGTTGTAAGTGGTATTCGCCCTACGGGCAATTTGCATTTGGGTAATTATTTTGGCGCTGTGAAGAGTTTTTTGCAGATGCAAAATGACTATAATTGCTATTTTTTTATTGCGGACTGGCACTCGCTCACTACGCGTCCGAAACCTGAAAATATTGTGAATAGTGCACGCACGATTCTTGCGGAATATTTGGCTTGTGGCCTTGACCCTGAGAAATCGACTATCTACGTGCAGAGCGACGTGAAAGAGGTGTTGGAACTATACCTCTTTCTCAACATGAATGCTTACCTCGGCGAGTTGGAGCGTTGCACTACGTTCAAAGAGAAAGCGCGCAAACAACCTGACAACGTGAATGCTGGACTCCTCACTTATCCTACGTTGATGGCGGCGGATATTTTGCTTCACCGAGCTGTGAAGGTGCCTGTGGGTAAGGACCAAGAGCAAAACATGGAGATGGCGCGCAAGTTTGCTCGTCGTTTCAACACGATGTATGGCGTGGAATTCTTCCCAGAACCTCAGAACTTCTCGCTCAGCGAAAAGGCTGTGAAAATCCCTGGTCTCGATGGTTCGGGCAAGATGGGTAAGTCGGAAGGTAACTGCATCTACCTCATGGACGATGAGGCTACTATCAAGAAAAAAGTGATGAAGGCGGTGACTGACCAGGGTCCGCAAGAGCCTAACAGTACACGCCCTGAGGTGATTGAGAATTTGTTTACGTTCCTCAGCATCGTGTCGACTCCTGACACTTATCAATATTTTGATGAGAAATGGAATGACTGCTCGATTCGCTATGGCGACTTGAAGAAACAGTTGGCAGCGGATATTGCGGCGTTCAATGCTCCGATACGTGAGCGTTTGGCTGAATATATGGCTAACACTGAGTTGTTGGATCGTATTGCGCGTGAGGGTGCCGAAAAGGCTCGCGAAAGCGCAAGAAAGACAATTGATGAGGTGCGCCAAATTATTGGTTTCCGCAGATAATAGTTTTTTTTAGACAGGAAGACAGGAAGACACGAAAATAAAAAAGACATAAGAACATAATAGCAAAATTTATTTTACCATATTTTTTATGTTTTTCTGTTATTATGTCTTTTAAAAATAAAAAATCATGTTCTCATGTCTTCATGTCTATAAATAGTAAAAATATGAAAAACGGAAATATTACGGCCTATGTGGGTATAATGATTGCGATGACTGTGTGGTCGTGTTCGTTTTTGTTTACTCAGGAGGCGTTGAAGAGTTTTAATCCAATCACGGTGGTGACTCTTCGCATTGGTTTGGCTACGGCGTTGTTGGGACTGTATGGTTGGGTGGCTGGCAGATTGCAGAAGCCACGTAAGCAGGATGTGTGGTTGTTTTTGTTGGGTGGTGCGTTTCAACCGTTTAGTTACTTCATGTGCGAAACATACGGATTGGCGATGACAAGCGCGACGGTGACGTCGGTGGTGATGGCGATGATACCATTATTTGCTCCGCTGGTGGCATGGGTGCTATTGCGAGAGCGAGTGACGTGGATGAATATGGTGGGTATCGTGGTGTCGCTGGTGGGTGTGATGATGCTGGTGGTGGAGAAAGGCGATATTAACGTGAGCGCAGGAGGATTGGTGGTGTTGATGGGTGCGGTGATGTCGGCAGCGATGTATTCGACCATATTGCGAAAGATTCCAGGCGAATATACCAACGTGAGCATCGTGTTTTGGGTGCATGCGTCGAGTTTGTTGTTCTTCATACCAACTTTCTTGATGTTCGACTTGCAGAATTGGGGCGCGCGCCCAGTGCTACCGATGTCGGTGATGGCGATTGTGGTGTTGGCAGTGTTTGCGTCGGTGGTGAGTTTCGTGATGTTCTGCTTCGTAGTGCGTAGGATAGGTGTGGCAAGAGCAAATGCGTTCTGCAATGTTATGCCTGCAATCACGGCGTTGGCAGTGTGGATGATATATGGCGAGGCAATACCAGCAATGAAATGGTTGGGTATTGTGATAGTGATAGTGGGACTTTTTGTTTCACAAAGAGTTGATTTTAAAAGACGATAATAACATAAGAACATAAATTTTTATGTAGTTTTGTTCTTCTGTCTTTATTAAAAATAAACTAAAAAACTAATATATGAAAAAACAGACAATTGCGATAATCGCGTTGGTTATTGCACAAATCTTTTGGGGGGCATCGTATTTGATGTCGGACTTTGCTCTCGAAGTGTTTCCTGCTGCTACACTTGTAACGATTCGTATTTCGATTGCGGCAATTGTGCTTGGAGTGGTGGGATTGCTGATTGGGCAATTACAAAAAATCGACTTTAAGGATTGGAAGTATTTCCTTTTGGCATCGTTTTCGGAACCATTTGTTTACTTCCTCTGTGAGGCTGAGTCGTTGAGCCATGTGAGCCCTACGATTGCATCGGTGATGTTGTCGTTCATCCCGTTGTTGACCCCGGTATTTGCATTCTTCCTCTTGCGCGAGAAGGTGACATTGATGAATATCCTCGGTATCGTGATTTCGGTGGTGGGTGTGTTGATGATTATTCTCGATGGTGGTAAATTGTCGGCCGACGTGTTGGGTATTCTTTTGTTGTTCATCGCAGTGTTGGCGTCGATTGTCTATACGCTTGTGTTGCGCAAGATTCCTGAAAAATATAATACGCTCACTGTGGTGTTCTACATGTTTTGCACCTCGTTGTTGTTCTTTGTGCCAACGATGTTGGTGCGCGAAATGAGCATTGTGCGTGCTATCGACTGGAGCGCGGATGCTACGTGGAACGCCTTTGGTGCAATCGTTGGTTTGGCGTTGTCGGCTTCGTGCATCGCATTCTTGTTCTTCTCGTATGGGGTGCGCGCTATCGGTCCTACTCGTGCCAATGTGTTCAACAACATCCAACCTGGTGTGACTGCTATCTTGGCATGGGTGATTGGTGCTATCGGGTTGTATCAAGCAGCTGCACAATGCGACTTGATTGACAAAACTTTCTTCGACTGCGTGGTGGAAGCTGCCCCTGAGTGGATCATGTTGCTCGGCATTGTGGTGGTTATCGCTGGTATGTTTATCTCGCAAATGAATGTTAAACAACAAATCTTAAAATTCAAAGTTATTATGTTATCTAAAATTATCAAAGAAGACTACATCGTGCAATCGCGTCGTTTCATCGACAATGCTAATAAAATATTGTTGACAGGTCACATCTCGCCTGATGGCGACTCGCTCGGTGCGACTCTCGGTCTATATCACTTGTTGAAACAATTGGGCAAAGATGTGATGGTGATGGTGCCTAACCGATATCCTTCGTTCTTTGAATGGATGCCTGGTATCGACAAGGTGTTTGTGATGGAAGAAAACAAAACCGAGGCTGTGAAAATCATCAAAGAGGCTGACCTTATATTCTGCGTGGACTATAATACGCTTGACCGCGTGAACGGCATGAAACCGCTCATCGAACAAAGCAAGGCGAAGAAAATCATGATTGACCACCACTTGGACCCTAATATCGACTGCGACGTGGTGATTTCGCACCCTGAGATTTCGTCGGCTAGTGAGTTGGCGTTCCGCTTCATGTGCCGCATGGGATTCTATCAAGAGGTGTCGCTCGAATCGGCTGAGTGTATCTACACTGGTATGATGACCGATACTGGTGGTTTCACTTACAACTCTAACAACCCTGAAATCTATATCATCATCAAAGCATTGCTCGAAAAAGGCGTCGATAAAGATGCTATATATAATAAGGTGTTCCACACTTACTCGGAAGACCGCTTGCGCTTGATGGGCTACTGCTTGAACAAGATGGAAATCATCCCTGAGTGCAACGCCGCTATCATCGTGTTGACTCAAGAGGAGTTGAAACAATTCAACTACAAAGTGGGCGACACTGAGGGCATCGTGAATTTACCTTTGCAAATATCTAATGTGAACAAGTCGGTATTGGTGCGCGAAGATAAAACTCAGATTAAACTTTCGTTCCGTTCACAAGGCGATGTGGCTGTGAATACTATGGCAGAACAATTCGGTGGTGGTGGTCATAAAAACGCAGCCGGTGGCGAAAGCACACAATCGATGGAAGAAACACTCGACAAACTTCGTCGCGTGTTAATCAACGGATAAAATAAAAAAAAGACAGGAAGACAAGAAAACACGAAAATAAAAAAGACATAAGAACATAATAACAAATTTTATATACCATATTTTTATGTTCTTCTGTTATTCTGTCTTCCAAAAACATATTAATTATTCATTCTATATATTATGATGGAATTATCAGAACAAGAAGTGATTCGTCGTCAATCGTTAGACGCATTGCGACAAATGGGTATCGACCCATATCCTGCAGCAGAGTATCCAACCAATGCATTCTCGACAGATATAAAAGCAGAGTTTAAAGACGAAGAGAGTGGTCGCCCTGTGTGCATCGCAGGTCGTATTATGAGCCGCCGTATCATGGGTAAGGCGTCGTTCATCGAATTGCAAGACTCGAAAGGTCGTATCCAAGTGTATGTGTCGCGCGACGATATCAACACCGAAGCTCAACCTGAAATGTACAACACTGTGTTCAAAAAATTGTTGGACATCGGCGACTTCGTAGGTATCCGTGGTTTTGTATTCCGCACTCAAATGGGCGAAATCTCGGTGCACGCTCAAGAACTCACTGTGTTGAGCAAATCGTTGCGTCCACTCCCTATCGTGAAATACAAAGATGGTGTGGCTTACGATGCTTTCGACGATGAAGAGATGCGCTACCGTCAACGCTATGTGGACCTCGTGGTGAACGAAGGCGTGAAAGATACTTTCTTGAAACGTTCGACTATCATCAAAACTATGCGCGCTGTGATGGATGAGGCTGGCTATACTGAGGTGGAAACTCCTATCCTTCAATCTATTGCGGGTGGTGCTTCGGCTCGTCCGTTCATCTCGCACCACAACTCTCTCAACATCGACCTCTATATGCGTATCGCTACTGAGTTGTATTTGAAACGTCTCATCGTGGGTGGTTTCGAAGGTGTGTATGAGATTGGTAAAAACTTCCGTAACGAAGGTATGGACCGTACTCACAACCCTGAGTTCACTTGTATGGAGCTCTACGTTCAATACAAAGACTACAACTGGATGATGTCGTTCACCGAACAGATGTTGGAACGCATCTGTGTGGCTGTGAATGGTTGCACCGAGACTGAAATCGATGGTAAAACTATTTCGTTCAAAGCTCCTTATCGCCGTCTCCCTATCCTCGAAGCGATTAAAGAATTCACTGGCTACGACCTTGAAGGTAAATCGGAAGATGAAATCCGCGAAGTGTGCAAAAAACTCAATATGGAAATCGATGATACTATGGGTAAAGGTAAACTCATTGACGAAATCTTTGGCGAATTCTGCGAAGGCAACTTCATCCAACCTACTTTCATCACCGACTATCCTGTTGAGATGTCGCCACTTACAAAAATGCACCGCTCTAAACCTGGTTTGACTGAGCGTTTCGAGTTGATGGTGAATGGTAAAGAGTTGGCTAATGCTTACTCTGAGCTCAACGACCCAATCGACCAAGAAGAACGCTTCAAAGAGCAAATGCGCTTGGCTGACAAAGGCGACGATGAGGCTATGGTTATCGACCAAGACTTCTTGCGCGCACTTCAATATGGTATGCCTCCTACATCGGGTATCGGTATCGGTATCGACCGCCTCGTGATGTTGATGACTGGCAACAGCGCAATTCAAGAGGTTCTATTCTTCCCACAAATGAAACCAGAGAAAAAAGTGGTGAAAGATGGTCCTGAGAAATATGCCGAAATCGGTGTGCCTACTGAGTGGGTTGAACCATTGCAAAAACTTGGTTTCGACATGGTGGCTAAACTCAAAGATGCCAACGTGAACAAACTCCACCAAGACCTTTGTGGTTACAACAAAAAGAACAAACTTGGTCTTACTAACCCAACTAAAGAGGCAGTCGAAGGTTGGACTAAATAAATTATTAGATTACAGATAATAGATTACAGATAACAGTTTTGATTTTGATTGGATGGAACATCTGATATCTGTACTCTGATATCTGTACTCTGTAATCTGTACTCTATGAAATTGACATTCGAAGATATTCGTAATAACGAGGAGATTAAGGTCTATATCAAACAAGCCGATGCCTCGTTGGTGGCATTAGGTTACACTGAGCATAGTTTTGCTCATGTAACCAAATGTGCTTTTGTGGCAGCTGAGATTTTGTCGACTTTGGGGTATGACGAGCATACTATCGAACTTACCAAAATTGCTGCATATATGCACGATATTGGTAATGTGATAAATCGTGCTGATCATGCACAGAGTGGGGCAGTTATGGCATTCCGTATTCTCGACAAATTGGGTATGCCTGCCGAGGATATTTCGGCTGTGATTACGGCTATTGGCAATCACGACGAGCATACTGCCTATCCGGTGAATGCTATTGCTGCGGCGTTGATATTGGCGGATAAATGCGATGTGCGCCGCTCGCGTGTGCGCAATCCTCGCTCTATTGCGTTCGATATTCACGACCGTGTGAACTATGCCGTAGAGAGTTCGGAATTGATTACCGACAAAGATGCGCGCAAACTCATCTTGCGTCTACAAATCAACACCGAGATATGTGCCGTGATTGACTATTTCGAGATATTCATGGAGCGCATGTTGTTGTGTCGCAAAGCCGCCGACTACTTCAAACTTCACTTCGCCCTCGAAATCAACGGCCAAGAAATCATGTAGATAATGAGGAATGAGGAGTTAGGAACCGAAGGTCTTTGAGCCTTTGGCGATAAAATGAGGAATTTTTTATTTAATTAAATGTATATGTACAATTATTTCAAAATCATATTGCCATTTTTGTTTGCGCTGACATTGTTTGTTGGATGTAAAGGCAATGGTGGCTCAGGAACAACTGAGACGAACGACTCGACTCAGGTAGTTGAAGACCCGCGTCATATAGAGTATGGTGTGGATGTAACAGATTTGGACGTGGTGCAAGGTAAAGTGGCTAGTGGTCAAATCATTACTTCGCTATTGCGTAACCTTGGTGCCGACCAAAAAGCGATTACTCAAGCTGCATTCATTCCTGATACGATTTTTGACGTGCGTCGTATGAAAGCCGGACAACGTTATTCGGCCTACTACACTCAAGACTCTGTGCCTCAGTTGGTATACTTGGTCTATCAGCACTCGGTGACCGATTTTATCGTGTTTCATTTCGAAGATTCGTTGCATGTTGAGCAATTCGTGAAACCTACTACGATAAAAACTCGCACAGGCGAATTCGTTGTGGAAACATCGCTTTGGAATGCTATTATAGATGCCAATATGAACATGAATTTGGCTTTGCAATTGTCGGATATCTATGCGTGGACGGTCGACTTCTTCGGTTTGCAAAAAGGCGATGGTTTTAAGGTGTACTACGACGAGTTGTTTGTCGATACGCTATCGATTGGTATCAGCAAAATACATGCAGCATGCTATACTCGTGGCGAAAAGGAGATTTATGCTATCTTCTACGAAAACGATGAGGTGAGTGGCTATTGGGACTTGGAAGGTAACAATGCCAAAAAGGCTTTCCTCAAAGCTCCGCTTAGTTTCTCGCGCATATCAAGTAAGTTTACTTACGCTCGCAAGCACCCTGTGTACAAGACAGTTCGCCCTCACACTGGTGTTGACTATGCTGCGCCAATGGGCACTCCGGTGATGGCTATTGGCGATGGTGTGGTGACTTTCAAAGGTTATAAAGGCGGTGGTGGCCATACTGTGAAAATCAAACATAACTCGACATATACATCGGCATATCTTCATTTGTCGAAATATGGTAAAGGCATTGCCGAGGGTGTGCGCGTGACGCAAGGTCAAGTGATTGGTTATGTGGGTAGTTCGGGTACATCGACTGGTGCTCACCTCGATTTCCGTATTTGGAAAAACGGCACACCTATCGACCCTCTCAAGATGGAGTCGCCTCCAACAGAACCAATCCCATCGAATGCTCGCGCCGAATTCGACTCAGTTAAGACCGTTATGGTCAACATTTTAAATAATTAATAATTAAAAATTAATAATTAAGAATTAAGGATGAATCGCGAAGCAATAATTGTTCATTACTCCTTTTAGTCGTGATTTTTGCTTCGCTCAGCATAACTCAAGCAAGGCTTGATTCTGCTTTCGTTTGTCGCAAAAATTCTTAATTCTTAATTCTTAATTTTTCATTTATTATGGCTCAAACATATCAAGAAATAAATGCTTATCGTGAGAAGAACGAGCGTTTCTTCGACGAGAATATCAATGCACCAGGTGTAGAGGTGTTGCCTTCGGGTGTGCAGTATAAGGTGATTACTCGCACCAATGGTCCTCGCCCTACGGGTAAGAGTAAAGTGACAGTGCACTATTGTGGTAAATTGCTTAATGGCAAGGAATTTGATAATTCGTTCAAACGCAAGAAACCAGAAGTATTTCGTGTGAGTGAGTTGATAAAAGGTTTTCAAGATGCATTGAAAGCCATGAGTGTAGGCTCGCGTTGGGTGGTGTGGATACCATACAAATTGGGCTACGGCTCGCGCGATTGTGGCAAGGATATCCCTGCCTATTCGACTCTTGTGTTTGAAATAGAGTTGATAAATGTGAAATAAAAAGATATGTGATATCGGTATTTTATTGGGTCAATTTATTGAAGCGATATATAAAAGAAAGGAGAACCTCGTTATGAAGTTCTCCTTTTTTTGTATAGGTTGTATGATTATTTCTCGATGCGGATACGAGCGTCAACTGCCACAACAGCATTTGCAGAACCGAGGAGTGGGTTGAGGTCCATTTCGGCAATTTCTGGAGCAGCTTTAACAAGTGCAGAGATACGAGTAACTGCTTCGGCAAAGAGGTCTTCGTTGACAGGTTCTTGACCGCGCACACCTTTGATGATTTTGTAACCACGGAGGCGTTCGATCATAGAGTGAGCTTCGGCAAGACCAATTGGAGCGAGAGAAGCTTGTACGTCTTTCAATACTTCGATGAAGATACCGCCAAGACCGCAGAGCACTTGGTGACCGAATTTAGCTTCGCGGCTTGCACCGATGAAGATTTCAGTACCTTTGTACATAGGACATACCTCAACTGCATAAGTTTCAGGGATAACGATGAGGCGTTCGAATTCGCGTTCAACAGTTTCGATATCTTTGATGTTGAGAACTACACCACCTACGTCAGATTTGTGAACAGGACCACAAACTTTCATTACGAGAGGGAAGCCCATTTCGTTGGCAGCAGCGATAGCTTCTTCCTTAGTGCGAACTTCGGCATTGCGTTTGCGTGCTACGCCAGCAGCATCGAGGAGACCATTGATTTCTTCGAGACCGAGGTAACCATTTTCGGCATTGTCGACAATACGGCGGATAGCTTGTACGTCGATTTCTGGCATTTCGAGGTTTTCTGGTTCTGGAGCAGGAGTGTTGAATACCTTAGCAAGTGCACTACCAAACACACACTCTTCGCTGAAATTGATACGACCACGATTGTTGATGAAGTCAGCAATTTCGTCTTTCACATTGATGATAGATGGAAGAATAGGGTAGATAGGTTTTTTGCAAGTCTTCATCTTTTCGTCGAGCACGCGGTAAGGTTCCCAGTTAGGGAAAAGACCTGGGCTACCGAAGATGACGGCCATAGCGTCGATATTGTCGAAGTCGTTTTCGCAAGCGTCGATGATGTGACCAAGTTGTTCGGCTGTACCAGTAGCAAGGAAGTCGATAGGGTTAGCTACAGACGAGCCAGGGAACAATTTAGTGAGCAATTCTTCGGCTTTAGGGCCAGAGATATGAGGTACTTCGAGACCATTGTTTGACAATGTGTCGGTAAGCATAACTGCAGGACCACCAGCGTGAGTGATGATAGCTACGTTTTTGCCTTTCATTTCAGGGTGCATGAATACAGAACATACGTTCACGAGTTCGAGACGGTTGCTACAACGCACGATACCAGCTTTGCGGAAGAGAGCATCTACAGCTACGTCAGAAGTAGCGAGGGCACCAGTGTGAGAAGAAGCAGCACGGCTACCTGCAGATGAAGAACCTGATTTGATAGCAGCGATTTTACAACCTTTGCGGATAAGAGAAGAGGCGTGTTTGAGCAATTTTTGAGGATTGCGTACGCTCTCCATATAAATCATTTTAACGAAAGAAGATTCGCCTTCTACGTATGTTTCGTCCCAATATTCGAGAACTTCTTCGATACCAACTTGAGCAGAGTTACCTACAGCCCAAACAGAGTTGAATTGAAGACCATTTGTGATACCAATCTCTTTGATAAACACAGCAGTAGCACCTGAACCAGTAACAAAGTCGACGCCACGTGGGTTGAGTTGTGGAATTGGAGCATCGAATGCACCTGTATAGTTAACATTCAAGAAACCTGTACAGTTAGGACCGATGAGTGAGCCACCTACGTTGTCGATGATTTCTACGATTTTGTGTTCGATTTCGGCACCTTCGTGGTTTTCTTCAGAGAAACCAGCAGAGATGATAACGAAACCACGGCAACCTTTTTCGTTAGCGAGTACGTCGACTGTATGCAAGCAATATTTAGATGCGATACCCATGAGGGCACAATCTACTTGAGGGAGGTCTTCTACCTTAGCATGACATTTGATGCCTTGGATTTCTGCCTCTTTAGGGTTAACTACATAGATTTGGCCTTTGAATTGGCTGTCGAGGAGGTTTTTGAGAAGTTTACCACCAGGTTTTTGAACATCGTTTGAAGCACCAACTACAACGATGCTTTGCGGATTGAGGAGTTTTTCTGAAATCATAAATTTAAAGTTGAAATGTGAAATTTGAAATGTGAAAGTTATTAATTTTCAACTTTGTATCGCCAAAGACTCAAATGCCTTTGGTTCAACTTTCAAATTTCAAAATTATTATTAAAATTTTCTTTCTTCGTATTTTTCGATTGCATCGCGCCATTCTTGAGAGATAGGAATGGTGATGTTGTGGTCGAAGTCGTAGCCTACCATTGTGGTAGAACCTTTGCATTTGATGCGACCTGTGCGGAGGTCAACTATTTGTTGTTCGAGAATTAGGCTCTTAGTGCCAATATGCGACACGCCAGTTTCGACAGCGATGCGGTCGGTGAGGAATATAGGTTCGATGAAGTCAACCTCTACGTGAGCCACTACGATATCGACTTTTTGAGAGAAGAAGTTGTCGTTGCCACGTACGGCAGCAAAGTATTCGCTTTTGCCGAGATCGTAGAAACTGAAATATGTCGAGTTGTTGACGTGCCCAAGAGCGTCAGTGTCGTTGAATCTAAGTTGTACTGGTACTTGATGTTTCATGTTTTTTTTTATAAGACAGAAGTACAGAAAAACATAAATTATGTTATTATGTTGTTATGTCTTTTTATTTAAATGTTGTTTTTATATTCAAGTGTGCGGAAGAATGAGAAGTGTACGTTGCCGTAGTTGCGGTGGTCGACGAAGTTTGGGTGGTCGGCGAATGATGTTTTGGCGCCATGTTCAACGATGAGAAGTCCGTCGGCGTTGAGGTGATTGTGTTTGAATACCAAGTCGGGAATGTCTGTTATATTCTCGAGTTGATAGGGTGGATCGGCAAAGATGAAGTCGAAAGACGTCTGTGTAGATGTGAGATAACGGAAGACGTCTTGTCGCATCACGCGGATATTGTCTATTTTGAGGTCGGCGCACATTTTGCGAATGTAGCTGATGTGTTTTTCGCTCATTTCGATGGCGGTGATATGGAGTGCATCGCGCGAAGCTAATTCATAACTTATAGAGCCAGTGCCAGAGAAGAGGTCGAGGGCAGTGATGCCTTCGATGTCCATCTCGTTGTTGATGAGATTAAACAGCGACTCTTTGGCAAAGTCGGTTGTAGGGCGAGCTGTGATATTGCTTGGTGGGTCGAAACGGCGACCTTTGAAACGTCCGCTGATTATACGCATAATTAACTAATTCATAATGCATAATTCATAATTCATAATTAAAAAAGAAAATCTAATTTAATTGTATTATGAATTTTGTTTTAATTATATTTGATTTGTTTGTAGAGTGAAGAGAGGGGCATATTGGTTGGGTAGTTCGTCGTTCCAGTTGTGAGGTTTTGGGGTGTTGATGTGTCGGATGTAGTCGGTTAGGAACGGGGTAGGGTTGATGTTGAGTAGATTGCCCATTATGTTTAGTTCGGTGTTTTCTTGCGATAGGTTGAGTTGTTGGTAGCAAGCGAGGATATAGTAGGCAGCGTCGTTGTCGCAAGAGATAGGGTAGGTGTTAGCAAGGAGTAGGTGGTTATTTTTTATAACTACTATGTTTATATGATTGAGGGCGATGTCGGCCCAAACAGAGTCTGCATTTGGTGTTTGTTGTGCAAGTTGAGTAAGAAGTTCTATTTCGTGATGCTTATGTATAGTTGTTAGGTTGGGTATTGTCCATTGGTTGGAGTAGCACACGATGATGGCATCTTGGTTGATGGGGTTGACAATTGTTTTGGCTCTTTGTCGTAGATTACTTTCGATAGGAAGAAAAGCATTGAAATTGTCGTTGATAATAAGAGCTTTGGGAACTATGCTAAATGCTCCATATCCGATGTATGAGACAGAGCGATAGTTTAGTTGAAGTAGAGGTTCATTGGCGAGTAGCGCAGGTGTGATGTGGTTGGCAACAATATGTTTGATGGCTACGCACTTTTTTTCGGGGTTTGTTACATAAAAATAATATCCATCAGGTAGCTGCCTAATGGATATATTGTATGTATCAGATAGATTAGCAGCGAAAGATGATGTTATAAAGTCAAATGGCTTATTCATTTTATTGCTATTCACTACACTTATTTTATGCATTAACCCAATTTGTCAAACGTAAATAAATTTGTGTTTGCCAAATTGGGTCAACGGCATTTTATTTTATTATGTAATTCAGCTCGTTGCTGAGATTATTCCCAGTTACCAGAGTTGTTGTTAGGTTCTTCAACTGAACCAACTTTAAGACCGTTGAAGCGGTTCATTTTAGTTTGTTTATCTTTGAGATTGATAAGTTGTTGGCGGTTGAGGTCAAAGAGATAAGTGTCGTAGTGAGCAGATACTTGGAATAGAGGAGTTGGAAGACCAGTATTTGCGTTTACGTAAGTGATAGTATCGAATTGGAATTTAGTTCCGTTAGAGTGAGGAATTACTACGAGGTCAGCGATTTGTTCTTTAGTGTAGTCATTAGCGAGGATAGATTCGTAAACGCTTACGTAAGTAGTATCACGACGGAAGTTTTCGAGACCGTTAGCGATGATTTCTTTTTGGTTGCCACGTTTTATGATAGCGATAGCTTTTTTCTCTGTAAGACCATTTTTGAGTTGTTCGTCAGAGAGAACACCTTCTTTGAGGATTACAGGGAGTTGTCCTTCGAGGATGAATTGTACCAATGTGTCAGCATTAGGACAGAAATGGTTGTTGATTTTTTGATATTCGATTTGAACTTTGCGGATGTCAACAAGTTTTTTGATGATTTGTTGTTCGCGTTTAGCTTGTTCTTGTTCGAATTCGATAGGAACAGTAATACTTGTTACGCAGAGGTAACACATTGCACAAACGGCAATTACCAAAAGGGTACGGAATGCTAATTTCATATTATTTAGACTGTTAGTAGCGAGTGGTGAGTAGCAAGATAATTGCAACTCTAAGTCGCTTAATTATTATTTTTTTTTGTTTATAAAACTCTGCAAATATACAAAAAATAATTGAAAGTGAGATGTTATTTTTGTGATTTTTTGCAAAAGAGTGCAATTTGTTGTTTTATAATGTATTAAGGTAGTTCTAAATCTCCTATGCCTTGACGAATTATATTGAAATCGTCGGTGGTGCAGTCGACAACGGTAGATACTTCGGTGTTGCCTAAGCCACCATTTATGACTAAATCGACGAGAGAACCATACTTTTCGTTGATGAGTTCGGGGTCGGTTTCGTATTCGATGTCGTCGCTCATATCGCGTAGAGATGTAGTGAGAATAGGGTTGCCTAGATTTTCTACAATTGCGTGTACGAGGTTGCGATTGGGGATACGAATGCCTATTGTTTTGCGCTCTTTGATTAGTCGTGGTAGTTTGTTGTTGCCGTTGAGGATAAAAGTGAATGCACCTGGGGTGTTGCGACGGATGAGTTTGAAAGTGTTGTCGTTCATTTTGGTGTATTCGCTAATGTCGCTAAGAGAGGCACACATTACGGAAAAGAGCGCTTTGTGGGGGTCGAGTCCTTTGATTTTGCAAATCTTTTCTACTGCACGAGTTTGGAATATGTCGCAACCGAGGGCATATACAGTGTCGGTGGGATAGATGATTATTCCACCGTTGCGCAAAACCTCTACTATTTTGTTGATAGTATTTTGGTTAGGGTTTTCGTCGTAGAGTTTAACCATATTCATTAAAAAGACAGAAGAACAAAATAACATAAAAATTTATTATTTTTGTTTTTATGTTATTCTGTCTTTAATTTTTTATTTGAATTGTTCGAGGAAACGTACGTCGTTTTCGGAGAACATACGGAGGTCTTTCACTTGATATTTGAGGTTTGTGATACGTTCGACGCCCATACCGAATGCGTAGCCGCTATATACTTTAGAGTCGATGCCGCAGGCTTCGAGCACGTTAGGGTCGGTCATACCGCAACCGAGAATTTCTACCCAACCGGTGTGTTTGCAGAAAGGACAACCTTTGCCACCGCAGATGTTGCAAGAGATATCCATTTCGGCAGATGGTTCGGTGAATGGGAAGTATGATGGGCGGAGACGGATTTTGGTGTCTTCGCCGAACATTTCGCGTGCGAAGTAGAGGAGGGCTTGTTTGAGGTCGGCGAAAGATACGTTTTTGTCGACATAGAGACCTTCTACTTGGTGGAAGAAGCAGTGAGCACGATATGAGATTGCTTCGTTGCGATATACGCGACCTGGAGCGAGGATGCGGATAGGTGGTTGTTGTTTGGTCATCACGCGAGTTTCGATGCTTGATGTGTGTGTGCGGAGCAAAATGTCAGGGTGTTGCTCGATGAAGAATGTATCTTGCATGTCGCGCGCAGGGTGCTCAGGTGGGAAGTTGAGCGACTCGAACACGTGCCAATCGTCTTCGATTTCGGGACCTTCGGCTACGGTGAAACCGATGCGTGAGAATATTTCGATGATTTCGTTTTTAACGAGCGATAGAGGGTGGCGTGTGCCGAGAGCGATAGGTTCGGCAGTACGAGTGAGGTCGAGTTTGTCAGCCTCTTGGCGTTGAGCTTCGAGGTTGGCTTTAAGTTCGTTAAGGCGATTTTGAGCAGTGTCGCGAAGGTGATTGAGGAGTTGACCGATTTCACGTTTTTGTTCGTTAGGCACTTCGCGGAATTGGTTGAAAAGTTCAGAGATTTCGCCTTTTTTGCTGAGGTATTTAATACGGATGGCTTCTAATTCTTCGTTAGAAGTTGCGTTCCATGAATTTACTACTTGGTGTAGTTGTTCGATTTTTTGTTTCATTTTATATGATTTTCGCTTAATTATATCGTTTGTGTACGTTCAAGATGCAAAGTTACAAAAAAATGTTGATATGTTGTATGTTTTATTTTAAAAAATATTGGTGTTTGATAAAAAAACTTATAAATAAAAAAACTTATAAATAAAAGGGCTGATTCTTCTTTTGGGAGAGTCAGCCTTTTTATTTAATTTGATGATGTTTTGTTTTTTAGTAATATTAGAAGTGTAGGGCTACACCAAGACCATCTCTGCTACCTTGAATTGTCCAATAAGCTTGTGGAACCGATGCTGCCTGAGATTTATTAAACATATTTATGCCCTTATTCAAACGTGAATAACCAACAAAAATAGTTGGTATAGATGCTATTATCGCAGTAGCACCAAGTCCTATACAAGCACAACCCGAATAAAACATAGCATCACCATTACCATCTGCAGGAATCAATGCCAACAAAACAGAACCTACCAAATCCAATCCTAAGCCACCACCTAATAACCACCAACCGGCATTATAACATTGATAACCACTTTTGAATTTTTCATAGGATGCTTGATCGCGTGTTGCAAGGAATTGAACACACTCTTTTTTGGTCATCACCTGATTGCCAAAATAAAGGTAGTCGCCCGCTGCTTGTAGAAGTGTGGCATTGTTGCCTCCTTCGGTTGATTGCGTAGGAGTGTCTTGCGCTATGACGGTCGTTGCAGCCATAATGAGCATCATCATTACAAATAGAATTTTTTTCATTGTTATATAGAATTGACAATTTGTGTATTAAATTAATGTATTACAATTTTATTCTTGCAACTGAAGCAACATAATCATTAGTTTGCGCATCACGGAATTGGATGATAGTAGTTACATCAAACAACTAAATTTATAAAGTGCATTATTTTGTTAATTTTACCCTAATCACCTGTGTCATACAATGCGCCGCACCATAGCCTTTGATAAGAGTTTCGAGTGGTATCCATTCCACCTTAACTCCGTGTTTGTCAAGCGACTCTTGTAATTCTTTCGATTGATTGCCTACAGCAAGAATATGGCGAGGGGCAATTGTTAAGAAATTATTGGCATAGTGCAACTCATCTTTTTGAGAAATCGGAATGATTGTAAAGCCACGCTCTTTCAAAAACTCAATGAACGAGACTCCCTTGCGCGTGAGTTTATACTCTTTTTCTCCACTTTTGCGAGTGTAGAGGTCGACTGTCACCCACTCAGGGTCGCCCTTTTGGGCATAGTAACGACTCTCCACCAATGTGCACAAATCCTTATCTATTATATTAAAATATGTGTCGAGGTGCATTTGCATTTGCCACCATTTGTGGTCGTTGACCACCGCAATAGTGTCGTGCCCGAAAGCATCTGCCTCCATTATTTGCTTGATTGCTTCGATATTTGTGCGCATACCGCAACCGATGTAAGAGATAGTTCCTCCACGGAGATAGTCGCCACCTTCTAATCTGCCATCACCAGTGATAGTGAGAATAGGTTTAAAGCCAAGTTGCTCGTAGCAGAGCGATATGATTTCGGTTTCGTATGCACGCTGAGTTGAGTTCATGAAATTGATGACATGCCCGCGTGGAGTAGTGATACTTTGGTCGCGAGTGAAGTATAAATTCATCAATGGTGAATGAGTATATACCGCCTCAAAACCAGTATTCAAGTCTGATTTGTATAGACTTACAGTAGGGCGGAGTAGTATGCAACGAATAAGGTCGGCACGAGACATCTCGCCAATGACGTATTGTCGGTATTCCTCCGTAGCCTCAGGGGTCATGTCGGGCATATTCTTAGTGTCATAAGTAAGAGTTTTCATAGCGCAAGCACGCAATTTTTCAATAGGTACTTGGTTGAGTAACTCTCTTACAGTATGCACTTTTATGCCATTATTTTCAAGAGCTTTGATATAACCCCTATGCTCTTCGGCAGCAGCGTCAACATCGAAATAGTATTCAAACAATCCTGCATATGGATGAATTACACCATCGAATAACTCCTCTCCTGGAGTATGCATCAATATTTCTTTGGCATAGTCCCACTCTGAACTTGGATAGGTAGCCTCTTCTTGTGCGATAGCAACTATAGTTACAAATAGCAACAGAATATGCAATAATAGTTTTTTCATGATAATTTAATATTTAGTAAGATTAAAACAATATACATCATGTATTCTAAGAGAACATACCATACAACAACACCCTACTGACCCTAATCGTGCCAACTATGTAGAGTGTCATTTTCGAGTCTTTGCACACTAGTGCAGCTATAATTATACTGAAAAATAAGAACTTTATAACTAGTTTTTTACTCCCAAGTTAGAGTATATATTTTACGACCTATTATTTCGTCGTTATTGTTTTTGTCTTTTGTTGTCTCGGTTATTTTAGTTATATATCCTTCATCATCGAATTCATATTCGTATATGTAGTTATACGAATGTGGTTCGTCGAAAAAATCTGAATAATAATCTACTGATACTGGACAGTGAGTTGTTCTTAATCCTACGCGCTCTGGGTGGGCTAATGTTATCACTTCTTGTGTGTTATTCCATACGATAATAGGACAATATCCTTTTACGCATGAAATATTGCCATATTTATATTTAAGGTCTCCATCTATATCGATATTGACAGCAGACACTAGTTTGTCGCCCTCCCATTTGAATGTAATATCTGACACAGAGGCTCTATAGTGTATCAATCTGCCCTTTGAATCGTATGTATAGTTATAGGCTTTATATTCTATATTGTTATATACAAACTTAGCAAAACGCTTGTTTTCAAATTTTATTGTAAAATCTTCAGTTGTATTATTTTCTGTATCACCCAATAATTTGATAGCATGCTCACCATGTACATCTACACCTTTTTTGTGCCAAGTGTACGTATATGAACCTCTTGAGTAAACATCTTCTGCAAAGTTCTGTTCTTCATACGCTGATACTAAGTGCCCTTTTGCATCATATTCAAAACTTCTATCTATAAACACCAAATTGGTATCATTGACACATGTGTATCTCACCAATTTCTTTTCTTCATTGAAATTAAATTTATCGGAACAGCTATTGAAGCCTAATAGAGCCACAAGGGCTATAATCATAAGTTTAATATTTTTCATAATAGTTTCTCTTTATAAGTTAATATTTAGTATTTAATTTTGAGTTAAGGACATACGGCTATTGTTTTTTTGATAAAAAGCCTTCTTTAAATATTGAATTTGAAAATGAGAATCAATTAGCTTTATTTTAATTCTTATATAGAACTCACGTTAATCTATCATTCCTCATTGGGAAGGAGATAGTCTAGAACCGATTTCCAATCCGGAAACCTATCTGAACCAAATTGTATCCATTCGCCCTCGAACTCACTTGTTCCGTTCTTGCCTCGATCGTCAATCAATATATCACCTTTGCATAGATTCTTGCAATGAGTGATAACCATCCTTTTGTGGAACACATCGTCTAAATAACGGGTTATCCACAGCACCTTATCACTCCACGCTGACGGATTCTTCCACGGGGCTGTTGAGAGTATGTAACAGTCGTAATGCTCGCTAATACGGTGAACAGCCTCTATTGCTCCGTCCATTGGCAACATTTGCCCAAACAACCCTGGTATCTCATCATATCTGCCTTCATATTCTTTTAGCGTCTGTTCATCCTGCTTCGCCAATGCAGATTCAAAATCAACAAGAACACCATCCATATCGAAATAGAGACGTTTCTTGCATCGCGGAGTGTCATTGTTGTTTATATCATATGAATCTCGCATTTCCGTGAGAACAGAACAAAATTCTGATTCTGTCAAGATGGTTCTGTATGAATTCTGTTCTCCCAGACTATGATACAACTTTATTCCACGAGTTGACATCAAGGCAATACGAAAACGCTCGTTCTGCTCAAACATTGCTTGATATGCTCTGCGTATCAAATCTTGGAATTCCTTGCTTTGACGATTGATTGCAGTGCCTTTCCACCATACAATTTGGTCAGTTTGCCAATGAGACGAAGTCATATTCTTGGCGTTTTTACCCTTCATAGAGCATATCTGTAGTTGCCTATCCATATCCTGATATTTCAACGACTGAAGGAACCCCTCCATACTTCCGCATAACACACCGTCAAAACGGAATTCATTACTGCACAAGTTTGATAGGACATTGGTCGGATATGGGCTTTTACTCCATATATCTAACGCCTTACCTCGCCACACTTGCCATTTTATGTATAAGTTTCTAAGTTTCATAATAGTTTCTCTATAAATATTTAGTATTTAGTTTTGAGTTAAGGGCATACAGCGCGAACAGAGAATCCCCAGCAACGGCGCGACCAAGAATCGATAGGGTCAATATTATGTTCTTTAGCTCGAATAAAAATAGCTTGATTTGGATAGTAGTCGTCTTGAGCGTGAATTTTTTCATAGTGATAACCCTAATTTGTGTCGGGAGCAACTTCTATATGTTAATAGACTTAGTTGAAAAAGATGTGGTGTATAAAGCGTGTTTGGGATTTGGTGTGTATGAGACAACAAAGTTACAGTATTTTATTTGTATAAGCAATATTTTTTTTATGTTTTTTTTATAAAATTTTAGGGTGGAATGGATTTGTTGTTAGGGTATGATTTTGGTGTTGTTTTTTTGTGTTGGATGAGGGGGGCTTATTGTATTTTAGAGGGGGTTCGGAAGGT
>JAZQUV010000025.1:0-24992 GCA_045631465.1 Candidatus Aphodosoma sp. | reverse complement strand
CCCCCATTCTTCTACGAATCGGTCAAAATTTTGTTCAATGTACTCTCTGATTTCCATAATATTAGTTTATTTATTAAAGATTAATTTTCAATTTTCAATTTTTCATTGTTAGGCTGATGCGTTTGCGGTCGAGGTCCAATTCCAACACTTTTACTTTTATATGTTGATTCAAGTGTAATACCTCATCTACCGACGAAATTCTGCGGTCGGAGATTTGCGATATGTGTAGCAAACCATTCTCCTTGATGCCGATGTTGACAAACGCGCCAAAGTTGGTGATGTTGGTCACCTCGCCATCGAGTAGCATACCCTCGTGTAGGTCGTCGATAGTGCGAATGTTAGGGTCGAAACTCCAAGCCTCGATTTGCATACGAGGGTCGCGACCAGGTTTTTCTAATTCCGACATGATGTCGTGCAACGTAGGCAATCCCACCTCTGCGCTCACATATCGGTTTATGTCGATTTGTTTGCGCAAATCGGCATTGTTGATCAAATCCTCCACCTTTACGCCCAAATCCTTAGCCATACGTTCTACAAGAGCATAGCGTTCGGGGTGCACTGCCGAGCGGTCGAGAGGATTGTCCGACGCAGCCACGCGGATAAAACCAGCGCATTGTTCGTAGGTCTTAGCCCCCATTTTAGCTACCTTCAGTAGCTCTTTGCGCGACTTGAAGCCACCATTCTCGGTGCGATAGTCGATGATATTTTGAGCCAATTTTGGTCCCACGCCAGCCACGTAGGTGAGCAACTGTTTCGAGGCATTGTTTACCTCCACGCCCACCGAGTTCACGCACATCTCCACTGTTTGATCCAACGCCTGACGAAGCATAGTTTGGTCTACATCGTGTTGATATTGTCCTACGCCGATGTTTTTAGCATCGATTTTCACCAATTCGGCAAGCGGGTCCATCAATCGGCGACCAATTGACACAGCGCCACGCACCGTAACATCGTAGTCGGGGAACTCCTCGCGCGCCACAGCCGAAGCCGAATAGATACTTGCGCCACTCTCGCTCACCACGAAGACTTGAGGCGGAGTGCGAAAGCTTACTTTTTGTATAAACTGCTCAGTTTCGCGCCCAGCAGTGCCATTGCCAATGGCGATAGCCTCAATTTTGTATTGCTCGGCAAGAGTAGAGATTTTTTTCAGAGCCATTGCCGTTTCGCTCTTTGGAGGGTGAGGGTAGATGGTGTCGTTGTAGAGCAAATTGCCCTGAGCGTCGAGGCAGACCACCTTGCAACCAGTGCGAAATCCTGGGTCGATGCCCATCGTGCGTTTCTGTCCGAGAGGGGCAGCCAATAGCAGTTGCTTAAGATTGTTAGCAAAAATGCGAGTAGCCTCGCGGTCGGCAATCTCTTTGCTCGATTTAGCAAATTCAGTCTCGATGCTCGGAGCCAACAATCGTTTGTAGCCATCCTTCACAGCACGACTAATGATATCGGCAGTTTTATTGTCAGACTTTATAAAAATTCGTTCAAGTCGTTCAATCGCCTCATCGTCGTCAATTTCGATATTCACCTTCAATAGTTTTTCGCTCTCGCCACGGCGCATAGCCAACAGCGCATGCGACGGACAGCGCGACAAACGGTATAACTTCTCGAAATAGTCGCGATAGTTAGCCGCCTCCTCTTCTTTGCCACGCACCACGTGGCTAGTGATGACAGCCTCGCGGTCGAACAAACGGCGCACGGCGTTGCGTGCCGCTTCGCTCTCGCTCACCCATTCGGCAATGATGTCTTGCGCACCACCGATAGCATCCTCTGCCGTAGCCACTTTGTCGTTCAGATAGCGCATAGCCGTTCTCTCTATGTCGTCGCATTTGCCCGACATAATGATTTTTGCCAACGGCTCCAATCCTGCCTCACGTGCAATAGTTGCGCGAGTGCGTTTTTTCTGTTTGTATGGTAGATATATATCCTCAATTTCGTTCACCTCCCATGAAGTCTCGATTCTCGCTCGCAACTCGTCGGTCAAAGCACCAGCTGCCTCAATAGCCTCCATCACAAAAGCTTTGCGCTTGATGAGTTCGTCAATCTTCTCGTTTTCGGCATAGATAGCAGCAATCTCCACCTCGTCCAATCCTCCAGTAGCCTCTTTGCGATATCGCGCGATGAAAGGAATCGTAGCCCCATCCAACAACAGTTGCAATGCCCCAGCTACACAGCTCTCGCTAATATTCAATCGTTTCGAAATAAGTTCTATCTTTTGTTGCATATTTTTTGGTAGTTATCTAAATGGTAATTTATATAAATAACGGTTTATAAAATATTTTGTAGGAAGTAAAAGTGACTTCGCAGTAATTACCGCAAAGTTACAAAAAAAAACAGCGTTTTGCAATAGTTGTGCACTGCAAGTTGCGTTTTTGTGAAATGAGCGTTTGTAATGATTTTTGAATCAATTGGTTATGAGGGTTGTAAAAGTGATAAAAAGGGGAAAAGGTATTTTGTTAGTTTACTTTTTGTGGGAGTGTTGTTTTTTTTTGTGCGTAATGTAGGTATGTGTAGAGGTTATTTATTTTGTTTGTTGATTTAGGGATAGATATGATTATAGTATGTTTATCCTATATTTATAGTATATTTATCCTATATTTATCCTATATTTATAGTATGTTGTAGTATGGGAGAGGGTAAGGTTCTTCGTCAATCTGCTATACATATAAATAATCTGTTGTTTTTTTTCAAAATAATTGCCTATTTTTAGAACAAAATGATAGATTGCTGAAAGGTAAAAATAGATATTGGTGTGTTTTTTTTGAAATATTTTTGCTTGTTTGTAAAATAAATTGTAAATTTGCGCTTTAGTAGAAATTTATAAATATTAATTATATGAAATTACTTTTTAGAATAAATTATCGTACTCAATGGGGCGAACAACTTTATGTTGTAGGTAATGTGTCAGAATTGGGTGATGGCGATGCATCTAAGGCGTTGGCTATGAACTTTTCGCACGACGAAGAGTGGTGGTTGGAACTTGATATTACAGCAGCAAAGGCTAAAAAGTTGGAATATCAGTATTTGCTTAAAAACCACAATGACGGTACAACGACAAAAGAGTGGGGTGAGCCTCGCAAAGTGGTAACAAAAACAGGAGTTGATACAGTGCTATTGATTGACGCATGGAATAGTGTGTCGGCAGTAGAAAATACGTTTATGACAGCTCCGTTTGTCGATGTGTTGTTGAAAGAAAACTATACTCCTTGCGCTGGTAATAGCGATAAATCTTATACACATACGCTCAGAGTGAAGGCTCCGCTATTGGCAAAAAACGAGGCACTTTGTATTGTTGGCGACTGCGAGGCGTTAGGCGCATGGTCGGTAGATAGACCATTGTTGTTGTCGAACAAAGAGTACCCAATGTGGACTATCAATCTTGATTTGAGCAAGGCAACGTCGGATATACATTATAAATATGGTGTATATAATACCGAAAATAATTGTTTTATTCGTTTTGAATATGGTCAAGACCGTATTGTGCCTCCAGCAAGTGGTAAGCGTATGGTGGTGGTGAATGATACATTCGCTCGTTTTGACACTAATACATGGCATGGAGCAGGTGTGGGTATTCCGGTGTTCTCGTTGCGCTCTAAGAAATCGTTTGGATGTGGAGACTTTTCCGACCTTAAACTTATGGTCGACTGGGCGGCGAAGGTTGGTTTGAAACTTATTCAAGTGTTGCCGTTGAATGATACTATTGGTACTCATACAGAGGCTGATGTGTTGCCTTATGCTGCGATTTCGGCTTTTGCATTGAATCCTCTGTTTCTTGATTTGACAAAATTGAGTGTCGACAAAAAAGATGCTATCGTTGAGGAGTATAACCGCTTGCAACCAATTTATAATGCCGAAGAACGTATGGATTTCTTGAATGTGGTGAATTTTAAACTACGCTACATTGAGACAGCATATAAATACAATAAAGATAAATTTTTGGCGTCGAAAGATTTTCAACAATTCTTCGAAGACAACAAACATTGGTTGAAACCTTATTCTATATATTGTTGTATCCGCGACCAACGTGGTACTTGCGACTATCGTCAATGGAACGAATTTGCTATTTATTCTGACAAAAAAGCTGATGAACTCACTCATCAATCACACCCTTGGTTTGATAATATTGCTAAATGGTGGTATTGTCAATATCAACTTCATTTGCAATTGCGTGAGGCTGTTGAGTATGCCCATGCTAATGGTATAGTAGTGAAAGGCGATATTCCAATTGGAGTTAATCGCAATTCGGTTGACACATGGGTGGCACCAGAACTATTTAATATGGATACTGCTGCTGGTGCGCCACCTGATATGTTTGCAGTGAAGGGTCAAAACTGGGAACTTCCAACTTACAATTGGGAAGCTATCGAACGTACAGGTTTTGATTGGTGGAAGAAACGTTTTGAACAAATGGCTCGTTATTTCGATACTTTCCGTATCGACCATATCCTCGGTTTCTTCCGTATTTGGCAAATCCCTTCGCGACACCAAGAGGGTATTATGGGATATCTTAATCCATCGATTCCGTTGTATGTTGACGAATTTGAGTCGCGCGGACTTTGGTTTGATTATGAGCGTTTTACTAAACCTTATATTACCGACCATATTCTTTGGGAGAACTTTGGCGATGAGGCACAATGGGTGAAAGATAATTGTCTCTATATTGAGCATGGATTTGCATATCGCATTCGTCCAGAATGGGCAAATCAAACAGATGTAGAAGCACGTCATCGCCGTGGCGAAATATCTGAACGCGTGAAATATGGAATGTTCGATTTGATATCTAACGTATTGTTGTTTGAGGTTGAAGGTTCGGAAGGTCGTCAATACTATCCACGCTATGGTATGCAAAAATTATCTACATTTGCAGCACTCAATGACCATCAAAAACGTGTGTTTGAGGAACTTTATGTTGAATATTTCTATCGTCGTCAAGATGCACACTGGTATAAATCTGGTATGCGTAAATTGCCAGCATTGAAGGCGGCATCAAATATGTTGATTTGTGGTGAGGACTTGGGTATGATGACACATTGTGTAACAGCGGTGATGAACGAATTGTCAATCCTCTCGCTCGAAATCCAACGCGCTCCTAAAACCGATGAGATTGAGTTTTTCCATCCTGCCGATGCTCCTTATCTCTCTGTCGTGACACCTTCTACCCATGATATGAGTACTATTCGAGGTTGGTGGGAAGAGGATCGCGAAGTTAGTCAGCGATTCTATAATCATGAACTTGGACATTGGGGAGATGCTCCTTATTTCTGTGAATGGTGGGTGTGCCGCGATATTTTATTGCAACATCTTTATTCGCCAGCAATGTGGTCGATATTCCAATGGCAAGATTTGATGAGTATTTCGCCTGAGTTGCGTCGCGATAATCCAGAAGCTGAACGTATTAATGTGCCATCAAATTCTTACCATAGTTGGCGTTATCGTATGCATATCGCTCTTGAAGATTTGATGACCGAAAATGATTTTAATAATACTCTTCGCAATTATATTAAACAAGCAGGAAGATAATAAAGTGACGATGTGTCATAATACCCAAATTGCTGCGTTGTTCTCAATATTAAGCTTCAGTCATGTACTTCAGTACACTCCTTTCAGCTTAAATTTCAACGCCTTGCACTTTAGGCATTCTTTAGATTCTTGCTTCGCTCATCAAAATAAGTAAAACTTCTTTTGCTTTCGTTTATTGCAAGAATTCTTACACATCTAGAAGAGGCTGAGCCAAAAAATTCATTTTGACACAGCCTCCTTTTTTTTTGAAGAAATAGTGGTTGTATGTCAAATATTTTTTGTAACTTTGCAGGATAAATTGGATTATAGTGCAAACTATGAAAAAAGCGAATTATATATACATGCTTTGTATTCTTGTGATGATGCTTTCTTCGTGTGTGATGTCGAAGAAAATCAATTATTTACAAGAAGGGAGCAATGTGCCACTTTATAATGATTCGGTTGGTTTTGATGATTACTTGTTGCAACGAGGCGATTATATTTACATACGCGTGAATGCCATAGATTTGGAAATGGCGGACATGTTTAATGGAAATGTGGCGATGAATAATATGTCTTATATGACATCGGACAACTCAACTGCACGTTTGTATCTTTATCTTGTTGGAGAGGATGATTGTATTGATTACCCATACGTTGGTAGAATATCTGTTGAAGGAAAAACCATGCGCGAAGTGAAATTTTTACTTGAAGAAAAATTATCTAGTATGTTGCAAGGTGTTTCTGTTGATGTTCGTCTTGCCAATCGTAGTTTTTCGGTTATTGGCGAATCTGGAACGGGTCGTTATAATATACCTCGCGAACAATTGACTATTTATGAGGCTCTTGCTATGTGTGGAGATTTGTCGTTGTATGCAGATAGAAAAGATATTCATATTGTAAGACAGACTCCAGAAGGAACAAAGGTGATGAAATTTGATATTCGTTCGAAATCAATTATTGATTCAGAATATTACTATATTTTACCTAATGATGTGATTTATATTCCATTTGATAGTGCAAGACATTGGGGCATAACTCATTTTACCAATGCTATTTCTATCACGTTTGCAACCGTGTCATTTGGAATGTTTATTTATTCTCTTGTTGACACTATTATTAAAGCCTCAAAAGCACAATAATGCTATGAAACAGATACATAAATTCATTATATATGTGGTGGCAATAGTACTATTGTCTTCTTGTTATTCTCATAGACGAGTGGGGTTGCTTCAAGAGCGTAATGATTTGCCTCAGTATGATAAAGCAGAGTATGAATTATATCACCTTAATCCAAATGATGAACTTGAGTTTAGAGTAGTTTCACTGAATCCTGAGGTTGTGGAATTGTTTCAATTTGGACGGGCTAATGCTAATGTGAATACTTCTGGTTTTACTTATCGTATTTATGAAGATGGCACTGTTGATATGCCCTATTTAAATAAGGTTAAGTTGGCTGGGCTGACTTTAGAACAAGCAGAATGTAAGTTGGAAAAAGAGTTGGCAGACTTTGGTGAAGATATTAAAGTTAAACTTTCTCTTGCAATTGGGACTTTTTGTGTAATAGGTGATGCTGGTCGAGGATATTTCCCTATCTATAAGGAGAGAATGACTATATATCAAGCCTTGGCAATGAGTGGTGGCGTGAATTTTTCTGCAGATTATGCAAAAGTGAAAATCTTGCGCCGTACTGATGAAGGTCTGAAAATTTTAGAGTTTGATATAAGACCAAAGTCTTTAATTGACTCAGAATATTATTATATTTACCCTAATGATGTGATTTATTTTGATTGTTCAAAACGTCGTTTCTGGGCAGTTGATTCATACTCAGGTTTTTTAAGTGTAATATCAACCTCATTGAGTATGCTTGTTTCTATTTGGAATGCATTTAGTTATTAGTATTTTTTTATGGGACATTATTCGGATAAAAATTCAAAATATGCTTATACTAAGGAGACTCCTATAGTAGAAGAGGAATCTAATTTTAATGTATTAGAGTGGGTATTTCGTTTTTTGCGATATTGGTATTTGTTTGTGATAGCCTTAGTTGTGGCTTTTGGTTTGGCTTATCTCAAAAATCGCAGTTGGATGCCTCGTTATTATACTGAGGGTAAGATACTTATTGAGTCAAGTTCTTCTTATAGTGCATATAATTTTATGCAAGGATTCGGAGCTGGAACGGATTATGTAAATACTAATAATCAGCTTCTTATACTTGGCTCTTATGATTTGATTAATCGCACGCTTCAAGAGTTGCCTTTTGGTGTCGATTTTTATACTAGAGGACGATTTAAAACTCATAGCCTTTATGGTCGTGAACCTATTACAATAGATCTTAAACATGCTGATGCACAATTGTATGGCAGAGAGTTTAGATTTATTCCTATTGATGAAAAAAGTTTTGAAATCGTACTTGAAGATGAGTTTAGTAAGGAGTTGTTTCCTGATTTTAAAATCAAAGGTCAATATGGTGTTCCTTTCGAAAACTTTTTGATGTTTGCTACAATTGATAAATTGTATTTGCCTGTCGATAATGTTGAGTTTTTATTTAGATTCAGAAATATTTATTCTCTAGAAGAAGAATTTGCTTCGCGTTTGCAATTGAGTTATATTGGTGAAATGTCATCGGTAGTAAGTGTTGCTCTTACTGGTAATATCGCAGAACGTGATTGTGATTTTATAAATGCTTTGTGCGAGGAGTTTTTGCAAGCAAATCTTGAGGAGAAAAATGAGGAAGCTATCCGTACAATTGATTTTATTAATGAACAATTAGCTTGTATTTTTGATTCATTACAATCTTCAGAAAATCAATTGCGAAAATATAGAAGCGAAAATAATATGGTTGATGTTAATTCTTATGCTTCAACTATTTTGTCTAAATTGTCTTCATTAGATATTCAACGCTCAGAGTTGACTCTTAAAGAGGCTTATTTTGATGAGTTGGCTAATTATTTAGAGAAGGGGGTAGTGAACGAAAGCCTTGTGGCTCCTTCTTCAATCGGAATATCAGATCCTGTTTTGCTTGATTTAGTAAGTAAATTTAATGAATTACAGCAAAAACGTAGTGATTTGGGCGAGAAAAATCCAAATTATGAACGTTATTCTAAACGAATGGAGGAAGTTCGTTTGACTATGTTGGAGGTGATTGCTAATGTGCGTAAAGTTTATGATATGGAGCGTGCGGCTTTTGAAAAAGAGTATGAATCTGTAATGAAGGATCTTCAAGGTTTACCAGAAAAGGAATTGGCGATGGTAAATTTTGAGCGTTCTTATAAGATTAATGATAATTATTATACTTTCCTCCTTCAAAAGCAATCTGAAGCACAGATACGTAAGGCTTCTAACGTGCCAGATAATAAAATATTGCAGAAAGCAAGGGTTAATTTCTCCCCTGTGAATATGGCGGATAAGACAAAAGTTTACCTTTTGTTCGTTGTTATTGGTTTGTTGATCCCTGTAGCCTTTGTTGTAATAAAAGAATTGTTAAATACGACAATTCGAGGTGAAAATGATATTTTGAATATTACAAAACTTCCTATTTTAGGTACTATTCGACATACTGATTCACAAAATACTAAAATACAATCTGTTCAAAATTCACGGTCGCTTTTTGCCGAAGGCTTTCGTGTTATTCGTTCGCGTATAGAATTTCTTGTGCAACGAAAAACGAATGTTTCTATTTTGGTTACATCTGCAGAGTCTGGTGATGGTAAAACTCATTTTGTGGCAAACTTAGCAGGTATTTATTCTCTTATTTCGGATAAAGTGATATTGGTTGATGTCGATATCCGTAACCCTAAGTTGTCTGAAAAATTAGGATATAAAGAAGCAAAAGGCCTAGTGCATGTTCTTATAGGACAAGCAACATTGGATGAGGTTATTATAAAAGATGATGCAGAATTAGGTTTCCACTTTTTGCCAGCTGGTGTAGTTCCTCCTAATCCTGCAGAATTGATCGGCTCAGAGTCAATGTCTAAACTACTTTTGGAACTTGCGCAAATTTATGATTATCGTATTTTTGATACATCACCTTTAGGTCTTGTCGCAGATGCCTATCCGTTGGCTCGTAATGTCGATGTAAATCTTTTGATTGCTCGTGCATTTAAGTCGGATAAAGGTTTCTTTAAGAATTTTATTGAACAAATCCAACAAGATAATATTGATAATGTATATGTTGTCCTTAATGACTTGAAAGTACCTAAAGTAGGTAAGTATGGTAAATATGGTCATTATGGTAAATATGGTTATGGTAAGTATTCATATGGTAATTCATATTATTATCATAAACAAAGTTCTAAATACTATCACGACGAAGAAAAATAAACAGGTTTTGTTGTAAGTTTGAGAAAAAAGATGCTAAATCTCTAATTTATAACAATCCAAAAATAATATTTTATCCTCAAAAAGTTGAGATGAGAGTGAGTTGTTTTACTAAAATCGGTACGTTAAATCCATATAACGTCCTAAAAGAACGCGGTTTAGGTCGATGAGTAAAATAATTTGAAAAATGTTTGTGAAAAATTTGCAAGGTTGCGAAAAAAGTCGTACCTTTGCACTCTCATTTTGAGGAATAATGTAAAACAATAAAATATATAGTAAAATGTCAAAAATTTGTCAGATTACCGGAAAAAAAGCAATGATTGGTAACAACGTTTCTCACTCAAAACGTCGTACAAAACGTACTTTTGATGTAAACTTGTTCCACAAAAAGTTCTATTATGTAGAACAAGGTTGCTGGATCAGCCTCAATATTTCAGCTGCTGGTCTTCGTACTATTAATAAACTTGGCTTGGACGCTGCGCTTACTAAAGCAGTCGAAAAAGGCTATTGTAATTGGAAGGATATTAAAATTTTAGCTTAACCTTCAGGAGGAATTAACTATGGCAAAAAAGAATAAAGAAGCAAGAGTCCAAGTAATCTTGGAGTGCACAGAGCACAAAGATAGTGGTATGCCAGGTACTTCTCGTTATATCACAACGAAAAACCGTAAAAATACCACTCAACGTTTGGAGTTGAAAAAATACAACCCAATTTTGAGACGTGTAACAGTTCATAAAGAAATTAAATAATTCTTAGAATACTATGGCAAAGAAAGCGGTTGCATCTATGCAAAAAGGTGAGGGTCGTGGATTCTCTAAAGTTATCAAAATGGTGAAATCACCAAAAACTGGTGCGTACATTTTCGCAGAAGAAATCGTTCTTAACGAAAAAGTTAAAGACTATTTCGCAAAATAATTTTGCAATAAGCGAACAAATATAATTGTTGAGGTATGTAGATAGAATCTGCATACCTCTCTTTTTATGTGTATGCTAGCAGTCTCTATTTATGACCTAGAATTTATCCTATATAATAGCAATCTTCAAGCAAAGTATGCCGAAGAAGACTGATATATGTTTTATATGGGTGTTTGTCGATCTAGCTTGCATTTAAAGGTAAATTGCTTCAAAAGTAAAAATACCTTAATTAAAATTATGTAGTCTCAATAATTTTTTGTAACTTTGCTTGTTCATAATATTTAATTCTAAAAACATAAAACTCAATCATAATTATGGGTATTTTTAGTTTTTTTACAAAAGAGAAAAAAGAAACTCTAGACAATGGACTCCAAAAAACCAAAGAAAGCGTTTTTGGTAAGATTAAGAGAGCTGTAATGGGTAAAGATAAAGTCGATGCAGATGTGCTTGACAATCTTGAAGAAGTTCTTGTTACCTCGGATGTTGGTGTAGAAACAACAATTCGTATTATCGAACGTATAGAGCAGCGTGTTGCTCGCGATAAGTATGTTGGTACTGACGAACTCAATCATGTGTTGAAAGACGAAATATGCCAACTTCTTGCAGAAAATAATACTGATAATCAAATTTCATTTGAATCTACATTGCCAGAAACTCCTTATGTGATTATGGTCGTTGGCGTTAATGGTGTAGGTAAAACCACAACAATTGGTAAACTCGCATATCAATTCAAAAAAGCAGGTAAAAAAGTCTATCTCGGAGCAGCTGACACATTCCGTGCTGCAGCCGTCGAGCAACTCGTTATTTGGGGTGAACGCGTAGGTGTGCCAGTTGTCAAACAACAAATGGGTTCCGACCCAGCCTCTGTCGCTTATGATACTCTTGCTTCTGCAAAAGCTAATGGTGCTGATGTTGTCATTATCGATACAGCCGGACGTCTTCATAACAAAGTCGGTTTGATGAATGAGTTGACAAAAATTAAAAACGTAATGCAAAAAGTTATTCCTAATGCACCACACGACGTAATGCTTGTTCTTGATGGCTCTACAGGTCAAAATGCTTTTGAACAAGCCAAACAATTCACCAAAGCAACACAGGTTACATCTCTTGCTATTACAAAACTCGATGGTACAGCCAAAGGCGGGGTAGTGCTCGGTATTTCCGACCAATTCAAAATCCCAGTGCGTTATATTGGGTTAGGTGAAGGCATGGAGCACCTCCAAGTTTTCAATAAAGAAGCCTTTGTAGAAACACTTTTTGGAGAAAACTAATCAATAGACGATGATAAAAAACAGAGTAGATATAATATCGCTTGGATGTTCCAAGAATCTTGTTGATTCAGAGCGAGTGATGGCGCAATTTGCGGCTCGTGGGTTTAATGTATTTCATGATTCCACAGACGTAAAGGGAGAATATGTAATAATTAATACATGTGGTTTTATTGGCGATGCAAAAGAAGAATCTATTGATATGATTCTCTCTATGGCTCAAGCTAAAAAACGTCGCAAAATAGGCAAACTCATTGTCATGGGGTGTCTCTCCGAACGCTATCGCGACGAGTTGAAATCCGAAATTCCCGAAGTTGATGCCTATT
The DNA here is from genome assembly GCA_045631465.1 of Candidatus Aphodosoma sp. GTDB lineage: Bacteria > Bacteroidota > Bacteroidia > Bacteroidales > Paludibacteraceae > Aphodosoma. Next base: position 12,673 of record JAZQUV010000025.1, on the reverse strand, counting down.
ACGGCAAATTCGACTGGGAACATTTGGCAGAAGATCTATTCCAAGATTCAATAAAGACAGAAAATCAAAGAGTTATTACGACTCCTTCTCATTATGCCTATGTAAAAATAGCCGAAGGATGTAATCGTACTTGTTCCTATTGTGCAATTCCAATTATCACAGGCAAATATAAATCTCGTACAATTGAATCTATTGTCGATGAAGTAAAATTGCTTGTTAAACAGGGAGTTAAAGAATTTCAACTTATAGCTCAAGACCTAACTTTTTATGGTTACGACCTATATAAGACTAACAAATTAGCCGAATTAGTCCAAACCCTTGCTAATATCCCAGGAGTCGAATGGCTACGTTTGCACTATGGTTATCCAAACCAATTCCCATACGAACTTCTTGATGTAATGCGCGATAATGCAAATGTTTGTGCCTATATGGATGTTGCATTGCAACACATTTCCAACAATGTTCTTTCTCTTATGCGTCGTAATGTGACAAAGGACGAAACCTATGCATTTGTGCGTCGTTTGCGCGAAGAAGTCCCAGGTATTCACCTTCGTACAACTCTCCTTGTAGGACATCCAGGCGAAACAGAACAAGATTTCGAAGAATTGCTACAATTTGTTCGTGATATGCGTTTCGAGCGTATGGGTGCATTTGCATATTCCGATGAAGACGGTACATATTCTAATTTAAATTATCAAGACGATGTGCCACAAGAAGTTAAACAACAACGTGTAGATGCCTTGATGGAGTTGCAGGCTACTATTTCAGAGGAAATAAATGCTCAAAAAGTTGGACAAACTCTTAAAGTTATAGTTGATCGTGAAGAAGACGATTTTTATGTGGGTCGTACTGAGTTCGATTCTCCCGATGTTGATGGTGAGGTGTTGATAACCAAAACAGAGAAACTCGAGATAGGTAACTTCTATCAAGTAAAAATCACAGAGTCAGACATGTATGACCTTTATGGCGAAGTAACATATGAATAATAAAGAATTTCAAACCGAATTGGCTAAGCGTTTGGGCATATCTCAAAAGCAAACTGCCGAGCTAATAAAAGGTTACATTGATAATTTGCAGCAGCAGTTCGATGAATGTGACGAATTGCCATTCTTATCTATAGGCAACTTTGAAGTTAAGCAAAAAGAACAACGCATTATCGTCAACCCTTCTACGAAAAAACGTATGCTTGTGCCACCTAAATTGACTTTAAATTTCAAACCTTCAGTGGGTTTGAAAAATAAATATAAATCAGATGTAAAGTAGTGAGGAGGATTTATGACAAAGATAACTAATTCTACAATATTGTCCGCTTTTCGCAAGCAGATGGGGCTTGATAAGGATGCGACTACAGCATTTGCCGAAGCCTTTCAATCTGTTTTCGAAGAGGCATTGCTTAATGACAAATCTGTTAAAATTAATGGATTAGGTACATTTAAACTTGTCACTGTAGAGGCTCGTAAAAGTGTTAATGTCAATACAGGCAAGGAGATTCAAATCGCAGAACACTACAAATTAACATTTACGCCCGATGCTATACTTCGTGATAAAATCAACGAACCTTTAGCACATCTCGAAACTATAGAACTCGATGATGACGTCGCACTTTCTGTTGATAATGCAACTGTAGCAAAAAATCATGAGACAAACGATAATTCAATTGATGCGCTAAATGTAGCAATAACAGAAGAACCTATCGATGAACCATTGCAAAAATTGGTTGAACAAGCAATGGAACTTAAAGATATTCTTGCTGATATACAGTCGCTTGGAGGAGGAGAACAAGAAATAGAGGAAATTATACCTGTAGAGAGTCCAATCGCAGAAGTTTCATCATCAGAAGTAGTTCAAATCAATACAGAAAAAGAGTCTCCAATTGAGACTCAAGAAGAGTTGCAAGAAACTTCACAAGAAGGTACACAAGAAGCAACCGAAACACAAGTCGTAGTCGAGTTGCCAAAACCTTCTACTGAGGAATCTAAAGTGCCTATATCAGAGGATGATACAACAGCAACAACTGCCGTGTCGGCGCGTGATATTGTTGCCGAGATTAATAGCGAGGATACTATCCCTAAACGCAAAATGTCTTGGGGATGGGTTTCACTTTCAGTTGTTTTATTTTTGTCTATAGTTGCCCTCTTGTTCTATCAAAATCGCAATTTCTTTATTGCAGAATCTGAACAAGAACCTATAATTACAGAAAATATAACAAATACAGAGTCCGACATCGAATCTGTCAATCAATCAGAAGAAAAACTTTTAGGTGTCGAACAGAATTTTGTGAGTGAGATTATTGATACTATTGATACTATTGTCGAGATTGCAATTGTCGAAGAAACTATTCTTCCTCAAATCGATACAACTTCGTCTATCTACAATGCACAATTCCCAGACTTATTCAACCGTACTCGCGAGTATACCGAGTATATTGATACAGTGACTCTTAATGAAGGCAGTCGACTCACATATATCTCTTTAAAACAATACGGACATAAAGATTTTTGGGTGTATATCTACGAGGCAAATCGCGACGTAATATCCAATCCAAATTCGATACGAATAGGCACAAAATTACGCATACCTAAGCTTGATCCAGAGTTGATTGATGTTAATAATCAACAATGTATCGACTATGCACGATACCTCCACGATGTCTATGTAAAGAAACAAATCCGTTAACTTGTTAAATAATTCTAAAACAAACATTTTTTAACGGAACATATTATGATTATTCGGGTGTAAAATGTTAAATTTGCACTCGAATAATTATTTTTTAGATAAAATCAAAAAAAACAATATATTATGAGTCTCAACACAGTTGATATTAGAGAATTAAACGAACGCATCGAGCGTCAAAGTGCCTTTGTTGATGCCCTCGTAATGGGTATGAATCAAACAATCGTAGGGCAAAAACATCTAGTCGAATCACTTCTAATTGGCTTATTGTCAGACGGTCACGTTCTACTCGAAGGTGTGCCAGGTTTGGCTAAAACATTAGCAATCAAAACCCTCTCACAACTCATCGATGCCGACTATAGTCGTATCCAATTCACCCCCGACCTCTTGCCTGCCGATGTAGTAGGTACAATGATTTACAGTCAAAAGAACGAGAATTTCGACATCAAAAAAGGTCCAATCTTCGCCAATTTCGTCCTTGCCGACGAGATTAACCGTGCCCCAGCCAAAGTGCAAAGTGCTCTCCTTGAGGCAATGCAAGAGCATCAAGTCACAATCGGCGAAGAAACATTCCCTCTTCCTAATCCATTCCTCGTGCTCGCCACTCAAAACCCTATCGAGCAAGAAGGAACATATCCACTCCCAGAGGCGCAAGTTGACCGTTTCATGCTTAAAGTCGTAATCACATACCCACAACGCGAAGAAGAGCGTCAAATCGTGTCTGCTCACCTCAAAGGTGGTTTCCAACAAGTTAAACCAATTCTCAAAGTAGAAGACATCGTCGAAGCACGCAAAGTCGTTCGCGAAGTCTATATGGACGAAAAAATCGAACGCTACATTGTCGACCTCGTATTTGCAACACGTTTCCCTGAGGATTATGGTCTCAAAAACCTCAAAAACATGATATCTTTCGGAGCATCACCACGTGCATCTATCAATCTTGCACTTGCTGCTCGCGCCTATGCCTTCATCAAACGCCGCGGTTACGTTATCCCAGAGGATGTCCGCGCTGTTTGTCACGACGTCCTTCGTCATCGCATCGGACTATCTTACGAAGCCGAAGCTAACAACATGACCTCTGAAGAAATTATCAACGAAATCCTCAACGCAGTCGAAGTGCCTTAGTAGTTAAAAATTTGCTCTCGCCAAATACACACTCTCAGTGTGTATTCCTTTCGACGGGCACCAAATTTTAAATATACTATACAGCAACCTGCAAGCAACCTTCGCCTTACTTTCAAAATACACACTCTCAGTGTGTATCAACCATAAATAATCAACCCTACGACCATATTGGAAACAAGTGAATTATTAAAAAAAGTTCGCCAAATCGAAATAAAAACACGCGGACTATCCAAAAACATATTTGCCGGTGAATATCATACCGCCTTCAAAGGCAAAGGTATGACATTCTCCGAAGTGCGCGAATATCAATATGGCGACGAAATCCGCACTATCGATTGGAACGTCACAGCACGCTTCCAACGCCCTTTTGTTAAAGTATTCGAAGAAGAGCGCGAACTCACCGTCATGCTCCTCATCGACGTCTCTGCATCGCGCCAATTCGGTACAATATCTGCTATGAAACAGGATGTTATCACCGAACTTGCCGCAACGCTTGCCTTTTCTGCCATCCAAAACAACGACAAGATTGGCGTCATATTCTTTAGCGACAAAATCGAAAAATTCATACCACCACAAAAGGGACGTAAACACATCCTCTACATCATTCGCGAACTCATCGACTTTCAGCCCGAAAGCACAACAACCGACATCTCAATGGCATTGCGCTATTTCACCAACGTCATCAAAAAACGCTCAACTGCATTCATTATCAGCGACTTTATCGATGACAACCTTGCGCAAGACACACTCACAATAGCCAATCGCAAACACGACCTCGTTGCCTTCCAAATCTACGACCGTCGCGATGCCGAGCTCCCCGACGTCGGTCTCATCAAGATGAAAGATGCCGAAACAGGCGAACGCCTTTGGGTCGACACCTCATCGCGTAAAGTACGCATGATGTACAAAAACATTTGGGACGAACGACGCCTCAAGTTCCAACAAATGATATCTAAAGCCGGCATCGACAGTGTCTCAATGGAAGCAAGCGAAGACTACGTCAAAGCCCTAATGCGCCTCTTCAAAATGCGTAATTAATTATGAAAAAGTTATTTATCTCACTCATAGCACTCTTATTTGGAGTCCTCTCACTATATGCCCAAATCACCGTGTCGGCATCAATCGACTCGGTGCAACTTTTCATAGGCCAGCAGACTAAACTCTCGCTCCAAGCCACTCAACCTCAAGGGCACATACTCCAATTCCCTCACTTTTCCGATTCCGTTGTCACTAATCTAGAGCTAGTTTCAACACTACCGTCCGACACACTCCAGCTCGACAACGGACTGCTTCAAGTCACTAATAGATACATCGTTACATCGTTCGATTCGGCACTAGTCTTTATGCCAGGATTCGAGATAACCGATGGGGTAGACACCTACATCACAAATCCCCTTTCGCTCAAAATCCACGACATGCCAATCGACACCACCCAGCAGGCTATCACCGACATCAAGGCAGTCTACAATGCCCCAATCGATTGGATGTACATCTTCACTATCGTACTCTATGTGATACTTGCTATATTATGTATTGCATTGATAATCATTCTTGTACGAAAATATCTTGCATCACGCAAGCAAGTTGTCGACGAAGAGCCACAGCCTATTATCGACCCACGTAAAGCTCACGAAATTGCCTACGACGAACTTCTTGCTCTCAAAGAAAAACAACTCTGGCAGTCGCAACAATTCAAACTCTACTACACCGAACTTACCGAAATCCTACGTCGTTATATCTACAATCGCTACACAATTGAGGCAATGGAGCAGACTACCGACGACATAATCTCTGAATTCCGTCAGAATAAACAACTTCGAGAAAAGAAAGACGAAATAAAACTCCTATCCGACGTATTACGTCTCGCCGACTTAGTCAAATTTGCTAAATATCAGCCACTTCCCGACGAGTGTTCGCGTTCATTCTCTCAAGTCGAAACATTCATCGACCACACAAAAGAGATTCCTAGCGATAACGTTGCCGAACCTCAACAATGATATTGAATAGTTTGTAATTCTTTCAACTTTTCACTTTTCAACACGATTTATGACATTCAACAATCCCGAATATCTATGGCTACTCTTGTTGCTCGTGCCTATGATTGCTTGGTATATTTTCAAGCAATATCAGTCAGATGCGAGCCTACAAGTTTCTACTACACAGCCATTTTCAAAAATTCCTCGCACTCGCCGACACTATTTCTTTCATCTTGTGTTCGCTTTGCGTTGTGCTGCATTGTTCTTTTTGATAATAACAATCGCGCGACCACAGTCATCGAATAGCTATCGCAAAGAGTCTACCGAAGGTATCGACATCATGCTCTCGCTCGACATATCGGGCACTATGTTGGCTGAAGACCTCAAACCTAATCGTCTCGAGGCAGCGAAGGATGTAGCAATACGTTTTGTGGCCGACCGTCCCGACGACAATGTTGGTTTGGTCATATTTGCTGGCGAAAGTTTCACTCAATGTCCGCTCACTACCGACCATGCCGTACTCACCAATTTGATCAATGCCGTCAAGTTTGGCGAAATGGGCATCGAAGATGGCACTGCTATTGGTCTTGGACTTGCTCGTGCTGTCGACCGCATCAAAGATAGCAAAGCCAAATCTAAGGTTGTCATCCTCCTCACCGACGGGTCCAACAATGCTGGCGACATTGCCCCTCTCACTGCGGCTGAGATAGCCAAAAAGATGGGTGTGCGAGTATATACCATCGCCGTAGGTAAGCATGGCATGGCTCCATATCCATTTCAAACTCCTTTTGGCATACAATATCAAAATGTGCCTGTCGAAATCGACGAAGAGGTGCTTCAACAAATAGCTCAGATGACTGGAGGTAGTCACTTCCGTGCAACCGACAATGCCACTCTTAGTGCGATATATGCCGAGATTGATCAAATGGAGAAAACCAAACTCCAAGTGCGCGAATATCGCAAAAAACAAGAAGAATTTTTCCCATATCTCTTGGCTGCATTCTTCCTTCTTGTATTCGAACTCTTAATCCGAAATACTATTTTGCGTCGCTTGCCATAACCAAAAATAGATAACAGATACCATCATACCTAAGATTTTTTTTAAAGTTATAGAGAGTAGACATATACCTTTGGGTATGCAATTCTCAATTCTCAATTTTCAATTCTCAATTCTCAATTCTCAATTTAATCATGCGTTTCGCTAATCCACACATATTTTGGTTACTATCACTAGTAGTTTTGCTAGTGGCACTATTCATTTATGGTGTCTATGTGCAACGTCGTCGATTGCGTCAGTTTGGCAATCCCGAGTTGTTGCGCACGTTGATGCCTAATGTATCTTATATCCGTCCACAACTCAAGTTCTATCTATTAGCAGTTGCATTAGTGCTAATCGTTTTTGCTTTGGCGCGTCCGCAAATTGGTTCGCGACTAGAGAAGAGCGACACTACTGGCATCGAAGTCATGATGGTGCTCGACGTCTCTAATTCTATGTTAGCCACCGATGTTGCTCCTTCGCGTATCGAAAATGCCAAGATGATGCTCTCCAAACTCATCGACCAAATGCCCGATAATAAAGTAGGTCTCATCGTTTTTTCTGGCGATGCTGTGGTTCAGTTGCCTATGACTGCCGACAACGTATCAGCCAAGATGTTCCTCTCTACTATCACAACCAAATCCGTAGCCAATCCAGGTACTGCTGTTGGTACAGCGCTCGATTTGGCTATCAAATCGTTTGGCGAAGAGAATAAAGACATAGGTCGCTCTATCATCCTACTCACCGATGGCGAAAACCATGAGGACGATGCTGTTGCAGCAGCCAAATTGGCTCGCGAGAAAGGCATTATGGTCAACGTAGTAGGTTTCGGTAGTCCGCAAGGCTCGCCTATTCCTGTGCAAGGCACCATGTCGTTTTGGAAAGACAAAGAGGGTAATGTTGTAGTATCAAAACTCAACGAACAGATGTGTCAGCAAATAGCACAAGCTGGCGATGGTGTTTATGTGCGTGCCGATAATTCCAACATTGCACTTCGCACTATTTCTAAACAATTGACCCAGTTGCAGCAAGGCGAAATTCAATCAGCAGTATATGCCGATTATGCCGATCGTTTCTATATCTTTGCATGGATAGCATTGTTTATCCTTATAATAGAGTTCTTTATCCTCAACCGTCAAAACAAGCAGTTGAACAAATATAAATGGTTTGAATAACACCGTATGATGAAAAAATATTTATTTTTGATATTGTTCCTTGCTCCAGTGGCACTTTTTGCGCAAAAAGAGTGGAGAGATGTTAAGCGAGGTAATAAATTCTACGAAGACGAGAAATATGTCGAAGCCGAAGTTGGCTATCGTAAAGGGTTGGACCAGAATGGTTCTAGCTTTGCTGCCAATTTCAATCTTGGTAATTCGCTCTATCGTCAAGAAAAGTTTGAAGATGCGGCCGAGCAGTTTGCCAAAGCCTCAGCACTTGCTGGTGACGATAAAGGTCGTATCGCAGCGGCGTATCACAATCAAGGCAATGCTTTGCTCTCTGCCAACAAGATAGACGAGGCAATTGAAGCCTACAAAGCAGCATTGCGTGCTAACCCCGACGATCACGACACTCGTTACAATCTTGCTTATGCAAAGCACTTGAAACAGCAGCAACAGCAGCAACAGCAACAACAACAGAATCAAGAACAAAAACAAGAGGAGCAAAAACAAGAAGAACAACAACAAAATCAGCAACAACAGCAAGAACAAGAGCAACAACAGCAGCAGCAACAACAAGCTCAGCCCGAAGAGCAAGGTATGACCAAAGAGAATGCTGAGCAGATACTCGAAGCTTTGCGTCAAGACGAGAAAGAGACGCTTGAAAAAGTGAAAGAACAACAATCTCAAAAATCAAAACGTTATCGTGTAGAAAAGGATTGGTAGTTTTAATGAGGAATGAGGAATGAGGAATGAGGAGTGAGGAATGAGAAAAGAAACAAATATATATTATAATATGAAATTAAAAAACTTATTAATATTAACAATTGCACTTTTGACGTCGTTGGTTGCGTATGCCGCTGATGAGATCAAATTCACTGCATCGGCACCACAGCGTGTCATTGTAGGGCAACCTTTCCAACTTGTTTTCTCTGTCAACGAGAATGGTAAGGATTTGCATATTCCTGAGGTCAAAGGCTTCGAAATTATAGCTGGTCCATATACCTCTACAAGCAGTAGCACTTCGTGGGTCAATGGTAAGATGACCTCGTCGAAAGAGGTGCGCTATACCTACACTCTTTTGCCACAAAAAGAGGGCGACTACCAAATACAGTCGGCAACTATCGTAGTTAATAAAGAGAAATACTATTCCAATGTAGTAAACATTAAAGTCTTGCCTGAGGACAAAACAGCTTCGTCGCAGCAAGGCTCTCAACAATTGGCACAAGTGCAACAGTCGCAGTCTATTACGTCTGATAATCTATTTATTCGTCCTATCATCTCGCGCAAGAAGGTGCGCGAGCAAGAGGTAATTCAACTCACTTATCGTCTCTATGCTCGTGTAGATGTGACTAATATACAAGCTCCTAAATTCCCCGATTTCAAGGGCTTTTTGGTACAAGATATCGAGTTGCCTCAAAATCGCACAATGCAGCCAGAGCATTATGATGGAGTGAATTATTATACCTATGATTTACGCAAAGTGCTTCTTTTTCCTCAGCAAACTGGGCAGTTGACCATCGAGCCAATGACGTGTGATGTGATAGTGCGTGTGCGTTCTGCTCAACAACGTCCTCGTAGTTTCTTCGACGACTTTTTTGATACCTACCAAGAGGTGTCGAAGCCTATTGCTACTTCGAAACTAAACATACAAGTAGAGCCATTGCCAACTCCACGACCATCCGATTTCTCTGGTCTAGTGGGTAAACTTGCACTTACTCAAAAAGTTTCTATTACCGAGGTAGAGGCAAATCAGCCAATCACCATCACTCTTAAATTGCAAGGATCGGGTAATCTAAAAATGTTGAAAAATCCACAGTTGCAATTCCCTCAAGATTTTGAGGCATATGAACCAAAAGCGGTAAATAATTTCAATACAACTGAGTCTGGACTTACTGGGTCGAAAACTATTGAGTATCTTGTTATACCACGTCATGATGGCGACTTTATTATCCCTGCTACTACAATCAGTTATTTCGATATAACCACCGATTCATATAAGACTTTAGCTACCGAACCAATTGCTATTCGTGTTAATAAAGGCGAGTCAACGGCATCAAATGTGCCTGTGGTGAGCAATTTCACTGGGCAAGAGAAGGTTGAGGTACTTGCTTCGGATATTCGCTATATTTCCACTGCAGAACCTCATCTTGAGGTGCCTCATCGCAACATTGTAGGGTCGCTTTTCTTCTGGTTGTTCTATATTGTTTCTTTGTGTATTACTTTGTTGCTTATCATTATTTTCCGTAAACAAGCACGCGACAATGCCAATGTTGCTCTTATGCGTAATAAGAAAGCCAACAAAGTGGCGCGTCGCCGCCTTAAAGTGGCAGAGCAACAACTTAAATCAGGCAATAAAGATGCCTTCTACGATGAAATTCTCAAATCTCTTTGGGGTTATCTCTCTGATAAATTGTCAATTCCTGTGAGCCAACTAAACAAAGATAATATTGCCTTACGTCTTTCTCAACATAGTGTGTCTGATGAGGTAGTGGCTCAATTTATGCAATTATTGAATGACTGCGAATTTGAGCGTTATGCTCCAATTGGCAATAAAGAGACGGCTATGACCAATATGTTTGAATCAACAGTAAAACTCATTTCAACACTCGAAAATACTATAAAACGATGAAACGTATATTGCTATTTATAATATTGATGGTGCATTGTGCACTTGGCCTTGTGTATTGTCAGTCTGACGATTGGCAACGTGCAGAACAGTTGTATGCTGACAAACAATATGCTGCTGCTGCCGATTTATATAAGTCGATGTTTCAGTATGGTGAGTCGGCAGACCTTTATTACAATTATGCCAATGCTCTCTATAAATCAAATCAGATTGGTTTGGCAATACTCAACTATGAGCGTGCTTTGCGACTAGATCCTACTAATGAAGATATAAAGTTTAATCTTGATTTTGTCAATCGTATGAAGACTGATAAGATTGAGCCTATTGAGCGATTTTTTCTTGCAGAGTGGCTTGATGCTTTGGCGCAAATGATGACGTCAAATCAGTGGGCATATGCTAGTATAATTGGCTTTGTATGTATGCTTATTTTGACGTTGATGTATCTTTTTGGACGTAAGGTGTGGTTGCGTAAGACAGCTTTCTTCTCGGCTTTGTTTTTGCTTCTTTTTTCAGTGTTTACGATGATTAATGCTTTTAAGATAAAAGCGTTGGTAGAGAATAATCCTGCAGCTATAGTGCTTTCGGGTTCGGTTTCGGTTAAAAGTAGTCCTGATGATAGTGGAACGGAGGTGTTTGTTATTCATGAAGGTACAAAGGTTAATGTTATTTCGACTCTTTCAACTTGGTCGGAGGTGCGCCTTGCTGATGGTAATATTGGTTGGTTGCAAACTACAACTATTGAAAAGATATGATTTCAATTCTTGATATAGATAAAAGTGTTACTTTAGCGATAAATAGTTGTCATAGTCCATTCTTTGACAACTTTTTCTATATCTATACTCAGACTTGGACTTGGATACCTCTTATTGTTTTGATGCTTGTGTGGATGTGGCGTAAATGGGGGATTAGTTCTCTATATGTTGTGGGTGGTATTGCTTTGTGTATATTATTATCTGATCAGATATCTTCATCCTTATTAAAACCGTTTGTGGCTCGTTTGCGTCCAACCCACAATCCCGAAATCTCCCATCTGATACATATCGTCAACGGCTATCGAGGTGGGCAATATGGTTTCGTATCGTCGCATTCAGCCAACGCCTTTGCCTTCGTAGTATTCACGTCGTGCATCATTCGCAATCGATATTACGTATTAGGCATCACCATTTGGGCGTTATTCACCGCCTATTCGCGTGTCTATCTTGGGGTGCACTATGTAGGCGACGTAGTTTGTGGAGCCATTTTAGGCATTTTTGTAGGATTTGTAGTTTATCGACTATTTCTGCGGATAAAGTTGTGTAGTACGTAGGGCGTATGCTTTAACTTGTTGTTTATAAGGTAGAGACTCTACACCACCGAAGTCATATAAAGTAGATTTAACTTTCAACTCTCAACTTTCAACCTTCAACTTTTTATGTTATGTAGCATATTTTGAAAAATAATTCGAAAAAAGTTTGGTGGTGTGAAAAAAAAGTTCTATATTTACACCACGAAAAAACTTAACTTAATATTAACTTTTAAATACTAATCACTATGACTAAAACAATCACATTTAACGAATTGCGTCGTATCAAAGATTCATTGCCAGATGGCAGTATGCAACGTATTGCCGACGAATTGGGACTTTCAGTAGAAACAGTGCGTAACTATTTCGGTGGTCATAACTATAAAGATGGCTCTGGCTGCGGTGTTCACATTGAACCAGGTCCTGACGGTGGTATGGTACAACTCGATGACACAACAATTCTCGAATTTGCACAACGCATTTTGGAAGAAGCACACTAAGAATTGCTACTTAGATATAGCATAATGAGACTGCACAAAGATAAACTTTCTGCAGTCTCATTTTTTTTTGCCTATAGGCGCTTATTCGTTACCGGCTTCGGCATAGTAAGCAGCGAAGGCGGCACCACGAGCGGTTTTATACTTGCCATTAGAGGCATCGGCGATAGCTTGCCATTCGGCTTTTTTATCGATATCAGCCATATCATCGGCAGCCTTAGAAGCAGCTTGGGCGAAACGCTCTTGCTGAGCCAACTGCGCCATGGTAGGGTCTTTCTTCGATGGTTCAACTTCCCAA
>JAZQUV010000024.1:0-94012 GCA_045631465.1 Candidatus Aphodosoma sp. | reverse complement strand
ACAACAGCATAATGATGCCAATTTTAGCATCAATCGCACAGAACAAAAAGCATTACGACGCGAACTTCGCACTAACGCAACAAGTGCCGAAGCAACTCTGTGGCTTATGCTAAAAGGTAGGCAAGTCGAAGGCATAAAGTTTCGTCGCCAATACAGTATAGGTCCGTATGTACTTGATTTTTATAGTCCCGAATTACATTTGGGTATTGAGTTAGATGGACAGCCTCACTTTACATCAGAAGGTTACGATTATGATTTGCAACGTAGTGAATATCTCAGTAGGACATATAATGTAAAGATATTGCGTTTTGAAAATAGAGAGATATTTTTATATCCCGAAAATGTACTTGCAACAATAAAAGCAAAAATAGCAGAAATAAAAAATAAGTAAATTTATAATTAATAATTTCAACCCCTCAGTCCTACGGACAGCTCCCCTATAAACAGGGGAGCAGTTATAGAATGCACTGTACCCTAAAAATTCTCCCCCTGTTCATAGGGGGAGTACGCGAAGCGGGAGGGGGTTCAAATCAAATCAAATTAAATTAAATTAAATTAAATCACTAACCTCTAACCACTAACCTCTAAACACTAAATACTAACTATTAACTAAAAAAAACTATGTCAGAAGAAAAACAACAAATTGGTCTTCCGGAGAATGCAACTCGCGAGTTGAAACCGGGAGAAAAGTATGTTCCGATTCTTCCGCCAAACAAAGTAGTTCCAGAGGCTAACGCCTATTCAGTGACACTTGGTTTGGTGATGGCAGTGCTCTTTTCGGCAGCAGCTGCTTATCTAGGATTGAAAGTGGGACAAGTATTCGAAGCAGCAATTCCGATTGCGATTATCGCAGTAGGTCTTGCAAGTGCCACAGGCCGTAAAAACGCTCTTGGCGAAAACGTAATCATTCAGTCGATTGGTTCAGCTTCGGGTGTGATTGTAGCAGGTGCAATCTTCACATTGCCAGCGCTCTACATCCTCGAGGCTAAATATCCAGAGTTGACAGTGTCGTTCATGCAAGTATTCTTGAGTTCATTGCTCGGCGGTATCCTCGGTATCTTGTTCTTGATACCATTCCGCAAATACTTCGTAAGCGACATGCACGGCAAGTATCCTTTCCCTGAGGCAACAGCCACAACTCAAGTGCTCGTGTCTGGCGAAAAGGGTGGTAGTCAAGCCAAACCATTGCTCATCGCAGGTCTCATCGGCGGTCTCTACGACTTTGCAGTATCAACATTCGGAGCATGGAGCGACCGTCTTTCAACCACAATGATGGGTTGGGGAGCAGAGATTTCGCAAAAACTCAAAATGGAATTCTCTATCAACACATCAGCCGCAGTATTAGGTCTTGGCTATATCATTGGACTCAAATATAGCTTGATTATCTGTGCAGGTTCGTTCTTCATTTGGTTCTTCGTAGTGCCATTGTTTGGTGCATATGGCAACCCTGAGATTGCAAGCATGACAACCAACGAAATCTTCCTCAACTACGGACGTTTCATCGGTGTAGGAGCTATCGCAATGGCAGGTGTTATCGGCATCATCAAATCGTGGGGCGTAATCAAAGGAGCTGCAGGTTTGGCAGCAAAAGAACTTGGTGGCAAAGGCAAAGCCGTAGCAGAAGCACTTCCACGCACCGAGCGCGACCTTTCGATGAAACTCATCTTGATTTCTATCCTCGCAGCACTCATCATCGTATTCGTATTCTTCTATTTTGGCGTAATCAACAATTTGATGCAAACCATCGTAGCCTTCTTGGTAGTGTTGGTTATCTCGTTCTTGTTCACTACAGTAGCGGCAAATGCCATTGCTATCGTAGGTTCAAATCCAGTGTCGGGTATGACATTGATGACCCTCATCGTAGCCTCTATGGTGTTGGTTAGCGTAGGTCTCGAAGGCACATCAGGTATGGTAGCATCTATGGTCATTGGTGGTGTTGTATGTACAGCATTGTCGATGGCAGGAGGTTTCATCACCGACTTGAAAATTGGTTATTGGATTGGTGTCACACCAGCCAAACAAGAGACATGGAAGTTCCTCGGCACATTGGTGTCAGCAGCCACAGTAGGTGGTGTAATGATCGTACTCAAAGAGGTTTATGGTTTCACTGGCGACAACGCACTTGCTGCGCCACAAGCCAATGCAATGGCAGCCGTTATCGAGCCATTGATGATGGGCCAAGGCGCACCTTGGATGCTCTACGGCGCAGGTGCAATTCTTGCCTTGTTGCTCAACTTGCTTGGCGTGCCTGTATTGCCATTCGCATTAGGTATGTTCATTCCATTGTATTTGAATACTCCGCTCATCGTGGGAGGTTTGATTAGCTGGTATGTATCTACACGTTCAAAAGATGCAGCACTCAACAATGCTCGCATGGAACGTGGCACATTGCTCGCATCTGGATTCATCGCAGGTGGAGCATTGATGGGTGTAGTTTCGGCTGCTATGAAGTTTGGTGGTCTCGACTTCTTCCAAGCAGATTGGTATGCAACTGCAGGTTCACAAATCCTCGGTCTTGTGATGTACATTGCAATCATTGTTTACCTCATCGTAGCTACAATTAAAGCAAAAAAAGCATAATTCTATATCACTAAAATAGCCGATAAGTTTGCACATTTCTATTGAAGTGTGCAAACTTTTATAGTATAATTCCGCGAAATTTTTTTCTTAAATTTGTCAAAAAAACCAAAAAGAACTTTATTGTGTTTGAATTTAAGGGTATAAAATTGCCCGTTTTTTTTTTTTTTTTTTTTGCGTAATGTGCTGATATATAGTATTTTGTAGTGTTGTACTTATTACATAAAAAAAATAATAAATTTGTATAAAAAATCCTTTGTTGAAAAAAGAAATTTTTGTAACTTTGTGGTCGTAGTTCTCGAATGCATTGAGGACATGCCTATTACCTAAAATCCTAAATTGTTTTTCGTATATTTCGTCTAATCAACAAAAGCCTCTTTTCACGCATAGTCATGATTGCGGCCAAGGATTGTAGGTGTGTCTTGAGTAGAATTTGAGTTCTATTCACGACACACTTAACTTTTTCTATATACCATCCATCCTACAATAAAAAAATACCAACAAGAAGATATGAAAAAAATCTATATAGTATTGTTCGTATGCATCGCAACTTGTTTTTCAGCTAGAGCACAATATTTCTCGGTGAAAACAAATGCGTTGTACGATATCACCGCAACCGTAAACTTAGGCATCGAGTTTAGGGTTGCTCCACGTTGGACTATCGACATTTCGGGCAATTACAATCCATGGACCTTTGGTTCGTCCGACGAAACAAAGCGCAAATGGAAACACATCATGCTCCAACCAGAGGCGCGCTATTGGTTTTGTGAGTCGTTGAACGGACATTTTCTCGCACTACATGCGCAGGGTGGAGGATTCAACTGGATGATGGCAGACGACTTCAAAGGATTCCAATTCCTAGGTAGCGACTTGTCGCGATTGTCGCACGAGCGTCTTCAAGGTTATTTTCTCGGTGGAGGTATCGCTTATGGCTACTCATGGATTCTCTCACCACATTGGAACTTCGAGGCAGAGATAGGTTTTGGTTACTCCTATATTTGGTATGATGTTTACGAATGCGTAGGTTGTGGCAAGAAGATCGAAGAAGACCAACGTCATCACTATGTAGGTCCAACTAAAGCAGCGCTCAACTTGGTCTACACATTTTGATTTCATAGCACGAACTTGAACTAAACAAAAAAAACAACAACGAACAATGAAACGATTCACTATCATAATATTGGCATTAATCGCTTTGTGTGGAGCATCACAACATGTCGAGGCAAAACGCAACCCAAAAGTTGTTCCTAGTGCAAAGATTGACAGTCTCTATGTGCAACGCAACGAAGGCTACATGAGCATCAAACTTTTCTTTGATTTGAACGACGTTAAGGTGCGCAGCAATCGTGCAATGCTCTACACCCCACGCATCATCGGCGCTATCGACACTGTCGAACTCAAATCGGTTGGCATCTATGGCCGTGCTCGCTATTTGCAACAACAACGCTATAGCCGAAACAACGAGTTAACCTTCATCACAGGCAAAGACGAGATGGGCGTTCGCAAAAAAGATTTATCCGATTCGTTGTTGGCATACGAAATAATCGTTCCTTACGAACCATGGATGGACGGAGCCCGCCTCGAATTGACCAACTCCGAGTGTGGCTGTTGCGACCAAGTGTTAGGTCTTTCTACCGATTCGATTTACGACTATGTCGACAAAATCAAACCATTCCAACCAACGCCAGTCTATCTCCAACCAGTGGCTGAAAAAATCAAAACTCGTGCCATCAGTGGTCAAGCCTTCATCGACTTCATCGTCAATCGCACCGAAATCGACCCTAACTATCGAAACAACATAGTCGAACTTGGCAAAATCATATCAACCATCGATCCACTTGCCACCGACGACGACATCACCGTCAAAGAGGTCTTCATCAAAGGTTTTGCATCACCCGAAGCGCCATACAAGCGCAATGCCGAATTGGCAAAAGGACGTACCGAGTCGTTGCGTAAGTATGTGAGCAACCTCTACAATTTCGGAGACGTAATCGTCACCGACTACGAAGCTGAGGACTGGGCAGGTTTGCGTGCCTATGTCGAAGCATCCGACCTAAAAAACCGCGACGCCATCCTTGCTCTTATTGATAGCGACCGCGACCCCGACAGCAAAGAGTTGATGATCAAGCGTTCTTACAAAGACGATTACCGCCATCTCTACACCGATTGCTATCCAGCGCTTCGTCATTCCGACTATCGCATCGAATACACAATCCGTAGCTACCACGATGTTGAGGAGATCAAACAAGTGATGTTCGAGCGACCACAAAACCTCTCGTTGCAAGAGTTTTCGTTCGCAGCACAATCGATGGAGGTGGGTAGCGACGAGTTCAACGAAGTTTACGAAATAGCGGTACGCATGTACCCCGACGACGAAATAGCCAATCTCAATGCAGCCAATTCGGCAATGGCAAAAGGCAATCTCAAAGCCGCCGAACGCTATCTAGTCAAAGCCGGTGACACCAAAGAGGCTATCTATTCGCGTGCAGTCTATGCATTCCTCACTCGCGACTACGACACAGCCGAGACTCTAGCCCAACAATCAATTACGATGGGCATGGATGCCGAGCCAAAAGCGCTCCTTCGCGAGATAGCCGATGTCCGTCGTCGCCTTGAGGTGTTCGAAAAACGTGGCGAAGCCGACAAAGCCTACGAAAACTAAAAAACTGCACCTCAAGCAAAACTCTCCCCCTGTTTATAGGGGGAGTCCCCGCAGGGGGAGGGGGTTTGAATTGAGAATTGAGAATTAAGAATTCAACCCCTCCGGTCTTCGACCACCTCCCCTATAAACAGGGGAGGAGTTGTGAGGATAGTGCTTTTTATAACTCTCCCCCTGTTTATAGGGGGAACCGACGAACGAAGCAAGAGCAGAAAGCAAATTCATTTGCATTATGCCTTGCAAGGAGGAGGTCGCCGAAGGCAATGGTCCGCAGGACGAGGGGGTTCTAATAATAAGATTAACAAGGCATTTAAATAGTTAAATCAACAAATACTAAACAAATAAACAATCAATTAATTAATAACTTAAATTTTTTTTAATTATGAAAGCAAACAAATTTTTCTTAGGTTTAGCCCTTATAGGTGCTATCCTAACAGGTTGCGAAAAAGAACCTGAACAAACAGGCAAATACGACACAGCCTCTTACATGTCTGTTTCTATTGCGCAAGTAGGTGGTACTCGTGCTGCTACTGGTACTTTTGTCGATGGTACTGCAGACGAGAATCGAATAGAATTTATTGATTTCTATTTTTATGAAAATGGTGGTGCTCCATTTGTTTTTACTTCTGCACAAAATGGAGCAGGTGGGGGATTTGGTGGTGCTAATAATCCTTCGAATGTTTATCATTATACTGTTCTTGAAGATTCTATCACTAATAATAATGGACAAAATATTGATGAGATTGTACGTGCTACTTTGGTTATTCAACACAATACAGGTAATATTCCTGCGTATATGATTGCTGTTATTAATCCAGATAAAGTATATTCAGGAAATTTAGCTGCTGTAAAAGGAGCTATTATAGAAGATTATAAAGACTCAAACGACAACCATATAATGGTCAATTCAGTGTATAAAGGTGCTGATGGAAGTGAAGTAATGGCAACTCCTATTACAATTGATAATCTTGCAATTAATGAAGAAAATGCAAAAGCTAAACCAGTCACAATTTATGTAGAACGTACTGCTGCACGTGTTCAATTTAGCAAAACAACAGGTGTAGGTGAGTTGATCGATGTAAAAGCTGCGAATGGTACAGATGATTATACATTTGAATATACAGATAATTCTTCTGTTACTGTAAAAGCAAAAATTTTAGGTTGGGATATTGTAACTACTGCAGAAAAAACTACACTTGCAAAAAAAATTAATACTGCTTGGGCTGATAATATCAACGGTATGGCATGGAATCAACCAGCACTATATCGTTCTTATTGGGCTGATGCTACTTTAACAGCAGACAAGCTTAATAAACAATTCTCATGGGGTGGTCTTCTCAACAAAATTGGAGCAGTTGATTATTGTCTTGAAAATACTACAAAACCTGAGGTAGATCCTTTACAACCATTGGTACTTGCAAATGGTGACAAACAAGAAGATGTGGATGTTTCTCGTACTAACGTAACAAAAGTTGTTGTTAAAGCTCAATTAACAAATGCTTCAGGAGATCCAATCACTATTGTTAATTGGTTTGGTTCAAACTATAAAACAGAAGGAGAACTTAAAGCTGCTGTTGCACAATCACTCAAAAATGAATTTAATTGGTTGGATGGTACTACATATAAGCCAATTGAGGCTAAACATATTGCAATTGTTGAAAATACAAGTGACGTTCAACATTCATACGAAGTTTACTTCCAATTGTCAACTGACCCTACTACTCCTGATAAATGGTATAAACTTAATAATGCTAACACAGCCTATGAAGAAATTCCTAATCCAAATACAGAACTTGCAAAAGTTCAAAAAGCTAAAATTTGGAAAGAAGGTATGGCTTATTATATTGTTAATATCAGACACTTTGGTACAGGAGAAAAAACAGGTAGTGGTTTATCTGCTGAATATCAAGAAGCATATTATGGTGTAGTTCGTAACCATGCTTATGATATTAAATTTAATGGTGTTATTGGTCTTGGTACTCCTGTTTATTCTGCTACAACAACTTATCCAGAACCTGTTACTCCAGATTTTACAGAGTCTTATGTTGCTGCAGAAATCAATGTTCTTGCATGGCACCTTGTAAGCCATGAAGTTACACTTCAATAATTTTTTGCAATAAAGATTTTTTAGAATCATAAAACCAAAATCACGGGGAGGCATCCCCACTTCCCCGTGATTTTTTCTTAAAACAAAAAAAACGAGCAGTTGACCAAGAGAGATAAAACCACAAAGTTGAAATAGAGTAGTTGATTATCAAAAATTTTTGGAACACCATATATATATACGTTCCCACTTAAATTAGAAAATTACATCATACAAAAATATAACACCAATCTTTTCGTAAATTTTGCCCACAAATTCCACAAATAATCACGAATTATAATATTAAAAAAAATTGTTGAATTTGTGTAATTTGTGGGAGAAAAATAGAGACCTAATAAAATAATTAGCAACTAATATACCAAAATGAACATTTCGAAGCAGATACATAAGTTGACCATTGCTGTTATGACCCTCATAACAGTAGGGCTTGCGTTTACTTCATGTAGTACCATTTTCGACTACGAAGGCGATTGTTCTTATACCTACCACGTTAAGTTTCAGTACGACAAAAATATGCTCTATGCCGATGCTTTTGCCGGCAACGTCACATACGTTTCGCTCTATGCATTCGATGTCGAGACAGGCTTGTTGGCATTCACCGCTACCGAGTCGGGTGATACCCTAAAATCAAAAGACTACACAATGCAACTCGACTTGCAACATGGCACTTACGACATATTAGCATGGTGTGGTAGTGCAGTGGCTGACAACAAAGTGATTGTACCAGAAGTAGAAGTTGGCAAAACAACTATTGAAGATGTCGATTGTGTTATCGATCGTATAATGGGTTCGGGTCATACAGCATGTCTTACCGAAGATTTAGGTCAGTTGTATCATGGCAAAACACAAATAACTTTGACCGAAGAACCTGGCAAACAAGTGAATGTGCTTAATTTAACTAAAAACACTAATAACATACAGATAATATTGCAACACCTTTCGGGCGAAGCAGTCGACCCTGCGCAATTCCAAATCAGTATTCACGACAACAATGGTTCGATGAATTACGACAATACATTGAATGGCATCGATTCGCTTACATACCACCCATGGTATGTGGCAGCGGTGGATGGTGGCGTTAGCACCGAAACCGACATCAAATATCACGCACCAATTGCTACTCGTGCCGATAAAGCCACAGCCGCAATTGCCGAATTGACCATAGGTCGCCTCTATGTCGAAAATAGTCCTATATTGCATATATATAATGTAGATACTAAAAAAACAGTTCTCTCTATCCCTTTGAAAGACTATGCATTGATGATTAAAGGACATTACAATGGTTCGATGACCGACCAAGATTTCCTCGACCGAGAAGATAAATTTTCTTTGACATTCTTCCTCGACGAACTTGGCAATTGGGTCAGCGCAACAGTCATCATCAATTCATGGCATCTTGTTCTTAATGATGCAGGATCGCTTAAATAAAATTATTACAGAAAGAACCTAAACCTACCTAATGAAATCTAAATTGTTTGACATATTATTATTATTCCTTTTCATGGCGGTATTGTCGTCATGTAGAGAGAAAGATCATCCCCTCGACGAAGAGGTTACGGTCTCATTCTCCTTTTCTACCCAGGAGAATATGACTCGTGCCGGTCACGATTGGGATGATAATATTGATGATGATAGGGGAAACAACTATGAACAATCGGTGGGAGAAGCTTATGACTCTCGTATCAAAATTAATTCTCTTCGTGCCTTTATCTATGATGATGCTGGTTATATTTGTGAAATTACAAATGAGGCTTATTTTGAACTTAGCGAAACAAGTTATATGTTTTTGGGTCAGATAAAATTAACATCCGACACATATAACAGAGTGAAAGATCAAAATTGTAAGGTAATGCTAGTAGCAAATTCAACATTTCCAAATGAAGATCCTACTAGTTTTAGTACTACTACATTCTCTGTCAATAGTATACAAATGCCTAATGGATTTATTCCAATGTGGGGTGTGGCAACTGTAAATCTCAATCTTCAGTCGCATCAAGATCTTGGTACAATCTATTTGCTCCGTTCTGCTGCTAAGGTAGAAGTGAATTTGAGTGATGATTTGGTTACCGAAGGGTATAGTATAAAACAAGTATTTGTTAATAAACATGCAACTAATGGATATTGGTTTCCTAATGGTTGGAATGAAGTAGAGCGTACAACTAAACTTGCTCATATAGATTGTTCTAGACCTATAGGCGTTGTTGAGCCTGACTCTAAATTTTTTACAAATAACTCATCAACTAATGCAACTAGTAGTGTGATTTATTTGCCAGAGATGGACACAGAAGGTGTGGCTATGACTGTCATTTTGGAAAAAGATACGAAAGAGTTTGAATTTGTCGATGCTATCAAATTTGTTGATTATGTTGGTGGTTTGGCAACAGAAACTACTTTTGACATTGTTCGCAACCACTATTATCAATACAACATCACGAGAGTGAATACCGAACAACAAGGTTCATTGGCTATTACATGTAATGTTGCACCATGGGAGTTGTATGAAGAAACTTGGGATTATACCGACCAGATAGTAGTGTTGCAGGAGGGGCGTATAGTTTGGTCTGATTATTCTTCTTTGAATACAAATAATGGAGAAGTTGTACTATCGCCAGGTAAGGATTTAAAAGGTAGATTTAATATTAATACTCCAGTTGGAGCACAATGGCGTGCTGAGTTCATTTCTATCAGTGGTTCTATGAATCCTTTTCAATTCACTATGCCAGATACCGATAATATGAAAAAAAACTCGGATGCTAGTGCTGTAGTTGGAAATATAACTAGTAGTGATGGAACGTCGTTGTGGCATGAAATTACTATAGCACCACGAAATACTAATATTGATGAGAATAATTATGCCTATTTACGTTTTTCTGTAATCACTCAAGATGGAAGAACTATCCACGTAAAAGAGTTAACTAATTCGAGAGATTATTTTGATTATACAATTATTCAATCGCGTTGATTTTTATGAAATACTTTCTTTATATATTTACTATTTTTATCTTTGTTCTGTTTGTTTCTTGCGAAAATCAAGGTTACCTACAGAATGAGGCGAATGTACGTATAAATATAACATGTAAAAATCTTACTTCTCGTGCTACGATAGATGGAGTAGATGATTATAATGAAAATACAATTAATCGTTTGGATTGTTTTATATATACTGAGGGTTCTACGTTTGAAAATGAAGCTGTTTTCTATAAACATATAGATGTAAACATAAACACATCAGGTACTATTAACCTAAATTTAACAAATGAAAATTTAGAAACTATTTTTGGCAAATTTAATCAAGAAACGCGTCAATATCCAAAGTCGGAATGTTTGATTTATTTGATAGCTAATTTGCCGAATGACAAAGAATTAACCGGGGAAGAATCTATTGCTGATTTGAAATCTATGCCTATTGAGGCTGATTTTCTTACTTTTCCACAAACTGAATTTGTTATGGATAGTAAAGGCGATGATATTGTTTCTTTGGTTGTTAACGATGATAATTCTTGTGATTTGACAGCAAACGTTACTCTGTATAGAGCAGCTTCAAAGGTTGCTTTGAATATAACAAGTGTTGTAGCAAGCGTTATTGTGGGAGAGGATACTTATTATTCTCAACCTAGTTCTATGAATGTTTATATGCATTATGGTGTTAATAAAACGCATATAGATAACGGTTTTGATCCTTCTTATACCATAGAAGATGAAGATTATTTCTCTTTTTCAACAGAAACTGCTGTTGGGTACAGTATATTATATGACTCAGATAATAATGTTGTTGGATATGAACAAGAACGTCCATTTTATTCGTATCCAACAGATTGGAGCGGTTCTGATGACAATAAGGAGGTATATCTAACATTAGTAGTGCCATGGCAAAAAAACGATGAATCTAGCTATCATAATTGTTACTATCAAATTCCAGTAAATTCTCTAGGTAAGAAATTATTGCGAAATTCTTTTTATAAGATAAATCTCTCGGTAGGTATATTGGGTAGTTTTCAAGCAAATACAGCTGTAACTGTACATCCTAGTTATACACTTCTTGACATAGAAGACTGGAACGAAGTAGAAAATAGTGTTACTATGGAAAATTACCGATACTTGATGGTACAAGAAACTAATCACACATTACGTAATGTTGAAGATTTGTTAATCCCATATGTGACAAGTCATGAATGTACAATAGTTGTGAATAAATTTGAAAAATATAGTGTTTTGGATGGTAAATGGCAATCGGTAGAAAAAGCTTATCAATTAGAAATTGTTGGTGATGATATTCATTTTTATAATGAATTAGATAATTTATATACGAGTGAAACGTTTGATTTTGCACCTTACCGATTGGATTTTACTATTAAACACAAAGATAATAGTAGTTATAGTGAAACGATAACAATCATTCAATATCCTGCTATTTATGGAGAATTGGATAGAAATACAGATGCTGAGGAGGCGGGAGATCAAAATGGTTATGTTTGGGTGAATGGATACAAAGATCAAACCGCTTCAGGTAATATTCCTAATCGTTATATTAATGGAACTGGACAAGGATTTTTTGCTGAAGCTAATGGACTTTCAACAAACTCTTCTGGTGTAAGTTCTACTGATATGCTTGTATTTACTATTACTTCAGTTGAAGGTACTCCTTATGTGATTGGAGACCCAAGAGAATTAATTGTTAACGAAGGTTTTATAAATGAAACGTTGAGTAATGGAAATTCTATTTGGGTTGCAGCTCCTGGGGTTGAAGGTACAGAATCAAGGCGTCTTAAATATTATTATGCGACAGATACTAATAATGATCGTTTAAAAAAAGCAAGTAATACTACAAATAATAGTGCTCAAGATGATTTTTATTCAGACACTGAAGAAGCAGCTAAATATGAACGTACATTAAATATGATTGCTCCTAAATTTAGGATAGCATCAGGTTATGGTATGATAGCATCTCCTCAAAATCTTGATACTCACTACTATCATCTTATGAAAAAACGTTGTGCTTCGTATCAAGAGGATGGTTATCCTGCTGGACGTTGGAGATTGCCGACTAAAGCTGAATTTGAATTTATTATTTATTTGTCGTTTACCAAAAAAGTACCAGAATTGTTTAGTACTTCATTACAATATTGGTGCGCTCATGGTTATGGACAACCAAATACTACTACAAAGACTGTTAACATGGTGTACAATACATATTATCCTGGTGGTGGTGGTTGGGGTGGTACTATGATTTCTGTGCGTTGTGTATATGATGATTGGTACTGGGGTAGTGAGCCAGTTGAAAATGATGAGTTTGTTTGGGGAGATGAGCCTCGATAGTTTTTTTGTTAATGAAAAGATTCGTTTACATATTATTTGTTTTTATATCTTTGCTTTTGGTAGGGTGTCAAGAAGTTGATACCCCTCAAGACTTTGTCGAAGGCAAAGAGTATGCTTTTGACATGAATGTGAAGTTGTCGGGTATGGATGATATTCAAACTCGGGCTTTTCGTGATGAATTAGAAGAAACTGATTTTCCTCCATTGTGGGTTATTGTGTTTGATGATAATGGTTATTATGTAGAGGCTGCTAAAGCAACTAATTTTGACAGAAAAGGTAATGTTACCAAATTTTCGGTTGTTCTAACAGCAACATCTCAACCTCGTATAGTGCACCTATTGTTGAACTATGTTGATGATTCTGTTACAGATTTAAATTTAGAGCCTGGACATGAGAATAATTTAATAGGTTCGATGGTTGTATCTAACAATAGAGATGTTTATTGGCAACGTGTTGAGGTGCCTGGTGGTATCAATGAAGCTTCTATAAATACTTCACTTTTAGAGGTTCCTCTATTGCGTAATTTTTTAAAAATTACAGTTGAAAATGAGTGTGAGGATGTTTTTGAATTTAAAGGATTTTGTGTTATGAACGTGCCCAATGAGGGTACTGTTGCACCTTATTTGAACGGTGAATTCCTTGAATGGAAAGATTCTAAAACTTATGAAGATATTGAAGAGTTAGGTTACAAGGGAATTATGCCAGATGATGTTACTTATAAAAATCAAGATCCATTAGACCCTATTTGGCAAACAGAACATTTCTATTTATATGAAAAACCTTTTAATGCAAATGATAAGAACAATACCTTGTTTATATTGATAAAAGGTAAGTATAAAAATGGTGAGAAAAAAGAGGACACTTATTATAAAGCTGATATTATTTATAAACAAGGTGGTATAAATCATTATTATGATTTGATACGTAATTTTGTATATAAAATATCCATTGAGAGCGTGACAGGTGACGGAGCAGTAAGTCCAAAAGAAGCTGCAGACGGTGCAGCAGACAACAATATGTCAAGTTCGGTGAATTTGAAAGACCTCTTGAATATTTCGGATGGTACTAGTGTATTGTATGTCTCTTACGTCGATACTACTTTGACTACAACCAATTCTATATTCTTGAAATTTAAATATGTTCCAGATATATCTCAACCTAGTACTGTACGTAATGATTTGGTGAATTTTACTCGTAAAAACACTGATTTATTTTCTAATATAACGTTTAATAACCAAACAGCTGACTCCGAGGGGTGGAGTATTGCTGAGTTGACGCCCAAGTTTACTACTCTTCCTACTGTTGAGATTTCAGAAGCATTGGTGTTGTATGTGGGTAATTTGTCGCGTGAAGTTACATTCAGAATGCGTCCAAAATATGATATGGAACTTGAATGTAATCCAAAACTTGTACCTGAAAAGCCAGGTTCTGAGTTAATGGTTAATGTAAAATTGCCAGATGGATTAAATAAAGCTCTTTTTCCTCTTGATTTGTATTTGACTTCTGTTTCTAATACAAACAATGATGGTAGTAAGTTGCCTTATATTTCTCCTCATACCGGTACGTCTATTTCAATAGAGTTAATTGATGAAGTATTGTATTTCGTTAAAAATCTTGATTATGAGTATTATTCGGAAGAATTGGAACTTGTTGGCGGAAAACGTATTTTGCCTTTGAAATTTGTTACAAATATAGGAAAAAGTGCATCAATGGTATCTGTGTCTAATAAATATTTTAATGATGCTAATGATTTTTTCTTAAATGGTACCCCTGGTGATTTTGATGTGTCGTTTAGTGATGATAATACAGCTCAATATGGTTTTGGACGTACTATTAAATTGAATATTGTAGCAGGCGAAGCTGGTAGTTATAGTATTTCTTCTGAAACTGCAGATGAAAGTGTTGCTACGAGAGCTATATCTAATTTATCATATAATCTTGCACTAGGCGATACAAAATCAGTGAATTTAGCTACATCTACATTTGCCAAACAAGTCTCTGTGACTGTAACTTGTAGTATAAATGGAGAATTAGTTTCAAAAACAGTTACTGCCGCAGTCCGTAATAAATTAAATCCGAAAGTTGAATCAGCAACATATAATGGTAATTCTGTAACTTATAGTGGTGATTTAGGTATTTATAGCAATCAAAATGATGCAAAAAATAGAGAAAATGCAGTAGGTACAACAACCATAACTGATTTGAAAGCAGGTAATAACTCTTACACGATAGCAGGATTATCTGAATCAACTACGATTTATTTCTCATACAAAACTGGTAATTATATCTATACTTCTTCTGCTACTGCAAGCACATTGAGTGCAGGTACAGCAACATTGGCATTTACTCAGAATATGATTAAAGCAAATATTACTAATATAACATTAACTGGTCAAGGTAAAAAATCAGGAAGAGAATGTACGCTTAAATTTACTACTGATCAACTTGGTACATATACGATAACCATAACAGAAGGTAGTAATACCACAACTGTAACTAAAGAAGTAACTACAACTGGGGAGATAACAATGAATAAATTTTATACTACAAAAAATAGTAGTAAAATAACAATTAAAATCGAAGGTGTTAATGCTTCAGCATCTAAAGAATTTAATCGTAATTAATGGTAAATAAAAGATCTTCGGCTTGGATATCCAAGCCGAAATCTTTTTATGGTGGAGCAGTTGCATTTTTCAATTCTCCCCCTGTTTATAGGGGGAACCGACGTAGGAGTGAGTGCAGATCCAAGCTTGCTTGAGATATGCCGAGCGATAAGGAGGTCGCCGAAGGCAATACCCGAAGGGGAAGGGGGTTTATTTCTAATTTTTTAAACTCATTCTTGTTTATAGAATTCCGTGTTATCCGTGAGTTCCGTGTGAGACGAAAATCACTTTAATTAAAAAACCGAAGGTCTTTGATTGAGTCCTTCGGTTTATTATTCAAAAAAGTTGTTCTGGTAGAGCATCTTTTTTTATTACTTTTTTGTCTTTATCTAACAGATAGATTGCTGGCATCGCCCTCAATACGTATAGTCCTGAAGCCCGAATTTTGCTCACGGCTCTGCCTACACTCCAATTTGTTGGCATCTTCGGCAACTCTTTTTTCCACAATTCTGCATTCTCCTCGGCATAAATAGCTAATACCTTCAAGCGTCCACTAGCTATTTTATTATTCAACACTCTGTTGTGGCGCAACCGTTCTATGATTTCGGCACAGTTGTCGCAATCGGGATCGTAAAATATCAACAGAGTTTCGTCGGTTGCGAATTTATGCAACGACTTTGTTTCGCCCTTACTGTCGATATAGATAAAGTCGGTAGCTATAGAGCCTACTCGGTTTTTCATCAATGCCTTGTGCTGATAGTCGAATCTTGCTTTCTCTACATTGCTCAACACCGTAGTTTTCAGCACTTGATTCAGAAACATGATGTACATTTCGTCGCTCACCATCGGCGAATTTGGTTCAAAAAGATACTTTTCGGCTATATTCACCAATCTTTTATACGCCGTTTTGCTTATTTCGGCACGTTTCATCATCGCTTCAACCGATTTTTCAGCCGTTTTATTATCGACAATTGGCAACACCGATAGATAGTCGACAAACCCTTGCTCCATAAAATCGTCGTTCATCACAAGCGTCATATCGCTGAAATCGACATTATCCCAATAGTGCATCAACAAATAATTGGCCCTCTGTTGTGGTTCGACTAACATGGTAGGTATCTGCGGATAGGGAAAACCTGTTGTTCCCTGAGCCTTTATGCTACACATACCTATTGCCATGAATAACAGCAACAGACAATATTTTGAGTAAACAGCAAATTGTTTCATAGAGTTGGATTTTTGTTGGAGTAGTAAGTAACTACAAAGTTACTACATTTTTTTGAAATCACCAAATGGGATTGAATTTGCGTTTTGCGTTTTGCGCTTTTGCGCTTTTGGGGGTGGTTGGATTTTTTGGACTTTGTGAGGGTGGATACACACTGTGAGTGTGTATTTTTGAGGTAGGGCGTGGGTTGCTTGCAGGTTGCTGTATAGTATATTTAAATTTGGAAATTTTTGTGATTCAATACACACTGAGAGTGGGTATTTGAGAATTGAGAATTTTTCGCTTCGCTCAAGATTCTTGCTTCGCTCGGCAACTGAAGTAAACTTCGTTGCTCTCGCTTATTGCAAGAATTAAGAATTGAGAATTTCAACCCCTCCGTCTTACAGGCACTTTGACTTCGTCTTCCTTTATTTAAACCCCTCAGTCCTACGGACAGCTCCCCTATAAACAGGGGAGCAATTGTAGAATGCAAATAAATTTGCTTTCTGCTCTTGCTTCGTTCGTCGGTTCCCCTATAAACAGGGGAGGAATTATAGGATGCATTGTACCCTAAAAATTGTCCCCCTGTTTATAGGGGGACGAGGACGAAGTCCGGAGGGGGGTTAAATCAAATATTTTAAGAATCAAATAATTAAAAACCGAAAGTCTTTAAGTTTTGAAGATAAAATTAAAAATTCCTCATTCCTCATTCCTCATTTCTAATTCCACTATTGTTTGTTGTTTGACTGAATCGAAGTGTTCGGTATGATATTTCACTTTGCGGAAGTTGATGGAGTTGAGGTCGATGCAACGGATGATGGGGTTGTACATTGTGCGGAAGTAGATTTTGCGATGCTTCATGTCGGTGGCTGAGGTCCATTGGGTGGCTGTGAGCATGTCGTCGACAGGCACTTGGTCTAAAGCAAATTCCACACCAATTGGTATGTCGAACGTATTGAGAATCTGGAAACATTGGCGCACTGTGGCTTCGGCAGTAGCTTGTTGTGGAGCTGTGCTTTGGAAGAATGCTGCACGCACGAATCGTGAAGGGGGAGTGAAGTCGCCAGGAAGTCCGAGCATGCCACTGCCATAACTGAATGGGGCGAGGCGCATGCCATGCAAGTTTTGAGATGGAGCAGAGCCAGGGTAGAGATTGACATAGTTGTTGAGATTGGTCATTTGCCACTCAAAGCCTGGAGAATTGGTGAATACACCGAGCGGATTGTCGTAGAAATGGACCTGACAATCGACTATCTCCATCACCACTTGATGCCCTGTTGAATCGATGAATCGCCAATGCACCGTTGACGAACGAGGGTCGATGTTGACGATGTCGATACGTGCGACTGCAGCTTTCACTTCGTCGATAGTGGCGCATTCGCCTAAGATGTATGATACGAGTTGGAAATCGGAGATGGTGCGACTCTTGTGGTCGGGGTTGTAGGGAACATACTCTCCGAAGTGAGGGAAATAGAACAATCCGGCAGAGAGTCCGCACTCGTTGAGACCTTCGGTGATGAACTCTTGTTGCTCTACGGCGAAACCTACATAGCCATGTCGGGCGGTGAACATCATGCCATCGGTGCCAGTAGGGGTGTAGGACTGCGAGGTGTGACCGCGAGGTACAACGACATACATGCTGTTGAGATTGGTGCCTCCCCATTCGATGGTGCGGGCCACGATGGTAGTGCCGTCGGCACTAGTGAGGGTGATGCCAGTGCAGGCATCGGCTGTAGGGCATAGTGCGCCCATGAGAGTTCCAATAATGATTGGAACGATTGCTTTGGTTTTCATAGTAATAATAGATTTTAGAGGTTTTTTTATATAGACATGAAGACAAGAGAACAAGATTTATTTTCGTGTCATCGTGTCTTCCTGTCTAGAAATATATCATTTGGTTTTGTATGAGCAGCGTACTTTGCCTTTTTGGATGTTTTGGAGTTTGCCGCCAATCATCTGACGACGCATAGGCGATACGCGGTCGGTGAACACATGGCCCTCGAGGTGGTCGTATTCGTGTTGCACGATGCGAGCAAAGAAGCCGTCGTAGGTGTCGGTGTGCTCTACGAAGTTTTCGTCGAAATAGTTGATAGTGATAGATGTAGGACGTGTAACTTTTTCGTGGATGCCAGGCACACTGAGGCAACCTTCTTCGTAGGCGATAGTCTCCTCGCTAGTTTCGATTATTTCGGGATTGATAAACACGCGTTTGGTAGCGTCGATACCAGGAAAATCTTCTTTCATCGGACTTGCATCGATGACGAATAGACGAATGTTGAGTCCGATTTGTGGCGCAGCTAGGCCGACACCGTCGGAGTTGTACATGGTTTGGAACATATTGTCGAGAAGCTCGGCAAGGTTAGGGTAGTCGGCTGTGATTTCTTCAGTCTCTTTGCGGAGGACAGGTTGTCCTAATAGGTAGATTGGTAATATCATATATATATTTTTTTTTCTTTTAACAGAAGTACATAATTTATTTTATTGGATGATTTGGTTTGTTGTTTTTTTTGTTGTTTCTGCTGGTTGACATTATTTTTTAAGTACATGCCTTGGGATTAATTAGTAATTATTTTTTGTTTATGATTTAGGGCTTGTACTTAAAAAAGAGATTGTCCTGATAAAAAATAAAGTACCAACAATAATTTGTTAACCAACAAACGTAAAAGTATGTACTTATGTTGAGATTTAATCTATTTTATAAAACGTTGAGCACTTGTTCTTTGATTTGTTCGAGTTCGTCTTTCATTTTCACCACGATGATTTGCATCTCGCTGTGGTTGGATTTCGAACCGAGGGTGTTGATTTCGCGCCCCATCTCTTGTGCTATGAAACCGAGCTTTTTGCCAGGAGCTTTTTCGTTGTCCATAGTTTCGATAAAATAGCGGAGATGATTGCGAAGACGCACTTTTTCTTCGTTTATATCCAACTTCTCGATGTAGAATATCATCTCTTGTTCGAGGCGATTGCGGTCGACAGCGATTTTCTCTTCGAGAGTTTTGAGTCCCTCTTCGATGCGCGATTTGATTTTGGTGAGACGTTCGCCTTCGTATGGTTCTACTTGTGCAAGTAGTGTGCCAATAGCATCGATTTTGCCCACAAACATATTGTAGAGCGATTGTCCCTCCTGGATGCGGAAAGCCTCGATTTGAGCAAATGCCTCGTCGAGCAGACCGAGAATCACGCGCCACTCGTTTTCGTCGAGCACAGCCGATTCGGTTTTCAATGTTTCGGGCATGCGGAGGATGAGCTCCATCATATTGTCTGGCACAGGCATGCCGAGAGTGTTGCAGGTGTCGGTGATTTGTTGTTTGTAGTTCTCAACCACCGCTTGGTTGATGCGAGTGGCAGCTGTTGAACCAGCATCTTCGATGTAGAGCGAGAGGTCGATTTTGCCACGCTCGAGACGAGCGGCAATGGCATTGCGTATTTCGATGTCTTTCTCGCGATAGAGTGCAGCAATGCGAGTTTGCACATCTAATTGTTTAGAATTGAGCGATTTGATTTCGATGACAATTTTCTTGTTGTTGTATTCGCAAGAGGCTTTGCCGTAGCCAGTCATTGAGTGAAGCATTTTGTTTGGTTATTAGTTACTAGTTACTAGTTAGTAATTCTCGAAATTAAATTGCAAAGTTACAATTTTTTTGTGAATTATTCAATAGGTAGTTTAAATATATTTAACCCCTCCGGTCTTCGACCAATTTGACTTCGTCTTCCTTTATTTCAACCCCTCAGTCCTACGGACAGTTTGACTTCGTCTTCCTCCTCCTTGCAAGGCATAATGCAAATAAATTTGCTTTCTGCTCTTGCTTCGTTCGTTGGTTCCCCTATGAACAGGGGAGGAGTTGTAGGATGCACTGCACCCTAAAAATTGTCCCCCTGTTTATAGGGGGACGAGGACGAAGTCCGGAGGGGGTTCGAATCAAATATTTTAAGAATCAAATATTTTAAGAATCAAATATTTTAAGAATCAAATATTTTAAGAATCAAATAATTAAGAATTAAGAATTAATAATTAATAATTTCAACCCCTCCGTCCTGCGGACACCTCCCCTATAAACAGGGGAGGAGTTGTAGAATGTGTGGTTTTGGGAGTTTTGTAGTGTTTATTGAGGGTGAGAGTGAGTGTTAGTAACTTTTGTGAAAAAAAGTTGTTTTTTCTTTTGTTATTTTATAAAAAAATAGTATTTTTGCAAGGTCTTTTGTTGTGCGAAGCGAATGGTTTTGGATAACTTTTTTGGAAATGATTTACAAAAAGATAACTAAAATAGTTTAGAATTTAGTGTTTGGAGTTTAGAGAACTTTCGACATTATTGTTCTATAAAATAGTTTTTTGTGCTTTTGTTTTGACTAAAAAAATAAAAAAATATATATATCGTGGAATCTAAAATTGTAACCGAAATTGAAGCTAAAGAGGCTTCGAAAGAATACTTTGGTGGCGACGAATTGGCTGCCCAAGTGTGGGTGAACAAGTATGCCTTGAAGGATTCGCAAGGCAACCTATATGAACGTACCCCCGCAGATATGCATTGGCGTTTGGCTCGTGAAATTGCACGCATAGAACGCAAGTATCCTAATCCCCTCAGCGAACAAGAGTTGTTTGACTTGTTCGACCATTTCCGCTATATCGTGCCGCAAGGTAGTCCGATGACGGGTATTGGCAACAACTTCCAAGTGTCGTCGTTGTCGAACTGCTTCGTGATTGGTGTGGATGGTTTGGCTGACTCGTATGGTGGTATCTTCAAAATAGATGAAGAGCAAGTGCAATTGATGAAACGTCGTGGTGGCGTAGGTCACGACTTGACCCATATCCGTCCGGAGGGTTCGCCTGTGAAAAACTCGGCATTGACATCGACTGGTATTGTGCCATTCATGGAACGCTATTCGAACTCGACTCGCGAGGTGGCTCAAGGTGGGCGTCGTGGCGCATTGATGTTGTCGGTATCGATCAAACACCCTGACTCGGAGAAATTTATCGATGCTAAAATGACTCAAGGTAAGGTGACTGGCGCCAATGTGTCGGTGAAAATTGATGATGACTTTATGCGCGCTGTAGAAAGAGAAGAGGAATACACACAACAATATCCTGTATATTCGAACGAGCCAATGGTGTCGCAAAAGGTGAATGCTAAGGCTTTGTGGAACAAAATTATTCATAATGCGTGGAGTAGCGCTGAACCTGGTGTGTTGTTTTGGGATACTATCATTCGTGAATCGGTGCCCGATTGCTATGCCGACCTCGGTTATCGCACTGTGTCGACCAACCCTTGTGGTGAGATTCCATTGTGTCCTTATGATAGTTGCCGCCTTTTGGCTATCAACTTGTATTCGTATGTAGAGAATCCGTTTACGAAAGAGGCTAAATTCAATTTCGACCTTTTCCGTAAACATGTGGGTTTGGCTCAACGTATCATGGACGATATCATCGACCTTGAAATTGAGAAGATTGAAAAAATTCTTGCTAAAATTGCAACTGACCCAGAAGATAATATCGTGAAACGCACTGAGTATGAGTTGTGGGAGAAGATTATGGCTAAGACGTTGAAAGGTCGTCGTACGGGCGTGGGTGTGACTGCCGAGGGTGATATGCTCGCTGCATTGGGATTGCGTTATGGCACGGAAGAGGCAACCGAATTCTCAACTCGTATGCATAGCGTGGTGGCAGTTGAGGCGTATCGTTCGAGTGTGACTATGGCTAAGGAACGTGGTGCTTTTGAAGTGTATGATGCTGAGCGTGAGGCTAACAACCCATTCGTTAATCGCATAAAAGAGCAAGACGAAGCGTTGTATCAAGATATGGTGAAATATGGTCGTCGTAACATTGCATGTTTGACAATTGCTCCAACTGGTACAACTAGTATCATGACTCAAACTACATCGGGCATCGAGCCTGCATTTATGCCTGTGTATAAACGTCGTCGTAAGGTGAACCCTAATGATGTGAATGTGCGCGTTGACTTTATTGACCCTGATGGCGATGCTTTTGAAGAATATATCGTATTCCACCACAAATTTGCTGAGTGGATGCGCGTGAATGGTATCGACACTGAGAAAAATTATACTCAAGAGGAGTTGGACGAAATTATTGCTCGCTCACCTTATTATAAAGCTACATCGAACGACATCGATTGGTTGCAAAAAGTGAAGATGCAAGGTAGTATTCAAAAATGGGTTGACCATAGCATTAGTGTGACTATCAACCTCCCTGCTACTGCAACTGAGGAACTTGTGTCGCAACTATACCTCGAGGCTTGGAAGTCGGGTTGCAAAGGTTGTACTATCTATCGCGATGGTTCGCGCTCGGGTGTGCTTGTGTCGGTATCGAAAAAAGATGATGAGAAGAAGGATGAAAAACGTTGCATTTGCTTCTCGATGTCGGAATACGAACGTCCTAAGGAGTTGAACTGCGACATCGTGCGATTCCAGAACAAAAAAGAGAAATGGATTGCATTCGTAGGCTTGAAAGATGGTCGCCCTTACGAAATCTTTACTGGTATTGCCGACGATGAAGAGGGTATTCTTTTGCCTAAATCGGTGACTGAGGGTAAGATTATCAAAACAACAGATGATGAAGGTAATCGCCGCTACGACTTCCAATATAAGAATACTCGTGGCTACAAAACTACGGTTGAGGGACTCTCGCACAAATTCGACAAAGAGTATTGGAACTATGCAAAACTCATTTCGGGTGTGTTGCGCTATGGTATGCCTATCGACCAAGTGGTGAAACTTGTGGGTAGTCTTCAACTTGATAGCGAATCAATTAACACTTGGAAATCGGGTGTTGAACGTGCCCTCAAAAAATATATTCCTGATGGAACGCAAATGGAATCGATGGAGTGCCCCGAATGTCATCAACATACAATCGTGATGAAAGAGGGTTGCCTCGTTTGTAGCAATTGCGGATACTCAAAATGCGGAGGGTAGGATTATGGTAACATTTAAGTTGTATTGTCCTACTAAATTTGGACAGAATTTATATATTAAAATAGGTGATGAGTTGCATGCTATGTCGTATTACCACAATGCGGTGTGGACTGCCGAACTTGATTTGCCTAAATCAAAGGCTACGCGCTACCAATATATCTTGGTGAATGCCGATGGTGGTCAGATTTTGGATTCGCCTAAATATCGTTACTTCCCTGCTTTTGAGGGTGATATTGAAGTGGAGGATGCTTTTGGCTATCGCGAAATTCGTTCGGTATTCGAAACTAAAGCATTCACCGAGTGCCTTATGCGCCAAAAAGATGAAAAAGCTTTGCCTAAACTAAAAAAAGGCGAGGTGATGTTGATGCTCAATGCTCCTGGTGTGTTGCCCGAACAAGGTGTGGCTATGCTTGGCAATCAGGAGTTTATTGGTAATTGGGATGCTAACCACATGCTAAAATTGACTCCTACACATGGGGCTTGGTGGTGGGTGAAACTCCCTTTGAATGCTTATCTCACTCATGCTGAATATAAATTTGTGGTCTATGACCGCGCCACTGATGCTATTGTGCAGTGGGAACTTGGCGAAAATCGTCGTATGCCTCTTATCTCGGGTTCGAAGGTATTCTCGGCATCTATTCGCATCGATTATAATTGGCATGGAACTGGTGTGGCAATACCTGTATTCTCGTTGCGTAGTAAGAAAGGATGGGGTGTAGGCGAATTCCTCGACCTCAAACGTATGGGTGATTGGGCTGTGTCTCGTGGTCAAAAACTTATCCAAATACTGCCAATCAACGATACTACATCTACTCACACCGATTTTGATTCTTATCCTTATCGCGCTAATTCGGTTTATGCTTTCCATCCAATGTATCTTAATATGGAGGCGTTGGGCAAATTGGATAGTTCGTCGAAAATGAAAGAATATCGCGCTAAGGCTAAGGAACTTAACGAATTGTCGGCTATCAACTATTCGGCTGTTAATGAACTTAAATGGAATTATATCCGTGATATATTTGCCGAAAAATACGATGAAATTGTTGCTGCTAAAGAGTTTAAAGCTTTCGTTAAAGAAAATGCTCATTGGTTGAAAGATTATGCCGTATTCTCTTGTTTGAGAGATAGTCTTGGCACTGACGACTACTCAAAATGGGGCGAATATGCCGAATATACCGAAGCTAAACGCGACGCTTTTATCAAAAAGAATAAAAAAGCGGTAGAACTCTATTATTATATCCAATTTGCTCTCGATGCTCAGCTCTGTGATGCTATCAAGTATCTCCACTCTAAAGGTGTGGTGGTGAAGGGCGATTTGCCTATTGGGATTAGTGCTACGAGTGTGGATGCATGGGTAAACCCTCGTTTGTTCAACCTCGACAAACAAGCTGGTGCTCCACCTGACGATTTCTCGGTGACTGGTCAGAATTGGGGATTCCCAACATATAATTGGGCTGAAATGGCTAAGGATAAATATGCGTGGTGGATGTCGCGTTTCGAGAATATGGGTCGCTATTTCGATGCTTTCCGTATCGACCATATCCTTGGTTTCTTCCGTATTTGGGAAATCCCGACCGACTGCGTGTGGGGTTTGTTGGGTTATTTTAATCCTTCGATGCCTTTGTCGGTCTCTGATATAGAGCATTATGGCTTCTGGTTCGACCGCGATCGTTATACTATTCCTTATGTAACACATCATCACCTTTATAACCTTTTTGTTGATAATACTGATGAGATTATAGGTGCTTATTTCAATCACCGCTCTCATGATCGTTATACGTTCAAACCGGAATATGCTACTCAACGTGACCTTGAGAATAGTTTCAAACGCAATGGTTTGTTGCCTCAGTATGAGGAGGTTTTGGATAAACTTTTGTCGCTCTATTGCGAAGTTATATTCATCGAAGACCGCGCTAATGCTGGCTATTATCATCCACGTATCAATGTGATGAAGTCGCAATCGTTTGCCGAACTTTCGGACCACGAAAAATGGTGCATCCAACGTATTCATGATGAGTATTTCTATCATCGTCACACTAATCAATGGAGCACGGAGGCGATGCGCAAATTGCCTGCTTTGTTGAATACGACCGATATGTTGGTGTGCGGTGAGGACTTGGGTATGGTGCCTTCGTGTGTGCCTGATGTGATGAGTCAATTGCAAATACTCTCGCTTGAGGTGCAACGTATGCCTAAGGAGACTACTCAACGCTATGTTGACCTTCATAATGTTCCATATCTGTCGGTTTGCTGCACTGGTACGCACGATACAAGCCCTATGCGTATGTGGTGGCGCGAAAATCGTGAGAATACTCAATGGTTCTATAATAATATTCTTCACCAAGGTGGCGCTACGCCTGAAGATTTAACTCCTGAACTTGCACAACAAATTGTTGATATGCACGTTAATAGTAAAAGTATGTGGGCTATCCTCCCTTGGCAAGACTATATGGCTTGCGATGGCAATAGTCGATATCCAAATCCAGAAGGCGAGCGCATCAACGACCCAAGTAATCCACGCCACATCTGGTGTTGGCGTATGCATGTTGAATTATAATAATTAACAAAAAAATGATATGAAAAAAATTGTATTAACTCTTGTTGTGGCTATTGTAGCTACTTCTTTCGCATTCGGACAAGCCAAACGTGAAAGAGAAGTGAAAAACATGTTTGCTCAAATCGAGAAAACAAACGATGACTTTAAAAAAGCTGAATTGGCTAATCGTATTCAACATGAAATGATCGAAATTCTTTTTGAAGCTGATGATTTCTACTATGATTTTCCTTCATTGAAAAATGTTGGTAAAGTGATGTCTGACGATGAACAAATCCATATGTACACATGGAATATCTTGCTTACTGATGGTACTCCTATGTATTTTGCGTTGATTCAACACAATGAATTCCGATCTATGTATCTATTGTCGCAAGATTCGGTTGTTGTTCCGTCTACTTCTGGTTATATTGCTGAAAAAGATTGGTATGGCTGCTTGTATTACGATATTCATCCTATCAAATTCAGAGATAAAGAGATGTATTTGGTGCTTGGTTTGATGACTTCAACTAATGGCGAAACTCAACACAAAGTGGTTGATGTAATGTCGTTTACTAAAAAAGCAATTAAATTTGGTGCGCCTTCGTTCATGACTCCTTGGACTGGCAAGAAAAAACAAAGCCGCGTTGTGTTTGAATATGACAAAAATGCTCAAATGTTTATTGAATACAACAAAAAGAAAAAAACTCTTACTTTTGACCACTTGTCGCCAGTTCGTACAACTTCTGATGGCGTAGAAGTGAACGCTCCTGATATGTCTTACGATGCTTTGGTTTACAAAAAAGACATCTGGACATACAAAGAAGATGTAAAAGTAAAAAACAAAAAAGAGAAAAAATAGTAAAAAATAATTTAAAAGTTTAGAGTACAACTCTCAACTTTCAACTTTCAACTCTAATACTATGTTTACTACACAAGACGTCCAACAGTTTGAGTCTATCGGCATCACTCTCGAAAAAGCCGAAACTCAAGTCAATGACCTTAAAAATGGTTATCCTTTCTTGAAAATCAAAGGCACTGCTGCTATTGGCAATGGTATACTAAGCCTTGATGAGAAAGAGCGTGAACAACTTATCGACGACTGGAAAGAGTACCTAAAAGGTGATGGCGATATTATCAAGATGGTGCCAGCTTCGGGTGCAGCAAGTCGTATGTTCAAAGATCTGTTTGAATTCGAAAACTCTGATGCTACAGAACCTAATAATGCTTATATCGAAAAATTCTTTATTGAACGTGAGAACTTTGCGTTTTATGAAGCTCTGAATCGCGTGTGTATAGCAGAAGAAGGCAAATCTATCCAAGAGTTGGTCGATGAAAAACGTTATAAAGATATTGTTCGACTCCTTCTTCATAAAGAGGGTTTGAATTATGGTTCGCTCCCTAAAGGCTTACTCCAATTCCACAAATATCCTCAATATGTGCGCACTGCGTTTGTTGAACACCTTGTCGAAGGTGCTTTGTACACTAACAATCGCAACAATGAGGTGAAAATCCATTTTACTGTGTCGCCTGAGCATATCGAGTTCTTCAAACAACATCTTATGAGCGAACTCCCTCGCTATGAGGATTTGTTTAAAGTGCGCTACAACGTAACATTCTCTATTCAAAAACCTTCGACTGATACTCTCGCTGTTGGTCTAGATGGTGCTCCTTTCCGCAACGAAGATGGTTCAATCCTCTTCCGCCCAGGTGGTCATGGCGCTCTTATTGAGAATCTTAACGACCTCGATGGTGATGTTATCTTCATTAAAAATATAGACAATGTAGTGCCTGATCGTCTCAAACAAGCTACTATCGACTATAAACAACTTATTGCAGGTCTTCTTGTTCGCGTGCAACACCAAATATTCGCATTCTTGAATGAATTGGATGGTGAGGTGACTGACGAACGCCTTGCTACTATGCTTGCTTATGCCGAACAGGTATTGTGCATCGGCTCTGATGAGGCTAAAAATATGTCGGCTCTCGATTTGAAAGAGTATCTCCGCTCTAAGTTCAATCGTCCTATCCGTATCTGCGGTATGGTGAAGAATGAAGGCGAACCTGGTGGTGGTCCTTACCTCACTTATAATAGCGATGGAACTACTTCGCCTCAAATCCTCGAAAGTTCGCAAATCGACAAAAACAACCAAGAGGCTATGGATTGTATGAAAAATTCTACACACTTCAATCCTGTTGATTTGGTTTGTGCGGTGCGCAACTACAAAGGCGAAAAATTCAATCTCCTCAACTATGTTGATCCTAAAACTGGTTTCATATCTATGAAATCTAAAAATGGTATCGACATCAAGGTTCTTGAACTTCCTGGCCTTTGGAATGGTGCTATGAGCGATTGGAATACTATCTTTATTGAAGTGCCTATCGAAACTTTCAACCCTGTTAAATCTGTCAACGACTTATTGCGTGATCAACACAGATAAATCTTTTCGATGGGTATCTGTAGAGTATTTTGATGCTACATTCGCACGATTATTCTTGCTTATATCATTAGGCGTAGTCGTTGCGGAGTATACGACTCTTGTCACTAATATATTCCTCTTTTTAATAATAGTAGGAATTGTATTTATGATATTATCCACTTTCCGAGCAACTCAACTCGGAAGGTGGTTTTTTGTTTTTTCGTGGGCTCTATTTCTGGTCGGTTCTGGAGGGTGGTTGTTGCGCCAAAAGCAGATGCCTGAGGTTGATGTGTTGGCGCATGCTGAACATTCTTATATCGTAAAACTGAAAACTATACCTATATCTAAGGTTTCGTATTATCAAGCCGAAGCCGAAATTCTCTATGCGCCTGACTCTGTTGCTCAATGTGTGGTGGGTCATGATTTGTTACTAAACATCTATGCCGACTCTTTGTTGTTCGCTCCTCGTTTGTGCGATAGGTATTTGATAAGTACTCAGATTATTCGTCCTACTGATAATGGTTTGGAGGGTTTTGACTATGGAAAATATCTTGCTCGTAATGGATTGTGCGGTGTCGCTTATCTCTATGGCAATCGTCTTAAATATTTATCTACTGCCGAACCTTCGGGGTTTCGACAATATAGTTATATTTTGCGGGATAAACTGATTCGGCAATTTGAATCTGTGGGATTGAAGGGTAGTCGATTGGCTATTATTTCGGCAATCACGTTGGGCGAAAAGGGTTTACTGACTAACGATGTGAAGGATGCCTTTTCTGCTACTGGTGTGTCGCATATTTTAGTGGTCAGCGGCATGCATGTGGGTTTCTTATTCTTGCTCATCATGTGGTTTATGCGTCGCACTCCACATCGTCGTCGTTGGCTGATAGTTGTGTTGGGTTTAGTTGTATTGTGGGCGTATGCGCTACTCACGGGACTTGCTCCTTCGGTCATTCGGGCTACATTTATGTTTTCTATGATACTTTTGTTTAGAGTTATTGGCGAGAAATATCGAGTCAAACATGCTTTATGCTTGTCTGCTACAATACTTGTTCTCATCAATCCTAATGTGATTTTCAACGTAGGGTTCCAATTGAGCTATTTGGCTGTCATTGGCATCGTATATTTCTATCCTTTGCTCTATAAACGAATATCTACTCTCAAATCTCGACCTCTGCGTTGGATTTTTTCTTCTATCGCGGTTACTGTATCGGCTCAAGTACTCACATTGCCAATAGTTATATATAATTTCAACCAATTTCCTATATATTTTATTCTTTCTAATCTATTTGTTATTGCTTTTGCTCCTCTGCTTTTTCTTGGTGGAATAGCTCTGTTACCTTTGAGTTATATCCCTTATTTGGGTGTCGGTGCGGGTTGGTTGATGAATTGTATTCTAATGATATTCGAGTATGTTATCTACTTAATTGTTGCTATACCGTTTTCAACCGTAAAAATCTATCTATCTCTTATCGAAGTCGTCTGCCTCTATGGTGTTATTCTTTGTGGTATCAATTGGATAAAATTGCGTAATCTATTTGCTGAGCGATTCAAAGCTCCTCTATATTTCTCTCTATCTGTACTTCTATTTGCTTTGGTTGTACTTATTAATGATTTATATTATTCTCAATGTCAACAACTCATCATCCCCGAAACTAATCGGTTGGTTGTGAATGTTTGTAGCGGAGATGAGAATGTTTTGTTTACTAATCATCCCGATTTTGCTACCGAACGACTTGAGCGCACTTGGCTTAAATATTCGTGTGCTAAACCAATTATCGTAACTGATACTGCACTCACTGCCAATGCTTTTATGTTTGATAATGAGTCGTACCTTATTTTGCGTGATAATCTATTTCGATATCGTCAAAACAATCATGAACCTCTTGAAATAGATAATCTTATCATCGACCGAGGTGTATATCCATCGGAACGACTATTTACTGAATTTATTCGGCCTAAGCATGTTATTCTCACTGCTGGAGTATGGCATGGCTATCTTGCTAAATACAAAGCCCTTATGGACGAATTTGGCATCTCATACTACATTATTGCCGAATCTGGTGCATTTATAATCCAATAGAAGCGTAGCGATATGCAAAAAATTACCTGCAGAAAAAAGAATCATCCCCTTTAGCAAGGTGCAAGCAACCTGTACCATAGAAAACAGCCACTTTTACACTTGCAATTTTCAAAGTTTGCAAAGTGTGTAAATCCGAACTAAAATTATTCAAATTATGCCATAATATAACCCAACTTTGCAATTGCAAAGTTGCAAAGTTATATAAGTTGCTTATTATTAGTTATATATCTTTTGGTTGAAAAATAGAACAATAGTATTATTTTTGTGCTAACACCAAGATATTCAGTGTATTAATGTTGCTTTGTAACTTTGCAACCGCATAATATCTACAAAATTCGATATTTTAGTTCGTTTTATACTATAAATCAAGTAATTAAATAATAAAACGATTAAAAAAAGCACTAAAAAAGCACCCTTAAAAATGGTATTTGTTGGTGATTATTTGTGCATTTCGAGGGTGAATTATAGTGTTTCAAAATTTGTTTTTCTCAATATTTTTTAGTAACTTTGTGTGGTGAATAAATTCTGATTTTATGACTACAAAAATAAGTGAAGTTATAGCTTGCATCGAGCAAATGGCTCCGTTGGCTTATCAGGAGTCGTGGGACAATAGTGGTGTGCAAGTGGGTGATGTCAACCAAGAGGTGAAGGCTGTTTTGTTGTGCGTTGATATTACCGAAGCAACTCTTAATGAGGCAATTAATCGTGGTGCCAATTTGATAATTTCGCATCATCCTCTCATTTTTAAGGGTATAAAGAAACTGACTGGTCGCAATTATATCGAGCGTGTGATTATCAAGGCTATACAGCATAATATTGTGTTGTATTCTGCTCATACGAATATGGATAAATGCCTCGGTGGCGTAAATTTCCGCATTGCTCAGAAGTTGGACTTGAAGAATATCCGAGTGCTTGCGCCTGAAATGAAT
Source organism: Candidatus Aphodosoma sp. (assembly GCA_045631465.1). Classification (GTDB taxonomy): domain Bacteria; phylum Bacteroidota; class Bacteroidia; order Bacteroidales; family Paludibacteraceae; genus Aphodosoma. The sequence goes on along the minus strand of JAZQUV010000024.1, from coordinate 62,660 downwards.
TATCTTTATAAAATTGTTACTTACGTGCCTCAATTGCACATCGAACGGGTGCGACAAGTTATGTGGGCATCGGGTGCTGGAACTATTGGTGCTTATGATTGTTGTTCTTATTCGTCTGAGGGTAATGGTACTTTTAGAGCGCAGGTGGGTTGCAATCCTTTTGTGGGCGAAATAGATAAACTACACACTGAGCCGGAACTTCGCCTTGAGATGGTTGTTCCAAAAGACAAAATTGGCAGGGTAGTCGCAGCTATTCATTCTGCTCATCCCTACGAGGAACCGGCGATAGACGTACTACCTCTGGCAAATGAATATAGCCAAATGGGATTGGGTTGTGTGGGCGACCTTGAAAACCCAATTACAGAAACTGCAATGTTGCATTATATCAAAGAAAAATTAGGTGTTCAGTATATTCGTCATACAAAAACGTCGGATAAATTAGTGTCGCGAATTGCTCTCTGTGGAGGCTCTGGTGCTGAATTTTTATCTCATGCTATCCGAGAGAAAGCTGGCATATATATCACAGCCGATGTGAAATATCATGATTTCTTTAATACTGAAAATCAGATTGTTATTGCTGATATCGGACATTTTGAATCGGAAGAGTGCATAAAAGATGTTTTTTGTGAACAACTTTCAAAAAATTTTATTAACTTTGCAATCTTGAAGGCGGACTCTGATAGGAGTCCTGTGGAATGTTGTTATATTCCTGAAAACTAATAGTATACAAGTCGAATAAACATTAAAAATATATATTTTATGTCAGAAAAAAACGTAGAAACTAAAGAAATTTCAGTAGAAGAACGTCTTCGTGCGCTCTATAATCTACAAATGGTTGTTTCTGAAATTGACAAGATTCGCACAATCCGTGGTGAATTGCCATTAGAAGTACAAGACCTTGAAGATGAAGTTGCTGGTCTTAAAACTCGTATTGAAAAATATCAAAACGACATTAAGACTCTTAATCAAAATATCTCTGATAGAAAAAATGCTATCGAAGAGGCTCGTGCTAAAATTGCTAAAAAAGAAGAGGAAAAAAACAATGTTCGCAATAACCGTGAGTTCGATGCTCTTACAAAAGAAGTAGAGTTTCAATCACTAGAAATTGAACTTTGCGAGAAAAATATTAGCGATTATAATAAAGAAATCAAAAATAAAACAGAAGAGTTGGCTAACTCTGAAGAACGTTTGAAAGATCGTGAAATTGATTTGAAACAAAAGAAAGCTGAACTCAACGAAATTATTGCAGAAACAAAACAAGAGGAAGAAACTCTCCTTCTTAAAGCTAAAGAATTGGAAGCTCTTATCGAACCACGTCTTTTGACTGCTTTCAAACGTATCCGCAAAAATGCTCGTAATGGTCTTTCTGTTGTAACAGTAGAACGCGATGCTTGTGGTGGTTGCTTTAATAAGATTCCACCTCAACGTCAACTCGACATTCGTATGCGTAAAAAAATCATTGTTTGTGAATATTGCGGTCGTATCTTGGTTGACTCAAATATCAATGAAGAGTCGGCTTTGTAATAATATATAGAATTTTTATTTATCATAATTGATATAGATGTTATTGGGACTATCCTGGTTTGGGGTAGTCCTTTTTTTTGTGTTGATATAACATTTGTAAAATCTATGTGTTTTACAAATGTAAAACAAGGTGGCATTGGATATAATTTACATTTGTAATATTTCTGTGTAATAGTGATATTTTACATAAGTAATTTCTGTGTAGGGTGGGGTATAGTTGATCTTTGTTTTTGCCACTATTTACATTTGTATAAACATCTAATATCTATAATTAACATTTTGTGTTTTTTGTGGTTATGTTTATTGTAAATCAGTTTGTTATAAATAAAAGTTAATTCTTTTGTTTAACTTTATATTGCTTGATTTTTAGATTTCTTCTGTTTTGTGTGTTTTTGGTTGATTTTGTGCTGTTAATGTACTGATTTCTTATTGTATTAATGGATAATATTTAAAGATATACTTTTAGGTTTTAATGTTTGTTTAGTTGATTCTTATATAATAAGTTGCTGTTTGCGGTGTTGTTTTGTTTGTGTTTTGTGAATTACAATTGTAAATTTATATTTGTGAAATATTTTTACGGTTTTGTTTTGTAAATTCAAAAAATTGTTATACATTTGTAGTCTCAAATTTTACAATTATAATTTGTATGGAAATGTTTGTTCTTTAAAATATTATGGTAAATAGAATTTTTACATTTATAGAAAATCAACATCTGACGCCGACTGAATTTGCAGATAAAATTGGAGTTAGTCGAGCTTCTATTTCGAGTATAAAAACAGGACGTACTCAACCTACACTATCTCTTGTTGAGAAAATCAAACAGCATTTTCCAGATGTAGATATAAATTGGTTAATTTTTGGTGAAGGTAATCCTCCTAGCAAGATTGAAACTACGTCTGTCGATAATTTGTTGTTTAATGATTCGGAGCAAATAGAAACGAACGATCCTGTAGCGAATGACTATGAGGCTATATATATAGCAGAATCACCTAACAAGATTGAAGAGAAAACAATAATTCAATCAGATATGCCAACATCAAAAGAAAAGCAAAGTAAAAGTATTAAAAAGGTGATTTTGTTATATGATGATGGTTCTTTTGAGGAATTTAGTAAGTAAATAAGACGACAAAAATATAAAATACTCTTAAAATGGCTCTAAATACAAAATAGAGCTATTTTTTTGTTTTTGCATAAGAAAAATTAAAAATAAGAAAAATAAAAGTCGCTTAAATCGTCTTAAAATCGAAATTAGGCACTATCGATTTTTTGCTGAATTTAAATAGTTTTGAAAATCAAAAGTTTAGTATTGTAAAAAAAAAAGTTGTAAAATTTGCCTATTTCGAGAAAAATTCGTAACTTTATAAAGTTTTTGGGTATAGTAAATTTTTGTCTTACTATACTTTGTAAACATTAGATAGACAAGATAATTTTAAATAAATTTTATGATTGACAAAGACGAAAGAATTATTCAGATTAATGTAGAGGAGCAGATGCGACAAGCTTATATCGACTACTCAATGTCGGTAATTGTGTCGCGTGCGTTGCCTGATGTTCGTGATGGTTTTAAACCAGTTCACCGTCGTGTGTTGTTTGGAATGAATGAATTGGGCAATACTTCGGATAAACCATACAAGAAATCGGCACGTATAGTAGGTGAAGTTATGGGTAAATATCACCCTCATGGCGACTCATCAATCTATATGACGCTTGTTCGTATGGCTCAAACGTGGTCGTTGCGTTATCCACTCGTTGACCCACAAGGTAACTTTGGTTCTGTCGATGGCGATGGACCTGCGGCTATGCGTTATACTGAGGCTCGTTTGCAAAAAATTGCAGAAGAGATGCTCAAAGATATCGAAAAAGATACCGTTGATTTTACTCCTAACTTCGACGAAACCACTAAAGAACCTGTAGTGCTTCCAACGCGTTTGCCTAACCTTTTAGTTAATGGTTCTTCTGGTATTGCTGTTGGTATGGCAACAAATATGGCTCCACACAACCTTTCTGAGGTTGTAGATGCTACTGTGGCATATATCAACAACAATGATATTGAAATATCGGAGTTGATGCAATACATCAAAGCTCCTGATTTCCCAACGGGTGGTTATATCTATGGCTATGCCGGCGTAAAAGAGGCTTTTGAAACAGGTCGTGGTCGTGTTGTTATTCGTGCAAAATACGATATTGAAAACAACGAAAAAGGTAATGATAAAATTATCATCTCTGAAATCCCTTATATGGTCAATAAATCAGAGTTGATCAAAAATATTGCCGATCTAGCTATTGAGAAAAAAGTAGAAGGTATAGCTAACGTTAATGATGAATCGGATCGCCAAGGTATGCGTATTGTTATTGATATCAAACGTGATGCAAATCCACAAGTCGTTATTAATAAATTATTCAAATACACAGCCCTTCAATCTTCTTTTAGCGTAAACAATATTGCTCTTGTGAAAGGTCGACCTATGACATTGAATCTTAAAGATTTGATTCATCACTTTGTTGACCATCGTCATGAAGTGGTTACTCGTCGTACTCGTTTCGAACTTCGTAAAGCAGAAGAGCGTGCAGAACTTCTCGAAGGTTGCATGATTATTCTTGATAATCTTGATGAAGCAATTCGTATTATTCGTGATTCTAAAACACCTGAAGAGGCAAAAACTCGCTTGATGGAGCGTTTCAGTCTCTCTGAACGTCAAGCTGCTTATATTGTAGAAATGCGTCTTCGTCAGCTCACTGGCATGGAACAAGACAAACTTCGTCTTGAATATGAAGAAATCTTGAAACGCATTGAAGACTTAAAAGATATTCTTGCTCGCGTTGAACGTCGTATGGAAATTATTCAAAATGAACTTCTTGAACTTAAAGATAAATATGGCGACGAACGTCGTACTGAAATTATTTATGCTAGTGAGGAGTTTAATCCAGAAGACTTCTATGCTGATGATGAGATGGTTATTACAATATCTCACCTTGGATATATCAAACGCACACCGCTTGCAGAGTTTCGTGCGCAAAACCGTGGCGGAGTAGGTTCAAAAGGTAGTAGTTCTCGTGAGGAAGACTTTATTGAATATATCTACTCGGCATCTATGCACTCAACAATGATGTTCTTTACTCAAAAAGGTCGTTGTTATTGGCTTAAAGTTTACCAAATTCCAGAGGGTAATAAAGCAAGTAAAGGTCGAGCAATCCAAAACGTATTGAATATCGATGCTGATGATAAGGTGAATGCATTTGTTCATGTTAAACAATTGCAAGATGCAGAGTTCAATCAATCTCACTTCCTTGTATTCTGTACAAAACAAGGTGTTATCAAGAAAACATCACTCGAAGCATATTCTCGTCCACGCCAAAATGGTGTCAACGCAATCACAATACGCGAAGACGACCAAGTTATAGAAGTACTTCTTACTAGCGGTAATGATGAAATACTTATGGCTAATCGCAATGGTCGTGCTATTCGCTTTAATGAAAATAAGGTTAGAGAAATGGGACGTACTGCAACTGGTGTACGTGGTATGACTCTTGATGAAGATGATCCTATGGATGAAGTAATAGGTATGATTGCTGTATCGCCTGACTCTAAAGATAATATTCTTGTTGTTAGCGAATTGGGTTATGGTAAACGTTCTGATCTTGAGGATTATCGTATCACTAATCGTGGTGGTAAGGGTGTGAAAACAATCAACATCACCGAAAAGACAGGTAAACTTGTTGCTATCAAAAATGTTAACAACGATAATGACCTTATGATTATTAATAAATCAGGTGTAACATTGCGTACAAATGTATCAAGTTTGAGTGTTATTGGTCGAGCAGCTCAAGGCGTGAGACTTATTGACCTTGGCAAACGTAATGATGAGATAGCATCTGTATGTAAAGTTGCTACAGAAATAGAAGATGAAATGGATGTAAATGTAGAGGAGGGTATTAAACCTGAGACTAATATTGATGTCCAAGAGATAAATGAAATAAATGAACAATAATAAACAACTTTTAAATAAATTAATTATGAAAAAATTATTCTTAGTAGTGGCATTGGCCTTAGCTGTAGTAGCTACAGGTTTTGCTCAAAAAGCTAATGTAAGCAAAGCAAAAAACAAAGCATTAGCAGTAGAAGCTCCTGACTTCCAAGGTGCTAAAGATGCTATCGAAGAAGCGTTGGTAAATGATGAAACAAAAGACCTTGCAAATACTTGGTATGTAGCAGGTTTGGTTTATGAAAAAGCAGCAGATGCTGAATTTATTTTGACTCAAACTGGTGGTGGTAGTGCTATCAAAATGGGTGAAGATGCATTGAAAGCTTATACTTACTACTTGAAAGCTAATGAATTGGATCAACTTCCTGATGAAAAAGGTAAAGTAAAACCTAAATTCACTAAAAAAATTGCAGCTTCTATGTTGAATATCTACAACAAATATTTTCTTGTTAACTATGGTGTAGAGAAATATTCGGCACAAGAGTGGGTAGCTGCACTTAATGCATTCGAAACTCATACTGCGATTCTTGACCTTCCATTTGTAGTTGTTGAGAAAAATGTACCTGCAAAAGATACAACTTATTATCAATTTAAATACTATGCAGCTACTTGTGCATGGGCTGGTGAAATGAACGACAAAGCAATTGCTATGTTTGAAGAAATTAAAGATAAAGAGTATAATGAAAATGGTATCTATCAAGCTCTTTGCCAACTTTATCTTGATACAAAAGATACAGTAAATTATATCTCAACACTTGAAAAAGGTCTTGCTAAATTCCCTAACGAATTTTACTATCTTGGTAACTTGATTAACCACTATGTGTTTGGTGGTCAACCACAAAAAGCTACAGAATTGCTTGATAAAGCTATTGCTAATGATCCTATAAATGCTCAACTTTATAGTGTGCGTGGTTCAATGCTTGAAGTTCTTGAAGATATTGATGCTGCAATGGCTAACTTTGATAAAGCTATTGAATTGAAACCAGATTTCAGAGATGCTTGGTTAGGCAAAGCACGTTTGATCTACAATAAGGCATTCAAAATGGAACAAAAAGCATTGGAAATCCGTGATTTCAAACTTTCAGATCAAGAAGTAGCTAAAGCACTTGTAGTTTATAAAGAATCTATTCCTTTCTTTGAAAAAGTAATTGAACTCGACCCAGAAGATTATGAAACAATGAAAACTCTTCGTGGTTTGTTCTATAAACTCACAAATTCTGATCCATCATATCAAGCAAAATATGATGAAATCAATAAAAAAATGTTAGGTTACTAATTTATATCTTAATAAATAATAAAAGCAGATTCTTTCTATAGGATCTGCTTTTATTATGTTGTGGTGTGGTAATATAGCTTTTGAGTGAAATATATTTATTTTAAAAATGCCTCCTTTTTATTGCTATAATTAACATTATGATAAATAATAATAGTAAAATTTATAAATACTATAAACTTTCCCCTCTTAATATACAAAAAGAGATGCAATCTATTTAGAATGCACCCCTCATATGAAATATCACATGTTTGCTTATTTAAATAATGGTGTTGGATATTCGCCAGCATCAACAAGAGATTGAAGTTTGGTAACAACATCAGGACGATCTTCGGCATATGTTACACCAAACCAACTAGAAGTTGTATCTAGTACTTTGACTTTAGCTGTGCCGTTATTGATTAGGTGATTTACCATTGTTGGTATGTAAAATTCTGATTTCATCTCTTGACCTTGTTCCTTCAAGAAATCAATGAAATAATTTTCTGAATATTGGAAATAGTCTGGTGTGAATCCCCACATATTCATTGATACAGGTGTATTTGCATCTAGATAGTGTTTTATGTTATTTTCATCTACAAAGACAATACCTTCAGTTTCGGCAGCAATGCCTTTGCGTTCAACCACTGTGGTAAGATAATTTTCTGAGTCTGTAGTACATATACCACGATTGACTGTGCCACTTTCGCTGAGTGTATTACCAATGTGATACCCTACCATGCAATAATCGTTTTGTTTGCCAGCCATTTCGGTAAGTGCTTTACCTAGTACAGCAAAACCATCACGACCATAGAAATCATCTGCGTTGATTACGGCGAAAGGCTCATTTATAAGCTCTTTACCCATGAGAACAGCGTGGTTAGTACCCCACGGTTTGGTACGACCTTCGGGACAAGTAAAACCAGCTGGTAATGTGGTAATTTCTTGATAGCAAAGTTCTACAGGAATATGATTTTTGTATTTAGAAAGAACTTTTTGTTTGAAATCATCTTCGAAGTCGTGACGAATGACAAATACAATCTTACCAAAACCAGCACGGATAGCATCATAAATGGAATAGTCCATGATAGTTTCTCCAGAAGGACCTACACCATCTAATTGTTTGAGGCCTCCATAGCGGCTACCCATACCTGCGGCTAGAATAAATAAAGTTGGTTTCATAAGAGTTAAATTATGCGGGCAAGTATAAAGATAAACTTGCTATATTTTTCATATATTATTATTTGCTTTTTTTGAAGTGCAAAATTACAAAAAATATTTGATATTTTCAATTTTATTCAGTACATTTGTAATGTGAATAAATTCAGTTATTATGAAGCGAATATTATTGGGTTTATTGTTTGATTTAGTGGTAATTATACTTAGTGCGCAGTCTATGAAAATAATGACTTACAATGTGGAGAACTTGTTTGATACGCAACATGATTCTCTAAAAAATGACACAGAATATCTTCCTGATTCTGAATTACGTTGGACAAATAAACGTTTTTACGATAAATTGCATGAAGTAATGCAAGTAATTATTGGTGTAGGTGGTGATGAATTGCCTCTACTTGTTGGGCTTTGTGAGGTTGAAAATGATTTTGTGCTAAAGGCAATGACTCAATTTGATCCATATGACCAATTGGGTTATGATTATGTTCATTATGAAGGTCCAGATGCTCGTGGTATAGATGTGGCTCTACTCTATCAAAAAGATAAATTTACGCCTCTTGCATCTCGTCCAATACCAGTGCATTTACCTAATGGTCAGCATGGTAGAGACTTGTTATATACTTGCGGGACTCTCTCCGATTCTACTTTTTTACATATTATTCAGGTACATTTCCCTTCTCGCAGAGAGGGTGCATTAGCGTCTGAATCTAATCGTGTGGCTGCGGCAAAGACTGTGCGAAAGGTAGTTGAAGAGATTCAAATGGTAGATTCGCAAGCTGCTATAATTATTATGGGCGACTTTAATGATAATCCTTCGGATAAGGTACCTACTACTACCCTTGCTGCTCTGCCGTATACGAGTGGGTCGTTTGAGGATTTGAAGTTGTATAATCTTTGTTGGGATGGATATTCTTTTGAGAATAAAGATATTGGGTCGTATTTCCATGATGGCGAGTGGGATATGTTGGACCAAATTATTGTGAGTGGAGCTTTGTTGAATGGTAATTTATCGGTGAGAATAATGCCAGAGGCAGAGGTGTATCACCCTAAATGGATTTCGAAAAGAGATAAACGTACAGGAGAAATGATACCAAAGCGAACATATGTCGGTCCGTTTTATCAAGGTGGTGTTAGTGACCATTTCCCAGTGTTTATGGAGATGTTTTTTAAGAGCGAATTATAACTTCGCAAATTCGCAAGGTCGCAAATTGATATCTAATAGTAAAACAGAAATACACACTGTTAGTGTGTGGCAGTTTTCTTCGGCATAGGTTGCTTGAAGGTTGCTGTTGAGTAGGGATATTTTTGAGTGTTGAATACACACTGTGAGTGGGTATTATTTTAGAGAAAATAGGCATAATCAAACGTTTGATTATGCCTATTTTTTATTTTAGATTTTTGTTTATAAAATTTATAACTTCATCCATTTTATTCACCATAATAAAATGGGTTTCTTTATCATCCCAAAATATATCGGTCTGTGTGCCATTTTCTTTCAATTTATGATAAGCCTTTAGTAATGAGGTTGCAAAGTAATCATCTCCCCCACCAATGAACAATACTTTGCTCGATATCGGATAGGTTTGATTAATATTCGTAGAAATAAATGTAATAGTTTTAAATTTATCTGCGAATCCATTGTAAGCCACATTCGTAGCCGTTCCTCCATTCGATAATCCTATAATGTGCAATTGATCTTTATCTATCCTATAATCAAGACTCTCTAAGAATGGTATTTGCTTTGTAAACAGGTTATTAACATCTTTTTTAGTAAATCTACCTGACCAATCTTTTGTGCCTACACATAGTACGATACAATCTTCCAAATCCTTCAACAATCCTGTATACAATTTCCAATTACCCATATATCCATGCATAAAAAATACTACAGGATACTCTTTTTCTTCGTCATAGTGCTTAGGTTCAATCACATAGACCGATTGTGTGTCGTCTATCCTATACATGTAAAATGCTTGCGAAGTAGTTCCCGACATCATAAATAACCCACTTCGATTCAACCGTCTAAATGGGCGATAGAAATTTTGAATATTACCAATCCTATCATCTTCTCTAAAATCCCCCAACAGATTATCAGACAATGGCAGTAGTTTAGGTGCAATTCTAGCACACCATATTCCTAAGTTGCAAAGTTCTTCCTCTGGAAACACTACATTGAACAAATAGTGTGTTAATGGAGGGAGTTGAGGACTACCCTTTTCGTCTTGATATATCAATCGCACTCGGTCGTTTGTATTGTAGCGATAACGAGGAAGTATACAAAACAAAGCTACTAACAAGCACCCTATCACCGCTTTATATCCCCACGTTCTGCATTGCTTAATCTCTTCGCGCCACACACATGCCACGAGCATCAGCATTATGATACGATAGAACCACGATGCAAAAAACAAGAACAATAGAACTAGGAATATTGTTTTGATTATCTTTATTTTCATAGCTAATAAATTACTCTTCAACATCTAAAACCCATTTAAATTGAGGAGCATACAACCATCCTATGTCTTGCATATAGCGAATAAGACTTTCGTGAAATTTAAACGGACCAATTATTGTTGGCGATGGTAGTTTTGGAAAAGCATATTCTTTGATATAAGATATAACCCATTCGCCATCCTCTTTGTATAGATACATACCATTGAGAGCCAATGCAATACGTCCGTTCTTAAAAGTATATGCCGACCATAACTTAAACTCGTTATAATCTGCTTTCCAAGCTATGAGTGCAGGGTTATTTTTAGTTGCATTAGGATATTTTTTCATCAATCCTTTAATTTTGTCATGTCGAGCAAAATATTTGCTATGTAAAACCACTGTATCCTTAGTTGGAATAGTACACAAAATTTGTTGTATTGTAGCTTCAGGAGATGCAAACCAGCCTAAAGTGCAAATACATATATTTATGGAATACATACTACACTTTTCGTATAGATTTAAGTCACCACCTTTTTTCACCCTAAGATAACACTCTTGTTGAACGTCGCTTAACACCCAATACGCCACATTGGATGCAAACAAAAGAATAATAACGAGGATTCCAATTCCAATCTTTTTACTAGTCTTCATATTGATAAACATTTATATTTGAACTACAACTCCAATAAAATTTCACTTTAATCATTCTAAAATCAACATTGGGAAATTCAGATGTTACTTTGTCATAAATTCTACATTCAAAATCGGAATAAACATTAGGATAGTTAATCCTCCAATCTTGTAATGTATATACACCTTGCATCTCTTTTATCACTTCAGAGATAATAGTATCAATTTCATCCGATAAAATCACTCCTTCACCATCTTCCTCATCTTCAATATCAACAAAATATTCTATCGTATTTGTAGAATATTTTATATGTATGCTAAAATCATAATACTGAAATTTTTCTACAACTCCACTATAAACATGTTTATACTTTTTTGCGTAACAACAAGTACTCATTCCAATTAGAATACTTAAAACCAAAAATCTAATTATTCTTTTCATAGTCAATCAAAATAAAACGTTAATATTTACATTCTGTAATCTATTAACGTTTTACTTATCAAAATATTGCCTTTTTATATAAAAATAATCAATTTTGGACGCATATAAATTATTATTTCACAAACCGCAACTCTTTTGAGTTAAACACATCCACTGGAGCAACAGCATATTGCTCCATCGTGATACCTCGTTTTTTCATTGCTCGTTTAATCTTCGGTATACGATGCGACCCAAGTATCAAGTAATCATCAATCGTTTTAGGCTTGCATAGCTCTATTCCCAACTGATTAAGATAAATATCATATATCAATTCCGAGCAATAGAATTTACCATTATCAAACTTAAATGCCAAATCGTAGGGCTTACCCAAATAACCACTATATTTGATTTTAATATCATCTATTTTAGGACGCTTATGCCAATATTTACCATCCTTGCCGCGAGTAATAAATTTCTTCAACGGAGTAAGTACCAAAGTCTTCTGCGTTTCAAGCACGTATGGTTTTCCATCTTTCATCACCACTACTCCACAATGCGTAATTGTAGAACGAGTCCCCATTTTTATCAAAGGCGACTGTTGCGACAACGAAGTCTGAAAAATCACATCCCCTTCCCTCACATCCTCCACTGGCGCTTTTGTTGCAGTCACCACTTCCACCAACATCGAACGAAACGGATATCCCACGACACACAATATCAAACCTATAATTACAAATGCTTTTTTCATATTTTGTTTAGTTTATTACAATTTTTCATAATAACATATCAATTTAAAAGGATGTAATATGCCTATTTTTTCAAGTTCATAAAACAATTGTTCGTACAAGACGATTGAAAACTTATCAGTTATTTTAAAAGTAGTTCTGCTCGGAACTTTCCAGGTATAATTACATTCAGCTACATAACACAGTTTTCCGTTGATTTCTTGTTCGCTTAATATACACTAATTTAATAAGATAGCCCCATCTTTTTCTGGAGAACTAAAAGCATAATCATTATCTCCATTCCAAGCCATTTTACCCAATTGATTATTTTCAAATCTCTTTTTAATCTTAGGTGTAATCCACTTATTAGAATGCATATAAACAGTATCTTTATCAGTGATGAGCATTTGAAAATTTGCATACGCAGCTTCACTACAATAAAACGAACCAATTGTACAAATGCCCAAATGCAAGGTCAGAATACTACCCTTTCCATATAAAGATAGTTCTTGATTATTTGCTATTTTTTCCACACATTTAGTTTGGATATCAGAACAAAGCCAATAACAGCCATTTGAAATAATTATTGTTGCCAATACTAAGAAAAATATTATTATAGATTTTATTTTCATGATATATTTTTTTTATTCTTTATTACATAACGAACTACACATCTATATTATTGCCTATTTTCTTTTTATAAATTCTATCCTTTACTTTGGTAAGATTTTCAATATTGTAAAAATAACAAAAAAAGCAGTTACCTAATAAAGATAACTGCTTGATTTTTTGTGGTGCCACCAGGAATCGAACCGGGGACACAAGGATTTTCAGTCCTTTGCTCTACCAACTGAGCTATGGCACCAACTTAAAATTTGAAAGTTAAAATATGAAATTTGAAAGTTATTCTCTTCTCAACTTTAACGGGTGCAAAGTTACGACATTTATTTGATATATACAAGTTTTTTGACAACTATTTTCACTTTATAAATTAAGTAGTTATATATCAAATATATTTACTCTGCATAAAGGAGGTATTTAGCTCGTTTTTGTCGGAATTTTGCCACATCATCCTTCCACATAACACGAATTTCATCAGCAGTTTTTCCGGATTTTATCATTTTACGCACCCAATCCACACCAATCAACTTCTCAAAGAATGGGCGAAAGAAGTGGTCGCCAAGGTGTAGATTGTTGTATGCATCAATCAAATAAGTAAGGTCAACTCCACGACTAAATATTGTGTCAAGCGATGGCGCTACACTAAGGTCAACTCCCCAACACTTCAAATCTTGTTGTGGTGGTGTTTTGGCCCCAAAGCGCGATGTTGGCGTGAAACTATAAGTATAACCAAGCATATTAGGATGACCATAGCATTGGAATGGATAGTCTGTGCCACGACCAAGACTTACTGGTGTGGCTTCGAAGTAGCACATTGCTGGATATAGATAGACGCTTCGCATGTTCGGTAAGTTAGGTGAAGGTGCTGTAGGCAGTTGATATAGAGTTTGATGAGTATAGTTTTCGCAAGTAATCACAGTAATCTTGCACTGTGCCGAATCAGGCAACCACCCCTCGCCATTCACCATACCGGCAATCTCGCCAAGTGTCATGCCATGCACCACAGGCACAGGCAAATAGCCCACAGCCGAACGATATTTCATATCAAGGATAGGACCATCGACATAATGTCCATTAGGGTTTGGACGATCGAGTATTATCATATGAACATCATGCTTAGCGCACGCCTCCATCATCTTAACCATTGTGGTGAGGTATGTATAATAACGCAATCCAACATCCTGAAGGTCAAAGAGTACAACATCCAACAGAGCCATAATCGAATCGCTCGGACGCCCCGTATTACCATCATACAGCGAGCGCACCATAATGCCAGTTTGCTCATCTACCCCACTCGACACCTTTTCTCCAGCATCGGCAGTGCCACGGAAACCATGTTCTGGAGCAAACACACATTCTATATTGATATTCTGGGCAGCAAGAAAATCAACAAGATGAGTATTCCCATTCAAATTATAGCGACGTACATCTTTTCGCTTAAAAACGCCTGTATAGATATAACTTGCTTTATGTGCAACCACACCAACACGTTTTTCTTGCAACAAAGGTAGGTATTGGTCGATGCGGTCAGCCCCACAGCGCACTATTTGACCATGCACAACACATAATCCACAAAGCACAATTAATAATGTAAATATTCTTCTCATATTACAAATCTCGGATAAGGAGTTTCGAAGTTTCAGAATCTATATTTTGTTGGATATCTTGTAGTTGTTGCCAAATTTGGTTGAACGAATCATCGGCTATTTTGAAGTTTTCTGAGCCTAGACAGTTTATGCGATTGAATACCAACTGAATAGTTATCAGATTAGTGTCAAGTGCAGGCTGATAGAATCGGTCGATATTTTGCTCGATATATATTTCGGAGACAATCTCAGTATCAACAAGTAATTTAAGATGATCGTGCACAAGACGAATAGGTATATTATAGTTAAGAGAAATTTCGTTAGCTGAGATAGGTTGTTTACCTTCACAAAAACGGTCGATAATGATTTTCAAGACAATAAGCAACGTATAGTCTTTATATCGACGAGAGATGTTGTTAATATCGCTTTCAAAACTGAAGCTCATAAGGTTTTGTCCAACATAGCAGAGTTCGGCACCATAAAGAATGATAGTCCATGAGAGTTGCAACCAAAAGAGCAACAACGGAATAGCTGCAAAGCTACCATACACAGCATTGTACTGAGCAAGCGAAACCTGACCATTGACATATAAAAACTGTATAGCAAGAAAAGCAGTACCCGTAATAACGCCCGAGAGCATTGCATTGCTGATTTTCACCTTAGTATTTGGCACGATGACATAAACAAGAGTGAAAAGCAACCAATAAATAACAAACGGCGAGAGTTTGAGAAGAAACTGATATATAGGCACAAAGAATGGTCCTACCGATGATTGAGCAATAAGCGAGAGATATTCATCAACCTTAACACTGATGCCACTTGAGATTACAATGAAAATAGGCACCACAATGAGCATCGTAATATAAGTGGTAAATTGACGCACGATTGAGCGATTCTTTTTCACGTTCCATATATCATTGAAATTGGCTTCAACTTGGCGAAACATACTAATAATAGCCCAAAGTAAAACGGCTACACCAATACCCACAAACAGTCCACCCTGAGCATATTCGAGCGAATTGTTGACAAAACCCATCACGATAGAGGTAATTTCTGGGTTGTCGCCAATCAGTTCAACCACAAAACCCTCAACGATTTCGGAGAAACCAAGCCCCTTGCCCACAGCTACAAACAATGCAAATATAGGCACAATGGCTAATACTGTATAATAGGTTAAAGCTGATGCTTTTACGATGAGATTGTCATCGATAAAGCCACGCACCGAGAGTATCAGTTTTTTGAGCAAACGAACCAAGAAACGCATAGACTTGCTCAATTCGGTTTCTGTTATGCGAAATATATCATGAAGGAGAAAGTGGATTAGCCACGAGATTCTCTCACCTATAGTTTTTTTTTGTTTCATATTATACTATAAATTTAAACATAACTTGTACTTATGTTGAAATATAAATATTTAAAAAAATAATAGTAGGACTATAAGCCGGGTTTTGTGCTATCATCTTGCGAAGATAGTGCTTGTCATTTATCTACTGCGCATATCGCTAGACGCCTCTATCGTTCTACCCTCCAACGATACTCGGGCGAGCAACCCTAACATGACGTTGGTATACTTGAACTTTCAACCCATAAGTTGTACTGACCCGTATGTGTTGCCACACCGGCGGTAGGCTCTTACCCCACCTTTTCACCCTTACCCCTTTTCAATTCATAATGCACAATTCATAATTGAAAATAAATTAGTTCATTACGAACCTACCAAGTTAAGAGGCGGTTATTTTCTGTTACATTGACTTGAACCTCACGGCCCACTTCCCGTTAAGAAGTATGGTGCTCTGTGTTGCCCGGACTTTCCTCTTCAGCCACGAAGAGCTGCAGCGACAAGCCGTCCTACTATTATTATATTTTTAGTTGTAAGTTATGAGTAGTAAGTTATAAGACATTAAGCATATATAAGCTTTTTTATCTTTCTACTTTCGACTTATTACTTTCTACTTATTTTGTATTTTCTTCAAAATTGAATATGCCTTATATATGCCCAATTCGCCCGCTTTCGAGAGGTCGGCAATGGCTTTATCTTGTTGATTTAGCAATAGATATGTCAATGCGCGATTGAAGTATGCTTCGCTAAGGTCATCTTCCAATTCGATAGCTTTGGTATAGCTTGCCACCGCAGCCTGATAGTCTTTTTGATATGCCAATAGGTTGGCTCTGTTGTACCACACAAACGCAAAATCAGGAGCCAATTCTATCACCTTATCATAGTCACGCATAATCATTTCATACTCATATCTGTATGTGTCTTGCACGTTTGCGTTTTCGGCTTTTTCGTTGTTCACGCTGAATTCCAATTTCTTATATCTGATATTGGCGCGCGAGAAGTAAGCCAACGCATTTTGTCCGTCAATATATATTGCCTTCGAGAAGTCTTCAATAGCCAATGCAAAATCCTGCACCAAAGCATAATCGTAGGCACGTGCAAGGTATAGATTTGCCTCATTCATTCTGCCAGCAATAATTGCCGACAACTCATCAATCGATGCAAAGTGATATGCAATCATGGCTTCGGAGAGTTTGATTTCATCGCTCACCAAATATGCTGGAGCACGCAACATTTGCGCCTCATTCAGTTGTTGCAATAGTTCGGGATTATAGTGCTCAATAGGCAAGTCGTTGTTTGATTTCTGATAATAGGTCAGCACTATATTAGGCTGATTATTAAGTGCCACCGCCTGATTTTGCACATAACCACGGATACCATTGTTGCCATTCGCCTCGTCGGCTTCGGTATTAAATAGTTGAGCAATGCTTTTGATAACCGACTCTTCGTCGATAGCCACTTTCACCGCAGTGCTCAAACTGTCTGCTTTATCTTGCGAATTATGATAGTTTTCTTTTATTTTATACGCATTATCACGGTCAACAAAGGCTTTTTTTACATCGCCAAGTCGGTCATACATCTCAGCGCGAGCATATAGTGCTGGTATAAAATTAGGATGACGTTCAATGATCGATGTAAAGTCGCTGATAGCCTCACGATTGTTACCAATATGGGCATTTATCAATCCACGTTGATATATGGCTTCCGACATCGATGGGTCGATTTTCAGTACATTATCCAAGTCAATGATAGCCGTATGATAGTCCCCCACTTCGTTGCGCAACAATGCACGATTGAACAAAGCCCCCACGTTGGTCGAATCTAGTTCAATAGCCTTATCGTAGTCGGCAAGAGCCTGACGATATTTGTGCTTTTCATAGTTCAATATACCACGATTGATGTAAGCATTAGGGTTGCGAGTTTTCAGTTTAATCGACTGATTGTAATCTTCCAACGCCTCATCGCGATGCTCCATGATGATGTTTATCAACGCACGAGCACCCCACGCTTCAGGGTTATATTTATCTGTTTTCACCAAGTGGTCGAATGTCTCGAATGCCCCTACTGTGTCTTTACTTACCAATTGCAAACGACCCTTTTCAAATTGCAATTCTGTTGCTTTAGGCGAACGGCGCACCAAGAAATTTATGTCTGCCAAAGCTTCATCGTATCGTTCCAACTCGTCGTACGCCTCAATTCTGTTGATGATATATACCGCATTGTCGGGTGCATGCACAAGGGCATTGTCAAAGTCGGCAATTGCCTCTTCCCATTTGCCTAAACGCTTTTTGGCAAATCCACGCGCATAATAAGCCATGTGTATGAACGGATTGCGTTCTATTACGATATCCAGGTCTGCTTCGGCACCCACATAGTCCTCCAACTGAATTTTGGCAATGGCGCGAAAATAATAAGGATCAATTAGGTAAGGTTTTACTTTTATGACCTGATTGAAATACTGAATCGACAATACATAATCTTCAAAATACAACGCATTTCGACCAATTGAAGTCAATCGGTCGGTGTTGAGTTGCGCATTCAGCGAGAGACTCAATATGCACGATATTACGATTAGTATTCTACGCATCAAATCTATGATCTGTTATCTGTAATCTGTTATCTAACTAAGTGTTTTTAGTACGTCTTGTATTTTCTCCATTGTTGTAGTTTTAGTTGGCACGAGTGGCAAACGCAAAATATTGTTTATCAATCCCATGCACGACAACACACTTTTCACACCTGCAGGATTGCCATCTACGAACAACAACTCAATCATCTCGACGAAACTATAGTGTATGCGGCGAGCGCCTTCGAGGTCGCCACGCAGAGCCAAGCGCACCATACGCGAGAACTCTTTAGGGAACGCATTACCCACCACCGAGATAACACCCACAGCACCAAGTGTTATGAGTGGAAACGTAATGCCATCGTCGCCCGAGATTACCATAAAGTTTGCAGGTTTGTTTTTTATGATATCGTCGATTTGTTTGAAATTGCCCGACGCCTCTTTGATAGCCACAATATTTTGGAAGTCGTGCGCAAGTCGCAACGTAGTCTCTGCCGAGATATTCGCGCCCGTTCTGCCTGGCACATTATATATAATAATCGGCATATAAGTACTTTCGGCAATTGTCTTATAGTGCTGATACAAACCCTCTTGCGAAGGTTTGTTGTAGTAAGGCGACACACTCAGAATAGCATCGATATTAGTAAAATCAGTCTTACGTATCTGCTCCACCACACCCATAGTGTTGTTGCCTCCGATGCCGAGCACGATAGGCACACGACCAGCATTCACACGCACCACGGTGTCGATAATCGCTTTACGCTCCGAGTCTGTCAAAGTAGGCGTCTCTCCTGTTGTACCGAGCACTACAAGATAGTCTGTACCATTGCGCAACTGAAATTCCACCAATCTTTCGAGTGCTTCGTAGTCCACACTCATATCTTCTTTGAACGGCGTGACCAATGCCACACCCATTCCCACTAATTTATTTGTAAAATTCATATATTTAAATTTGAAAGTTGAAAGTTATTGTTCTGTATTAACTTTCACATTTCACATTTCAACTTTTTATTTAACTGCTTTCACTTTGTATCCTGCTTTTTGTAGGAGGTTAATCAACCCCTCTTTGCCAGGCAAATGCAATGCTCCTACGGCAATAAAGCAAGCATCCGTTTTGATATATTTTTCTATCACAGGCATCCAATCGCGATTGCGTTCGTCTACGAGCAAAAACTTCTCAGCCTCAGTCATATTCTCGCACTTCACCAACACCTCATACAGCGCCTCCAAATCCTCATTCTTATATAACGAGTCTATTTCGTTAACACCATTTTTTGTTCCGCTAGCGTTGCGAATAGTCTCCACCAATTGTTTGGCTTGTTGTTCGAGCGATTTCGAGCGAAACATGATATCCAATTGTTTGTCGAGCGTCTCCAATCCACACACTCGTTTTCCCAACTCTGCAGCTGCTACTTGAAAGTATGCATCAATCGCCATCTCATTTTTGTTGATTCGCTCTGCCACCGCCATTTCATAGATCATAGTCAGCATGCTAGGACGAAAATATTGCATATCTGCGAGCGACAAACCCATTTCGGCATTTAATGCCGAGTCGACCAACAATGCCTCTTCGGCATTCAATAGGTCGTGCAAACTCAATTCCATCTGCGCTACGGTCAAAATCTTGCGCTGCATCTCTTCGGGATTATTGCCATTAGTTTCGTCGACAAATTCGCTCACCACCACATCGCAGTCGTTGAACACGCGAAACACGCCTGGAATCTCGATAGCCACCTCAGCCTCTACCCAATGGTGAGTGCCAAACAAATAGCTTGATTTCGACAATCCATTGCCCGATATTTCGTATAGCAATTGAGCTTCGACACCCAAGCACACCACACAACACACTATCCACAATGACACTAGTCGTTTCATTCGTTTTTTATCAATTTTAGATACTTCACAATTTGCGAACCCATTTCGCCCACAAAGTCATAATCTATTCGCGCAGCATTAGTCTTAGGGTCGATAGGTCGTTCGGGCATTTCAATCACAAAGTCGTAAATCTTGTTGCCCACCTCGCCACGACTCCTACCGCACCGAAAATCGCACTTAGCCCACAACAGCATATATTGCAAAGGCATCACATCGCATTCGGTCATATCCATCACCACGTCAAACTTCTCGTCCAACAGATTGCCCACCATCGTATCAATCGGTTTGTCTAGCCAATTACACTTTTTGCGGTCGAGCACCACATAGTTGTCGAGCGTAGCAGTTTCGGCCACTTTTTTGTCCACATAGCAACACGCCACTACCCTCTTACCCTCGTTTTGCAACATCTTCAGAAAAGCGCGCGCTTCAGTATTTTTCTCCTGCAAATCACTCTCGAATAATACCAATATCGTGCGTATGCTCTCCCACGAGCGATAGTGCGACACACGTGCAGTCGCCTTCTTCACAGCTCTATCAAAAAAATATTGTTTTATTCGTTTCAGCATAAAATACTATTTTATCAAGCATTTATTATTTCCAAAAACTCCTCTTCCGATATAATCTTCACGCCCAATTTCTCGGCCTTTTCCAATTTGGCAGGACCCATATTTGCTCCAGCCAGCAATAGCGATGTTTTGCTTGTCACGCCACTACCATTCTTGCCCCCATGCGCCTCAATCATAGCCTTATATTCGTCGCGCGAGTGTAGTTCGAATGTGCCGCTAATCACCACCGTCATCCCCTCGAGGCAGTTCGACAACTGCTCAGCCTTTGCCTCGCCCACCATTTTGACTCCAAAATTCGACAAACGTTCAATCAGTTGCATATTATTCATGTCGTCGAAATATCTAATCACGCTCTCAGCAATGCGTTCGCCAATCTCATCCACAGCCAACAATTGCTCCAATCGTGCCTCTGCTAGAGCCGACATCGAGCCAAACGCCGCAGCCAATTTCTTAGCCACCGTTTCGCCCACATATCGTATGCCGAGCGCAAACAACACACGTTCAAAAGGCACTTCGGTCGATTTTTTCACAGCCTCAACAATATTTTGTGCCGATTTCTCGCCCAATCGTTCCATCCGAGCCAACTTGCCCACCGTGAGCGCATAGATATCAGCCACATTGCGAATCAATCCGCGGTCGTATAGCATAGCCACAGTCTCCTCGCCAAGTCCGTCAATATTCATAGCCTTACGACTCACAAAGTGCTCAATCTTGCCTTTCTGCTGAGGCGGACACCCTGCTTCATTCGGACAATAATGCGCCGCTTCACCCTCTATGCGCACAAGCTCTGCGCCACACTCAGGACATTTGTCTATAAACACCACTCGCTCGGCATCCGCAGCACGATTATCCACCTCTACGCCAGTGATTTTAGGAATAATCTCGCCCCCTTTTTCCACATACACCATGTCGCCAATATGTAGGTCCAAACCTGCAATAATATCAGCATTGTGTAGCGACGCGCGCTTCACCACGGTGCCCGACAACTGCACAGCCTCTAGGTTAGCCACTGGCGTCACCGCGCCCGTACGTCCCACCTGATATGTCACCCCCTCCAAACGCGTCAAAGCCCTTTCGGCTTGGAATTTATATGCAATAGCCCAACGAGGCGATTTGGCAGTAAAGCCCAATTCGCGTTGAGCCTCTATATCGTTCACTTTCAAAACAATTCCATCCGTAGCCACAGGCAAATTCTTGCGCTCCACATCCCAATAGGCAATGAAATCCATCACCTCATCAATCGTTCCACACACGCGCGTAGTGTCGCTCACCGGCATGCCCAACTGCTTCGCCCACTGGAGCGATGCATAATGAGTTGAGCGTTGCCCATCGCCTACTGCCTGCTGACTGCTGATATTATATACTTGAGCCATCAGTCCGCGATGCGCCACCACCTTCGAGTTTTGCAACTTCAGCGTGCCTGAGGCAGCATTGCGTGGATTGGCAAACAGAGGTTCGCCATCGCGTTCACGTTCGGCATTCAATCGTTCAAACTCCTTCCAAGGCAACAAAATCTCGCCTCTAAACTCCACATTCAACCCCTCAGCCGCCTGCGCCCCATCGGTTGCCAACTTCAAAGGAATATTCTTTATCGTGCGCACATTTCTAGTCACATCATCGCCACGTCGGCCATCGCCGCGAGTCACCGCCCTCAGCAATTCGCCATTTTCGTACCATAGCGAAATGCTAGTACCATCGAATTTCAGTTCACATACCACCTCAATATCCTCTCTGCCAAGGCCTCGCGCCACACGTCCGTACCAATCTCTTACCTCGCCTTCCGAGTAAGTATTCCCTAGCGAGAGCATAGGTTCGCGATGCTCCACTTGTTCAAATCCGCTCTGTGCCAAATCGCTACCCACCCTTTGCGTAGGGCTATTCACATCAAAAAAATCGGGATATTCTCGTTCCAAATCCTCCAAGCGGTGCATCAGCGCATCAAACTCCTGGTCGGTAATCACCGGAGCATTCTCCACATAATATCTATATTCATGCTTGCGAATCTCGTCGCGCAAGCGTTCAATCTCTTGTTTCATATATCAATAACTAAATTAGTTACAACATCTGCCCCCAACACATCATTTAACTTGCAAAGATACTATTTTTTTTGCAATCCAACAATAAAATATAAGAAAACAATTCACCCGAGTCAAAATATTTTCTATTTACCACTCCTCGCGCTACTCAGGCAACAAAAATTTGCATCTATCAAATTATATTTGTACCTTTGCAGATTCATAACGACTTTTTCTGGGCAAAATCCAACTCCAAATCACATGAAAGATAAAATCATAGGACTATACAAATCACTCCTGATGCGAATGCAACTCACGCTTTCGCCAGTGCTTGTTTGGTTGCGACGTGCGGTGTCATTTTCCACAGCCTCGTTGTCGGTCATCACAATCGTTCTTCTCATCTACGCCCTTGGCTTTCCAGTCGAATTCGATGCTGTCATTCCGCTCACACTTTTCAAAATCTCGTTTCTCCTCTTCTTTTGCGAATACACAGACAGCATTATCCGACACATCAAGTCGCGTGTTAGCCGAAACAACCAACGCTACAAATCATCCAAGTCCATCAATCCGCTCTACATCATTCTCTATAGCATCGTCATCGCCTTGTCGGTTGTGTGGCTGGTGCCCACCGAGTGGCTCGAGCGCTATTCGGCTCTCTTCTCCATCTTGCGTCACAACTACATGATGATTGGCATCGTCGCCATCGAGTCGATACTCAAACTATCTGCCGTCGTCACACATTCGCTCTCAAATCGTTTGTCGCCTAGTTGGATCATGGTGGGGAGCTTTTTGTTCATGATTTTGTGTGGCACGGGGTTGCTGCTACTGCCTCGCGCCACAGTGGGGGGAATTTCATTTTTCAACGCACTATTTACTGCCACTAGCGCGGTGTGTGTAACGGGACTAACGACAATTGATGTGGCTACGACGTTCACCACCGAGGGGTATATCATACTACTACTGCTCATTCAGTTGGGCGGTATCGGGATTATGACTTTTACGTCGTTCTTCGGCCTTATGTTTGCTGGCAAGCATCCGTCACAAAGCAAAATGTTGATAAAGGACCTCATCGACCCCGACAATAATGTGTCGCAAATATTCACTACGTTGCGAAATATCATCATCATAACGCTTACGATTGAACTCATTGGCGCAGTATTTATCTATCAAGCGATGGGCGAATATACGCTCTATGGTGCGTTCACTGCCCTATTCCACTCGGTGTCGGCATTCTGCAACGCTGGGTTCTCTACGCTCGACAATGGTCTATTCCACCCCGACTATCGCCACAATTATATGTTGCTCAATTCGCTGTCGTGGTTGATTATTTTTGGTGGCATCGGATTTCCTATTTTGTTTAATATTTGGCACTGGGTGCGCCACAAGTTGGTGCAACTCTACGACCGCATAGCGCATCGCTCTCAGCGCAAATACGATCACCAAGCGCGCACTTTGACGTCGAACACAGTGATTGCTATCGTGCTCACTGCAATACTGGTGGTGGGTGGCACAGTGGTGTTTTTCATCACGGAATATAATAGCGTGCTGACGTCGGATAAGTCGTTTTGGGGCAAATTGTCAACGTCGTTTTTCCTCGCCACAGTGCCTCGCACGGCGGGATTCTCGTCGTTCAGCATGGGTTCGCTCACCAACATCTCCGTCGTCATCATGATTCTCTACATGTGGATTGGCGGTTCGCCTATGTCAACGGCTGGTGGTATCAAAACTACGACGTTTGCCATTGCTTTACTCAATGTAATCAACACGTTGCGCGGTCGCGACCATATCGAAATCCGTCAGCGCACCATCTCCAAGCTCACGGTCAATCGTGCCTTCATCATCATCTTCTCGTCGCTCGTCGTGGTAGCCATCGGTGTGTTGGTGCTCTCCATCTTCGAGCCACAACTACCCACACAATACGTCATCTTCGAGGTCGTATCGGCCTTCTCCACCGTAGGCCTCTCGCTCAATCTCACCTCGTCGCTCACTATTGTTAGCAAAATCACTATACTCCTAGTCATGTTCATCGGTCGCCTAGGCACCATCACCATCCTCTCGTGCTTTATAACAAACAAAGGCTCTCAATTCTATCAATACCCAACAGAACATATACCAATCTCCTAACTCCTCACTGTTATGAATTATTTAATCATCGGTCTTGGCAATTTTGGCGTAGCTCTAGCCACACGCCTCACCACAATGGGACACGACGTCACAGGCGTAGATGCCGACATGCGCATCGTTGAAGAATACAAATCGCAGATCACCACCACCATGTGTGTCAACATCATCGACCAAGTGTCAATCAAGGCACTTCCGCTCGACGATATCGACGCCGTCATCGTGTCGTTAGGCAACCACATAGGCGAATCAATCGTCATCGTGTCGTTGCTCAAGCAAGCAGGCGTCAAAAACATCATAGCGCGCGCCGTCAGCCCAATGCATCGCACTATTTTAGAGGCAATCGGGGTCAACGAAGTCATCGAACCCGAACAACTCACAGCCGACATATGGGCCTATTCGGCCGAATCGGAGAAAATCAAAGGTGTCTACCCTATCACCAACGACCACCAAATCCTTGAGTGTCAAATCCCATCCATCCTCGAGGGCCAGAGTCTTTCCAATGCCAACATCGAAGAGACCTTTGGCATCACGCTCGTCGCCATCAAGCGTCGTCGCAATCAAGCCAACTTCCTCGGTTCGCGCACGTTGGAATACGAAGCCGTCAACATCCAAGAAACTCCCGAATTCCGTTTCGCTGCCGACGACCACATCATTGTCTATGGCTCTAACAAAATCCTCGAAAAATTCAAAAAACAACTATGACCGACGAAAACTATATGAAAATGGCGCTCATCGAGGCGCAAGAGGCATACGACAAAGGCGAAATACCTGTCGGTGCTGTAGTGGTGTGGAATGGTCGCATCATCGCACGCGCTCACAACCTCACCGAAACCCTCCACGACGTGACTGCCCATGCCGAGATGCAAGCTATCACTGCTGCTGCCAACATAATGGGTGGTAAATACCTCAAAGATTGCACTCTATACGTCACCCTCGAGCCTTGCATCATGTGTGCTGGAGCGTTGGGTTGGAGTCAGATATCGCGCGTGGTATATGGCGCATCAGACCCTAAACGTGGCTACTCTACCTTCTCACCCAACGCGCTACACCCAAAGACCGAAGTCGTATCAGGCATTCTTGCCACCGAAGCCCTCCAACTGATGCAATCATTCTTCGCCGAACGCCGAAAATAGATTACAGAGTACAGATAACAGATAACAGAGTACAGATAATAAACGCACCATACCCCAAAAACTGCTCCCCTGAGTTAGGGGAGCTCCCCGCAGGGGTGAGGGGTCTGTTAATTTCTAACACAATAAACCTACCAACAGACCCCTCCGTCCTATGGACACCTCCCCTAACTCAGGGGAGGAGCTTAATACTACAAACGCACCATACCCCAAAAAACTGTCCCCCTGAGTTAGGGGGACGAGGACATAGTCCGGAGGGGGTCTGTAAATGCAAAATAACTAGTATATTAAAGAATAAAAACAAAACCCAAAATGTCAAACATTCGCATTAACAACATACAAGAACAAACCGAACTACGGAAAGAACTTCGTAATAATGGTACACCAGCCGAAGGCAGAATGTGGTTAATGTTGAAAAACAAACAAATAAGCGGTAAGAAATTCAGACGACAATTCAGTGTAGGCAAATTTATCCTCGATTTTTATTGTGCTGAATTAAAATTAGCTATAGAATTAGATGGAGCACCACATTTCACTTCCATAGGTACACATTACGATGAAGAAAGAGAAAAATATCTATCATCACAAGGAATTAAAATTTTAAGATATGAAAATAAGATAGTTTTTGAAGATCCCGAAAGCATAATAGATGACATCAAAAACACAATAGAACAAATAGAAAAAGAATAATAAAACAACAGACCCCTCTGCCTTACAGGCACCTCCCCTAACTCAGGGGAGGAATTTTTAGGCATAACACATTTTTTAGGTTATCAGCTACAAAACGCACCATACCCAAAGCTGTCCCCCTGAGTTAGGGGGACGAGGACATAGTCCGGAGGGGGTCTGTCACTAATCACTCCTAACTCTAATAATTACTAACTATTAAATATTAACAGACCCCTCCCCCTTTCAGGGACCTCCCCTAACTCAGGGGAGGAGCCTAATACCTACAAACGCACCATACCCCAAATTCTCCCCCTGTTTATAGGGGGAACCGACGAACGCAGCAAGAGCAGAAGGTAAGCTTGCATTATGCCTTGCAAGGAGGAGGTCGCCGAAGGCAATCCCAAAGGGCGAGGGGGTTCACTCCTAACTACTCCCTTCGGTCGTGATTTTTGCTGCGCTCGGCATAATCAAAGTAAACTTTGCTTCTGCTCTCGCTTATCGCAAAATTCCTAACTCCTAACTCCTCACTCAAATCTATGTTTCAATTCAAACAATTCACTATACATCAAGACCGCACTGCTATGAAGGTAGGTACCGATGGCGTACTGCTCGGTGCATGGGCTCCAATTGACCCTAACGCATCGCGCATACTCGACATCGGCACTGGCACAGGACTCATAGCCCTTATGCTCGCGCAACGCCTCGAGCAACGCCAACCCCACATAGATGCCATTGATATCGATCAATCATCAGTCGAACAAGCCACCGAGAATATCGCCAACAGTCCATTCGCTAAATATATCACAACTCATCACTCATCGCTACAAGACCATAATCCTAAAGCAAAATACGATGCTATAGTGTGCAATCCACCCTATTTTGTAGCGTCGCTCAAGTGCCCCGATGCGGCTCGCACTCAAGCCCGACACACCGATTCGCTCTCGTTCAACGACCTATTAGAGCACTCTGCTCGCCTACTCAACTCAGGCGGTTCGCTATCTGTTGTATTACCTGTTAACGAAGGCAACCAACTAATCGAATTAGCCCCAAAATATGGATTCTCGCTCACACATCTTACAGAAGTTCACCCTACTCCAACAGCACCTCCCAAACGATTACTTTTACAATTCGTGATGCAGAACTCTCAACTCAACCATTCTTCACTCCTCATTTCTCATTCCTCATTAACCATCGAAATCGCACGCCATCAGTACACACCCGAATATATTGCCCTCACTCGCGATTTTTACCTCAAAATGTAACCCGTATATTAATATATTTTTGTACCTTTGCAACTCATTGCAAAAATAGATAAACCCCATTAACTAATCACTAATAACCAAAAACTAATAATTACTAACTATTAAATATTAACAGACCCCTTCCCCTTTCAGGGACTTTGACTTCGTCTTCTTCCTCCTTGCAAGGTATAATGCAAGCAAGCTTGCCTTCTACTCTTGCTTCGAGCGTCAGTTCCCCTAACTCAGGGGAGGAGTTTATGGGCATAACACATTTTTTAGGTTATCAGCTACAAAACGCACCATACCCAAAGCTGTCCCCCTGAGTTAGGGGGACGAGGACGTAGTCCGGAGGGGGTCTGTCACTAATTCCTCATTTTATCGCCAAAGGCTCAAAGACCTTCGGTTCCTAATTCCTCATTATTATGAAACTATTATCTCCATCTCTTCTCTCTGCCAACTTTGGCAACCTCGAGCGCGACCTCAACATCATCAACCAAAGCAACGCAGACTGGTTGCATATCGACATTATGGACGGTGTGTTCGTACCTAACATCTCATTCGGTTTTCCTGTGCTCAAATATGTAAAACAACTCTGCACCAAACCTTTGGATGTTCACTTGATGATTGTTGATCCCGACAAATTCATCAACGAAGTGAAAGAAACTGGTGCTATGATGATGAACGTGCACTACGAGGCTTGCACTCACCTCCACCGCACTATCCAACGCATCCACGATGCTGGCATGAAAGCAGGTGTAACCCTCAATCCTCACACTCCTGTCGAAGTGCTCGAAGATATTGTAACTGATGTCGATATGGTGCTCCTTATGAGCGTAAACCCTGGCTTTGGCGGTCAGAAATTCATCGAAAACACCTACGACAAAATCCGTCGCCTCCGTGCTATGATCGAGCGCAAAGGATGCAACATCCTCATCCAAGTCGACGGTGGCGTCAACCTCAAAAATGCCGCTGCTCTCTACGAAGCTGGTGCCGACTGTCTCGTGGCAGGCAATGCCGTATTCTCAGCCGACGACATGATACAAACTATCGCCAACCTCAAAAAATAAACATATTAATTTGAAAGTTGAAAGTTGAAAATTGAAAGTTAAATTCAATTTTAATAGTTTCTTTTTCAAATTTTTATCGCCAAAGGCTCAAAGACCTTCTGTTCAAGTTTCAAATTTCAACTTAAATATCATGGTAACAATTAAAGAAGTAAGCTCGCGCAAAGAACTCAAACAGTTCATCCGCTTTGCAAATGAATTATACAACGACAACCCATACTACACTCCATGCCTCGAGTTTGATGAGTTAAATACTTTCGACACAAAGAAGAATCCAGCTCTCGACCACTCGAAGTTTGCCAACTTCTTGGCATACAAAGATGGCAAAGTGGTGGGTCGTATTACTGCCATTATCAACGAATTGGCCAACGAACATTGGGGTTGCAAAAAGGTGCGCTTCGGATGGTTCGACTTTATCGACGACTACGAAGTTTCCAAAGCCCTACTCGATGCCGCTGCCGATTGGGGTCGCCAACATGGTATGACTGCTATGAATGGTCCTGTTGGTTTCACCGACTTCGACCATCAAGGTCTTTTGCTCGAAGGCTACGACTATGTGTCGCCTATGGCAAGTCTCTACAACTATCCTTACTATGTCGACCACTTCGACCGCTATGGGTTGGTGAAAGAAGCCGACTGGATTGAATTCCTCGTATCTACACCTCACCAAATCCCTGAAAAAATGGAGCGTGTGGCTAAAATCGTAATGGAGAAATACAAAATACGTATCGACAAAGTGCGCACTGTCAAAGAGTTGAAAGAGAAATATGGCTACACCTATTTCGACGTAATCGATGCGGCATACCAACCACTATATAACTTCCAGCCACTCACTCAACGTCAGAAGGAGTACTATGCCGAGATGTATTTCCCCCTCATTAACTTCGATTTCATCACCATTGCCATCAACGAGCACGACGAAATCGTAGGCGTAGGCATCGGCATGCCCGACATATCTAAAGCCTTACAAGAGACTCGTGGTAAACTATTCCCATTTGGCTGGATAAAACTCCTCAAAGCACTCAAAGCCAAGCAGATGGACACATTCAACCTCTTGCTCATTGCTGTGCGCCCCGACTATCAGAACAAAGGCGTCAATGCCCTATTCTTCTACGACCAAATCCCATATTTCCAAAAATATGGCATCAAATACACCGAAACCACAGCCATCCTCGAAGAAAACTCAAAGAACCAAGCCAACTTTGCCTACTTCGAAACCAAACAACACAAACGCCGTCGCGCTTACATAAAAAATCTGTAAGTAGGATATATAAATAACCACAAAAAAAAACACATAACTCCAAAAGTTATGTGTTTTTTATTTCCATTATTACTTATCAACGAATACTTATTATTTTCCACATTTAACCTTTCTTTGAATTTTTACGAATTACTTCAGGAGAAGCAAATGCACCAAATATCAAATGTTCTTCTTTTTTATTAGGCCCAGGACGATCTTTTTTAATTTTGTTTTCTGTATCTGTTATTTTTCTTAAATTTCTAGACAAAGAATTAATATAAAATATACCTCCTTCTTCTGCGTCAAAATATCTAAGACAAAAAGAAAAAACAACTTCTTTCTTTCCTATATTTCCAGTTTCAATTTCTTTAATATTCCAAATTGCAACATTAGGACAACCTCTAAAATTATAAATTCCAGGAGTTGTTACTTTAGTAACATCAGTAATTATTTCTGGTTCTTCTTTTAAAGTTTTTATGTATTCAACATCTTCTTTTGTTAAGTACTTTTCAAGTGCAAATTTTTTAGTAGCCATAATTTTAAGTTTTTAATATTTTAAATAAAAAATTATAATCTAAATTCATCTTTTATTGAATCAGAAATCAAATTACGCCCAACCATATTTAGAACTTGTTTTTGATACATTAATAAAATCTTCAAATGTGATGTATTTTCTATTAATTTATCTAGTTTGAAAAAAGCATTTATATCTTTAGTATAAGATACCTCATTATACAAACAATTTTCGTTACTACTATCATAATATGATTCTATTACTTGGTAGGCATTTTCATACAAAATTTTAGCTTTATTGTCACTTAAATTTTCTAATGTCACTATAATACTTTTTGTAATATTTGATTCTGTTAATTCTATTCCATTATAATTCATACAATGTTGTATCAATTCAACAATTATATAATAGAACAAATATCGAGCTTTTCCTATGTGTTTCATTTGTGTATCTTTACCAAATTTTTTTTCATCAGTAAGTTTTTTCAATAAGAAAGCAGCATAAATATCATCTACCCCAAAATCCTCTCGTTTAGTTATTTCATTAAATAAAGTACCTCCTGGTGCAAAAGGAGGTGTCTTGCCAAAAGAAATTCCTGGAACTTTTTTCCAACCTGCGCCATAAATTTTAAGAGCTTCAATTGCATTTATATATTCAGCACATGTATTATTAGGATTTTGTCTCATTTTTATTTTTTGACAATCCCAAGAACCACGTTGTATTTCAAGAAATACATTATATTTTTCTTGCATTTTAGGACTCCAACTTTGAAAATTTTTGTCAAGAGAAATAAAATCTTTTGGACCTACAGAATTTTGACTATTAGTATATTCTGTTGTTTTTTTCAATAATTCGTCCCCATCTTCACCAGCTTTAACTATTTTAATAATAACTATACCTTCATTCAATTTTTGTTTCCACTCTTCTATTTCATCATTCTTTTTGCTTCCAGTAGCCTCTAAACGTTTATATAAAACATCCCATATTGTTCTTGTTGTCTGACAACCATTCACAACGTATGGATTAATTAATTTATAAACATCTGTTTCTGTTTGCTTATAGTCTTCAACAACAATTGTGATGCCATTATTGTACAACCCAAATTTCTCAGGCTCATTAATAATTGTTTTTTCAATCCCTTTATTAACCTTTTTTCTTCCACCTAGGTATTGTCTTACATTTTTTTCATAAAGAATCTCTAAGTCATTTGTTGTTTTCTTAAATTCTTTCATGAAATTATAAATATTTATAAGTTTAATTGAACCAACTAATAAATTTTCACCTGAAGGAACAAGATTAGCATTAATAGGAACTATATTATGTGATGATTGTATATCATCTTGTATTCTATTATAAATTGTTTGCAAAGAAATTGATTCTACATCAAAATTATTACCAAAATAACCTTGTCCAATCGTCTTTATATTTGCTAATGATTCTAATTCTATTCCACTTAAAGAATCTACTGTTGCAAATACTAAAACTATCTTATCTTCTTCGCCTAATGTTTGTTTAAATACATTAAATGCCTCAACTATATTTTTCACTTGTTCAGACAAATGTTCATTTATGCCATTCAATGTATTAAATATTTTTACTGCCTCTACCAATAATGTATCAGGACCTTGATAAGAACTTCCATATTTACTTTGAACTATATACCAAGTTTTCTTTCTTAATTCACCATCTTCATCATAATCACTTTTTTGATAAGATATATCAATTCCTCCATCACTGCAACCATCACAATAGAAAAATTCACAATCATCGTCAATTTCTTGCCATTGTGAAAATATTTTAGTTGCAAATCTACGACCTTTTTCTACTGTAGAAGGTTCCCCATCTGAAATTTCTTTTAACCATTCTTCTTTAAAATCATCAAATGTAAATTGTTCTGTGTTCATAGTAAATAATTTAAGTGTTAATATATTTGAATACAAAAAAAGCGAGAACTTAACTTTCTCGCTATGATTAGGTGTTTGGCGTGACCTCGACTATACGAATAAGTTAAGCTCACGCTGTTATATACGAAACGTGAGCATCCTTTAACTTATTCCTTCATAGTCTATAAAGTCGCCAAACTTAAATCATAGAAGAAATGAGCAAAAATGCTATATAAAAACAATTAAGGATGACCCACCCTAATTGCTATGTCGACTGCAAAGATACAAAAATAAATTCACAAAACAACTATTCGCATGAAAAATATTTTTTACATAGAATTATATCCCACAAATTAACACAAATTAATTAGCGTAAATTTAATATTATTTTCTTTGTCGCACCTACGGTGCTTATTTTTCATATAATATCACATCACATGGGTTTACACCCCTGCCTGTGATATATCACTCCTACGGAGTTTATTTTTATCGAACATTAACAAAATAAAACGGACGCACGAACCGTGCGTCCCTACCATATCAATTATAAAAAATTCTCTTCTGATAATTCTTCTTTCATAAAACAATTCCTTCATTTGCTATATTAATAGAAAATGGTGTTTGAAATGGACGATTTTCCCACTGTTTTTTCAACATTATCATAGGACTTATAGACACTCCTGTTTGGACTTCTAATTCATACAATGGCTCTGTGATTTCACCTTCTTGTTTTAATGTCATCTTATCACCATCAAGTAATATCAATAAATCAATATCACTATCTTCGCGAGCTTCACCCCTTGCTTCTGAACCATATAAGATAGTTTTAGCCGTAGGTGCAACCCGTTTAATTATATTTCTTATCTGTTCAACAATTTTAGTTCTCTGCATAAAATATTCTAAAATACTACATAACACTAATCAAAGAATATGCAAAGACACAAAAATAAATTCACAAAACGACTATTCGCATGAAAAATATTTTTTGATATTGATTTTCTGCGGTGCTGATTGCTATATATTATGTTTATCCTATGTTTATAGTATGTTTATAGTATATTTATAGTATATTTATAGTATATTTATAGTATATTTATAGTATATTTATAGTATATTTATCCTATATTTATAGTATGTTGTAGTATGGGTGAGGTAATTAAGAATTGAGAACCGAAGGTTTTTGAGCCTTTGGCGATAAAATTAAGAATTGAGAATTGAGAGTTTTTTGTGATAACAATAAAAAAAGTACATACCCTATTGCAAGGTATGTACTTAATATTATACATGTTATACTAAAATATCAGTCGCCATTGATTGAGACGAGGAATTCTTCGTTGTCTTTGGTGCGCTCCATGCGCTCTTTGAGGAATTCCATTGCTTCGACTACGTTCATGTCTGAAAGATAGTTGCGCAAAACCCACATGCGATTCAACACTTCTTTTGGCAACAAGAGGTCGTCTTTGCGTGTAGATGAGGCCATTATGTCCACCGCAGGGAATATGCGTTTGTTTGCCAATTGACGGTTGAGCTGGAGCTCCATGTTGCCTGTACCTTTGAATTCTTCGAAGATGACATCGTCCATTTTGCTACCTGTGTCGGTGAGTGCTGTGGCAATGATGGTGAGCGAACCGCCATTCTCGATATTACGCGCTGCACCGAAGAAGCGTTTTGGTTTGTGGAGCGCATAGGCGTCTACCCCACCCGACAACACTTTGCCCGAGGCTGGAAGGAAGGTGTTGTAGGCGCGTGCAAGACGCGTGATTGAGTCGAGAAGAATAACTACATCGTGACCACACTCAACAAGGCGTTTTGCCTTTTCGTGCACCATAGTGGCTACTTTGATATGATGCTCTGCCGACTCGTCGAATGTAGACGACACTACTTCGGCGTTGACACTTCGCGACATGTCGGTTACCTCCTCTGGACGCTCGTCGATGAGCAAAATAATCATATAAATATTAGGATGATGCTCCAAAATAGAGTTGGCAATATCTTTGAGCAACATGGTTTTACCAGTCTTTGGTTGTGCCACGATGAGTCCGCGCTGACCCTTGCCGATAGGTGCAAAGAGGTCGACAATGCGACTCGACAACGATGCTGGTTTGCCAGGCGTGGTGAGTTGGAATCGCTCGTCGGGAAAGATTGGTGTAAGGTGCTCGAATGGCACACGGTCGCGAGCTTTTTCGGGAGTCAATCCATTGATTTTGAGTGCTCGCACAAGTGGGAAAAATTTTTCGCCCTCACGTGGTGGACGGATGTTGCCTTCGACTGTGTCGCCAGGTTTGAGACCATAGTTTTTGATCTGCGCTGCACTCACATAGATGTCGTCGGGCGACGAAAGGTAGTTGTACTCTGCCGAACGAAGGAATCCGTAGCCATCTTGCATCAACTCGAGGGTGCCATGACCAACGAGAATGTCGTCGAACTCATACATCTTTTCGCCCTCGGCAAGTGCTATGTTTTTAGGCTGATTGTTTTGTTGCACTTGTTGTGGTGCATTGACCTGATTGTTAGTCGAATTGTTGTTTTTATCTTTTTTATGCTGTTGTTTAGCCTTATTTTGATTTGGCTGATTTGGCTGATTGTTTTGAGACTCGACAACAGGAGCTGGTTGTTGTGGTTGCACTGGCGCAGGCGAAGCAACTACTTGTGGTTGTGGGGTTTCGCGCTCGGATGCCACTGGTGTCACTACCATTTCTTGTATTTGTTGTGCCTTTGGTTCCTCGACCTTTGCTACCACTACTGATTGTTCGTCGGCAACTGTTTTTTTGCCTTTTTTGTTGTTCTTTTTAGTCGTTTTTTTGACTTCAGAAGCAATTGGAGCAACTGGAGCGGCCTCTTTTTTTACCTCTTTTTTAGGTTCTTGACGCTCAACAACAAGTGGTTTGACTGCAGATTCATCTTTTGTAGACACTACTTTTGTCTCTGTTTTTGGTTTGGTATGTGCCTCTTTTTTCTTCTCAGTTGCACCAATACCAGCCTCGTCGGTTACTACAGTTTTGGTTATACGTGCACGCTGCTTTTTAGGTTGTTTGTCTTCTTTTTTGTCGACCGAAGTAACTATCGCCTGTTGGTCTAAAATCGCATATATCAATGCATCATGCGCCAAGTTAGATGCTTTTTTTACACCTAACTCTTGTGCTATACGCAAAAGTTCGTCTTGACTTTTGCTACGTAGTTCTAAAATATTGTACATACTAAATTATTTGGGGAATTCAAATCAAGGAGTTTGATTTGTTTGAGTGTCATAGCTCTATGAGCCATAAATTCGGTTGCAAAATTACAAAAAAATATTCATATGTGCAAATCTTTTTACAATGTAAACTTTTTTATGTTTTTTTGTGTGCAAATTCATAATTATTTTGTAAATTTGCGAGAAATTATGCGGTGTGGCCAGCCACTTGGTTGGTCGCTCCTATTGTGCTACTACTAATATACTGACTACAAATATAATATGACTATAATATACATTCTTTTTTCTATACTTGCCCTCTCGCTGATTGTTCAATTGGGGTTTTATTTGATACCCTACACTGCTATTTTGCGCCATAAACGTCAAGCGCGCAAAGGCAATGTGCCTCATACGGTGGAACGTCCACCTGTGTCGATAATAATTTGTGCACGCAACGAAGGCGACAATCTCAAACGTTTTTTGCCTTTGGTATTGGAGCAAGATTATGAAAACTATGAGGTGATAATCGTAAACGATGGTTCGTGCGACGACACCGAGGAGATTATAAAAGACCTTCAGGAGGATTATCACAACCTATATATCACTAATATTCCACAAGAAACGCGCATTATTAGTCACAAAAAATTGGCTATCACCGTGGGTGCTAAGGCTGCGAAAAACGAGATATTGTTGTTTACAGATGCCGATTGCCGTCCGCTCACACCAGATTGGATTACGATGATGGTGCGTAACTTTGATGACAATACCGAATTTGTGCTCGGTCATGGCAACTACTATCGATTGCCTGGATTTATCAGTCAGATGGTGGCATACGATACTCTCACCATTGCAATGCAATATATGGGCTTCGCTCGATTGGGATATCCATATATGGGCGTGGGCAGAAATATGGCGTATCGTCGCAGTACGTTCTTCAACAACAAAGGGTTTGCTGGTTTTCTTCATGTGGCTTCGGGCGACGACGACCTACTTATAAATGCCTTTGGTAATAGTCGTAACACTCGCATAGAACCTTCGCTCGACGCCGAAACTTTGTCGTTGCCAAAAACTACATTCAAAGATTGGTACTATCAAAAATTGCGCCACCTTAGCACAGTGGATGTATATCAATCGGGCAGCAAAATGTGGATTGGATTAGAACCTCTCACTCGTGGATTGTTCTACCTTAGCGTGATATTGTTGCTTGCACTAGCCTACACCTCGCCTTTGGCTGTAGTTGTAGCTATATCTGCATTTGTGTTGCGCTTCGTTATTCAGCTTACTATCATCAATCTAACAGCTAAATCGTATAACGATAAACCTTTTGGATTGTCGATTTTGTTGTTCGACATAATATTGCCTTTGTTGACACTCTACATACTCACAATAGGCAAATTGTTTCAACGCAAAACTAAATTCTTCTGGAAATAATACATTTTTTTATAAACATATATCGGGTTTCAATATTTTTTATTAAATTTGCCCCGTTTTTATGAATCGAACTCTCTCCTATTTTTAATGGAGACCTAAATTTTTTACACTATGGATGTACAAGAAATCATTACAGAACAAACATTTGACCCACAACAACTCGCAACTCTTAATCGCGAAGAATTAGTCAACACTCTCAAAGAAATTGTCGAAAACGGCGAAATCACAGCTATTAAAGAGCAAGTTGATTGTATCAAACAATTGTTTTACAAACGCCAACAACAAGAACGCGCTGAGGCTATGAATAGTGTGGCCGAAGAGGTGGAAAACGAAGAAGTGGCTGCTGAACCAAAACAAAAACAAGCCGATCCTGTAGAGGCTGAATTCAAAGCTGTAATGGGCATCTATCGCGACAAGAAGGCTGCTTATATTGCTGCTATCGAAGCCGAACAAGCTGCTAACCTCGACAAAAAACGCGCTATACTCGAAAAACTTAAAGCCCTCGTTGGCAACGAAGGCGAAATCAAAGATACTATCGCAGCATTCCGTCAACTACAAAGCGAATGGCGCGAAATAGGCCCTGTGGCTCCTGCCTACGTCAACGACATTTGGCGCGAATACAACCTCTATCAAGAGCAAATCTACGACCTCATCAAGATCGATGCTGAACTTCGCGAATATGCATTCAAGAAGAACCTCGAGGACAAAACTCGCCTCATCGAACAAGCCGAAAAACTCAACGATGAAGAGGATGTAGTGAAATCATTCCGCCTATTGCAAGTGCTTCACGACCAATGGCGCGAAATAGGTCCTGTGGCTCGTGAGCTCCGCGAAGAGATTTGGAATAAATTCAAAGAGGCTTCTTCGGTTATTAATCGCCGTCACCAAGCTTTCTTCGAAGCTATCAAAAATCGCGAACAAGAAATCGAAAAAGAACGCACCGAAGTTATCGAATTTATCGAAAATATCGATACTGCTGCAATTACTACATATAAAGAATGGGACGAAAAAACTCAAGAAGTTATCGCCCTCAACGAAAAATTCCGCTCTGACGATCCTACAGAACGTCGCGTAATCAACCGCCTATTCAAACGCTATCGCTCTGCTTGTGACCGTTTCTTCGAAGCTAAAAACGAATACTATCGTCGCATAAAAGAAGAACTTCAAGCTAACCTCGAGAAAAAACGTCTCCTCGTGGAAAAAGCTGAACAACTCAAAAATAGCGAAGAGTGGCGCTCTACTACCGACAAACTCATTGCACTACAAAAAGAGTGGAAAACTATCGGTCCTACTGCTAAAAAATATAGCGATGCAATCTGGGCTCGCTTCATTGCTGCTTGCGACCACTTCTTTGCTCGCAAAGAGGAAAACTTCAAAGGCAAAAAAACTGAAGAACAAGAAAATCTCCGCCTCAAACTCGAAGCTATCGAAGCTATCAAAGCATACGAACTCACTGGCAACGACGACGAGGACAACTCTGCCCTACGCCGCCTATCGGATGCCTACAGCGTGATTGGTCACGTGCCTTTCAAAGAGAAAGACCGCATCTACAAACTCTATCGCGAGGCGCTTAACGAAAAAACAAGCAAAATACGTTCACGCCGTCGCACTGCCGAACTTGCATTCAATGGCGACCGCAACAAGTTGTTCCGTCAGTACGAATCTCTCAAACAACAAATTGCTACTTACGAAAACAACATCTGTTTCTTCAATAGCTCGTCGAAAAAAGGCAATAAAATGGTAGAGGAACTCGAACGCAAAATTCAAAACCTCCGTCAAGACCTCGCCATCATCATCGACCAAATCAACAAACTAGAAGACTAAAAGAGTATAGAGTACAGATTACAGATAACAAACGTGCAGTACCCCAAATTCTCCCCCTGTTTATAGGGGGAGTCCGCGAAGCGGGAGGGGGTTAAATTACTTAACTATGCCAAGCGACAAGGAGGTCGCCGAAGGCAATCCCAACGGGCGAGGGGGTTCACTCCTAACTCCTCACTCTTAACTCCTCACTAAAAATAAATATTATGTCTGTTCATACACCTGAAGATATTCGCAAAGTAACCACTCATCGTCTCTATGAGATGAAACAACGTGGCGAAAAAATCAGTATGATTACGTCGTACGACTACACTATGGCCTCTATCGTCGACGAAGCTGGCGTAGATGTTATCCTCGTAGGCGACTCGGCTTCGAACGTCGTGGCTGGTAACGTAACTACCCTACCTATCACGCTCGACCAAATGATTTTCCTCGGCAAATCGGTGGTCAAAGCCGTAAAACGTGCTCTCGTCGTAGTCGACATGCCTTTTGGTACATACCAAGTGTCGGAAACCGAAGCCGTAAGCAATGCCATCAAAATCATGAAAATAACCCACGCCGATGCCCTCAAACTCGAAGGCGGTGTGGAAATCATCGATGCTGTGCGCAAGATTCTTGCAGCTGGCATTCCTATCATGGGTCACCTCGGACTGATGCCTCAGTCTATTAATAAGTATGGTACTTACAATGTGCGCGCTAAGCAACAAGACGAGGCGGAAAAACTCATTGCCGATGCCAAAGCTCTCGAAGAGGCTGGTTGTTTTGCTATCGTGCTCGAAAAAATTCCTGCAACGTTGGCACAACGCGTTGCTCAAGAGGTGAATATCCCTATCATCGGCATCGGTGCTGGTGGCGATGTCGATGGTCAAGTACTCGTGCTACATGACATGTTGGGCATGACCAAGGGTTTCTCTCCTCGATTCCTTCGTCGTTATGCCGACCTCAATGCTATTATCAACGAGGCAGTGAGTCATTATGTCGAAGATGTGAAAAGTTGCGACTTCCCTAATAAAAACGAGCAATATTAGAAACATCAATACACAAAAAGCACAAAAACAAAAGGGCGTATAAAGAAAATATACCATTTTCTCAATACGTCTCTTTTGCGTCTCATTGCAGTAGGTATTTTTTAGGAAAACTCATTTATTAATTAATCTATATAAAATTCTATGCGTATGAAGAAATTTTTACTCATGATGCTTGGTCTTGCCATAACCTACATGGTAGCGGCAGAGACTATCGTATCTGGTACAATTATCGACGAAGAAGATCAACCCCTTATTGGTGGTTCGGTGATTGTTCCTGGCACGACACAAGGTACAAGTACCGACATTGACGGTAGTTTCAAATTCACCGTTCGTGAAGGTAACACAGTTCAAATCAGTTATTTGAACTACAAGACATTAAATTTTGACATCGACCTCAAACAGACTGCTGTTGATTTGGGTGTTATCAAAATGAAACCTGAAGTCATTGCGATGGAAGACATCGTTATCTCTCAATCGGTGGCTGTGCAACGTCGCACTCCTGTGGCTGTAGCTACTGTGCCTGTGCAAGAAATCGAACTAAAACTCGGTGGACAAGAGTTCCCTGAAGTATTGAAATCTACACCAGGTGTTTATGTTACTAAAGATGGTGGTGGTTATGGCGACTCTAAAATCAATATGCGTGGTTTCAAATCTGCCAACGTTGCCGTAATGATCAATGGTGTGCCTGTCAACGATATGGAATGGGGCGGCCTTTATTGGTCAAACTGGGCTGGTTTGTCGGATGTAACTCGCTCTATGCAAACTCAACGTGGTATGGGTGCATCTAAAATCTCTTCTCCTTCGGTAGGTGGTACTATCAACATCATCACTAACACTATCGATGCTAAAAAAGGTGGTACTATATCTTATGGCGTCGGCAACGATGGTGCAAACACTATTTCGGCTAGCGTGTCGACTGGTCTCATGGACAACGGTTGGGCTATGAGTATGCTCTTGGCTAAACGCTGGGGCGATGGCTATATCCAAGGCACTGGCTACAGCGCTTATAACTGGTTCTTCAACATCTCGAAACGTATCAACGACAACCACCAGATCTCTTTGACTGCGTTTGGTTCGCCTCAAACCCACAATCAACGTAAACCTCTATATGCAGGTCTTTCAATCGAAGAGTGGGACAAAGTGGCTAAATGGACTGGCGAGAAAAACAAATATCGCTACAATGCTGTATATGGTTTTGACAAAAATGGTAAGGAGCGTTCGTCAATGACCAACACCTACCACAAACCTCAAATTTCGCTTAACCACCAATGGCAAATCGACCACAAATCGTCATTATCTACTGCTCTCTATATGTCGATTGGTCGTGGTTCGGGCTATTCTGGTCAAGGTCGTACATCGGCTTACCGCTCAATGTGGAATGGTTCGTCTAATGGTCAACTCCTCACTAATTTCCGTAAAGCTGATGGTACTTTCGACTATGCTGCTATCCAAGAAATGAATGCTGCTAGCGAAACTGGTTCGAACATGGTGATGTCGAAGTCTATCAACAACCACATGTGGTATGGTTTGTTGTCGACCTACACCAACGAAATCCTCCCTGGTTTGGAACTCTCGGCTGGTGTCGACGTACGTTACTATGTAGGTGAACACACAAACGAAATCATCGACCTCTATGATGGTGCTTACTTCATCGACGATACTGACCGTAAAAACGTGAAACCTGAAAACAACATCGCGGCTTTAGACCCTAACTGGAAAAACGAAAAACTTACTGTAGGCGACATCGTGTACCGCGACTATGATGGTCACGTGCACCAAGAGGGCGCATTCGCTCAACTCGAGTATAGCATCGATAAGTTCAACGCTTTCGTGTCGGGTTCGTTGTCGAACACTGGCTACTGGCGTGTCGACCGCTTCTATTACGACGAAGCTCACCAACGCTCTGAAACTATCAACTTCCTCGGTTTCACAGCTAAAGCTGGTGCTAACTACAATGTGACCGAAAGATCTAACTTGTTCCTCAACGTGGGCTACATCTCGCGTGCTCCTTTCTTCTCGGGTGGTGCTTTCTTGCAATCTACAACATCTCACATGACTAACCCTGATGCTGTAAACGAGAAGGTATTCTCAGTTGAACTTGGTTATGGTCTCCACATCAAAAAATTCTCAATGAACGTCAACGCCTACTACACTACTTGGATGGATAAAGCTGACGTACGTTCTAAATTGATGTCGAATGGCGACTATGCTCGCGTCAACCTCACTGGTATCGATGCTCGCCACACTGGTATCGAACTCGACTTCCGCTACAAACCAACTCGTTGGGTCAACATCACTGGTATGCTCTCTTTGGGCGACTGGATTTGGTCGAGCAACGCGCGTGGCTACTACTACGACTCTCAAGGTCAACCAATGACTGCTAAAATGGACGGTACTGTGGCTTCGGGCATCATGGCCGACGACCACGCTTGGATTGAACTTGCTCAAAAAGGTGTTCACGTAGCTGGTTCGGCTCAAACTACTGCGGCTGTGGGTGTCGATTTCTTCCCATTCAAAGGCTTCCGCCTCAGCGCCGATTTCAACCTCTATGCTAACAACTATGCCGACTTCTATATTGGTTCTACTGCTGTTGCTAACACTGTTACAACAGTCAACGACCCTTGGAAAATCCCTGTTGGTCACCAACTCGACCTCTCGGCTAGCTATGCCTTCAAAATTGGCAATCTAAATGCTACTATCTTTGGTAATGTGAACAACTTGTACAACTACAACTATGTGATGGATGCTCAATGTGCTACCGACTCTAAAGGATGGCAAGATTGCTACGCTGTGATGTACTCGTTCGGTCGCACATACACTGTTCGTCTAAAAATTAGCTTCTAAGAAACATTATGACTATGAATAAGAATATAATAACACGATTGCTTCTTGCGGTAGTTGTTGCTCTCTTGGGCTATGGCTGCGAGGCTAACTACTTCAACGAGCACACTCTGCCTGGTTACGAAAACTCGGGCGAGATTACTGATGTAAAAGAACTTGCTCTCACTTTGACAGCCGACGATTATGCTGCTATTGCTAAAAATGCAGATAATAAGTCTATTGCCGAAACTCAAGGCGAAGAGGCTATTGCCGCTCTCACTGCTATTGGCAAAAACCACTATTTCGCTAATGCCGATCAAGTTGCTGCATATATGCCTGCTTACCTTGCTCAAAAATATCCTGTCTACGATAATGGCTCTATCGCATTGGTTACCTACACTATGGCGCTCGACGTGCCTGCCGATGTGGTGGCTATGAATGCTCCTGCCGAATATACGCTCTCTGACGACGATTATAAAGCTATCTGGGGCTCTGACGTGGACTATGCTACTGCTGTAACTCCAAAAACTATCAGCAAACTCAAATCGGTAATCCCTGTTGCCGAAGGTGCTGTAGATGGTGATTATATCGTAGTGACTTACAACTACTCTGCCGATGAACCTCAAAAAGAGGAAGAACCTAAACCTGAAAACCCTACCGAACCTGAAACTAAATACACTAAAGTGCTCGGTACTGCTGTGTTGAACGACAATGTAGAAGTTAAAGGCTACATCGCTGCTATATCTACACAAGGTCCTATTCTCACCGACGATGGTGGTTCTATCCTACTCTACAAAACTACTGGCGTTGAAGTCGGTGACGAAGTAACTGTTTCTGGCACTATATCTTCTTATAGCAAAGGTTTCCAAATCGCTTCTGCTGTAGTCGAAAAAACTGGTTCTACTACTGTTAAATATCCAGAACCTATGGAACTCACTGGTGCACTCATGGACGAACTCCTCACTACTCGCACTGCCGACGACTATGCCTACTATGCTAAAATGAGCGGTAAGGTGGTGGTTAGTGGCAACTACTTCAACTTCCAAGTTGAGGGTGCCGAAACTGCTATGGGTAGCGTGTATGGTGCTACTGACGAGGTGAAAGCTGCTCTATCTGATGGCATGGAGTGCACTCTCTATGGCTACTTCTGCTCTATTTCTGGCGGCAGATACATCAATATCATCGTCACTTCTATCGAACCTAAATCGGCTGCTGCGCCTAAACGTGTGCTCAATGTGAAGAGCGAAAAACAATATGCTTACTTCCGCCTCCAAGGTGGTCAATATGTCGATTGCAACGTAGTGGCTGTGCAACCTGCCGACTACTCGGCTATGGGTCAAGGTTATGGCAACTTCACCAACCCTGACCAAGACAACTACCTCCCTTCGTTCCTCGGCGAGAAATATCCTTATGCTCAAGTTGATGACAAAGCGTATGTTGGCTATCGTTGCTACTCGGGCGGTGCTACTTCTTGGAAAGTGGATGAATATGTGTTCACTGGCATGTGGACCAAAACTATCTACTTCACCGAGAAGACCGACCAATTCCGCAAAGCTGATGGTGTATGGAACATCGACCGTACTTTGGAACTCGACTTCACCAACACTTCTAGCGCCGACACTAAAGCATTCTATCAATATTGCGTAAACTGGGTTTACGACAACAAAGATGTGCCTATGGGAGCTCCAGCTCGCGACAATGCTGGCGAAATCATC
The DNA here is from genome assembly GCA_045631465.1 of Candidatus Aphodosoma sp. GTDB lineage: Bacteria > Bacteroidota > Bacteroidia > Bacteroidales > Paludibacteraceae > Aphodosoma. Next base: position 18,096 of record JAZQUV010000024.1, on the reverse strand, counting down.
TCTACCGAAATCGTACTCATCAATGGTAGCAAACCTGCGGGCAACTATTGGGTGTCTAACTACGGCAACAATGAGTTCTACACTGGTGCTTCGGCATACTATGGCAATATGGACTGGCGTCCTTCTGCCGTGAAAGGTGGCTTCTCGGCTGCTGGCATGGGCGACCTTAGCGACGACGAAATCCTTGCTAAACTCAAAGAACATAGTGCCGAAGTGTTTGCCGAAGTTCTTGGCTATATGTACCCTGAAATGACTTCGGATGAGTTCAAAAAGGTAGTTATTAAAGTCTACTCTTATGGTCCTAACAAAAACTACTCTTTCACATTTGATGTTCTTGAACAAGGCAAATTTGCCTATGTCGAAAATTCTCTCATAGAGTTATAATCATCGCATCTTAATAATAAAAGGCTGACCCATTTTTCTGAGTCAGCCTTTATTTTTGTTCTAATCAAACACTTTTTCTAAGTCACGCACCAAATCGTATTTCTCGGCATATTTCCTCAAATTTATCAATGCATAACGCATCCGCCCCAATGCCGTGTTTATAGAAATACCCTCTAGCTCGGCTATCTGTTTGAACGAAAGGTCCTGATAATAGCGCATCATCACTATGCGGCGTTGGTCCATAGGCAATATGTCTATCAACATCTCTACATCGTGCAATGCCTCTTCTTTCTCTATCGCATCATATGCCGATGTGTCGCAGAGATTTGTGTTGTTCAACAAATCAACCTCTTCATAGTCATCATTCGACACCTCTTTCTCTGCAGCCAACTGACGATAATAGTCCATCGTCTTGTTGTGGGCTATACGCATCAGCCAACCGACAAACTTGTTGCCTGCATCATAATAACGCCCTTGTTTCAAGGTCGTAATAACTTTCAAAAATGTTTCTTGGAAAATATCATCGGCCACACTCTCCTCGTGGACCATATTGAATATATAGGTATAAACCCTATCTTTATGACGCATCAAGAGAACCTCAAATGCACCATTATCGCCAGCAGTAAAACGACGGACCAAGTCCTCGTCGCTCAAACAAAATCTTATTTCTTCCATTATTTTCAAAGTATTATCCCGACACAACACAAGCAAATCACTTTGCTATCAGACTGTTGTATCACTAATTAAACAATGGTAGAAATATTCTTATAGGCGATAGATTTTATGTGTTTGAATATGACAATTATCGTCAAATGCGTTTTGACGATGCAAAATTATAAAAAATATCTTAACAAACCAAATTTTTTGATGTTTTTTTCTCCTATCGTTGTAAAATCAACTATTTTTTTGTAACTTTGCCAATTATCTTACACACTATACTCTAATCACTATACTCTAATATGGCTAATATATTATTGATAGAAACTTCTGCTGAAATATGCAGCGTTGCTGTTGAATGCGATGGCAACATTATCGACCTACAAATGAGCGACAACGCTATGCAACATGCCACCCACCTACCTCTATATGTCGAATCGGCAATGAAACTTCTAAAAGAAAAAAACATCAAACTCGATGCTGTTGCCGTCAGTGCTGGTCCTGGTTCATACACTGGTCTGCGCATAGGCGTATCTACAGCCAAAGGTCTTTGCTATGCCATCGGTTGCCAACTCATTGCCCTCGACACTCTAAAAGTTATGGCTTTTGGATTCAAACAAACCAACCAAGCGAATACTATTATTTGTCCTGTTATCGATGCTCGTCGCATGGAGATATACACTGCCATGTATGATTCTAACCTCAACGAATTATCTCCTGCCGAAGCCAAAATTATCGACGAAAATAGTTTTGCTGACATCAACCAACCTATCTGCTTCTGCGGTAGCGGTGCCGAAAAAATGTCGAAGGTTATTGCCAATCCTAATGCGCAATTCGACCCTACTCTGAAGCCTACGGCCAATATGATGGTCGACCTTGCCGAAGAGGCATACCGCAATGCCAAATTCGAAGATGTGGCATACTACGAACCTTTCTATCTCAAAGAATTCTACTCACCGCAAAAAAACTAAAATCAGCCAATAATTACTCACTACTCACTACTAATTAATGAAAGAACTAATCCTCCCCGAATACGGACGCAATATACAAAGCATGGTCGAAATAGCCATGACCATCGAGGACCGTGCTGAACGCAATCGCTGCGCTCGCAGCATTATCAACTGCATGGGCAACCTATTCCCATATCTTCGCGACAACGAGGCGTTCCAACACAAACTGTGGGACCACCTCGCGCTAATGTCGAACTTCCAACTCGACATCGACTACCCTTTCCCTATTACTCCTGCCGAAGATATTCACCCTCAGCCCGACAAAATCCCTCTGCCTACAACTCAAATCCCCGAACGCCACTACGGCCGTTTCCTTCACGAGTTTGTACAACGCGTCACCAACGACCCTACAATCGTCAACAACCAAACTCTACAACTTATGATTGCCAATTTCATGAAGCGTTGCTACAACAATTATAATCAAGAAATCATAAGCGATAGTGTCATCTTCGACGACCTCTATCGTCTCAGCAACAGCAAAATAGACCTACGCGACAAAGACCTCAAACTTCAAGACCTACCTCACAAAAAGAACAACAAAAACAAAAAATAGTAACCAGCAACGATAAACTATTCTCGCTACTAAAATCACTACAAATCATGAGTTATGAGCCATTAAATATGCCCGACTATAGCGACCGTATCCGATTGCGAAATCAAGATGGTCAGTTGCAGATATTTGACTCTATTCGAGGCAAATGGCTCGTGCTTACTCCCGAGGAGTGGGTCCGTCAAAACACTATCATCTACATCTCCGACACACTCGAAGTGCCTATGTCGCGCATTGCCAACGAAGTGGGCATCTCATTCAACGGACTATCCAAGCGTTGCGACTCTATCATCTACGACGACTACGGCAATCCTCTCATAATCATCGAATACAAACGCTCTGATATACAACTCACACAACGCACCTTCGACCAAATTGCAACCTACAACTTGCAACTCCGAGTCCCCTACCTCATCGTCAGCAATGGCTTGCAACACATCCTCTGCAAGGTGGATTTCGAAAACCAAAAATACATCTTCGCAGAGCAATGGCCCAAATACAATGAACTAATAATCAAAAATTAACAATTAAAAATATATTCAACTGTCGACTATAGACTGTTGACCTAAAAAAAACATGAAAACAAAAAACGAAATAGTCGAAAATTGGCTCGTGCGCTACACCAAACGCCCTCTCGACCAATTCACTCCATACATCTTGCTCACCAACTTCAACAACTATATCGAACTTTTTGCCCAAAAGTTTGGTGTCGAAGTCATGGGGCGCGATGGCAACATGCTCTCCGCTAGTGCTAACGGCATTACTATCATCAACTTTGGTATGGGTTCGCCCAATGCGGCGCTCATAATGGACCTCCTCAGTGCTATCCAACCCAAAGCCGTACTATTCCTCGGCAAATGTGGTGGTCTCAAAGACAAAAACAAGGTGGGCGACTACATCCTCCCTAGTGCTGCCATTCGTGGCGAGGGAACATCCAACGACTATTTTCCACCCGAAGTGCCTGCTCTGCCAGCTTTTAATATGCAACGCGCCGTGAGTTCGAATATTCGCGACTTTGGCAAGGACTATTGGACTGGCACTGTTTTCACTACCAACCGTCGCGTGTGGGAGCACGACGAGGAGTTCAAACGCCACCTCAAAGCCGTGCGCTCTATAGCCATCGATATGGAGACTGCTACCCTCTTCACTGTCGGATTCCACAACGCAATCCCTACAGGCGCACTCCTCCTTGTTAGCGACATGCCTATGCACCCCGAAGGCATCAAAACCGAAGAGTCAGACAAACACGTAACTCAAAACTTCGTCGACGAACACCTCACCATCGGCATCAAAGCCCTCTCAAGCCTACAACACAACTCGCGCACTATCAAGCACCTACGCTACGAATAATATCCAAAACTGAAAGTTACTATTCAACATCGACTTTCAAATTTCAACTCTCAACTTTCAAATTATATTTATGGCTAAACAAGCAGGCATAACATATCAGCAGATTATCAACCAAATGAAATCGGGCGATTGGAAACCCATCTATTTCCTACATGGCGAAGAGGACTACTACATCGACCTCATTGCCAACTATGTCGAAGAAAATCTGCTCACCGACGACGAAAAAGAGTTCAACATGACGGTCATATACGCCACCAAAGATACCTCGTGCGACGAAATCATTATGGCTGCCAAACGCTACCCTATGATGAGCCAATACCAACTCATCATGGTGCGCGAAGCTCAGAATATCAAGGATTTCGACATCCTCAGCACCTACCTCAAACAACCTCTTGCGTCGAGTGTCATCGTCTTTTGCCACAAACATGGCTCTGTCGATGCTCGCAAAAAGTTTGTTAAAGACATCGCCACCGCTGGCATCATATTCGAATCTAAATGCAAATACGACAACGAAATCCCTTCGTGGATTACTGCCTACGTGCGCGAACATAATGCCGACATCGAACCCAAAGCTGCCAATCTGCTTGCCGAATTTCTTGGCACTCAACTCAGTAAGGTGGTCAACGAAGTCGACAAACTCCTCATCCTTCTCAACAACTCCGAAACTCGTCGCATCGACTCTGCTATGGTCGAGCGCAACATCGGTATATCTAAGGACTACAACAACTTCGAACTCGTCAAAGCCCTCGGCGACCGCGACATTCTCAAAATCAATCGCATCATCGACCACTTTGCCAAGGACCCCAAAAACAACCCTATCCAAGCCACTGTGCCTGTACTTTTCAATTTCTTCGCCAACCTATTGCTATATCATTCTCTCAAAGATAAATCTCAAGCCAACGTAGCTGCCGAACTCAAAATCAACCCCTATTTCGTAAAGGACTACCAACACGCTGCCTCAATCTACAACTCTGCTCGCACTCTCTACGCCATCGGTCTCCTTCGCGAACTCGACGTGCGAAGCAAAGGCTTCGGCGACTCCAGCACCTCTCACCGCGACCTACTCCGCGAAATAATGTTCAAAATCACACACTAAATCTATTTTTTAGACAGAATAACATAAAGACATGAAATAGTGTATAGTGTATAGCCTATAGTGTATAGAGTATAGAGAGCCATTCGGCATCGTAACACTATACACTTAACACTAATCACTAAACGATCAATATGTTCTTATGTCATTATGTCTAAAAACAAAAATAATTAAAATTATGAATATTCTTTTAACAACCAAACTCCCTATCGAAGGCTTCACTTCTATCAGCGAGCATAACATCATTATGCCCGAAGCCGCAAAATTCACTCCAACCGAACTCATCGAGCATCTTGCCGATGCCGACATACTTCTATCTACTTTCGACTACAAAATCACAGCCGAAATGATTGCCGCTGCGCCTAACCTCAAACTTATCACCAACTTCGGCGTAGGCTTCAACAATGTCGACATCGCTGCTGCTCGCGACCGTGGTATCCCTGTCACCAATACACCTGGTCCTGTCATCGAACCTACTGCCGAGCACGCCTTCACTCTCATGCTCGCCATCTGCCACCGCACTGCCGAACTCGACCGCCGTATGCGCCAACCTAATTCCGATATCGAATTTGGCGTAATGAACAATCTCGGCATCGCCATCTATGGCAAAACCCTCGGTATCATCGGTATGGGCAACATCGGACAGTCTATCGCAGGCCGTGCCGTTGCTTGTGGCATGAAGATTATCTACAACAACCGCCGTCGCCTCCCTGAAGAAATTGAACGTCGCTACAATGCTCAATACGTCGACCTCGAAACCCTATTGCGCACTTCTGATTTCGTATCGCTCAATCTCCCTTACACTCCTGACTCTCATCATATTATCAACGAGGATACTCTCTCTATGATGAAACAAGGCGCCGTGCTCATCAACACTGCCCGCGGTGCTCATATCGACGAGGCTGCCCTCGTTCGCCACCTCCGCAGTGGTCATCTCTATGGCGCTGCTCTCGATGTCTACGAATTCGAACCACATGTAACACCCGAACTCCTCGAACTCGACAACGTGGTCCTCTCGCCTCACATCGGCACAGGCACCATCGACGGCCGCATCGCCATGTGCCATTGCTGCTGCGACAACATCAACTGGTTCCTCCACGGCGAACACCACAAAATGAACCGCGTAAACTAATCCAAACGCATATCACAATAAAATAATTATCATACAAAACCCCACCCATTTCACATTCGAAATAGGTGGGGTTTATTTATTAGTCCCTATGCCCTGCTCCTTAACAACTCCTTACCCTCTTCATAGGATAACCATACCTTCAAGCATATTTCCAAAAAAATCCACACCCCCACACAATAAACCCCACCCCTACATCGTTATACAAACAAAAACGTAAACCAATTATGCATTATGAACCTAAGGTTATGAGCCACTAGGCGAATAATTATGAACCGAAGGTCTTTGAACCGTTAGGTGAAAAAATTATGAATTATGAATTATGAATTATGAATTATGAATTATGAATTAAAATAATTGCCTATGACCGAAAAATCTACTCTCAAAAATCCAAAATCACAAACCAAATCACCCAAACAATCCACAATCAACTTTTTGTTGTCATTTGCATCTGTCTATCAAGTTGCAAACCCTAAATCTACACAACCGGTCTGTGATTTTATTCTAAATTAAGAGAACTCCTCTTACAAAAACTACAAAAAGAGATGCAAAACACCACATTTGCATCTCTTTTTTTGCATATTTCTTGCATATCCAAAACAAAATCATTAACTTTGCCTATTAAATTAGTACAAAGTAGAAAGTCGTAAGTCATAAGACTAATAATGCTGTAAGGCTTTTTCAACTTTCACATTTCAACTTTCAACATTTCAACTTTCAACTCTTGTCCTTATGTCATTCTGTCTAAAAAATCATTCTGTCTAAATAAAAGACTAACGCCGAACCAACGGTCTTGAGCCAAAGGCGAAAAAAGGTCTGTCATTCTTCCGCCAAGATACGTTGCAAACGTAGCGAGGCGTATGTAAAGACAAAAATTATGTCCTTATGTCTTTCTGTCTAAAAAAAAATAACACTATGCGCACAATTCCAGCTTCCGAACTAATCATCAACAACGACGGCTCTATCTTCCATCTTCACGTCCGTCCCGACCAAATAGCCACCACAATCCTACTCTGTGGCGACCCTAAACGCGTCGACCTCATTGCCTCTCATTTCGACACAATCGAGTGCGACATCTCTAGCCGCGAGTTCCACACCATCACAGGCACCTATCGTGGCAAACGCCTCTCTTGCGTCTCTCATGGCATCGGTTGCGACAACATCGACATCGTTGTCACCGAGCTCGATGCACTTGTGAATATCGACTTCGCCACTCGCCAAGAAAAAGCCGAACACACCACGCTCACGCTTGTGCGAATAGGCACATCGGGTGGTTTACAAGAATGTTCGCCAGTAGGCTCATATGTCGTAGCAGCCAAATCTATGGGCTTCGATGGCTTACTGAACTACTACGAAGTGCCTGACGGCGTATTCGACCTTGACATCGAAACTGCCTTCTGCAACCACGTTGGTTGGAATCGTCGCCTACCAGCTCCTTACGTCGTAAGTGCCGACACCGAACTCGTCAACCGCATTGGTCACGACATGGTCAAAGGCATCACCATCGCCGCTCCTGGCTTCTACGGACCACAAGGTCGCTACGTGCGCGCTCGTCCTGCCGACATGGAGCTCAACTCCAAAATTCAATCGTTCCGCTACAACGAATGGCAAATCACCAACTTCGAGATGGAGAGCTCTGCCCTCGCTGGTATGTCTGCTCTACTTGGCCACAAAGCCATGACCGTATGCGCCATCATCGCAGGTCGCGTCTCTCACAACATGAACACCGAATACAAAGGCTCAATCGAAGGCCTCATCAAAATCGTCCTCGAACGCATCTAATTTTTTATATTCAACATATGTACAAATCCAATTTTTAAGTTCAAATATATAATCTGTATTTTACAATTTTGTAAGGACAAAAACTTCTTCAAGTACATACCCTAAATCATTAATTAATCACAAGGCTTGTACTTAAAAAAAATAGTTATCCTAATAGAGTTAGAAATACAGATTGTAATTTGTAAACCTACAAATTAGTTCTGTACTTATGTTAAAAGCAAGAAAAAGAACAAATAAATAATGAACATAGCAGCAATAGCAACAGCCCCAGGCACAGGAGGCATCGCCGTCATTCGCCTCAGCGGACCCGACGCATTCACCATAACAGACCGCATCTTCCGCGCCCGCAATCGCAACAAAACCGCATCCACCGCCGAAGCCTACACCATGCTCTTCGGAAATATCATCTCAACTCTCAACTCTTCCGAAGCAAATACTATCGCCGGCGCAGCTACGGCGAATTCCGTGAATTCCGTGGATTCCGTGAGAGAAGAAAAAAAATCTGTGGGAGAAAATATCATCGACGAAGTCGTCATCTCCGTCTTCCGCGCTCCTCACTCATTCACAGGCGAAAACACTGTCGAAATCTCTTGCCACGGCTCTGTTTACATCCAACAAGAAATCCTCCGCCTTCTTATCTCTGCAGGTGCTCGCATGGCTGGTCCTGGCGAGTTCACTCAACGTGCCTTCCTCAATGGTCGCCTCGACCTCTCGCAAGCCGAAGCCGTTGCCGACCTCATCAATGCTCAATCTGCTGCTGCTCATACTATTGCGCTCAACCAAATGCGAGGCAATTTCTCGTCTAAACTCGAAGAACTTCGCCGCCAACTTCTCCATTTTGTCTCTCTACTCGAACTCGAACTCGACTTTGGCGACCACGACGACCTCGAATTTGCCGACCGCACCGAGCTCAATGCCGTTGCCGAAGCTATTCGTTCTCAACTCTCTCGCCTACAACAAACTTTCTCTCAAGGCAATGCCATCAAAAACGGCATCCCTGTAGCTATTGTGGGCGAAACCAATGCTGGTAAATCCACCCTTCTCAACCTCCTCGTGGGCGACAATCGCGCCATCGTGTCCGACATCCACGGCACTACCCGCGACGTCATCGAAGACACTGTCAACATCAACGGACTCACATTCCGTTTCATCGACACTGCCGGCATCCGCCAAACTTCCGATATCATCGAAAATCTTGGCATCGAGCGCACCTACGAAATGATTGAGCGCGCACAAATCATCCTTTGGGTAGTCGATTCAACCAACGTGACCGAACACATCGAGTGGCTCGCCGAGCGCATTATGCGTCGCACCGAAGGCAAACGCCTCATCATCCTCCTCAACAAAATCGACCGCCTCAACGACGAAGAACTCATCACCCTCCGCCAATGGTTCGAACCATATTGTCCGTCCGAACAATCCGTAAAATCCGACGAGCACCTTTTTAGCGAAACTAATGATAAAGATGGAGAAATATCTTCCGTGCATTCCGTGTCCGAAAAATCCGTGAAATCCGAAGAGCGTCTTTTTAGCGAAGCTAAAAACAGCGAATCGTTAAATCCGGATGTCAAAAAATCTTTTCAATCTGTGCCATCTGTGGGAGAAAAAATCACTGACGACATAAATACAACTTCCGTGAATTCCGTGTCCGAAAAATCCGTGAAATCCGACGAGCGCCTTTTTAGCAAAGCTAAAAACAGCGAATCGTTAAATCCGGATGGTAAAAAATCTTTTCAATCTGTGTCATCTGTGGGAGAAAAAATAGATACAAATTCCGTGAATTCCGTGCATTCCGTGAGAGAAAAAAACAATTCCGTGGGAGAAAAAAATAATTCCGTGCGAAACACCTCCCCACAAATCATCGAAATCTCCGCCAAACAATCCATCAACACCGAGCAACTCACTCGCCTCCTCTACGAAAGCGCACAAATGCCCGACCTCTCAGCTGGCGACATCATCATATCTAACCTCCGTCACTACGAAGCTCTCTCCCACGCCCTCGAATCAATCGACCGCGTCATCGACGGCCTACAAATGAATATCCCAGCCGACTTCGTAGCCCAAGACATCCGCGAAGCCCTCTTCCACCTTGCCGAAATCACAGGCGGCGAAATCACCACCGACGAAGTCCTCGGCAACATCTTCGCACACTTCTGCATCGGAAAGTAGATTCTGCGTGGGAAAGTGATTTTTTGCAAAGGAAAACATACCTTCTGCAAATATAGCTCGTAAATCACTTACTTTCAAACATTAAGAATTGTGTCCATTTTTGCAGATTTTTGATTTTAACTTCGAAAATTACAGTTTTTCGCCCATTTTGTCCCCCATCTGTCCCCAGAGAGAGTCAAAAATAGCCGAAGGACAAAAATATCTCATAGGTGGTGATTTATCTTTTTACATGTGATTTTGGAAGATAAACATTCCAACTTATACAATGTAAAGCGCCACCTTCTTTTGCAATTTCTGCCATTTCTATTTGACGGATATTGCAATCGGGTTCAGCTTCCTTTTGAGACAGCATGCACCTTACCTATCTGTATATTGTTCGTCGACAAACTATGATACCTCAAATTGACTATACTAACTCTATATGATGAATACTTTATATTTAAAGATAGGAACTTCTTTGCCATAGGTCAACTGGGCAAAATTTTTCAGCACTATGGTCTTCAACGATAATAATATCAAATCCACAGGCTTTTATCGATGTGTTTTCCCAATTTATTTTCCATCTACTGCATTGTCTAATTAAGAATCAAACAAGCATCGCTTTTACTATAAATAACTTGAGAATTTTCATCTACAGACACGATGTCACCATGCTTGTATTTACTATTCTTGTCCCATACAGGAAAGTATAATCGTCTATATAATCTGTCTATAAATGGTATGTCTTCACAATCATTTTCAACTGACTGTGGTAATATGAAATCAAATAGCCCAAATTTATAGAAGATGCCGTGATTGACAAAATCGAGTTCTTCTTTTGACAATTCTCTTACCTGATAATTAAAATCATTAGTGTATGTATGGTATTTGGAAAACATAAATGAGAAAGCCTTAACAGTTTCGTCATCATCATCTTCAAAATAACCTATTGTACTGTTAATGAAGGATTGCCAATCGCGATAGTCATATACAGCACCAAACAAGTCCGATATTAATTCATTATACTTAGAATCCTTAGATGAAGAAAGCTGTTGAGCCTCTATTGATGAATCGATAATCCTTTTCCAATAATCATAATCAGTCTCTGGTATTGGCAGAATTTTATTATCTAGGCATTCTTCAAAGAATATTTTTCTATGCAGATAGGCAAGAGTAATGTAGATGACTGCATTAAGACGGTCGCCAAATGAGAAGCCAGTAAAGCCATTAGGATAACATGTCATACTGCTCTCATTTAAATCCCTAGACACTGATTCTGACCACAATTTCAAAGAATTGTATAATTTTCCACTCTGCATAGCATAAATGCGTAATGATTTAAAAATATTCATAAACTCATTATTTATAAAACTTTGATTTATCAACTGAAAGAACAACATATATTTTATGAACCCATGTCCATATTTGATTCAAAAATACTTTTTAACTTTTTATTTCTTGAATTGATCCTTTGTCAATACTCTATTGACAAACATTGATGGTTGCCAACCATTGATTATTTTATCGCCAGCAAATCCATCTAAAAAAGTAAGTGCTCCACCTACAAATGGGCCTACTATTGGAATACTCCCCGTAACAACTTGTGCAAAAGTTCTTATTCCTTTAACCCATAATTTGTTGCTATTTTGATTTTGTATTGCTTTATAAAGTTCACCAGATATTGGCTGACCTTGCGGGATTTTCGAAAGCCACTCGCGAAATTTTATACTATCGTCACAATTCATACTGTTAACTAATTCTTTGGGGGTAATCAAGCCATCTACGAATGACTGCCCTGGAGATAAATAATCATTGGCTGTCATTTCATGAAAATGATCTATATCATCTATAGTTTTGTCAATCTGTTTTATACTCTCATTTATTCGGAGCTTATACACTTCACTCCAACGCTGGTTCACCATCATTTCTGCTTGTAACTCCGAGGCCAAATAACAATCCATATGGGTCTCACCTAATGCCATTAGAATTGTAGAATACCCAAATGCACCAGGATATCCATTCTGATAATGCATTTCATTCAATTCATTTATTCGAAGATTACCACCTATTTTATAGAATGTCATAAAGGAAGATGCGGATGGGTCTGCCTTAATATGAATGTCTTCAACGTTCCGATAATTCGGATAATATTGTTTAATAAATACTTGTGTTACCTTCGACAATAAATCTTCATTCTCAACATCTTTGTACAATGAGTCATTTATTTCTTTGGGATAGCGGTATTCTGACAAGACTTTTGAGAATCTTTCAGCAAATCTTTTATTCTCTTTGAAATCATTGGTCGTTTCTTTATGAAAATTAAATAAAAGCTCATCAAAAGAATGGAAATTATGGCGAAACAAACCTACAGAATCCAACTCCCCATATCTAGAAGCACCTATGTGTTGATCGCAAAGGTGAGCAATTAAGCGTTTGGACGTAATTAATTCATAAAAAATGTCTTCACCAAATACTGCAAGTAATTGCTTCAGTTCAAACTGAGAAATGACAACATGCACTTCGGTAAAGTAGAACATCATATCTACAACATCTGCAATGGATAGATATCGTTCTGCTACATTAGAACCTGATTTTATAAGAATCTTATTGAACATGTCTATACTTATTTATATTAATACAATACACATATACTACAACTTTTTGTATTCCTATAGATTTTCGTTGATGAAACTTTTGATAACCTATCATTCTAGCAGCTCTCAAATTTTTCAGAGACTTATAATTTTCTACAGAGAGAAATTAGGCAAGTGGCAGATCTCCGTATCCTTATTTAATCCTTTTTATTAAAGTATTAAAATTTGATTGTATTAACGATTCGCTGAAACCTATATTTCTTAATGCATTATGTATATTATTTTTATTGTTATATGGTGCATCTGATTCAGTTAATATCCTATCCGTCGGGATTTTACTGATAATCTTGCGACCAGATTCAGACAATGTCATAGCCTCATTGATAGAAAAATAATAACCTTCATTGACTATATCATCTATCAAATTAAGAGGACCGCTATACCAATGAAAAATAACATTTTCAATCTTGAAATCTTTTAGAATTGTGAAAAGTTCTTTTTCTGCTTTTCTAGAATGTACACTAACAATTTTTTTCTTTTCGCATATACTGCATAGTATTCGTTTAAGACATTCTAACTGAATATCTTTACTTGCGATATAATCACGAGAGAAATCTAAACCAATCTCTCCAATATATGATGTTTGATTAACTGATGATTCAAATATTGCCAACTCAGACATATGTTCTGAAATCAACTGAGGATGGAATCCCAGACCTAATCGTATATTATTATAGCATTTCACGTGATTTATTCCCATCCTAAAATGACTAGGAAGATTAGTCATACCAACAACTATATCTCCTCTGTTTTCCGCATCCTTGATATACTTTTCTGGATTGGGCATCATATCAAAATGACAATGAGTGTCTAATATCATATTTTGCCTAAGTAATTAGTAATTGAATAATTATTATCATTCATAATCATATTGAGTAACTCTGTACGAGTACGAACTACAAGATTTGCATAATCGTCTAAATCATTAAAATTTACCATTCCAGCAATCCTTAGTTCTCGTTTAATGTCACTAATAGTTAAATCTTTCTTCAAAAAGTCAAGCATCGCATAAAAATCTTCTGCGACTTTATCACCTTTCTTATTGAATAAAGTAATGAACCTGTTACCATATGTTGTATTATCAACATTACCTATGAGAGCTGCCTTTCTGTACATACACGGCATACAATGGCCACAATGTGTTGCACTATGATTATCATACATAAACTGGTGCATGCCTCTCTTTCCACATGAATTGGACTTATCAACTATATGAATTAGATAATCTCTATTTGCACAATTTTGTACCATTTCCCCTTTTGTACTTTTCTCATAAGGATTTGAAACTTCTGCTTTAATACCAATAAGTTTTAATATCTCCCCAAGTTGTCTTAAAAATTTAGGATGAGTTGTTCTTGTACTGCATGATGCTCTTCTCGACGCTGATAGTGGGAAATTAAGAGATACTGAACCATTTTCTGGAACTATAACATCGCAAGCAGCATACTCAGCAACAATAAGCGCTAATGAGATGAACATTAGAGAACGTGACCTACACGATAACTCATTAGATAATCCTGGTTGTACCAATACTGCTCCGGGATAGCAATATTTACCATTATATTTACTCTTGAAACATTTTATCAATTTGCTTTGATCTGATTTAGGTCCAGACATATAACTATCATAATGAGAAGTCAAAAACAGTTTTCCTTCCGGATGGTTTTCTATATAATCAATTGCCCCAATTAACGAATCCATCCCACCAGAAAATAAACTAACTTGGGTAATACCATCTATCAAACTGCTCCCACTTCTATATCTTGGGTAATATACTCTAGCAGGTCCTTTGAAATGACAAGTCCAATAATCTCCTGTTAAAAAAGACAGCAGACTATTTATTTTATCCTCAATTGGATGAAGCACTTCATATTCTGGAATATTTATTTCTACTTCAAATTCTCTTGACCAACCATCAATAGAGTATTCATTCCTTTTTACCGCTCGATCCACAGCATATACTATCGCAGATAAAATCAATAAGGAAAAAGTGATGTTAGGTGACTTCCCATAGAAATATGCTATGGGATGTAATTGAATTTCCGCATATGTTTCAATGATAGAATTATCAGGTAAATTTATCGATATATCTGCCAATAGTCGGAAATCCTTTTTACCTTTATTGAGTGTTCTATATGATGTCGTTTTAATCTTCATTTCCTGAAAGTATAAATATTATTCTGTCAAATTCTTTCTTTATAAATGTTTCTCCTTCAGTAGATTTCCAATCTATTGATTCGATAGGGCGAACTGTTCTACTGCTACGCACATCTTCTATAATCTGATCTTTGATGTCTTCCATCGTGGCATTCTTCACTTCAGTACCCTTCTCATATCCAATCTTTTCAGAAAAATTTTGAGACAGATGACTAAAGATATACATACCAAAAAATTCATCAAGCATATCTTTAATACTATCCTCGGTTAATATATTTGTCATAACCTCATCGTATGAACGTTCACTCGTAGACATTTCTAGTTCTAACATATCCATAATATGCTCAAGAGCTTCATTTGCGGCAGTGTTATCAAGACCAGCAACATCAACTTCAATAAAACCACGAATACAATCTACTATATCACGACATGATTTTCCTTCTAAACTTAAAACACCTTTACTCTTAAGCCAGCCATTAAGTCCTTTATCGGCAATTTCTACAATTGTTGATACGAATTTATTCGCAACAGCAATACCTGCATATCCTATGGCTCTTGAGGCTCCGCTACTTACTTTGGTCCTTCCGCCTACAGCTCTGACCAAATTTCTGACTGCACGATGTTCTCCATTACTAATTCTCTTACCTAACGTACTTTGTCTTCGTCCAATTTGGCGAGGGCTCATCGTTGGTGGTGGATTATTAGTTAGATTATCTGACTCTTCAACTCCTGAAGCAACAGATGTAAGTGCTTTAGAAGCATTACCCCAATTAGGCTCTCCCTTGATAGTTGCTGTATGTCTATGAGAAGTTCCCATTATTTACCATTTATAGAATTCATTAAAGGTTTATTTTTACTTATAAGTTCTTGAAGTTTCTTATCATAAGCAAACTTTAGAAGAATCTCTTTAAATTTATTACCTAATGAGAAAGGTATAGAAGATACATCTATTCTGGAAAGAATAGATAAAAGTCTGTTGTATGCATTGGGGATTTCACTCATTATACAGAAATAATATATTGTGTATGCTTTTTTATCCTTAGGATTTAACAATATTTTAGCATCCAATAAATCAAAAATATCATGCAAATCCACTACCGATAAGATTGACAATTCTTTCTCACAATATTCTTTACAAATCGGATCAGTAGTAGCATTATATGCCTTATTAAATAGAGCCTTTACTCTTGATGATATTAGAGACATTCCGCTCATTTCATCAATTATATTATCTCGAGATACCCAGAAAAGCTCTCTCATATTAACAGAACTAAATTTAGGCTCTGTACGTACAATTTGTAACAAATCTGGTGAATTCCAATCTTTATAATCAGCTATATCATTAGTTTCAGCATTTGCATATTTTTCAATATCAATTAACTCCTTCGGTGAATCTATTGAACTCATTACCCATGTATTCAGTTGCTTAAATTGATCTATAAACTTTTGCTCTATCAGCATTAGTTTAAGCAATGCAAATTTTGATTTAGAATCGTTTATTCCGGATTGTTCTAAGAGACGAACTCTTATCTCATACGCATTTAGAAATCTCTTAATGAGACGAGGATTCCATCTTAATGAGTTACCAATAATACGAGAGAATAAAGAAAAGAAACCTATAGTTTCCCCCATATTTTCTGGTAAGTTATCTTTTAAAATGGTTTGTATATTGGTCCAACCATATCTGTCGAACTTGTTTATTGAAACAAATTCTGTAAAGTCGTTACGTACTTTATCGAAGGATTCTTTGTTAAGAATTGATTGGCAAAACAAAAGTGTTACATATGTTTCTACTTCCTTTGGACTAAGAGTTGGAATTGTATAAGGAAGTTGTATAAACTTTTCCATATATGAATCTCCTAAATTTGGACGATCTTCGGAAGCAGCCTCGATAATCTCTTTATATTCACTTTTGATAGCATTAGAAACAATGTATTTATCAGCAGCTATAACAAAAGCAGTTCCAGGTACATTTAAAAACAATTTTATAGCCTCTAAATTATCTATTATATGACGAGGTAAACACCTATCCAAATCATCAATAAGTACAACAATCTTACCTTGTTTACTATCTTCTATAAGCTTCTCAAAATCTTTTCTAAATTCTCTAACCGCTGTATATTTTTTCTCTTCATCTTCAGAACACAAGGTCTCTCTTAGAAAATTCTCAGCATTCTCTTCACTAAGGATATTACTTAAGTCATCCCTATTCTCTTTTATAGCAGACAATAAAGTAGGAATAATCATAGATACGCCTCCTGTTACCGCAGCAGTCGCAACAGGTACAATCCCCTTAACAGAAAACTTTAATAAACGCATCCAATTTATTGAATTTTTCAGTTTAGAAAACTGATCCTTAAATTTTTGTAGTGTTGTTTCAGCTTTTGGTATAAATTTCTGGTTTTTCTCCAAAGCATCCACGATGCCTTGTATAAGAGCCATCTTTGCATCATCAAAATCCTCAAAAGTCCAACCATCGAAATAGACAACAACAGCATCTCCATCCTCTTCAAGTTGTTTTTCTAAAATCTTTAATATACTTGATTTTCCTAAACCCCAATCACCATATAATCCCACGGTTATAGGAAGGTTCTTTTCATTTGTTATAACACTTTTTAGCAGTGATGAATGAACGGTATAACCTAAAAGGTCTTCTGATGTTTCTTTATCTGACCACATATGTATTACTCAAATTTTCAACTCTTTAATTAAAATTGTATTTTTTATTTAGACCTACATATCTCCAAATAAATAATTCTATATTTAAACTAAAAATCTATCAACTAATTTTTTGAAGTAACTCTATTATCCTATGTATCTCCGAATATGCCTTCAAGTCTTCTGGAGACTCCTTGCATAGTTGACATAACTTCTCTGAATTTTGGATAGCACGTTCTAAATCACCATTTTCTGTAAGATACTTATAGAGATTCGTACGGATGAAATAGCGTTTTGTCTTTTCATATCCTGGCATATACTTCTGTAATTCCGGAAGTAGCTGCTCGTAACTTTCATAATGTTTGCATACCACATTTGGCAAGAAGTGCAACAAGAACCAAAATTCTGTACATGGATTAGTCTCAATAAAAATGACTCGTCCAGCATACTTCTTTGTGCTATATTTCTTCTTGCACTTTGGTACTGTTGCATCTCCGATGGATATTGATACAACCTATCCATGT